>JBKJKX010000123.1:0-2665 GCA_046597285.1 Algoriphagus sp. | reverse complement strand
TTCAGGTGGCAACATGACCATGTTATCCTTCACACAAAAGGGGAAAGCTGGTTTTTCGAAAATTGAAGGAGAGATTACTGTCAATGGTGAAAAAATAGACGGCGATAATTTTGGAATTTATTCAAGCTTTAAACCTAAAGATCTTACTACGCCAAAGCAGGTAGCAATCAAAACAAAAAGTGGACAGGAGGCGTCTTTCACCATTCCCGCTGCCAGTCAAACTTTCAAATTACTTTCCATTAACGGGCAAAATGAAAATCCTGCTGTTGATTTTTCGAAAGATGTGACACTTGAGCTTTCGCTTGGTGAGAATTACGACAAAAGCATTCCCATGTATGTGCAGATGACAGCACGAGTTCTCGGGATCAGCACTTTTTATCCAGTTGGATATTATGCGCCAGCAGCCTCCCTGGTGATTCCAGCAGCTGCTTTTCGAAATATAGGAATCGATCCTACCAACGACAAACTTGCCAACTACAGTAGCATTTATTTAGAAGTAGCTCGTGCTGAAATTTTTAAGCCTACTGATCTTGTTGGAAATATTTCCATTCCCCAGATGGTAGTGAACTATTCCGACGGGAGATCTTTGAATATAATCAAAGGGCCAGAAATGAATAATGGTATCAAGCACAAGGGCACCGAGAAATTTCAAACTGGAGGAATGGATTACAACTTCCTTAAGCCAAATGCCTTTTACAGCCGACCGATATCACAGATCAAAAAAGCAGGTGTGATGTCACTTACTATTATGGGCACCACTTATAAGCAAAGAAAAACCACCTCCTCATCATCCTCATTCAGCGCGGGCGGTACTACTTACACGACGACGACGACAACGACAACATCGGCCACATTTCCGCAAGTAGCAGATGAACTTTGGGATGACGTTTTAGAAAGTTTCTATAACGACTTCACGAAAATTATCGAATCAGAGTACAATACCTCCTTTGTCCCAATAAATACAATCACAGACAGTAAAGCTTATCAAAGTCTTGCACCTTATTCGACCGAGGACGAAAATACTACAACTGAATTTCAACGCTCCTACAAAAACACCAGAGCACTTCAAAAGGTAATGCCTTTTGTGCCAGCAGCAGGCGGAGCAAGTGATGTGATGAAAGAAACCGGAGTAAATGCACTCTTTAAAATATTGCTTGACGTAAAAATTGCATTTGACAGAGGAAATCCCGTGATGATTCCAACACTCAGCGTAGAACTCCTAGGAATGTCCAATGGCGATCCAAATGATGTAATAGCAAGTCCCACGAAATATTTTCAAGGAGAAATCGTAGGTGATGGAGTACGGTATCCCGCGGCTAACCTTACCAAAGAAGATCTTGATAAAGTAATCAGAAAATCAAATTTACTAGAATTATTTCAACGCAGTATTCAGGAATTAAAAGTTAAAGAACTGGCAAACCCAGATTATCAAGCTGTATGGGATGTGTCTTTCAATAAATAAAAATGTAAGCCACGGCTCTTTGTAATGAGTTGGGAAAAGCGAGGAAAAGAAATTTATATTCAATACTATCCGAGAAACGGTTTTTAAATTAAGGGTAAGCTTTCCTAGGAGAGCCTACCCTTTTTTCTGTATTTTCAGTTTACCACAACCTCTAAATACAGCGGATGAAAAATACTCATTTCTTCGGACAGCCGACTGAGAATGGAAGTGATCAAGAAGCTGTTCATCGTTGATTCCACCGTCATCAGTTTGTTTAAGGACATTCTCAAGGTGGCCGGAAGACCCAGAAAGGACGGCAGAAGTAAAGGAGGTATCAAAGCCCACGTCCTGATTCATGCTGCTGAATTGATGCCCTGTCTGGTCAGGTTTACCGAAGGCAGTCGCCATGACCACACTTTTCTCAAGCATCTCCACCTTACAGAAGGGTCGTTTCTGGTCATGGACAAAGTCTACACCGATTATCACCAGTACGCCCAATGGAATGAATGCAGTATATTCTTCATCACTCGGATGAAAAACAATGCTCAGTTTGAAAGCCTTGAAGAAATCGACCTCCCCCAAGACAAAGACCATGAAATCCTCAAGGATGAAACCCTGACGGTCCAGTATACTGTGAACAATCAAAAACATCAACTCAAACTCCGCAGAATTGCATATTGGGATGAAAAAAACCAGAAACCTCTCGTATTCCTAACCAACAATCTGGAGATGGAAGCAGCCAATGTAGCAGCCATTTACAAATACAGATGGCAAATTGAACTGCTGTTTAAAAAACTAAAGCAAAACTTTACTCTTCGTTATTTCTTGGGAGACAACCAAAATGCCATCGAAATCCAGATCTGGTGCGCACTGATCTCCCTGCTACTCATGGAGGTGATCAGAAAACAACTCAAAAAATCATGGGCCACTTCTAATATGGTAGCTTATCGTCAGATTCCATTTGGCAAGCTATTTACACCTACCCAATTTCCTGAATAACCCTGACAAAGAACTCCAAGAAAGTCTTTCCAAAGCAACCCAACTGGCAATGCTTAAAACCTAGAGACTTCTCTCTCAAACTTTTTAAAAAATACCTCTAAATCCTTCTATAGAGGTGACCGGCTAGATTCATATCATATTTGAAATATACAGCTTTTCCTTTTTGACCATTCTGGAGATCAAATTATGGAATATGGTTTCTTTATTCTGTGAGCGATTAATTCG
>JBKJKX010000092.1:0-128626 GCA_046597285.1 Algoriphagus sp. | reverse complement strand
GTGGAGCATCCATGGCTGATCAATGTAATAGATCAGGATGAAACCAATTCCCCCGATAATTAAGCTGACCATGTGAAGTAGTTTCCGGTTGATCTTGAGACGACTGGTGAAAAATGCAAGAATCAACGCGTAAAACATCGAGACCAATCCATAGGTCCCGAGGTAGTTTCCTACACTATCTGCCGCATCATTGTAGGCGGCGGAACTTGTATCTGTAGCCCCAAAAACATGCTCAGTTATCGCAGGAGTAGCGAAGCTCCACATCGTGAAGAAAGCAAACCAGGAAAAAAACTGAACAACTCCCAACTGTTGCATCACCTTTGGCATCCCGACGATGTTTTTAAAAATCTCGTTCATACCCGAGAAAGCACCTTTTTTGGCAGCTCTTTCCCTCTCAAATTCCTCCATATCTTCAGGAGGATATTCCTCTGTTCGTAGGATGGTGTAAAGTATCGAGGAGAATAACACGAATGCTCCAATGGCAAATGCATACCGAACCGAATCAGGGACCACTCCATCAGGGGCAGTATTCGGAACTCCGATTTGAGTCATGAGCCACGGAAGGTTTGATGCTACCCATGTTCCGATTCCTATAATCAACGTCTGAACAACAAAACCATAAGAGCGCTGGGAATCCGGAAGTTTGTCTGCAACTAAAGCGCGAAATGGCTCCATGCTGATATTGATGGAGGCATCCAGAATCCAAAGTGATCCTGCAGCCATCCAAAGTTCTGAAGAATAAGGGGCGAAAAATAAGGCGATCGTACTGAGAACAGCTCCGATAAAGAAGAAAGGTTTTCTCCTTCCAAATTTCGGGTGCCAGGTTTGATCGCTCAAATATCCCACAATGGGCTGAATCAATAATCCGGTTAGCGGAGCAGCAATCCAAAGAAATGGAATGGCGTCTTTGTCAGCGCCCAGCGTTTGAAAGATTCGGGACATGAAACCACCTTGCAGGGCAAATCCGAACTGAATACCCAGAAATCCAAAACTCATATTCCAGATTTGCCAGAAACTCAATTCCTTCTTTTTTAAAATCATTTTGGGTTAAGTTAAAAGGTGAAAACTCGCAAAGCAGATCAGAAAATTCCCTGAATTTCAATTTCATCAGAACTGTTGGCTAGCTCAAAATACGGTAGGCCCGGGATGGTTATAAACTTGTGCTCATTCTCTGGAAAGGGATCAAAATTGGTTAACCTTCCTAAGAAGGCATAGTTTTCTTTTTTCAAACTGATCGATTCACCCTTGATTGTCACAGTTTCGGTTTTGAAACCGTGCAAATAAATCCTAAAAGAGTGAAATTCACTTTTATATGAACCTTCGGTTTTTTCCAAAACGAGTTCCTTTTCTTCAGGATTAAAAATTAAATCTCTTTTCAGGAATTGATCATCCTGATAAGCAAGACTATTTCCATCATCTTCATAGTGGGTAAATTTGGATTCCTCGATTCCCGCATAAAGATGGATTCGAAGTACTCCATCATGGTTTTCTGCCGTGTGGGAGACGTCAGATTGCATGGTAACAATGCTACCACCTCTTACATATACCGGGAGATAATTCAGCGCTGAATCGGCAAAAATGGTTTTCAGTCCTAGGTGAAATTCGTCATTAAAAAGATTGTACCAGGTGCCCTCAGGTAAATAAACCTTCGTGATTTCCTTATAGCTTTCTACCGGAACCACCAGGAAACTATCGCAGAAAAGATACTGGTTTTGGAAAGCTGGTTTGTAGACATTTTGATCATTTGGATAATCAATGGCCAAACTCGCTACAATAGGAAGACCAGTCTGAGATGCCTTATAGAAAGAGCTATAGATAGTAGGCAGAATCTTGTACCTGAGCTTCATGTAATTGCGCGAGATTTCTTCCACTTCTTCACCGAAAGCCCAAGGCTCCGCATCATTGCTATTGATCATGGAGTGAACTCTGAACAAGGGCGAGAAAGTGCCTATACTCATCCATCGCGCAAAAAGTGACTTAGTCGCCTCTCCCGCAAATCCTCCGATATCATATCCTGCGAAAGCCACACCGCTCAATCCTAAACTGTTGATCAACCGGATTCCTGCCAGCATGTGGTCTTCGCTGGCAATGTTGTCACCGGTCCAGGCAGCAGCATATCGCTGAATACCCGCAAAGCCAGATCTGGTCAATACGAATGGCCTTTCGCCTTTGTTCTGAAGCATCGACCCCTCCATCGTGCTTCTGGCCATTTGCATGCCATAGATATTTCTGGCTTTACGATGTGAAGCGGTATTTCCTTCGAAATCAAACTCGATCACATTTGGAGTAAACTGCCCCCAAGATGCAGGTTCGTTCATATCTGTCCAGAAACCATCCACTCCGGCATTCGTATAAAAAGCCATTTTTTCGGTCCACCATTTCCTGGTTTCTGCTTTTGTAAAATCAGGAAAAACACACCAGCCCGGCCAAACCTGAGCTTCGTAATCAATGCCATCCGGGTATTTGAGTAATAAGTCTTTTTCTTTTCCCTCTTCATACGGGAGGTAGTTTTTTTCAATTTTGATCCCCGGGTCCAGGATTACCACGACCTTGAATCCTAATTTTTTCAACTGACTTATCAGACTTTTCGCGTCAGGAAACTTTACTCCGTCAAAAGTAAAAACCTTGTAGGCTTCCATGTGATGAATGTCTAAGTAAATCACATCGGCAGGCATATTTTTGTCCCGGAAGGTATTTGCCAAAGTCAAAACCTCCTGTTCAGGATAGTAGGAATACCGGCATTGCTGGAAACCCAATGCCCACTTTGGGGGCAATTTCATTTTCCCGGTTAGATGTGTATAGCTTGAAATAATGCCTGCAACAGATGGTTCGTGGATAAAATAGTAATCCATATCCCCGTCCTCAGCGCTGAAATAAATGAATCGGTTGTTCGATGCTCCAAAGTTGAAAACTGTTTTGTGGGTATTGTCCATGAAAATCCCATAGACTCCCTTGGGATGCACGCCTATGTAAAAAGGAATGCTCATATATAAAGGATCGTCTCCGATACCGTAGGCGAAATAATCCGTATTCCAGTTGGTAAATGCTCTGCCGGATCGATCCAGGTTTCCGGTTTTTTCTCCTAATCCTATGAACCTTTCATTTAGCTGAACTTGCTTGAAATTTGCGACCTCTGTTCCGACCCAAGAGATACCCAATGGATCATCTGAGTTCAGAAGGTGTCCATCCAAATCATAAAAACTAAGAGCAAAACTGTTCAGGTTAAGTTTCAGACAGAGTTTTTCGGTTTTCAGGGTAAGATTTTGTGGGTTTTCTTCCACGTTGAAAACTCCGGGATTTGGTTCAGCTACTACTGAGTAAGGATTAGGATCAAATTCTTCAAATTTTCCGGCCTGAATGCGGATTATCCCCGAACCATAAACTGTTATTTTGAAACGTGCAGTTTCAGAAATCCCCTCTAGTCCATTTGATGTTTTTTGCCAGGACAAAACTGATCCCATTCCAATTGAACGGGCTGAGGAAGATTTTTTGGTGATAGGGGATTGGTCTTTCATTGGATTTTTCCCAAAGTTTTGGATTTGAGACTTGCGAATTTAGGAACGATGGGCAATGATAAAAACAAGCTATTCAATCAGGCAGGAGGGATAACAAACTTACTTAACTGTTTAAGATGGCCTGAGTACAAGTCTTGACCTATTCAATCGATTGCATCTATTTTTGAAAAAGGATGGCTTTTTTTTAACGCTCAGAGTTTTACAGATGATTTTCGGATCAAAAGTTCTGTTTCCATGACAAAAGGCTCTATAATGGTCATTGGGTCCAGCTTCTTTTCGATGATATCCAACAAGATGTCGGTGGCCTTAGCTCCCATTCTCGACCCAGGCTGAGATACTGACGAGAGAGATGGATCAATCATCGTACAAAACTGCCAATTGCTAAATCCAATTATTCCAACATCCTCAGGAATTTTCAATCCGGTAGCTTTGCAGGCGATCATCGCACCTACGGCAGCGATATCATTACTTGCAAAAAATGCATCCGGCCTTTCGGCTAGAGTTTTCAGAAGTTTGGAAGTAATTTCTTGACTTTCTTTGTCAGTTCCGATGGGACACTCTACAATGAAATCAGGATTGATTTTCATCCCATTGTTGAGCAAGGCGTCTTGATATCCCCGGATTCTTTCTTGACTGATTTTAAGATTTTTCGGGCCAGCCAAATGAATGATATTTCGATATCCTTGTGAGATAAGGTGATCGGTCGCGTTGTAAGCTCCTTTGTAGTCATCAACCATGACACTGATTGCATTGGGGATTTCAGGCACTCTATCGAAAAACACAATCGGATATCCCTGATTGAGAAGTTTTGAGAAATGTTCAAAGTCCGTTGTTTCCTTCGAAAAACTTACCAAAATTCCATCGATTTGATTGTCAAGCATCGTTTCTATACTTGACATTTCTCTGGCAAGTTTTTCATTCGTTTGAGTCAGGATCACATTATATCCTCTGGAGAAAGCCACTTCCTCAATACCACTTATTACTGTTGAAAAGAAAAAATGAACTACCTCAGGGATAATCACACCAATGGTAAAAGACCTGCTTTTTCGAAGTGAAAGCGCGATGGCATTTGGTCTGTAATTTAATTTTTCGGCAAGCTCCCTGATCTTTCTTTTAGTCTCATTACTAATGCCTGGATAATCTTTCAGTGCGCGGGAAACAGTGGAAGCAGAAACATTCAATTCTGCTGCTATGTCTTTGATTGTGGCTTGCCCTAATTTCATGAAATCTAACTTGATCTGAGACGGAGTGACTTTAATAAAACTTAATTCCTACTGTTTTAAATCTAGTCAAATCATTGAGAAAAAAGACCTTAATGTGTTTAGTGGAGAAAAATGTTTTTGAATGCAAACGTTACCGCAAACGATTGCATTCAAAAATTAAGCCTATTGATAACTTCTCTATTTGGTTCATGAGTTCTTAAATGATCATATTTGATTGTTATCCTGCATCTAATCTCTAATTCTGAGCTTTGAGAAGATCGGTGGATTTCACTCAAAAAATCATCCTTTTCAAAGCAAACTGATTTAGATCCAAAGTTTCCAGATTACAGGAAACATAGTTTTGCGAAAAAGAAAGTTCATATCTAATCCAATGAAAAACAGGTTTTCTTATTTCTTCCTATTCATTTTTTTCCAAGCATTTAGCGGAGTTTTAGCTCAAGTCACTACAGAACCAGTTTTACCTGTAGCGTCGCAAAAGGTTAAGATTATATACGACGCCTCCAAAGGAACAACTAGTCTCAAAGACTGCAATTGCGATGTTTATATCCACATTGGTGCAGTGACGGAAAGCGCAACTTCCAATACCTGGTCGATTGTTCCGTTCACTTGGGCAACAACCGATCTAAAAGCAAAAATGACCAAAGTATCGGGTCAGACGAATATTTACACGTTCGAATTGGTGCCAAATGAGTTTTTTACCAACCCGAACGGGCTGAATATTTATCGATTGGGGATGGTTTTCAGAAATGGCGACGGCACTAAAGAGGGTAAAACCAGTGCAAACGGTGATTTTTTTGTTGACTTGGCTCAAGAATTTCAGATTTCTTTTTCCTCCCCTCTATCCAGTTCTGTCTCATTAGAAGTAGGTGAATTATTTGATTTCAAAGCGACAGCCTCAGAAGTTTCAGATATTTCATTTGAGCTTGATGGTATTGAAGTCAGGAAGGCTACAAGTGTAGAAAGCCTGAATTATAACTACACAGCTTCTCAGGCCGGTAATTTCAAGTTGGTGGCCAAAGCAAAAAGTGGAGCTAATGAAGATTCGCAGACCATCGATATCGAGGTTTTTAGGTCATCTGTAGTGGCGACGTTACCAGCCGGAGCCAAACTTGGAATCAATTATATTTCTGAAACTGAAGTTATTCTAGCCCTGCAAGCTCCGGGCAAAAAACTAGTTCATGCCATTGGGGATTTCAATGACTGGAAAATTTTGCCGGAATATCAGATGAATAAAACTCCTGAATGGAAGATATTTTGGATTAAAATTTCGAATCTCGTTCCCAAGAAGGAGTACATTTTCCAATACCTCGTAGATGGAACCATTCGAATCGGAGATCCTTATGCAGACAAAACGTCTGATCCAAACAATGATCAGGAAATCGTCACCCAAAATCGCTATCCGGGTTTAATGCCCTATCCAAGCGGAAAAACTACCTATCAAGCAACCTATCTTCAAACAGCTCAGGATTCTTACCTCTGGAAAAACACCGCTTACGAAAAACCAAATCCTGAAGAATTGGTCATCTACGAGTTATTGGTAAGAGATTTTGACGACAAGAGAACTTATCAGGCAGTAATCGACAGGTTGGATTATCTGAAAGATCTGGGAGTAAATGCGATCGAACTAATGCCAGTCGGAGAGTTTGAAGGCAATCTTTCATGGGGCTACAATCCTTCTTTTTTCTTTGCTCCAGATAAATATTACGGTACAAAAAATGACTTGAAGCGACTTATTGACGAGGCGCACGGAAAAGGAATAGTGATCATTATGGATATGGTTTTGAACCATGCTTTCGGACAAAATCCGATGGTCAGGCTTTTCAATGATGAAGAATTCGGAGCTCCGACTCTTGACAATCCATGGTTTAACCGGGTAGCGAAGCATCCGTTCAATGTCGGATACGACTTCAATCATGAAAGCAAATACACCCAGGCTTTTGTCGATTCGGTGAACAATTATTGGCTGACAGAATACAAAGTCGATGGTTTCCGATTCGACTTAAGCAAAGGTTTTACTCAGGTTACTTCAGGTACAAACGTGGACCAATGGAGTCAATATGATCCCAGTCGGATCAAAATCTGGAAACATATCTACGATCGGATCAAAGCAAAACATCCGGATTCCTATGTGATTTTGGAGCATTTGGCCGTGAATGCAGAGGAGAAAGAATTAGCAGATTATGGGTTAATGTTTTGGGGAAATATGAATTTCGATTTCCGAGAAATGGCAAAAGGCCAAAACAAAAACTTTGATTGGGCGTATTTTGGCACCCGCAACTGGAAAAACCCAAACCTGATATCCTATCAGGAAAGTCATGATGAGGAAAGGGTCATGTGGGAGACGCTGAATTTTGGTGCCATTTCTCCGATCAACCTGAAGCAATTGGAAAATGCGGTGAATAGAAATCAACTTCTAACTGCTTTTTACATGGGAATTCCCGGTCCCAAAATGATCTGGCAGTTTGGAGAATTCGGTTATGATGTAGAACTCAATAATGACCGCCTGGCAATCAAACCAACTAAATGGCAGTATTTGAATGACCCTAATCGCATGCGGCTTTTCAAGTTATATCAGGAAATGATTGAGTTGAAAGATGATCATATTGCTTTCAACAAGCCTCAAAAAACTACTCTTTCTCTTGACTCCAATCTGAAATCAATAACGCTCGAGCATCCGGATATGGACGTGGTTTTGCATGGGAATTTTAGTTTGTCCAGTGTGGGAAATATATCTCTGAGCTTTCCAAAATCTGGAAAATGGTATAATTATTTCACCGGGGAAGAATTAAATCTGACCGGGACCACAGCCAATTTTAACCTTCGATCCAGTGAGTTTTTGCTCTTCACCAACAAGCCTCTTCCAAAGCCGGAATCAGGAATTGTGCAGGTAGATTTTGTAACAGCAATTCCGAATGAAATAAGCACTTCAGGATCATTCAAACTCTATCCCGTACCAGTTGATAAAGAGCTTATGATTGAGTTTCCAATCGAAATGAAGGAGTCAAATTACCGGATCGTGGACATGACCGGGCGAGTTTTAAAAGAAGGGACTTTAGGGTTTGGGGGCAAGATTTTAGAATTGGATGTAAGTAATATTCAGTCAGGGATTTATATCTTTGAAGCCTTCGACAACAAAATAGTGCTTCGTAAGCGCTTTATAAAAAAATAATCAAACCTAATTCAGACATGAAATTTAAACCAGGAGTAAAATATGGTGAGGAACTCAGAGACCTTTATGCTTATGCAAAAGAGAGCGAGTTCGCTATGCCGGCCGTAAACGTCATCAATACCAATACGGTGAATGCGGTAATGGAGACAGCTAAAAAAGTAAACTCCCCAGTAATCATTCAATTTTCGAATGGTGGAGCTCAATTTTTCGCAGGAAAAGGTCTTCCAAACGATAAGCAGCAAGGAAGTATCGCAGGTGGTATCTCAGGTGCACACCACGTTCACCAAATGGCAGAAGCTTACGGTGTTCCGGTAATTTTACATACCGACCACGCAGCAAAAAAATTGCTTCCATGGATAGATGGTTTGCTTGAAGCAGGAAAAGCATTTCATGCAACGCATGGAAGGCCACTTTTCAGTTCTCACATGTTGGATCTTTCTGAAGAACCTCTTCACGAAAACGTTGAAATCTCTTGTTCCTATTTCAAAGAATTCAAAAAGCTGGATATGGCTATTGAAATTGAGTTGGGAGTAACCGGCGGTGAGGAAGATGGTGTTGATAACAGCGACATTGATTCATCAAAATTATATACTCAGCCTTCTGAGGTTGCTTACGCGTATGAGAACCTCAAACAGATAGGTGATTTGTTTACGATTGCAGCTGCTTTTGGAAACGTTCATGGTGTTTACAAGCCTGGTAATGTGAGTTTGAAGCCAATAATTTTGAAAAACTCTCAGGACTATATCAACGAGAAATACGGTACTATAGGCAAACCTTTGAACTTCGTATTCCATGGTGGATCCGGTTCTTCTGTTGAAGAAATTCGCGAAGCAAATAGTTACGGTTCTATCAAGATGAATATTGATACAGATATGCAATGGGCATTCTGGGAAGGTATCTTACAGTACTACAAGAAAAGTGAAGGATATCTTCAAAGCCAATTAGGAAATCCGGATGGCGCTGATAGTCCAAATAAGAAATATTATGACCCTAGAGCTTGGCTGCGAAAAGGAGAAGAAAACTTCGTGAAGCGACTTGAGCTTGCCTTTGATATGCTTAATGCAGTGAATAGAAATTAATTCTAGTATAAATACATTGAAAAAGTCACTCTAAGCGGTGACTTTTTCTTTTTTACCCCTGATTTATTATGAGAAATACCCAATTAACAATCTTGGTAACCGGCGTCGCTTTTTTTGCTGCCTGTGATCAAAAAGAAGTTCCTGAAATCAAAAACTACTGGCCCAATGCAGGCGTGACATATGAGATTTTTGTGCAATCTTTTTATGATTCCAACGGAGACAGCATTGGAGACTTCAACGGTGTAACCCAAAAACTGGATTATGTGAAGGAATTGGGTGCCAATGCGATTTGGTTTATGCCGATCATGCCTTCACCGACTTATCACAAGTATGACGTGACCGATTACAAGGCTGTACATCCTGATTATGGGACAATGGAGGATTTCAAAATACTGCTTGATGAAGCCCATAAACGGGATATAAAAATTGTGATCGATCTTATCATCAATCATACCGGAAGCGATCATCCTTGGTTTTTGGAAGCTAAATCCGGCCGGGAAAATCCTTATCGGAATTATTATGTTTGGGCTCAGAAAGATACCATCGCTGATTTTTTAAATAAAAAGACCATTACCCTCGATTCGGATAATATTCGCCAATGGCATGATCCGGGGAAAGGCGAGGATTTTTACTACGGATTCTTCTGGGGAGGGATGCCGGATCTGAATTTTGATAATCCGAAAGTACGGGAAGAAATCTACGATATAGGTCGATTTTGGCTGGAGGAAGTTGGAGTGGATGGATTCCGGTTGGATGCTGCCAAACATATTTTCCCGGATGATCGCCCGCTGGACAATCATGAGTTTTGGATAGAATTCCGAGCGAAAATGGAAGCCATTAAGCCAGACGTTTACCTAGTCGGAGAAGTCTATGACAAAAAAGAAGTGGTGGCACCTTATCTGCCTGGTCTTCCGGCATTGTTCAACTTTGATTTTCATTACACTTTGCTTGAGGCTTTGAATAACCAAGACGGGATGCTTTTGGCTAAAAAGCAAAAGGAGATCATCGATTTTTATCAAGGAATCACACCGAGTTTTATTGACGCGACATTTTCGTCCAATCATGATCAACCCAGACTGCTGAATGAGTTGGGTTCTGATCCTGCGAAATACAAACAAGCCAGTTTAATTCTAATGACGATGCCCGGAGCTCCCTATCTCTATTATGGAGAGGAAATAGGAATGCTCGGGTTGAAGCCGGATGAGAATATCCGTGAGCCTTTCCTATGGGATGAAAAGGCCAAAGACTTGGGCCGTGCTCATTGGATCGAAGCCAAATACACAACCGATGCGAGGGTCACTCCCTTGGAATTACAAAGAAAGGATCCCAACAGCTATTTCAATCATTACAAAAAATTGATCCAAATGAGGAGTTCATATCCTGCCTTGGCGATTGGTAGGTTAGAACTTTCGGAATTGGATCTCCCTAAAACCGTGATGGCATATTTCCGCATGTCCGGCGCACAGGAAATATTTGTGGTCCATAATGTGGGAATAGTGGAGGTTGAAATTGATCTTCCGTCTGGATTTGAGGAAGTTATTTTCAGTTTGGGAGAAAGTGAAGGAGGAGCTGGCACATTGAGACTTAAAGGGAATTCGAGCAGGGTGTTTCTGAAAGATTACTAATTAAATGGAGGTTTAGGCCTCCTTTTTTCAAGGAAAAGAAATCCCTACGATTGGTTCCCTCGAACGATTTATGAAAAATCAAAGTTGAGAAAGGGTCAGAAAAGAAGCTTATGAAAGATATTTTTCCCTACTCCATTTTGGATTTAGCCATTATCAGAAAGAATGCGGATGCAGCTGATGCCTATCAGAGAAGTCTAGATTTGGCTCAGAAAGCTGAAGAATGGGGCTACAAGCGGTTTTGGCTTGCGGAGCATCATAATATGTCAAGCGTTGGAAGTTCTGCTCCGACAATTCTCATGGGATACATCGCTGGGGGAACAAAGAAAATTAGGGTGGGTTCAGGGGGAATAATGCTTCCTAATCATAGTCCTTTGATGGTGGCCGAGCAGATCGGGACTTTGGAAACTCTTTATCCCGGCAGAATGGACTTGGGATTGGGAAGAGCACCCGGTACTGACCAGAAAACAGCTTCAGCCCTTCGAAGAGGCCGAATGGAAACCGTCAATGATTTTCCACATGACTTGGAGGATTTACAGCTTTATTTTTCATTGGAAAACTCCCGGTCAGAGGTAAGAGCGTTTCCGGCTGAAGGACTTAATATCCCAATTTACCTTTTGGGATCTAGTATGAGCAGTGCTGTTTTGGCGGCAGAAAAAGGACTTCCTTATGTTTTTGCAAGTCATTTTGCACCTACTTATTTTATTCAGGCTGTGAAATATTATCAATTAAATTTCAAGCCATCCGAGCAATTAAGGGAACCCTATGTGATGGCCTGTGTCAATGTGATTGCAGCAGATACAGACGAGGAAGCCCAATTTTTGGTTACCTCTTTTTATCAGATGGCTTTGGGGATTATCCGAGGGAAATCCTATAAGTTGATGCCACCGGTTTCCGATATGAGCAAGGTATGGACAGAACAAGAAGCCGCAGCCATTCAAAACATGATGGCAGTAACTTTTGTAGGGTCCAAAGAATCAATATTCGCTGGATTAGAGGAATTGATCAAGTACACAGGAGTGAATGAGCTGATGATCACGACTAATATCTTTGACCACGAAGCAAGATTAAAGTCTTTTCAAATCTCGTCTGAAGTGATGAATGAAATAAGTAGGGAACTGGTGAGTTGAGATTAATTAAAATAAATTTTTAACCAGTAAAAAGAAGCAACAACATTTTTTCCGCGATTTTTAACCCGTATTGATTTCGTCTCAGGTTTTTTTATCAGGATAGAATCTTGATTCCTTTGACTTTTTCCTGAGATATTCAAATTGAATAAATCTGTTCTCACTTTTTTGCATCGCACAGAATAACTATATAGATTTAATAGTCTGTGAATCTATATTTTACCTATGTACTCTGATAAGGCTTGTTTTTTTGATTACTTGTCAAGAGCGTAGTTTTCCCACTCTTTTTAAAAATCTTTTACATCATGTCAACATTCAGAATCAAATTAAGAGGTCAGGAGTTGCCTAAAGAAATCTCTCAAGCCGAAGATCAGGCAATGGGATACTACAACGTCCAAAAGACTTTTACTGTCGAAAGTTCCACCCGAAGCGATGTCCCCGAGCAAGTAGTTGAACTCAAAGAAGGGGAAATTTTGGAACTGAGCTTTGAGGACAATTCATTTTGGCTGGGGGATTCAGATTCGGTTAAGCAGATTTTTTCCAAAGAACTCAAACGTAGCGGGGATGGGGATGAGATTTACCTTTCCGGCGATATCGAAACCGACGAGCAGGACCGGAGCATAGTCCAAAAGGTAGCCATCAAGGCAGTTAAAGTTTTTGTTAAAAATCAAGTCATCCAGCCTGGAATCCGCCATCTCGCAACGAAAGCAGAAAACAGTGCGCTGAAGTTTGCTGGTCAGACATTTGAAAATGAAGGTGCAGCAGTAGTCCTTTCTGTTTCAAGAGACTTTGAGTTGGCGAAAGTAGATTTTTCTAAAAGGGATCTTTCAAACAAATTTTTATTGCTGGTTCACGGAACTGGCTCCTCTACATTGGGATCATTTGTAGAGATGAAAGGATCGGAGGAATGGACTGAAATGGTCAATGGCTACGGGGAAAATAATATCCTTGCGCTACAGCACCGCACCTTGACTTGCAGTCCTTTGGAAAACGTCTTTGCTGCGCTGCAGAGTTTGCCTGATGGCATTACTCTAGACCTTCTGACTCACTCTAGGGGGGGACTTGTGGCCGATGTGTTTGCCAGATTTTCTTCCTATCCGGAAGGTTTTGGAAAGGAAGAAAAGACCGTTTTGGAAAAAAGCGAACGTACCGGAGACTTGAAGACTATAGAAAATATTGCGGCATTGCTTCGTAACAAATCGATCAATATCGATCGTGTAGTCCGTGTTGCTTGTCCTGCAAACGGCACCACCCTTGCCTCCAAGCGGCTGGATATGTTTCTCAATGTGGTCATCAATCTCTTAGGAGTTACGATTGGCAGTGTGACCAATCCAATCTTCACCACTTTCAAAGAGTTGGTAATGGCTTCAATTGAGACCAAGGATGATGTCTCCGTTCTTCCCGGCTTGGAGTCAATGAATCCAGATTCACCTTTTATCAAGGTCCTTAATTATCAAGGGACTAAAATGGAGATAAAATCTCACCTCATCGTCATAGCAGGCAGTAGTGAGCTGAGCATTTCTTTCAAGAGTCTGGTTGTGTTGGTTGGGAAGTTCTTTTTCTTGGGGAAAAATGACTTGGTCGTAGACACCGCAAGTATGGAGTTTGGAGCTAAAAGAGTGAAGGGGAATGTATTTCTCTACATGGAGCAAAGCGGGAAAATCGACCATATCAAATACTTCAAAACCCCGATAGTCAGAAGGACAATTCTTTCCGGGTTGTTAGGTAAAACAGAAAATTTTATTGGCCAAAACAGAACCGATGGCATCACCTTCCTTCGTTCAGGAGAAAGGGGAGGCCTGTTCCTCGAAGGAGGAAGATATACCGGAACGGAGGTAAGTGGCAAAAAACCGATTCTGATTTTGCTTCCGGGAATTATGGGGTCCAATTTGAAAGACACGAAAGATCTTCTTTGGATTAACTATGGGAGGTTCCTTATTGGCGATTTGAAAAATCTCAGGCCATCAGATGAAGATGTGCTCAGTGCAGATTCGCTGATCAAAACTTCTTATAAAAATCTGGGGGAATATCTGAGCAAAAACTACGATGTGGTTGCGTTTCCGTTTGACTGGAGGCTCACCATGGAAAAAAATGCTGCATTACTCAATCAAAAAGTTCTAGAACTCCTGGAATTTAAGCAGCCTATTAAAATGGTAGGACATAGTATGGGAGGAGTTTTAATCCGGGATTTTATGATTTATCATCCCAAAACGTATCACCAATTGAATGTACTTTCTGGCTTCAAGATTCTATTCTTGGGTTCACCATTGGGAGGCTCATACCGAATTCCCTATGTGCTATTTGGAAAAGACGGCATCATCAAGCTTTTAGCGAAAATTGACATCCTCAATTCTACCAAAGACCTGTTAAGTGTTTTTGTCAATTTCCCTGGAATACTTGCTTTGCTGCCAATAAATAAATCCGGGAAGCATGATTTTTCGGACCGGGCTTTTTGGGAGAAGCTTCGAAAAGCCTCTGGAGACGAATCCTGGCCAATTCCAAATGAAACAGACCTGAAAGGATTTGGTAAGTATCAGGAGTTAGTAGTGCAACAAGAAGAAAAAATTAACTACGACAATATTTTCTATATCGCGGGCCAAAGCAGAAAGAAAAAGTTTACCGTTTCCGACCTGGAAATCAAAGATGGGAATCTTGTTTTCTATGCAACCAACCAAGGAGATGAGAGTGTGACTTGGGAAAGCGGGATTCCAAAAGGTATCCGTGATCTCAATCATTTCTACTATGCCAATGTAACCCACGGTGGGCTATCACTAGAGAAAAAGCTTTTCGGTGCGATTGAGGATATTTTGAACCAAGGAAAGACCGGTAGGCTTCAAAACACACTTCCTATAGTTCGAGGAGATGAACAGAATTTTAAAGCAAGGGAAGAGGAGATTTTTGACCTTAGTGAACAAAACACCATCAACACACTGCTTGGTCTAGGTTCTGACGGGGAAATGAGGGATCAGGAAACACCGGTTCAGGTAAAAGTTTGTCATGGTGATTTGACACATGCAAATTATCCGGTCTTGACAGGGCATTTCCAATACGACTCGATATTGACTACCGAAAAGGTTGTAAATATGAAATTGGATGGTGAACTCGCTAGATTATTGAGTTTGGGTTTGTATCCTGGACCAATTGGTACGCATCAAATTGTATTGACAAAGGATATTGAGGCCACAGACAAGCAGTTTCCCGGCACGGTGGTAGTTGGAATGGGGATTCCCGGGGAATTGACCCCTTATCAATTAATGGTGACCGTTTCGAAAGGAATTGCGCGCTACCTCACTATCAGAAATGTTAGAGAGGAAGACGCTATTTCTGAAACCGCTGCTGAAAATCCGGTGCCTGTGAAAAAGGAAATTATGGGAATCTCAATTATTGCGTTAGCTACATCTTATGGAGGGTTTTCGTGCGATTCTTCGATTCGGTCTATCATTCTGGGCATTCAGGAAGCCAATAGAAATATCCGGAAAACGTACAATGGAAAAGTTAAATTAATTGAGGAAATAGAAGTTATTGAGCTTTACCATGATCGCGCTTTGGGCATCTTGCGAACTGTCAAAAACATCGAACAGGACGGAAGCCGGGAGTTTAATATCAGTGTTCCTAATCTTTGTTTGATCCAAAAAGTAGGCAGACTTTCCAGAATTCCTTATGACAATACGAATGATTGGTGGACTCGGATCAAGGTGACCGAAGAACAGACTGAAGGAATAAATCAAGGATTCGGGCGCAAAATCCGTATGGCTATGGCTACAACAGGAGCCAGTGAAAAAGAAATTCCGCTTCGAACAAACGTGAGAAACATTGAGACTTTGCTTGAGGGGATGACGGTTAAAAACCAATACGAACCTGAAATCGCCAAAACCATGTTTGAGCTGTTAGTTCCTTTTGAATTTAAGGAGGATCTGAAGCGTCAAAACAACATCACTTGGGTGTTGGATAAGCGTACGGCGAATTTTCCATGGGAAATGCTTCAGGAAGATTTAAACGGATTGCCATTATGCATTCATTCGGGTATGGTCAGGCAGCTAGCTACCACAGAATTCAGAAAAAATGTTGCAACAGTACTCGACAAAAGGGCTCTTGTCGTAGGTGATCCGGAT
Organism: Algoriphagus sp.; assembly: GCA_046597285.1. GTDB lineage: Bacteria > Bacteroidota > Bacteroidia > Cytophagales > Cyclobacteriaceae > Algoriphagus. Next base: position 112,779 of record JBKJKX010000092.1, on the reverse strand, counting down.
CTGAAAGGATACATGCCTCAATTGAAAGGCGCTGAAAAAGAAGGAGTATCAGTGGCGGAGAAGCTGAAAAGCAATGGTTTTGAGACAGAAAGTTTGATCAAAGGTTCCACTTCAGAGATCATACTTAAGCTCTTTACGCAAAATTATAAGCTCATTCACCTAGCTGGCCATGGCGTTTTTAGTGCCGATGAAAACAAACCTTCAGGCATGGTGATAGGAGACGGAAACTTCCTGACCACGAGTGATATTGCTCAAATGAGCAAGGTCCCTGAATTTGTATTTGTCAATTGCTGCTATCTGGGACAAATGGACAGCAAAGCGGAGGAACAAAACCAGTTCCGAAACAGACTGGCAGCAAATATTGGAACGCAATTGATCGAAATCGGTGTCAAAGCAGTCATTGTAGCCGGTTGGGCAATTGATGATGCAGCGGCTCTTGATTTTTGTGATAAATTTTATAGTTGCCTTTTGAGCGGAACTCCTTTTGGTGAGTCGACTAAGTCTGCTCGCAAACTGATCTATGAGCGCTATAAAGGACGAACCAATACATGGGGAGCCTACCAGTGTTATGGGGATCCATTTTATAAACTTGATGGGCAGGCTTTTGCTTCCAAATCAGGACAAGGATTTTTTCTGTTGGAAGAAATTGAATTGGAGCTTTACAACATGATCTATTCACTTGAGTCGAAAAACCTTTCAAAAGAAAATGCGAAGAAAAAGCTTGAGGAACTTGAAGAAGGCCTCAAGAAATCAAACCTTTCCAGTGATAAAATTTTAGAATACAAGGCCGAAGTCTATAATAAGCTGGGGGAATATGGAAAAGCGATTGAACTATATGAGAAACTCATTAAGCTAGAGAGGGCTGGATTTTCTTTCCGTGCAATGGAGCAATACTGTAACATTACCTGCAAATATTGTGTGGAGGAGTTTTCCCTTTCGCCTGAAAATAGAAACAAATCGATTGAAGGAATCGAAAGAGCGATCAACCAACTGAAGAGCTTGATTTCTCTAGGTTCTACAGCCGAGCGTCATAGTTTGCTCGGAAGTGCTTACAAGAGGAAACTGATGGTTCTGAACTCTGATAATAAGGAGGAATTTCTGGAGACCTTGAAGCTTTCGTCACTTGCGTATTTTGAAGCAGCAAAAGTCAAAAATCTCAAAGACTCGTATGCGATCAACAATACAGTACAACTCGGGAGAATCTATGAGTTGTTATCAGGGACAGAATTTACATTCGGTGACAAACCAAAAATCAAACTTCGAAAACTTCTGGAAGATCTAACCAATGCGCTGAATGATCAGCCTATAGAGAAAAAAGGATATTGGGATTTTGTGACCCAGACCAGCCTTTTGTTATCAGCCTTTGCTCTTGAAAAAAAACTAAGCGAAAGTAAATGGAAAGCTCTTAAAGCATCTTACTTGGATGTTTGGAAAAGAGCTGGAAGTCCTGCAGATAAAAAAGCTGAGGAAGAGCATTTGGAAATCTTACTCAAGGGATTGGAATTTGCAGAATCGGAAGAAGGAAAGGGACTGAAAGAGTCTTTGGAAAAGCTTAAAAAAGCGATTGTGTGAAGCGTGAAATTCAATTCGGGATTGTAAAGTTTTTCCCAAAAAAAGACCCGCAGATTTTGTGGGTCTTTTATTTAAGTCGATAGAATTTTTGCAATTCTGAAATCCTCTTCATCAACAGTTTTATCATCGACGATTGCCCTTTTAATTGGAGTGTAGACTACTTTTTGATTGATTACACCTGCCATTACATCGTACTTTCCGGCCAGTAATCCTTCGATGGCAGCGACTCCAAGCTTGGAGGAAAGAAGTCTGTCAAAGGAAGTAGGAGCGCCTCCTCGTTGGAGGTGACCAAGAATTGTGACCTTGATATCATAATAAGGCAGGAATTTTTTCACTTTTTCTGCGATCTCCGCAGCTCCTCCGCTTTTGCCGCCTTCAGCTACGATCACAATATTTGAAGACTTTTTCGCTTTAGTCCTGATTTTAAGTTTTTCGATCAGTTCTTCAATCAGCATTTTTTTCTCTGGAATTAATATAGCTGCTGCAGCACTTCCAATTCCGGCATTGATTGCGATAAATCCTGCATCACGCCCCATCACTTCCACGAAGAACAATCGATCATGTGAGGTAGCAGTATCCCGAATCTTGTCTATCGCCTGAATTGCTGTATTACAAGCCGTGTCAAAACCTATCGAAAAATCAGTTCCTGAAAGATCGTTATCAATCGTACCAGGCAATCCAATAGACGGAATGCCATATTCTTGAAAAAACAAGTGTGCTCCTGTCAAAGATCCGTCTCCTCCAATCACAACTAATGCATCAATTTCATGGAGTTTCAGATTCTCATAGGCTTTTCTTCGGCCTTCTACAGTACGAAACTCTTCACTTCTTGCTGATTTTAAGAACGTTCCTCCTCTTTCCAATACGTGAGTGATATGTTTGGAATCGAGTTTCTTAATGTCATTTTGGATCATTCCCTCGTAACCGCGGTAGATCCCATACATTTCAATGTTGTAATAAAATCCGGCTCGTACCGCTGCTCGTATGGCAGCATTCATTCCTGGAGAGTCTCCGCCTGAGGTGAGTACTCCAATTCTTTTTATGGTTTTAGGTTCCATGAAGGGTTTAAATTAAGGCTTGAAACATAAGTTCTGCCGAAGCAGGATTAGTAGCTAAGGGAATATTGTGAACATCACAAATCCTCATCAGCATTTGCACATCGGGTTCATGTGGGTGTCTGTCTAGCGGATCTCGGAAGAAAATGACCATGGCCAATTCCTTTTGAGCCGCCATTGCGGCAATCTGAGCATCTCCTCCGACGGGTCCCGAAAGCATTTTTTGGACTTTGAAACCAGCTCTTTCTATGTGCGTCCCGGTAGTCCCGGTCGCAACTAATTCGATATCTGCTCGATGTAGCTTTTCCTTAAATCCGCTCAAAAAGTGAACCATGTCGGCTTTTTTACCATCATGGGCAATCAGGGCAATTTTCATGAATAGATTTAGATAGGTTTGGTCAAAGTTAGGCAAAAATCACTTCTCCCTATCTTTGGTTTTTTGGTTTTGAAGCTTTTTAAATTTTGTTTAATTCAAAAAAATGCATTTTTAATCTTTCTGAAGTGGGATCAAATTCTCCAAAAACAATAAAAAGGTATATTCCAAAGCAAGCTCTTTCAGCGAATTGAACCTCCCGGAAGCACCTCCGTGTCCTGCCTCCATATTGGTGTGAAGGACCAACAGATTTGAATTTGTTTTCAATTCCCGAAGTTTTGCAACCCATTTAGTAGGTTCCCAATATTGAACCTGACTGTCATGCAAACCAGAAGTCACTAGGAGATTTGGGTATGCTTTACGTTCGATATTATCATAGGGAGAATAGGATAGCATGTAATCATAATATTCTTTATCCTTTGGATTCCCCCATTCTTGAAATTCCCCGGTTGTCAAAGGAATGCTTTCATCCAGCATAGTAGTTACTACATCTACAAAAGGAACATTGGCCACTATTCCGTGGAAAAGATCAGGACGCTTGTTCATTACAGCGCCCATCAATAATCCACCGGCACTTCCTCCCATAGCATATAAATGAGCGGAAGAAGTATAATTTTTCTCAATTAAATGCTCAGCACAAGCAATGAAATCAGAGAATGTATTCACTTTTTTGAGCATTTTACCTTCCTCATACCAATGTCTACCAAGATCTTCTCCGCCCCGGATATGTGCTATAGCAAAGACAAATCCCCGATCTAAAAGACTCAGTCTGGTACTGGAGAAGTAAGCGTCCATGCTGAAACCATAAGATCCATATGAATAGAGCAGAAGGGGATTTTTGGAATCGGAGGTAAACAATTCTTTTTTGTAAACAAGGGAAATCGGAACCAAGACACCACCTCCTGCCTCTGCCCAGATTCTTTCAGAATGATAGGCTGAGGAATCATATCCGCCTACAACTTCCTGCTGCTTAAGAAGAGTTTTCTCCTTTGTGATCATCTGATAATCAAAGACACTTGATGGAGAAACCATCGAATTGTATCCAAATCTTAGGATTTCTGTATCAAATTCCGGATTGGTGCTGATCCAAGCCGTGTAAGTTTCATCGTCGAATAGCAATTGATGTCCGATTGATTCTTTCCAAGGTTTGATTTGGATTTGGACCAATCCATTACTTCTCTCTTGTGTGACCAAAAAACGAGAAAACAAATCAAAATCCTCCAGCAATATTTCTGTTCGATGAGGGATGACATCTTCCCAGTTTTCCAGAGAAGGATTTGCTATTGGAGCTTTGACTAATTTGAAGTTTTGTGCATCCTTATTTGTCCGGATCCAGAAATGGTCCTGGTAGTGATCTGCGGCATATTCTAAATGTGGAATTCTGCTTTGTAAAATCTGAAATTCCCCATCTGGATTTTTTGCTTCCAGAAATCTCATTTCCGATGAAATAGTGCTTTCTGAATGAATAAATAAATAAGCTTCTGACTTTGATTTGTGGACATGACACGTGAATTCCTCGTCCATTTCTTCAAAAATCATTTCACTTTTTGACGTGTCACTTCCAAAAACATATTTAAAAACCTGATTCGCACGAAGCGTATCCGGATCTTGCTTGGAGAAGAAAAGAGTCTTGTTGTCAGCTGCCCAGGAGAAATTTCCGGTGGTTTCTGGAATGGAATGAGAATAGATTTCATCTGTTTCCAGATTTTTAAAATGGATGGTATAGATCCTTCTTCCAACTTCATCGGATGCAAAAGCAAGGATTTTTTGATCAGGAGTGGTGGATGTTCCTGCTACTTGGTAATAACTTTTCCCTTCTGCCAATAGATTGACGTCCAGAATTAGCTCTTCCTCTCCATCCAGCGATTCCTTTTTTCTGCAATAGATTGGGTATTCCCCGCCTTTCTCATGTCTGACGTACCAAAAATATCCTGATTTGAAATAAGGAACGCTCTGATCGTCTTCCTTGATCCTTCCTTTCATCTCTTCGAAAAGCTGGGTCTGAAAATCTTCAGTCGATTTTAAAGTAGTTTTTAAATAGTCGTTTTCTGCATTCAGGTACTCAATTACTTCTGGATTTTCACGGTCCTTCATCCAATAGAAATCATCATTTCTCTGATGTCCGTGAATTTCTAACAGTTCTCGTTTTTTTGTGGCAATGGGGGCTTTCATTCTTTAGTATGATTTCAGAGGTGCAATGTTAATAAAAAAATCACGCTGCAGAGGAGTTTGATTTTCGATGAAATTCTTTGATTAAGGCAAATTTTTGATCAAAAAGTTCAGTCTTTCGAACACTCTATTTGGAATCTTATAATTAAATTGAAATATTTAATGACAATCAACCAAAACCTCACACTTTATGGGAATGTTAAAAGAGTTTAAAGAATTTGCAGTAAAAGGCAATGTGATCGATCTAGCTGTCGGTGTCATCATTGGCGGTGCTTTCGGAAAAATAGTGGCTTCGTTTGTCAATGACGTTGTCATGCCTCCAATCGGACTTTTGTTAGGGGGAATGGATTTTAAAGACCTTAAAATTTATCTCAAAGAGGAAGTTCTCAATGATGCAGGTGAAGTAGCTATTGATGCTGTGACACTGAATTACGGGATGTTTATCCAGAATGTGATTGATTTTGCAATCATTGCTTTTGTTATATTCCTAGCTATCAAAGGGATTAATAGAATGAAGCGCAAAGAGGAAGATGTTCCAGCAGCTCCGGCGCCACCTGCCGAACCATCAAAATCAGAAGTCCTGCTGGAAGAAATCAGAGATCTACTCAAGAAGAAATAAAAAAAACGGCTTAGGCCGCTTTTTTTATTGATCATGTTTTCCTCGTTGATAAAGTTGCCGGGTGAAATCCCTGGCAATGTCATTCAATTCCAAAAGCTGAGAATAGGAAATTACTTTGGACATTTCGTTGACGAATTTCTCTTCGTCATCCACCATTTTTCGCTGTAGTACAAATTTTTTCCCAATTCGTTGTTTTGCGTCTGCTTCAGAAATTTCAACTTCCCTGTGGCGATTCAATCCTGATATCTCCTTTAAATTTTTCTCTCTTACGGCAGTATATTGGTTGAAAATTGGCCAAAATTTCTCCGCTTGATCTGCCTTGAGATCGAGTCGGGAAGTAATGAATGCCACTCTCGCTGCCTGAAGCTTTTCCGGATCGTAAGTTGATTCAGGTCTCTGAGCGAGCGTTTTTCCTATCATCAGGAAAAACAGGATCGCTAATAAGCTGTATTTTTTCATGTCAATTAAAACCATGTTTGTTCTTCTTCTGTCCAAATATTCTCGGTATAGGCTAATTCCTCCTGAATTATTTCCTCCAAAATCTCATCAGGATTTTCACTCAGACAGAGGACTTCATCCTCTGTCCAATACTGGCTTTCGATGTAAAGTTCTGATTGTTGCTCAAATGTAAGTGCTGTAGGTTTTGGTTCAAAAAGACCAAACTGCCAGACTCCAAATCCAAGTGCCAGAACTGCAGCGGCTGCCCACTTTGTCCATCCAAAGTTTGACTTAGGTTGGATTCCTGACATGATCTGATCTTCTAGATTTTCGAAGTAACCTTCCGGAACTTTGAATTCCTGAATTTTAGGTAATTTATTCATGGTGTAAGTTAGACTAGGTGATGGCTTGTTGGTTTACTCTCTGGCGAGAGATAATTCAATTTTTTTTACTGCATGGTGATAGCTGGCTTTCAATGCTCCCACACTAGTCCCGGTGATTTCAGACATTTGATCGTAAGTCAGATCTTCCTGATACTTAAGATGAAACACTAATCTTTGCTTATCAGGGAGAGTGAGAAGCGCTTTTTGAAGCTTAACCTGAATCTGATCACCATCCAAACTTCCGGATTGATCTACGTAAGATTCGAGTTTTTCCTGATAACCATCTATCGAAAAGAAGAATCGTTTTTTCTTTTTTTCAATAAATCCCAGCGATTCATTGGTAGCGATTCGGTATAGCCAAGTGAATAAACTGGAATGGCCTTGAAATCTATCGATGTGTTGATACGCCTTTATGAAAGTATTTTGGGTCAGGTCATCTGCATCTTCATGAATTAGGACCATTCTCCGAATAACATGATAGACCTTTTTTTGGTATTCCTGAATCAGTTGTCTGAACCCTTTTTCCCGGGTAAGAGGGTTTTGGATTAGATTGAGGATTTCCTGATCGCTGGTTTTCATGAGTTTTGATTTAGACCAGGCTCAAGTCCAAAAGTTTATTGGGATGATAAAAAAGTATTTTGTTTGGGTTTGAAAGCTGAGATGAGGAGGTCAGCATAATCACAAAACCTAATTAAGTCAGATTAAATCTCAAGGATGTAATCCAAAATCCCTGCATTTTTCCCTTTTGGACGAATAACAAGAAGAGGTAGACTTTCATTGAACTGGATCAAGCGCTCAGCAATGCTTCCAATGAAAAGAGCTGTGGCTGCTGTTTTTCCTTTTGCGCCGATGATGATCAAATCTGCTTTGATTTCTAATGCAGTCGATACGATTTCCTGTACAGGATCATCATCATCATCGAGCGTGTAAATTGGGGAAATCTTGATTCCTCTGGAATCTATTTTTCGGATAAACTTCTTGAAGTTGATCTCTGCATGCATTTGCATGATTGCTTTAAATTCTTCGTAGGTCTTTCCGGTGAAATGATATCCTGATGGAATTGAAAACACATTCTGACAGAAGATATCCACCTTGCTTTGATTTCCGGCAATCAGAATTGCTTCTTCCAGAGCATCTTTCGAATAATCTGAAAAATCACTCGGAACCAATAATTTAGAAACTTTTGGTTTTGTACCCTCGGGGATTATAAGCAACCCACAACTGGCCCTCCTTGCTAGTCTAGCTGAGGCTACTCCGGTGCCGGGAAGTTGTACTTTTCTCCCTATCATAATGAGGTCAGCTGATTTTTCTTCTGCGAGTTTCAAGATTTTTTTGGAAAGCGTCCCTTCCTTTACCACAAAGTTTAAGGAGATTCCTTTAACTTCTGGGAAGTTTTTTTTCACCTCAGATTGCATCGAATCGATGCGCTCGTTAATCATGCTTTCAATCAAATTCGGGAATTCCTCAAGGACCTCTTTCGGGACGCTTAGATTCTTAATTACATTGACGAAATAAATTTTTTTGATTGGATTGACCTTTGCAATAAATGCTGCATACTGAATCAGTGTTTGGTCAAGCGGGCTTTGATCTAAACAAACAATCAACTTCTTAATCAGGTACATGGTGTGCCGGAGTTTTCTTGGCTAAAATTTAGGGCTATTCATTTGATTTTTGATTCCTTCAGAAAAAAATATAATTCCGAAATAAGAGTGTGATACCAACGATTGGTTCTAACGGATTGATTCTTTGATCTTAAAATGAAAGAGAATTTCGAATATTTAAAATTCAAGCCCATTTGGGGCCAGGTTTCAATTCTCTGAAATTCTTCAAAACTCTTGATTTTGTTAACCCCGGCAGCATTAAATCGTATCTTTGAGATGTCCGGGTTGTCGACATGTTCAAACTTCACAATTTATTTTAATTACCGAGTAAAGCCTCTTCCAAAAACAGGCCTCATCCTTTCCCGAATCATATCGGTAGGGGACCTCGCTCAAAAAGCAGGATAACAGTGGAAGTTTGCGGATTCAAGGCAGCTCAAATCTTGTTTACTAGGAGGTTTGTAACACTCTAAGACCCGGACTTTTTTATTTTTTCTTTTATCCAATTCCACTCTTCCTGCCCAACATTCAGCAGCATCGAGAAAACCAAATAAGTGGCAAAAACTGAAAAAGATGTTAAAATTAATCTTGGAATCGGTTCTAGTTCAAAATATTTGAAATGCCCGCTGAGGATCGCAAATAACCCTACCATAAGTATTTTCAGAGTTTCGTATGAAAATGGACTAAAGCCAAGTCTGATTTTCAAAAAGATGAATTTTGCCAGGTTAAAAAGCAGCATAACGGAAGCAGAAGCGATTGCAGCTCCTTCAATTCCATAAATCGGTATCAGCCAATAATTCAGAAGAACAATCAAAAAACTCATCCCAATCGTAGCGATAAGATTGAATCGGTAATATTTCGAAAAGACCAGAATCTCGCTGTTGACAGAAAAAGCCACGTCTATGAGCTTCCCGAGACCGATGAAAAGTACGACCATTTTCCCTGCTTGATAGATTTCCCCATTAGGGATGAACTGATACAGGACATCGATATTTGACCAGATTCCTGCAAATAGCAACAGACAAATGTATAATTGCCGATTGGAAACCTGCTTGTAGATTTTGTCGATTTCTGTATGATTTCCTTTTGCAAAATGATCAGCAATTATCGGCATGACCACTTGAGAAATAGCCCGGCGAGGCATCTCGATTACGAGCGCCATGCTGAATGCAATCGCATAAATCGCATTCGCTTCCAGACTGACCATGGAGCTGACCATGATGCTGTCGATTTTCATGATCAACGTCGATGCGGCTGTGGCAAGAAAAGTTACCAGGCTGAATTGAATGAAGGAAGTTCTGAATCCCTTCGGGAAATAATTCCACCGGAAATCCAGCTTAAGAACCCCCAGCCAACCCAAATAGACCAGCATTCCGCCCATTGCTAGTCCATAAACCAGGACGAGTCCTTGCATTATCTGAGCGAAATTTATCCAGCCTAAAAGATAAATTCCCACTAAAACTCCTGTTAATAATCGAAGCAGGACCTCACGGAAAAAAGTGGGAATGGCAACTTTTAGAAATGATCTACTGTATGCATCCAGAATGCTATTGAGTAAAGCAAAGAGTGTAATGAGAAGCACGACACCCAAGAAATCGATTACTTCCGGTGAATTGACAGCAAAGAGATTGACGATCTCGTTTTTGAATCCCAGGAAAATCAGACTGACAATCGTAAATCCAAACATTGCCAGAAGAAAACTATAGCTCAAGAATGCGGATTGATTGGATTCAATTTTTGGGAAAAAGCGAGTGATCCCATGGCCAAGTCCCAACTGAGCGAATGGCACAAACAGCAATGCCATGTCCTGGATCGTTCGAAAAGTCCCAAGTTCGGAGGCTTCCATGGCGTAAGGATAAAGCCACAACACATTGAAATAGCCAATGACTACTCCCAGGTAAGAAAATGTGGTGGTTTGGATACTCTGGCTGGCTAAATTGCCCATGAGTTTAAAAGTATCAAAAAATCAGCAATCCTTAGAGTTTGAACTAAAAATCAGGGCTTAGCACACTTGTCGCAACCGGCCTCAGTTTTTTGTTTCCCAAAGAATTTTCTTCCCAGATAAACTAAGGCTGCTAAGATCAAAATGCCAATTACGATTTCTTGCCACATATCAGGATAGGATTTGGTAGGTAATGAAGGCCGCTAAATACGCGAGTATTGTCATATAGGTCGTTTGGATTAACGGCCATTTCCATCCTTTGGTTTCCCGATAGACCACCGCAACGGTACTCATACATTGCATTGCAAAGGCATAAAATACCATCAGCGAAAATGCTGTAGCTGTATTGAATACCTTTTCTCCTGTGATAGGATTGATCTGCTGATCGAGTTTTTGTCGGATAGTCAAGTCATCTTCAGGATCACCTCCTATGCTGTAGATCGTAGCAATCGTGGACACGAAAACCTCCCTTGCAGCAAAAGATGCGATGAGTGCAATTCCAATTTTCCAGTCGTATCCAAGTGGCCTAATTGCTGGTTCGATCGCACGTCCCATGATTCCGATAAATGAATTCTCGAGCAAGAGTGAGGAGGTTTCAGCCTCGATTACTTCGTGTTCTGATTCAGGAGCAAGCGCAAGTTTTTCCATTCCTGAATTTCGGATTGAATCCATTTTTGAAGGCGGGCCATATGATGCCAGTACCCATAAGATGATTGATATAGCTAGGATTACTTTACCGGCTTCTGTCACGAATGTTTTTGACTTATTATACATAGTGAGGCCAACATCTTTCCATCTCGGTGTGCGATAGGAAGGCAGCTCTACCATCAAATAGCTTTTTTCTTCGGTTTTCAGGATGATCTTTAGGAGAAATGCAGTTCCAAGAACTCCAACAACTCCCAAAACATAAAGTCCAAAAAGAGCAAAAGAGCGAAGATTAATGAATCCAATAGATTCGTCCGGCACAACAAGACCAATCAAAATCACATAAACAGGTAATCTGGCTGAGCAACTCATTAAAGGAGTTACAAAAATGGTGATCATTTTCTCTTTCCAGTTTCCAATGTTTCTCGCTGCCATCACACCTGGGATTGCGCAGGCTACTCCCGATACCAAGGGTACAATACTTTTGCCATGCAATCCAAAAGGCCTCATCCAGCGATCCATCAAGAATACTACTCTTGACATATACCCGGTATCTTCCAAGATCGCTAAAAAGCCAAAAAGCATAGCGATTTGCGGAATAAAAATAACCACGCCGCCGATTCCCGGAATGATGCCTTCAGTAATCAAACTGCTTAAAGGTCCTGCAGGTAAAAGTTCACTTACTTTTCCTGCAAATTGTGCAAATGTCCCGTCTATAAAATCCATAGGAACGGATGACCAAGCAAAAATCGCCTGAAAAATCAAAAGCAGAATAGCTCCAAAAATTGCATATCCAAAAACCGGGTGCAACAGGATTTTATCAATAGATGATTCCCTATTCTTTACCTCTTTTCTTACAACCGTCTTTTCGACAATCGCAGTTATTTTTTTGTATCGGAACTTTGTTTCTTCCAGCTGGGCCGCATCAAGATCAAAATGTTGTTCCTGTAATTGTTGATTGATCCAAGATCTATCAGCTACAGAAATTGTCTTGTCTTTGGTGCCAAAGCGAAGTACCTGATAAGCCTGGTAAAAATTTTGAAGATTAAAATGATCTTTAACATTTTGCAAAAATGGCTTATCTACAATTTCCTCGATTGCTATAAATCCTGAAGTGTTTCCAAAATTTCTCTGGTGAATAAGATTTCGTATCTGGTCGAGACCTTTCTCTCCCCTTGCATCCGTACTCAGAATCGGCACCCCCAATGCTTTGAAAATCTCAAAACCTTTGATTTCGATGTTTCTTTTGGAGGCAAGATCCGCCATGTTCAATACCAGCGCTAGATTGAGTCCCATATCTATCAACTGAGTGGCTAAAAAAAGTCCCCTCGAAAGCTGAAGGGAATCGATAACCATAAGCACATAATCAGGCTTCTCTTGTATATTAAGCTGATTGAGGACTCGGTGTGCGATTATTTCATCTTCTGAATTAGGATAGAGACTATAAGTCCCCGGCAAATCAATGATTTCATAGGCATTCCCTTTGAAATTCATTATTCCGGATTTTTTATCAACTGTCACTCCCGGGTAATTACCAATTTTCTGATTTAAACCGGTTAGTTGGTTGAAAATCGTAGACTTTCCTACATTGGGATTTCCAATGATGGCTATTTTGGGAGTTTTTACTGAAGATTGAGAAGGGGACTCGATCATGAAATTCAGAGTAGTTGAACTTGGATCAATGCTGCTTCACTTTTTCTGAGGGCAAGTAACGTGTCCTCCATGCGGAAAGCCAATGGCCCGCCACCCGGTGCTGCATGTTTAAGCGTAATTTTTTTGCCGGGTAAGAAGCCGAGTTCCATCAGGTTGATTTTCAGCGGTGAATTTGAAATTTCCCGAATTATAGCAGATCGGGAAATCGGCATTGTGTCAGCTCTCATGAGTATGGGGCGAAATCCATCTACAAAAGTAAGTTATTTGGAATGAATCTAAAGAAAAATAAACAAGATTTTTATCAGGTTTTCCTCCTATTGAACATTTAGGATTTGATTGGGAATTAAAAATTCCTGACCATCGTCAAATACGAGTCGAATGGTGAACTCGAACTGAAGTTCCCTTCCGGGATTTTCAAATAGACCGATTTTAAGAAAATCATCAAATGTAAGCTTTCTCCCCAAACCGGTAAAATCCCCAATGGGAACTATGCTAGTGTTGAAAACACGGTTTGTCCCAAATAGCGATGTCATGTTTTCTCCGACAATATATTCCCTACCGTCCGCCAATGTAAATTCCCTTTCATTGATGATTTCGATCTTTATTAGCTCGTTTTTGCTGGAATTAGGGATAGGGTCGCAAGCGAAAGCAAGTCCAAAATACCAAGGGTCATGCTCTTCAATCCTAACTTTTGCAGTGTATTCGATATCCTTGATTTCTAGAGATTTAAAAATCTGAGCATAATTCCTGATTTGATCCTCCGGAATTTCCCTTCCAGCAACATCTATGGTCCTAGTGGTGAAAGATTGAATCCTAAATTCTCGAGGTTTGGGAAGTGGTTTGCAGCCGCAGGAATCTCTGCATAGCAGTCCGCAACTCATCGGCAGCATTGCCAAAAAGAAAAAAAAGCCAAAGGTGGTAATTCCTCTTTTGGTTGAAATTTTCATCTTCTGTAATTTGATAGAAACTGGTTTTTAAAAGCTTGCCTTCAATCCCAACGTGAAATTCCTCCCGCTCGATACAATCCCGGAACTGTAAGGTCGATATCGAATATCTCCAATGTTTTCTACCCCAACCATTAATTGGATCTTCTGGTCAAGTTGATAGCTGGTGCTCAAGTTGAAAATCATCCAAGAAGGTGAATAGGGTCTTTCCAATTCATCTTTTGCATATAAGTGAGGCTTCCCTTTTTCTTCTAAAGGCATCCTCCCGTACGAAACTTCGGCGCTGTATTGTGTCGTGAATTCAATCCTTAGCTTTTTATTCAGGTAGCTCAGCCGGGTAAGTCCAAAAGCAGGTGCTGCATGACGGGACGGACTTGTACTCTCATCGTCAAGCTCCTCCGTTCCTTTTTGAAAGTTGTACCTCGTGGTGATAAGTATTTGCCGGGTCAAAGCAAGTTCAATTCCTGCCTGAACTCCGTAAACGGTTGCAGAGGCGGCGTTTTGAATAGCCAGAACCTGACTTGGCTGGCCTTCATAGTCAATCTCCGTTTCTCCATTCAAAGAAAATGGACGTCTTACCATTGCGTTTTCCAGCAACGTGTAAAAACCACTGACATCCAGTTTGAGGATTTGATTGAAATGCTTATTGATATTTAATTCTGCATTATAGGCATATTCTGGCTTCAAATCGGGGTTTGGTACTAGCACCATTCCTGGCTCAGAATCGAAGATTTTTCCTATGTCGTCTACATTAGGTGCTCTAAAACCGGTAGATAAAACCGGGGAAATAGTCAATGTTGGGTCTGGGTTGAAAATTAACCCTAAGCTGCCGGTGACTGAACCGAACGAATTGGAAGCTTCAGAAAATGGCAAAGGATAAAATGCGGCATTATTGTAGAAATCAGCCTGAAGAGCAGTGGAATTGTATCGCAGGCCTGTCTGAAGTTTTAATTTCTCGGAAAAGTGTGCATGATAAGTGCCATAAACGGCCAATGAATTCCAGTTGGAATTTGGATATCTGGCTGTGGCAGGGGAGTGGATGCCAGTATGGATATCTTCAACTAAACCGGTTGAAATGACCTCGTTGTACACCCATTCGCCTCCAAACGTCAAAAAGCTTTCATTTCGGATTAATTTTATAAAATCAGCATTTATAGAAATTGCGTTTACTTTTTCAGTTCTCTTAAATAGTGTTGGTTTTCCAAATCTTCGATCATTTCGGCTTTCCTCAAAAAACTGATGCGCTACTTTTACATTCATCTGATCGAAAATTCCGGATTCCCGGTGATGACTAATTCCGAGGTTATTCATCACCCAAACTTGAGGGCCATAGTACCATTCTGCAAATTTTAGGTTTGCGCCATTTCTCTCGATCAGTCTATCGTATCGGGGAATATTTCCTGTTTTGCTATAGTGAAAGCCATAGTCAAATTCTGTCTTTGCATTAGGCTTGAATCTTACTTTCTGCATCAAATTGGCTTGGGAATAACCGCTATTGACCTGAATCCTTGGATCAGGATTCGTAATTATAATGTCTATTCCAGCTTTACTGTCTGCGTAATAGGGTCTTAAATATTCGTCTGGTCCGATTTTTCCCATTTTCAGATCACCATAATCAAAGTGTGAAAAACTGGAAAGAAAAGCCCATTTTTTTAAATCGTAAGACAAATCAGCATGAAGGGTGAATTCATTATTAGCGGTAGCAAATCTGGAAAAAATATTACCTGACAAAAGGGATGAATCTCTGGTAAATTCCGGCTTTAAGGTTTCAAAAGCCATCACCCCTCCGATAGCGTCACTTCCATACATGACAGAACTGGGACCAAAAAGTACTTCCGTATTTTTAATTGAAAACGGATCGACTGATATCACATTCTGAAGATTACCAGAGCGAAATATGGCCGTGTTCATTCTTACTCCATCTACGGCATATAAAAGGCGGTTTGCAGAAAACCCTCGAATCATGGGACTTCCACCACCTTGTTGGCTTTTCTGAATGAAGACTTCTCCGCTGCTTCCAAGCCAATCGGCAGCGTTTGAAGGGTTTCGGATTTGCAGATTTGAAGCAGAAAGGACAGAAACTTTGCTGGGAACTTCCTGGCTATTTTGGCGCCATTTAGTGGATGAAACTACAGCCTGATCCATCTGAATCATTCCGGGCAGCATTGGAATGATGAAATTGGCCTTCTTAATTTTTTCCCAATCTAAAGTTAGACTTTGATATCCCAGAAGTTGAAAATGGATTGTTTTTTGATTTTTAAATTTGGATAGGTCTACTTTTCCTTTCTGATCAGAAACTTCATTTATATTATTCTCCGCTCCAAATAGCAAGACTCCTGCTAGAGGCATTTTAGAATCGCCATCTAGAATTTCTGCTGTTTGCCCGAAGGATTGGACTCCCAAAGTCACCAGAAAAAAAAATGTGTAAAAAAACCTCATGAGTATTTAGAACGGGTTGACTTTTTTGCAGGATTGCTTATTCCAAAGGTAAAGGTTTACAAAAGTCTGGACTGATTTCTTTCTACGAAGAGAAAAAAGGATGTTTGAGTGGTTATAAATGAAAAACCCGGCTATTGACCGGGTTTTTGCTTTTAAAGTTTACCTCTCAGCATCAGATTCCAGTACATGAATGGAAGTCCGTATTTCTTTAGCAACCACATGCTGTATTGTTCCTTCGTCGTATCGATAAACTTGGAAATAAGGGGATCGCTATCGCGAATGTTGTCGTACTTGAATTCCGCCAGGACCATTTTGCCATAACCAGTGACAAGCGGACAAGAGGAATAACCTAAATAAGTCTTTTCGCCAAGTTGGTTTGTTTTGATCAGGCTTAGAATGTTTCCGACTACCACCGGCGCTTGTTTTCTGACAGCTGCGCCTGTTTTTCCGGTTGGTAAAGCTGCCACATCTCCTAAGGCAAAAATATTTGCAAATCTTTTATGCTGAAGTGTGTTGATGTCAACATCCACCCAACCTTTTGAAGGTCCGTCTTGTATGGAGACAATTGATTCACGGATAAATATAGGAGCTGCTTGCGGAGGCGCCAGATGAAGCATGTCATAGTGCATTTTGACTTCGATATCACCGACTAATTCTTCCCCGATTTTGTCGGCATGTGCCACCGTGAAATTGGTCTCGCCTGGCTTACCGTATCTGAAATAAATATCTTGTTTATCCGCATCAATTCGGATGGGAGAATAAAAGGCTTTAAAAATTATATCCCGGTCTATCAGGATTTTATTGAGTGTTTTGGCAAATTCCGGAACGCTGAAAATCGAAGGGCTTGGAGTTGCAAAAATCACATTGGTCTTATTCCGAACTCCTGATTTATGAAAATATTCTTCCGCCAGATACATGATTTTTTGAGGAGCTCCACCGCATTTGATAGGAGTGGCAGCTTGAGTAAACACAGCGTTTCCACCTTTGAAATTTTGTAATACATCCCAGGTGTGTTCTGAATTGGTGTAATTACTGCAAACAACTCCTTTATCCATGGCCTCCTTCAGACCCGGCATTAGTTCAGGAGCCATGACCAAACCTGGAGCGAGAACTAAATAATCATAGCTGAAATCCCCATATTTTTCTGTGGTCACAGTATTAGCGTCAGGATTGACTCCAGTTGCTTTATCTCTGATCCAGTCTACTCCTTTTGGAATAAAATCAGCCTCGTTTCGAATCGTGTCTTTATAGTCAAAAGTACCTCCGCCAACCAAGGTCCAGGCAGGTTGATAGTAATGCTTTTCAGATGGCTCTATGATCGCCATCTTAAGGTTGGAGTTCCTGTTTTTAAATTGGGCAGCTACGGTGATTCCGGCAGTTCCACCTCCGATTATAAGTATTTGGTAATTTTTCATTTTCTGGATCATTTGGATAATGAAAGATAAATATTGACTAATTATTAAAAGGTGACTTTTATCACCTTATTAATTATTCCAATATTGGGTCTGTAGTATAATTTTTTCAAATAATTGATAGATTTCATTTGAAAAAGTATTTATATTCAAATACCTATTTTTCAGGAGATTATCTCAATTTGTTTGATTGTTTGCCTAGTGTTTTTTTAACCCTGGGAAATTGCATTAAGTCTTACTTTTAATTCTTTCCATCATGGAAAAAGACCTTTTAGAATCCCTTTTGTCTAATATTTTTGGTCACCTAGATTTAGACCAAGCCGGAGAAAAAAAACTTTGGGAAGAAGGTGTGCCTTTGATGGCAAAAAGTTTGCTGATTCAGGATAACTTAGAAATCAAGTCTGATTCTTTTAGTTTTGAACGAACCGAACTTTTTTTCAATGATCGAATTCCAAAGAAGAGCATTGAGAAAATCAGAAGAGTTGTCGAAACAGCTGAAATAAAGGAAGACGAACAGAAATTAAAAGTCTTTGTGAGGGAAGTTCTGGTCCGCACTACTCAAGTGAAAAGCAGTGTGCCTGCTTGGGCAGCGGGTGCCAAAGTCGAAAAAACCATCGGGCCATTAAAACAAAATGATGGAAGGATAGTGATGCTAGATTTTTTCAAAGTAGAAAAGCTAATTGGGCTTTATCAACAGGGGAATAACCTTCCTGTCATCCTTTTCAACGCATCCTTTAATGAGTTGAAAATTAAAGCTATAAATCAACCGTCAATCGAAATTTCAAAAAGTTATGATGTGGTGGCGGGAAGTGTTTGGATCCGAGCCGACATGCTTGCTGGCAATTCTCCATCCAATCGATACGCTGGACTTAAGGTGAAAAAGGGTAAGATTCAGCTATCCTCAAATCCGATTCTCCAAGGGGAAAAATTGGTTCTTGGTGCTCAAACCAATGTTCAGGTTCAACTGAGTTTGGATCAAATACCCAAATCCACTGACCCTAAAAAGAAGCATGGAAAAGATGCTGCAGAAGTTAAAATTACAACTCCTGAAGAGTTAAAATTTTCCTTTAGTTCTACTTCAAAAGCCCAAATCGATTCGTGCGGTCCGGGTGAGTGGGAGGTATATTCCCAACCTTCCAAATTTCAATACAAGCAAAGTGCCCCTGGTTACAATTCTCAGTTAGGCAGGGTGATGATTCCTTATTCCTGCAGTTTAACTGAGTTTTCTCCTTTGAAGCAAAAAAGTCCTATGCTGGAGTTTCAAGATTCAGCTCCGATAAAAGCGTCTTGGTGGGCAATTCCGGCTGCAGAGTTGGATGTAAATGCACCATTGGAAGTAGCGGGCTGCGGAGGATTTGTCCTCGAAGGTAAGGAAGGATTAAAGTGTACTTGGAAAGGATTGGAAGGGAAAAACCTAAAGCTTATCCAACCTTTGATCTTAGCCGAGAATGGAAGAATTGGTGTCACAGATTTAAAAGCAGAAGGTGAAGGTGCTTTTCAGGAGTTTGAGCATTGGAAGGATCTTTTGAATCCGTATGGAACTTCCATTTCTATTTCCTTTACAAAATCCGGATCTTTCATTTTTAACTCCCTTGCAGAAGGAACTGAAATGCTGGTAGCATTTGCCAATTCAGAGATCAAAGTTGACAGGCCATTAAAAGTTGATGGATTGGCTGTTGGGGTGAAGACCAAGAACAGTTTATTGGTTTTGGCAGGAAATGATAAAAAGAACTTGCTTTACCTCATAGATGATAATATTTTATGGGACAATAAGTTGCCATTTGATAAGGTTCCCAAATTTAAAAACATAGCACTTGCTCTGGAAAATGCACTTTTTACGGTAACGCCAGTTAACGGCGCATTGATCTTTGGGGAATGTACATCTGATTGGAAAAAAATTACCTCAAGTCAGACTTTCCTTGTCTTCGGACTTTTTAGCTACATGCCTACTTTGCCTGACCCATATCTTGCAAATCTTGGTTACCTCGCTCGTCAATTTGGGCAAACAAGAGAAGGAGTCCGTGGAATCAAAAGCTGGCTTGTCTGTCAAATATCTCAAAAACCGAATAATGAAAAAGAAGAGGATGTCAAAGTAAGCTTTCACTTTGGTCCACCGAGCAACCAACAAACTGGAGATACTGCCATGGTTGCCAACTCTTCGTCTTTTGGTCAAATAGAAAGTCAACCCGTGCTAGAAACGCTTCAATCTACAGTAAGAACAGGGAATAGAGGATTACCTCATTACGAAGAGCAACTTCAGCCGATTATTCAACCATTGCAGTCGGATATTTTCGCCCTATTGGATGTAAGCTCTAATGCCAACCAATTGGGAGTAAGCGTAAGTGCTGCACGAACAGGTCGTGTAACGACGGGTTTTGCGAGGAATATTTCAGATTCTGAAGCTCAGATTGATCAATCGAGTAATCAGTTGATTACGGTGGATGGGATGCAGGTATTTGCCAAAGGTGCTTCTACCAGATTGTTTATGATGCCTCAGGTTGCTTGGGAGCCTGTTTTTAATCTTACTCCTCCGGGTATCGGCAAGCCGGGAGATCCTCCTTTCTTTTTCAATTATTATCCAAACGACGGAGGACCTACTCGATTGGCCAATACGCACCAGGAAAGAGTTGCCATTGCTCCAAAGCCGTTAGTCAAATTTATCCTTACGAAATACAAGCAAAAGCAAACTCCGGTTCTTGCTCTTTTTACCCTACCATTTGGACTAAAAGCATTGGCAAATCTAAGTCATAACAATGATCGAGAAGAGATCAAGCCGACATTGGAAGAAGTGAGACCAAACTTCTCAAATGAAATGGAAGGAGGAATTCAAATCAGGGCGAAAGCCGGTAACAACGGCAAAAAATTCCAAGAAGCGACTCAAAACGACCTTCCGATGTTTGCTGGTTTCACTGTTCAGCTAAATAATGTTTTGAATTCAGGGGGAACGTCTACCGGAGCGAGCACACTGGGACAAAGCGTGACTGAGATTTTTAATGGTGAGTTTTTCATGGATCAGGCTAATCCAGGAAGATTAAGAGAAAGAGGCGTGCCTTTGTCTCAAATCGATTTTACAGGGTATGGAGCAAGTACGTTTAGCAATTGGCTAAGCCCGTCAGCAGCGATCGCCCAAACAAGTCAGGCAAGGTTTGATGTGATGCTTGGGCGAACAGGTCATGAGGTTATTCAGGTGAAAAGTGTTGTCTATCCGTGGGGAATTCGTGTGGTGAGGACTATTACGCTTTTTAGAACGAGTTCTGGTTTTGTCTACCGTACAGATAGCGGCTGGCAACCCGAAACAGATGGACTTTTTGATTTCAGATACAAATACAAGGATAAGACCAATCCTCAGATTAATATAATTACCAATGAAGTTACCTATCCTGAAGTGGAAGCCACTCCTTATGAACTTCATCCGGGACCTCTTAGAGGACTATTTAATATTTCAAATATCAGAGAGGATGGGACAATAGCTGATTTTGTTGCCACAGATTATGTCGAAAAAAATCAAAATCATATAAACGAATTTGGGGAGTTGGTGACGAACACGACCGGTAACCAAATCACTGTCGGAATCAAATGTGTAGCAGTTTGGTTTGACGCAGATGTTGAAATTGAAAATCTGGTTCAAGGTCATAAAAAAGGAAGAGCTCCAGCAAAAAAAATCTTGGGTTACGTCCAGCTTTCCCCACCGGGTGTTCCATTATCTCCGAATAATTTCAAATCTCTTCTGAACCTTCAGGGCGGACTGATCGGTGGAGATGTGAACTGCATCATGAATGTCAATCTTACAGGACAAATGATGAGAATCAGCAGGTTCGATTTTTCACATTCTGTCAAACCCGGAAATCCCTCTATGGAACCCATATTCGTAGCAGCTGCAAGAGGAAGCGTTCTTTTACCAAAAGACGGAAGTTGGAGTATGGTACAACATGAAACCGGAACTGGAGAAGTCACACCGCTTCCACCTCATATACCGCTTCCACTGATTCGGATAGGTACTTGGATTCCTGAAAAAGTGGTTACCCAGAATTCTGTCAACAACAATCTTCTGCGCTTAGCTCATCCGCTTGAGATATTAAGAAACCCGGAAGTTGATACTATCAATTTTGGATTTCTGCAAAGTACATCTACTCAGAAGGCTCTATTTCTAACCCCAAGTTTTAAGAAAGGAATATTTAAGCTTCTAAGTAAGACTCCACCTATCTTTTCGGACGCTTATAAGCTGATGAATAGCAGCAGCATTTTTCCAAACATAGGAGATGCATTCTCCAATTTTGGAACCACGGTCCCATTGGTCGAAGGAGTAACTGCCTCAGGAGCCAAAGTGAAAGCATTCGTAGAAAATAATGCCGTCGACGGCGGCAAAAAAGTACTGGAATTGATGTCTCTAACCACAAAAGAAGAGGCAGGAAAGATTGTCGATAGAGGATTTAAATTGCTTGCTGGTGAAGCAAATGAGCTATTGAATGAAGCATTGGCCTTTGATATTCCTAATTTTGACCCGCCACTATATCTGGTGGACATGGATTCACTCAAAATCTACATTGATTACAAAGCCAAGCCCACCAAAATAGACCCAGTCCCATATGTTGACTCTAAACTCAACTTTGATGTAAATTCTTTTGCTGGTGATCTTGCTGATACTTGGAAAAGCAAAGTGAATAATGTTGCGATGAAGGTTGACCTTGGTTCTTTCAAAGAGTTGATTACAATCAAAGGAAACTTTGACGCAAAAAAGGGAAAAGAATCAGGATATGCCGGAGATGATGTTGCGGTTCCATCGCCATTGGATGGATTAAATATGCCTGAAGTTGAGTTCAGCAAAGAGCTTGAACCTCTCATTGAGCTTTTGCAAATGCTCGCTTCCTTAAGTACAGGAGACTATGGCGCCATGATGCGAAAAGGACTTCAGATCGCAATGAGTAATGCCGGGGAGGTTTGGGAGTATAAGTTTGAAGCCACCAAGGAAATTCCGCTGATCCGATTCCCGCCGGAAGACAATGTTTATAATTCCCCCCAGTGTCCATTACGTCTGGAAGCGGGCCTTTCATTAGGCGTCTATTTTAATGCTGCATTGAAAGTGACTTCAGATCCAAAACAACTTCTGCCTACTGCCGGAGCATTTGTGCAGTTCAAAGGTGGATTGGAAGTCATGTGTGTGACTGTTGGCGGTGCTACAATTTTTGCAATTGGGGCAGTAGAGGTAAAGATTGCCTGTGATACCAAGATTGGTCCCAGTCTTTTGATGAAGTTTGGTTTTGGTGCATCCATATCCGTGGGACTACCGGTAATAGGGAATGTCAGCGTGACATATATGGTTGGTTGCGAAATTTATGCTTCCGCCAATGAAATCTCAGTTACTGCATTCATGCTCTTCAAAGGTCATGCAAGTCTGGTCGGTGGTCTGGTAAGTATTACCATTTACATTGAGGCCAGCGGTACCGTCAAAAGACTTGTTAGTCCGGATCGGACTGATTGTACCGCCTCAGTCACTTTTGGATTGGATATCAGTATCTGCTTTATCATTGATATCAGTTTCGAAGAAACCTGGCAAGAAAGCCGTCAGATAGCCTAAAATTTTTTACCCCAATAAAACATGGAACCAAGAAGACTCATTTCTCTTTTGACTTTTCCGCAGCGATTTGATGGAAATACGCTGACTGTCAATATTGTCATGATCCCAAGAAACAATAACCCTTTTGATAGCTGGCCAACCGGGCTATTTGCGCCGGATCCAACCAATGTTCCTGGGTTTGCAGATTTTCAACCAGAATTTAGCTTGGCAATTGTAAAGGGGACAGACGATTTTCCTTTAAGCAATGCAACTGCTCCAAGCAGAATACCTATCCTCGACCCTGTGACCGTGAAGGAAGCTTCGCAAAAAGGAAACATTATTAAACAGATTGCAGATTCAATGCCTTTGCCTATTACAGATAACTCAGATGTACTGAAACCACCTGTTTCGGAAGAAAAAAGCATCAAAAAATACCTCCCGCATACGTATCGATCCAGTTTTAATTTTACCCAACCTCGTCATAAGAATGCGATTACTGATGATGGATATCATTGTGCAGTAAGAGATAAAGTTCCGGCATTTACCTATCAGCCCAGAACAACTATTAGCTGGGGAAAAGTCTTTGCAAATATTCTGAGGCAGCCTTTACTTGCTAAAGCCTGCGGAATGATTTATGAAGTGCAACTTCAAGTAGATCCGACATGGTTTCAAAACGGTGGGTATTTATATGCTGAAATCACGAACGGAATCTATGCACAAGCTCAAACAAGTATGCTGAACATAGCTGCTGGACCTTTGATAAAGCGATATGCTGCCAAGATTCCAGCTTTGGTTCAGGGTGAATCAAGACCTGTTTTTGCACCTGTTTTGTTTCCAGTTTTATATAAAAAACCATTGGAAGATGAGCCGATTCCTGAAGGACCCTGGGACGAATTGTTTATGGAGGCTATGCTCTACGATGATGGTTTTGCAAAAATTGTTCACGCTAATCAGCCTGTGAGCGGGAATTTAATGGAAGAAACCCAGGATGAACTACCGCCTCAATCTGATGCTGGAATCCGGCTTGGCTGGGATGATGAGCAAATCCTCGTTTGGTACCTCAGGCAAATGGTGGCAAATCCTGCTGCTCCTCTATCCGGCAAAAGACTTGACGCACCGCTGGGTGTGATGGGCTATCATATTGATGTGAAAAAAGATGGACCGGATACTACATGGGAAAGTCTGAATGTAGTGCAAATCAAAGAATCTGAAAATGCGCTTTCCAATGAGCTTGCCGGACAAAACGTCGAGCTTCCTTACCAGGTTTATCCAACCAAAATCAGTGGACCAAACAGTGATCATTTTTGGTTGCCAATGTATTATGCCCATTGGATTGGAAAGAGCCTAGTAACTGAGGATAAAGATGCCATGGCAATTTACCGAACAATCGAGGACAATGGACGCGCTCAGGAAACACTTGAAACCGGGAAAGTAAATCCCAACAATGCGCTGGAGCCGGGAACCATCGAAACCAAGCTTCGATATGGAAATTCATATCAATTCCGGATTAGGCTTGCAGATATTTCCGGAGGAGGGCCGTCACTTTTAGATGAACCCCTGAATTCCGCTCCGAGTCCTGAGACAACTGTACAGTTCAAGCGATTTGTAAATCCGGGGATGCTGAGGATCGAAAAGCCTATTGAATTAAAAGACAACAAAAGAACCTATTTCAATTCTTCGAATAATTCAGAAACTCAATTTGAAGCAAATCCAACCTTAAAAATTAAACGCCCATTATTGGAATATCCTGCAGTGGTATTCACAGATAAATATCAAAAAGCTGGTCTGGATCCAATTCAAATGTTGAAGTCACTGACTTTCCAGGCAGATGGTCTAAAACCGGCTTTGGCTGATCCGGATGTTCAAAAAGTTCAGATCCAAGTTGAAGTGAAATCACTTCGAATGGATACCCAATTGAGTAAAAATGGTAGAGACAGTTATATCACACTTTATAAAACTACCAGAGCTTTTCCTGCCGATTTCGAAGGAGAATTAGAAATCCCAATTGAGTTTATAGATGCTCCTGTTCTTAATCTTGGCGTGACGTCCAACCCGTATTTGACTGGTGGAGATGATCCAGAGGTGCCGACAGGACCGACTCTGGAGCAGTTGAATGAAATTGCAGGGTTGGTTTTACCAACTGGTAGGCATATTAAAATCTCGGTTCGAGCAGAGGCGGATTCTGAAGAGGAGCGGGAAATCTATTTCGGTTTCATTAATGATGATGAGGAAAAGGATAGTCGATTTGGTAAAGTACAACAACTCATGTTTTATAAGGAACCAACTTTTGAAAAGGATTTGCTTCTGCCATTTGAAAATATCAGACCTATACAGGCATTGTATCTGAAGCCGGATCCTATTCCGACTAGCAAGCAGAATATTTTCTCAAATCTTCTTAAAAGAGAAATTGAATTTGAGCAATCCGGAGTGATTCAGCGGTTGGCAGATGCTTTGGGATTGGAATCAAAAGGATTGACTTTGGTAGCTCCAAAAGGAGAGCGGATTGCCATCGGATGCAGCTCAAGGATTCGTCATACCCTTGCTCCAGACGGAAGCAGTATCACATTTGCCACAAAAGCTGATTTGTATAATCACTGGGTTACTTGCCTTAGCTATAAACTTAATCGTGATTGGACTTGGGATGCTCATGAAGATGTTGCTTTTGTAATTCAAAGGAATTTCAAATTCAGGAAGGATAAGAATTCTGAATACAGGAATAATAACTATCTGGCAGATATCGAACTCAAACACACCGTTTCGTTTGAAGCTTTGCAGCCGGACCGGTTTGATCGTGTCAATAGAAACTATTCCCGAATCATCTACATCGATGCGCTAGAACCTAAAAATGAACTTTTCCAGGGAACGACAGATGAATTGAGATTTCCGGATGAGCTATGGGCGGAATACAGCGTGATACCTAAAATGAAACCAGATCATCCAGCGGCTTCAGAATTAAAAACAAATTTGCTTCAATTGCCGACAGTGCTTACACCAGCTCAGGTGCCAAAAATCAAGAGCGTCGGTTTTGCTTTTTCTCCCTATGAAAGAGCAAAAGATTATAGTTCAACGGAGGCCAGAAAGCGATATCTCTGGGTGGAATTTGAACACCCGATTGAAAATCAGGATGATACCTATTTCTGTCGCATGCTGGCAAATGCTCCTGATCAATTGATTTCAAGTAATGACAGTGATCAATTTTTGGCACCCGAAGAATCGGGACTCAGCATTGATCCTGAAGTGATGAGACAAATAATTCCGGGGCAAAGTGATGATAAAGCAGGAATGGGAGCGATGCAGCAAATGGAAAAGGCTACCGATAGCGACACGCACTACCTCTTGCCGATTCCTCCGGGCCTCCATCATGAGAGTGCGGAATTGTTTGGATTCTTCACGTATGAATTTCGAGTGGGACATGGGCATTGGTCAGATCGTGATGATAATCTTTGGTCAACTGCTCAGGGAAGATTTGGCAGGCCACTTCGAGTAACGGGAATTCAACACCCTGCACCGACTTTGCTCAGCTCATTGAACCGAAATGAAAATCACCTCTATCTGAGTGCTCCGTATGCCAAAGCTGTATTCAATGGAAAAAATGTAACCTCAAAGCCTCCAAGAACGAGTTTGTGGGCCTTGATTTATGCCCAGGTTTTTCAGGCGGATGGATTAGATCATCGGAATATTTTGTTGGGTGAAATGGAAATGAAAATTGGAATAAGAGTAAACACCGAACCAAAAAAACTAAAAACAATAAATGAAATTACTGAATCTACCTATTTCAAACCAATCCTAGGAGTCTACCATCCTGGAAGTTTCCAGTTGAGTCAACCTGCGATGGCAATGGGGCATCTTATTGCAAGTATTCGCGATACCCATCCTGTGGGAACAGCAGTTTTTACTTCACAAGAAATTGGCGAAAGATTAAAGGAATTTGGGCTTCCTGAAGATAGTCCACTTAGTTTGTTAGTGGTGGAAGTCTTTGGAAATATTACCAATATTCACGACCATCTTTCTATGTACAGGAATTCTGGGGATAATTCTGTGGCCGCGGGAGCGAGAGAGGCTCTTTCTTCAAAAAGAGCGGAAACCAACTCGATGACTTCGATCCAGCCATTGAGTCGTGGATTGGGTCATTTCCGAATTTTGAGAACTTCACCGCTCACCAAAGTCCCCTTTGTCTGCTGCCCTACTTGTGAATAGAATTTTAAAGTGAATTCAAACCGTAAAAAAATTGCTACTGATTGCTATTCCGATCAGGAGCAATTCTTTATCATTTTAGATATTTCGTTATAACTTATGGAGCCAAACCATCTTATATTCGAAACTTTTTACAAAAGCATGACTACTGAAGAACTCCAAGCAGCATTACCTAACTTCACAGACCCTAAGCTTCTTCAAGCGATTCTTGACAAGGGACAAATCATGAATTTGGAACCCGGGAAAGTGATGATGGAGCCCGGCCAATTTATCAAGATGGTTCCGTTGGTACTGGAAGGCTCGATAAAAATAATGAGAGTGGATGAGGATGGGAAAGAACTCTTTCTTTACTATCTGGATGCTGGAGAAACTTGTGCGCTTTCGCTTACCTGTTGTACAGCCGCAAAGCCTAGTGAAATCAAAGCGGTGGTAGATGAAAAAACCACGATCATTGCGATCCCTGTTGCAGTTCATGAACAGTTTTCAGATGAATTCAGGCAGTGGAAAGATTTTGTCGCCAATACGTATCAAAGCAGATTTCAGGAAATGCTCGTTGCGCTGGATGCCGTGGCATTTAAGCGGATGGACGAGCGGCTGATGCGATACATCGTCACCAAAATGAAGCAGCATAAATCCAACGATCTTCATACCACCCATCAGGAAATAGCCAATGAATTAGGAACTTCCAGAGAGGTGGTTTCAAGACTTTTGAAGCAACTTGAGAAGAAAAAATGGATCGAACTCGGAAGAAACATAATCTATATCCGCGATGATTTTGAAGAATTGATTAACAAATAATCAATTCATTATCAAGAGTGGCACATGGGTGTGATAGGCCATTTTGATTGATTGGCTTTTACTTAAGATTTGATCCCAGAGGTTTTTGTGTTGATGACACATGACAAGAATTCCATTTTCATGTTCTTCAAGAAATTGGTCCAGTCCTTCGGAAGCTATTGGCGCATAATAAGTGTGGATTTTAACCGGGAGTTTTGGATATTTTTTGAGGATATAAGTTTCCAGCCCCAATACAGAAAGGTTTTCCCAGAAGCCTTTACCAGTCTGGACGTGTAAAAACTCCAAACCAAGTCCCCATTTTTCACTCATCAATATGATCCAGTCGATGAACTCTTCTTCATGATTGGCAAACTCCAATGCTAATGTCACTTTTTTAATTTTAGCAACATTTGATTCTTCAGGGACAACAAGCACAGGAACCGTGGATTCTTTGATTGTATTGACGGTGGTGCTTCCAACAAGTGCTTTTCTGATTCCGCTTGCGCCTTGGGTGCCCATGACAATTAGAGTTGCTTTTAACTCGTCTGCAATTCGGGCCACTGTTATCGATGCGGTACCTTCTTTTATCACGTAATCAAATTTAATCCCGGAAGATTGATGTTCCTTGATAATATTCTTAATCATAGACTCTGCATCGCGGTGCATAGTTTCTAATGCGATCGCAGCCTCAGAAGCAAAGTCATAAATCAACTCAATGACATGCACTAATGTGATAGAGTCATGCTTTCTACCAGCAAGAAAAATTGCAAACTCTAGGGCTTTCTTTGAATTTTCGGAAAAATCCATAGGGAGTATGATTTTCATAAAGATTTGATTTAAGAAACTAATTTAAGGCTTTGGGATTGCTTATTTCATGATAAAAATCACAGATCTAAAAATTAATTTTGGGATAACTTGATGATAATTGGACATTGATTCTCCTTAAAATTTGTCTTGTAACATTTGTCACCGCTTCGGCTTTGAGATGAATCTACTTTTGTAGTGTCAAATCTGAAAAAAAAATAATTTATGGATATTATAGTTCTAATTGGTTTTGCAGCAGCTATCATTATTGGAATCAGTCTTGGATTGATTGGTGGTGGAGGTTCAATTCTTACGGTTCCTGTTCTCGTTTATATTTTAGAAGTAGATCCTGTTTTGGCCACAGCGTATTCTTTATTTGTGGTGGGAAGTACCTCATTAGTGGGATCATTTACCTACATGCAAAAGAAACTCGTCGATTATAAGACGGCATTAGTATTTGCAATTCCATCCTTTATTGCGGTTTTTCTTACCCGGAAATTTCTTGTTCCGGCATTACCTGATCCTCTTTTTACGATCACCGGATTAGAAATAAGTAAGAATGTCGGAATTATGGTATTCTTCGCGATCATCATGTTGGCAGCGTCGATTTCCATGATCACTGGTAAAAAATGTAAGGATTGTGATGAAAACGAACCGGTCCGATTCAATATCCCGATGATTGCTTTGGAGGGTTCTGTGGTAGGTGTGATTACCGGAATTGTGGGTGCTGGCGGTGGATTTCTGATTATCCCTGCACTGGTGATTTTGGCAAGACTTCCCATGAAAATGGCTGTAGGAACCTCTCTTTTGATCATTGCTGCTAAATCCCTGATTGGATTTTTAGGAGACTTAGGTACCCAAACGATCGATTGGAAGATGCTCTTGATTTTCACTGGACTTTCGATCATTGGTATTTTCATTGGGAGTGCGCTTTCGAAGAAAGTCAATGAAAAAATCCTTAAAACAGGCTTTGGTTGGTTTGTACTCGCAATGGGTATCTATATAATCACGAAGGAGTTGATGTCAGTTTGACCCGATATTCTGTGGAAAAATATGTTAAAATATTTCTGGATGGATACGATGGTTATTGGAACTATCTAAAATCCGAAATCATTTATCCTTCTTGGCATAACTACTTCTGGTGGCTTCTGGGTTTATCTTTGGTAGTTTGGATGCTGGAAGTTATTTTTCCTTGGAGAAAAAATCAACCATTGATTCGTCAGGATTTTTGGCTGGATGCATTCTACATGTTTTTCAACTTTTTTCTATTTTCTCTGATCGTTTTCAATTCTGTTTCCAATGTTGGTGTTGAGGCGTTTAATGATCTTCTTGGTGTTTTTGGATTTCAGAATCTGGTCGCAATCGAACTTAGTTCTTGGCCAATTTGGGGGCAGTTTCTTTTGATGTTGGTAGTAGCAGATTTCATCCAATGGAATGTCCATCGATTGCTTCACCATGTACCTTGGCTATGGGAATTTCACAAAGTCCACCACTCAGTTGAGGAAATGGGTTTTGCTGCTCACCTGAGATATCACTGGATGGAGACCATTGTCTACAAGTCCATCCAATATATTCCGCTTGCTATGATTGGTTTTGGACTGGATGATTTCTTTGTGCTTCATATTTTCACAATCGCGATAGGTCACATCAACCATGCGAATGTCAATATCACCTATGGCCCGCTGAAGTATTTGCTCAATAATCCCATCATGCATATTTGGCATCACGCTAGAAATCTGCCTGCAGGAAGTCATGGTGTCAATTATGGAATTACCCTTAGCATTTGGGATTATTTGTTTGGCACAGCTTATATCCCAAATTCCGGCAAAGACGAACCGCTTGGATTTGATCATATCGAAGAATTTCCAAAGACATTTTGGTCTCAAATCACCTATCCATGGACAAGAAAGAACCCGTAAAATTCATCAATCCATTAAACCAATGGAAGACTATTATTCTCTTGTGTCTGACTCTTGGTTTGGCGCCTTTTGTTCCCGAACCTCATATTTGGGGCAAAGTAAATTGGGTAGCTGGTGGTGCAGTCGGGATGCAATTAATGGATTGGTTAGACTTTCTTTTCCACGGATTTCCATGGATACTACTCTTTAGGCTGGTCATTGTTACTGCGAAAGCAAAATTCAAAACCGAGGTAGCTTAACCCTGTTGTGACTTTTATTACTGTTTGGAGATTTTGCTCACCGTAATTTTGCATTCAAATAAAAAGCTAACAAACCATGTTTAACTTCTTCAAAACAACACCAAAAAATTACGAGGATATTCCATCCGGAACTTTCCACGAACTGATGCTTAAGCCCAACACGGTCATCCTTGACGTTCGTAGTGCAGGAGAATTCGCAGGCGGAAAAATCAGAGGAGCACGAAATATCGATATCATGTCAAGAGATTTCGAGAACCAGGTGAAAAATCTTCCTAAAGACAAAACCTATCTGATTTACTGCCGAAGCGGCAACAGAAGTGGACAGGCCTGTGAAATTATGGCTGATTTAGGATTTGAAAGCCTAAAAAATATGTCGGGGGAAATTATGAGATGGCCTTTCGAAACTCTCTAAAAAATTTACAATAGCTTAAAAAGAGGTTGATTTCAAATTTTTCGAAAGTTTGGAATCAGCCTCTTTTATTTATCTCTTCGAAATTTTATTTAAAGCAATTCCCCTTTGCATTCTTGATTTGAATCGATCGAGATCTTCGGGACTTTTTTTTGCGTGTTTGGTATTCCTTCCCTGCACTCTTGCTCTCCACATTTTGAACGAACTCAGCTTCATATTCCTTCGCATGAGTTTGATGACTTCTGATTCAGGGACGCCAAATTGAGCATGGATCGCATCAAATGGAGTTCTGTCTTCCCAAGCCATCTCGATGATTCGATTGATTTCTTCTTCCGTGAGCTGATCAAAATTTTCCATATTCTTAAAACTTTGCCAGAGAGGGAAGGTTTAAGCTTTGTGCAAAAAATATCCATCGTTTGGTTAAAAAGAGATCTTAGACTGCAGGATCATGCTCCGATAGCTGCAGCTATTGATTCAGGATTGCCTGTTATGTTGCTTTATTTTTTTGAGCCAACACTCATTGAAGCTCCCCAAAGTAGTGCTCGGCATTGGAGATTTGTCTGGGAGAGCCTATTGGACATGCAAAAGAAACTTGATGAAATACACGTCCAAATCTCCATTTTTCACGCTGAGCCGGAAGACGTTTTTGATAATATTACCAATGAATTTGAAATAGTGAATGTTTTCTCCCATTTGGAAACAGGGATTGAAATCACTTTTCAAAGGGATAAAAGGATGAAAAAGTTTTTTTCAACTCGAGGTATTTTTTGGAAAGAATTTGCTCAGCAAGGTGTGGAGCGTGGACGCCAAAATAGAAAAGGTTGGACTAAACAATGGGAGGCTCACGTGGAAAGTCCTTTGGTCCAAATCAATTGGTCTCAAACGAAATTTGTAACTCTTTCAGAAGAACAAAAAGAATTCATTTGTCAAAAACCAATTCCTGATTCTTGGCAACTAACCAATCCGAAAATGCAAACAGGAGGGGAAACTTTTGGAATGAAATACTTGCAAAATTTCCTTGCAGTCCGGGTTAAAAACTATAGCCGTCATATCAGCAAACCGGAACTCAGCCGAAGAGGATGCAGCAGGATTTCCCCTTATTTGGCATGGGGCTGTTTGTCTATTCGTCAAGTTTATCATTTGGCGGAGGAGCGAAAGGCGGCAGGATTTTTTGTCCGTGATATTGCAAATTTCCAGTCAAGACTTCGCTGGCATTGCCATTTTATTCAAAAGTTTGAAATGGAAAGCCGGATGGAATTTGATCCCGTCAATAAAGGTTTTCTGAAATACAGAAAAAATCCTGATCCTGAAAAAGTCAATCGCTGGAAGGAAGGAAAAACCGGAATCCCAATTGTAGATGCTTGTATGCGCTGTCTTATTACGACTGGATACCTGAATTTCAGGATGCGAGCGATGTTGGTTTCTTTCTTGACCCATCATTTGGGAGAAGACTGGAAGTCTGGCTCGAATCATCTTGCCGGAGTTTTTTTGGATTTTGAGCCTGGAATCCACTATCCTCAGCTTCAGATGCAATCTGGTGTGACTGGGATAAACACAGTTCGTATTTACAATCCTTTGAAGCAATCTTTAGATCATGATCCGGAAGGAATATTTATCAGGAAATGGGTTCCGGAGTTGATAAATTTACCTTCTGCGCTTATTCATCAACCATGGGAACTGATGCCGTTAGAGCAAGCCACAATGAATTTTATATTGGGAAGAGATTATCCTTTTCCAATGGTTGATTTAGAAAAATCCGGTGCTGTAGCAAGAGATAAAATTTGGTCTGCTCAGAAAGATCCGGATGTGATGAAAGATGCAGCTAGGATTTTAAATCGACATACCTTAACCAAGCGGTGGGCTTAAAAAATGAAAAAAGAGAATTTGCCAGAAAAGATTTGTGTGGTCTGTAACCGGCTCTTTTCCTGGAGGAAAAAATGGGAAAAGAACTGGGAAGGGGTAAAGTATTGCTCCAAAAGATGCGCATCAGACTCCAAGAAGCTGAAGAAATCCTAGCCTTTGTAAACCATCACATAGAAGCTCAGCCAAATCGCGAGTGGGAAGAAATAGCTTAGCAATACGACAAGGCTTGATTCTCCCAAACTTCGACGGCTGATCATGTGAAATCCGTACATCCAGAGAATCCCATAAAGGATTTCGAAAATGTTGATAGTGCCCAAGGCATAGTGATACTGTGAGGTGACATTTTCGGAGCCAAGTAATGAGAGCATGGAAAAAGCCCGATACTCGTCGATTTCCTTAAATGTCACGCCCGAACCCGGATTGAGATATACGAGCAAGCGTATCAATTCAGGGAAAATAAAAACAACCTCAGCGACCAACGCAAACTTCCAAAGTTCTTTATACGGCACTTTGTACCCAATCATAAAAGCTCCAAGCCAGAAAAGAAATGAGATGACGGTGAATTTCCAAAGTAATGCAAAAGGGGTCCAGAGATAGTTTAGTGCGTTGAAAATATGATAAATCATGAATGAACCGGTAGCTTCAAGATTTTCATAATCAGGGATTGCTTCAAGGATCAGGATGTTGGTTAAGTATCTGATAACCAGAAAAATCACAACTAGAATAAAAAAATAAAGCCGCTTATCGAAATCTATCAGCTCTTTTAAACGTTCTGCATCAGGGGAAAGAGGTTTAGCCATTTTATTATGAATCTCCGTCAAATCTAAAAGATTGTACTGAAAACCCTCTAATTTTGCACCTTAAAGAGTAAAAAGTTATGCATAAGAGTTTAGCGTTGATGCTGATTTTAGTAGGCTGGTTGGCTGGTACCGCGAAAGCAGGTGCACAAGTGGCTCCTCCTGATTCCATGATTTATGCACCGACCAAGTATTTATTGCTTGATAAAGGGCTACAGTATCGAATCACTAAGTCGATCAACAGCATGTATAATTTCGATTTTCCAACTGCAGAACGAGATTTTGCAGTGTTTGGCTTCCAATATCCTAATCATCCGCTGCCGGATTTTCTGATGGCACTTGGCTATTGGTGGAGAATTGAAGTGGATGTCACAAACGATCGCTACGACGACTTGTTTATTAGCTATCTGGATCGTGCTATTGAAAAAGCCGAAGAGATGTGGGATGAAGATGAGACAAATAAGGAAGCGGCATTCTTTTTAGCCGCTGGATATGGATTTCAGGGGAGACTCTACAGTGAAAGACAAAGTTGGACTAAAGCTGCTTGGGCAGGAAGAAATTCATTGAAATACATGAATTTGAGCAGAGGAGAAGCAGAATTCAACCCGGAATTGCTTTTGGGTGATGCACTTTTTAACTACTTCTCAGTTTGGATTCCTGAGAATTATCCACTTATGAAACCGGTTATGTCCCTTTTTCCAAAAGGAAGTAAAGAGTTGGGGCTGAAACAACTGGAAACTGTGGCTGAAAATGCTTTCTACACGAGAGTGGAAGCGCAGTATTTTTTATTCCGATTATATGCCTCAGAAGAAAAGAGACCCTATGATGCTTTAAGGATTTCAGAATATTTGAATACTAAATTCCCAAACAATCCGTATTTCCATCGATCCTACGCCCGGCATTTATATGCCGTAGGCAAATGGACAGAATCCATGAAAGAATCTTTGGCAATTTTGGGCCGAATCGATTCCAAAATGCCGGGATATGAATCCAACAGTGGGAGGTACGCAGCCTTTTTTATTGCGCAATATTTTGATCGGGTAGGAGATAAAGCAGAGGCAAAACGCTATTATCTGAAGACTATTTCCTACGGAGAAGAAACAGAATCCCAGGAAAGCGGATATTATTTGCACGCCCTTATTCAACTGGGAAAGATTGCCACTTTAGACAATAATAAGCCTCTCGCCAAAAAATATTTCAACCAAGTTAAGAAGTATGCGAAGCGAAAACATCCCGCACATCAGGAGGCCAGAGATTTTATTAAGAAGAATAAACTTTAATCAAAATTCTTACGTTCTAAATCACTTAAGACAGGAGATAATTTGAATATTTCTATCTGAGCGGTGGATTTTAAAAGTATTGTCTGAAAAAAACCCTCGTTTACTTTATAATATTTTGATTACACCATTGGAAAATCTGATGAACGGCTAAAAACTTTCCTCAATATTATTAACTTTGCACCACATAAAATTTTGCAATATCACACCATCATGGATAGTAACGTTAGAATCAAATTCGACAAAATTGATCGCAGGATTCTCGAAATCCTTCAGGCTAACGCCAAAATTACGAACGCACAACTTTCAAAAGATATAGGACTTTCTCCAGCTCCGACTTTGGAGAGAGTGAAGAAATTGGAGCAATCTGGAATAATCAAAAGTTATCATGCGAAGCTTGATCCTGAAAAAATCGGATTAGGTGTAAGCACTTTCGTTTTGGTAAGTTTAGTTGGACACAACAAAGGAAACATTGATGCCTTCATGAAAGAAATCAATCTGATTCCTGAGGTTATTGAGTGTCACCACATCACAGGTACTGGGGATTTTATCCTTAAACTCATCGCAAAAGATATCACCGCATATCAGAAGTTAATGCTTGAAAAAGTATCTGAGATCAAAGAAGTGGATTCTATGCAATCCATGGTAATTTTGTCTACTTTCAAAGACTCCAAAGTAATGCCTATTCCACTTTAATTCGGAATAAGATATAAATTCAAGGGTGGCGAAAGTCACCCTTTTTTTTTGAAACAAAAATGAAGACCGATAATCCCTGGATAACCAATAAAACCAATGAGATCTACCAGAACCCTTGGATAAGGGTGGAAGAGCATGAAATTATCAATCCTGCCGGTAAAGACGGAATTTACGGAACGATTCATTTTAAGAATAAAGCCCTGGCAATAATTCCAATCGATCAGGAGAGAAATACCTGGTTGGTGGGTCAATACAGATATCCGCTTGATCAATATTCCTGGGAAGTTCCTATGGGTGGGGGACCAATCGGAGAAGATCTCTTGAAAAGTGCGAAGAGAGAACTAAAGGAAGAAACTGGTTTGACTGCCCAAAAGTGGACCGAAATCATGAAAATCCATACCTCCAACTCAGTCACAGACGAGGAAGGAATAGTTTACTTGGCAGAAGATCTGACCCAAGGTGAAAGCGAGTTTGAGGAGACTGAAATTTTGCACATTCGTAAATTGCCTTTTGCGGAAGTTTTAGAAATGGTCATGAATGGATCAATTACCGATGGAATCAGTATTGCAGGAATTTTAAAAGCAGCCAGAATATTGGGCTATTGAGATGACAATTAAAGAACACTTCAAAATAACATTTGCGTTGGCTTTTCCGGTCATGATCAGTCAGCTTGGCCAGGTTTCAGTAGGTGTGGCAGACAGCATGATGGTGGGAAGACTTGGAGCATTGCCACTTGCAGCTTCGTCTTTGGCTAACAGTATTTTCTTTGTGATCCTGATGTTTGGGATGGGGGTCTCTATGGGGATTACGCCTTTGGTTTCTGTGGCAGAGGGAAAAGGAAAGTCAAAGAGAATTTCTAATTTATTTGGGCACAGCCTTTGGATTAATATTATAACAGCCGTTGCGTTGACAGGATTGGTGCTGGGACTTTCCCAAGGCCTGCATTTCCTTGGTCAACAAGAGGAAGTTGTGGTTTTGACTATTCCCTATTTGCTAGTCATTACGGCTTCGCTTTTTCCATTCATGATTTTTCAGACATTCAAACAGTTTGCAGAAGGGCTTTCGCAGACCAAACAAGCAATGTACATCACGATCTTTTGTAACATCGTGAATGTGTTTTTAAACTGGGTATTGATTTGGGGAATGTTTGGTGCTCCGGAACTTGGCTTAATGGGAGCAGGATGGGCAACTTTGATTTCCAGGATTTTGATGCCCATAATGATGGGTTATTATATTCTTAAGTCTAAAAGATACCGCATCTTTTCTATTTCACTCAGACTGAAAAAAGTCAGTATTCCCCTTATTTCCAAAATTCTGAATATCGGTATTCCAACTGGTTTCCAATTCATTTTTGAAGTGAGTGCATTTAGCGCTGCTGCGATTATGATGGGCTGGATTGGAATAAATGCTCTTGCCGGTCATCAGATTGCACTTAATCTTGCTTCAATCAGCTACATGATGGCTGCCGGATTGTCCACTGCCGGTATGATCCGAGTCAGCAACCTGATCGGTCGAGGTAACCTGAAAGGGATGAGAGAGGCTGGAATGGTGGTATTCGGGATGGTTCTGATTTTCATGTTTTCAGCAGCAATGATTTTTGTGGTTTTCCGGATGTTTTTGCCTACCCTATACATAGACGATCCTGAGGTAGTTTCTATGGCAGCATCTTTATTGATCATTGCAGCCCTTTTTCAATTGTCGGATGGAGCCCAAGTTGCAGGATTGGGAGTATTGAGAGGAATGGAAGATGTGAAAGTACCAACCTTGATTACTCTTTTTGCTTATTGGATTTTGGGCTTGCCATTGGGTTATTTTCTTGCCTTTGAACTTGGAATGGCAGAAAAAGGAATTTGGTATGGTTTACTGATTGGTTTAAGTATCACTGCCATTTTGCTTTTCTATCGCTTTCATGTGTTGAGCAAAAGGAGAATTGAGAACAGTTTAACAATTGAACCTGAGAAACTCGCTGCTGATGGAATATCTGAATCAAATTCGTTTTGATTCTTCTATATTAAGGGCTTAAACCCTTGTTAGGAGATGATCAGATTCGTTTACACCATCGTTTTTATAATGCTTTATACACAGGTTCAGGCACAGGTTCAGGCACAGGATCTGGCAGTTTTATCTCAGCGCGAGCAAGCTGAAGTAATAGATTCTTGGCTGGATGAGAGAATCACTAATCTTTTGCCACAGCTGATGACTGAAACGGGCATCGATATGTGGGTGGTGATGTCGAGGGAATACAACGAAGATCCGGTGATTCGAACTATGCTTCCTGCTACTTGGATGGCTGCGAGGAGAAGGACTATTTTGGTGATGTATCAGCCTTCGGCAAATGCACCAGTTGAAACTTTTGCTGTCGCCCGATATGATGTGGGGAAAGCTTTCAAAAGGGCTTGGGATCCTGAAGCTCAGCCTGACCAGTGGAAAGCTCTTGTAGATTTAGTGACCTCAAAAAATCCAAAGAAAATAGGACTCAACTTTTCCAAAGACTACGGACATGCCGACGGACTGACTCATTTTGATCACGAGGAATTTCTAAAAAATCTGCCATCAGGCTATCCGGAAAAAGTGGTTTCAGCTCAAACACTTGCGGTAAGATGGCTGGAAACAAGAACTTCTGCCGAAATGGCGACTTACCGACATATCCAACAACTGGCTCATAATATCATTCAGGAAGGACTTTCTGAAAAGGTAATTACCCCGGGTGTGACTACTACAGAAGATGTGGTTTGGTGGTATCGAGAAAAAATTAAATCCTTGAAACTCGATACCTGGTTTCATCCCTCGGTAGATATTCAGAGGCCTGATCCAGCTTCAAATGAAATTAGCAAATCTTTTGCATCAAGGCTATCTGAACAGGTGATCATGCCGGGAGATCTACTTCATATCGATTTCGGGATTACTTATTTGAGATTAAATACCGATACTCAGGAACTGGCCTATGTTCTTAAACCAGGTGAAACTGAAGTTCCTTCCTTTTTAAGCGAAGCTTTTAAAGCAGGAAATCGTGTTCAAGATTTGCTTACCCAAAACTTTCTCACTGGCCGAACAGGAAACCAAATCCTTCGGGAAGCCAGAAAAACAATGGATGCTGAAGGAATAAGAGGGAGCATTTACACGCATCCTTTGGGTTTCTACGGACATTCCGCAGGTCCTACTATCGGAATGTGGGATAATCAAAATGATACTCCGGGTGCTGGAGATTTCCCACTTCATGCCAATACAGGCTATGCAATTGAATTAAATGCTGTCGTGTTTGTAAAGCAATGGAACAAAGACGTGAGAATCATGCTCGAAGAAGGCGCCTTTTTTGACGGTAAAAAAGTAACTTATTACAATGGTCGACAAAGGTCAATTTTACCCATTCCAAGAGCAAGTACGTATTTGGGGAATTAAACAGTAATTGGTTCAATAGTTTTCCTGTCCATTTTTACAAAAAGTAAAAGGACAAAAGCCAAAGCCGCAGTGCCTCCGCTAGTCAGGAAAACGAATTTGAAGTTTTCAGGCTTATTATCGTAAAGCCAACCTGAGACAATCGCTCCGATTCCGATTCCTGCCTCCAGGAATATGTACATCGTGGCGATGGCTCTTCCTCTGAATTTATCCAAGGACAAGTCTATCACCCAAGCCGATGTTGTGGGGCTGTACATTCCAACGGCTGATCCGAAAAGAACTCCGGACCAAAGCAAAATGGCTTTTGTATCTGCAAAAGCAATCGCAATCATTGCAAACACCATGATTAAAGTTGCGACTCTCAGGACTGGAACTCTACCATATCGATCAGAGGTTTTACCGGCAATCAGTCTGATTCCAAGAGATGAAATAGTGAAAACAGCGAAAAATAGTCCCTTATTTTTTATTCCGAGGAAGGTAGAAAAATCAGGTACGATCGTTAAAACCACGCCGAAAGAAAATACAGAAAGAAACAAAATTGCAGAAGGAACCAAAACTCTTCTTTCAATGATTTCGTCCCGATGGAGTTTGAATAATCCAAGGCTTAAAGGCTCTTTTTCTTTCAAGGTTTCTTTCAGCCTCGTTAGGATTAAAATTGAAAATATGGAAGTGAAAGCAGCACAATAGAAAAGAGTTTCTATCGGCCAATAGCTGGCAATCCATCCTCCGATGGCTGGCCCGGCAGCCATTCCCATCGATCCGAAAAGTGACTGAACTCCCATAGCTTCTCCTCTTTTGTTGAAGGGAACGATGTCCGCTACGTACGCCGCAGCGCCGGTAGGTGTAAACCCCGCCGAGAATCCATGTGCAAAACGAAGAAAAAGAAAACCCCCGACAAAGCTCAGTAGAGGATACATCAAACCAACGACAAAGCAAACGGTAGCACCTACCATCATCACAGGGATTCGGCCGATCTTATCTGCAAGTTTTCCGCTAAATGGTCTTGAGAGACCTGCAGAAAGTGTAAATAAAGCAATGATCAAA
The DNA here is from genome assembly GCA_046597285.1 of Algoriphagus sp. Lineage (GTDB taxonomy): Bacteria > Bacteroidota > Bacteroidia > Cytophagales > Cyclobacteriaceae > Algoriphagus. The sequence continues at coordinate 72,568 of JBKJKX010000092.1, read as the reverse complement.
CCTTTGTAATCTTCACCTCCCAAGGAAGTAAGATAGGAGGGAAGCTCCGGAATGATCATGTTGAAGGATGAGAAAAAAAGAAATGAACTCAGGCAAAGCAGAAAAAAATCCAGCGTAAAAAAAGAGGGGACGAGTTTCATATTATTGCCACGAAAATAAGAAAAAAGGCCGGTGAAAAACCGGCCTTAAGTTGAATTGCAATTAGTCTTTATTCGCTTCTTCTTCGCTTTGAGCGAGGAGAAAAGCTTTCATAAAATCATTCAAGCCGCCATCCAAAACGTGCTGAGTGTCAGAAGTTTCATAACCTGTTCTCGCATCTTTCACCAGTTTATAAGGGTGAAGCACGTAATTTCGGATCTGCGAACCGAAGTCCACTCTAAGTTTGGAGGATTCGATTTTAGCGATTTCTGCATTTCGTTTTTCCAGTTCAACCTGGTATAGCCTTGACTTAAGCATTTGCATGGCCTTTTCACGGTTGGCAAGCTGAGATCTCTCAATCTGACAGACTACTACAATACCCGTAGGCTTATGTGTCAGCTGAACTTTGGTCTCTACCTTGTTTACGTTTTGTCCACCTGCACCACCTGATCGGGAAGTATGCAATTCGATATCTGCAGGATTGATGTCAATCTCAATGGTATCATCCACTTCAGGATAGGCGTAGACAGATGCGAACGAAGTATGCCTTCTTCCTCCGGAGTCAAATGGAGAGATTCTTACTAATCGATGGACGCCAGTCTCTGATTTCAAAAAGCCATAAGCCAAGGGACCTTCGAATTCAAGAGTAGCAGATTTGATCCCTGCAACTTCACCTTGCTGAACGTCAACTTCTCGAACTTTGTAACCATTTTTCTCACCCCACATGATGTACATTCTCATCAGGATTGAGGCCCAATCGTTACTTTCTGTTCCGCCTGCACCGGGATTAATTTCAAGGACAGCATTCAACTGATCCTCTTCTCCGGAAAGCATTTTTTTAAGTTCCAATTCTTCAACAGCAGTTTTAGCTTTGATGAATTCAGCTTTTAGCTCTTCTTCCGAAACTTCATCTGCATTGTAAAATTCATACAATACTTCAAGGTCTTGGATCAATTGATCCAGTTTTTCGAAGGAACCAGTCCAGCCTTTTCGGGCTTGGATTACTTTCATGGTTTTTTCTGCCTCTTCGGAATCGTTCCAGAATTCTGGTTGGGTCGATATTGCCTCGAGATCTTCTAATTCTTCTTTCTTACGATCGTAGTCAAAGATACCTCCTTAAAGCCGAGGTGCGAGCTTTCAAGTCTTTCAGTTGTTCCGAAGTCATGAGTTTAGGTTGAAAATGAGGTGCAAAAGTCCGAAAAAAAATCCTTTGATGCAAAAGACATCTGGTTATTCCATTCGCATCAGTATAATCTGAATCTTATTTCGACCTTCATTTTTGAAGGTTTTATAGCGTAAAGGAAGCAAAGCAATCCCAGCACCCAATAGAATTCCCGAGGTAACAGCCACTCCGTTACTTACTTCAAGGTCTCCATTTTGATAAATGCTGTTGACCATTTCCACGGAAATCAATAATATTCCTGCGCCTAAAAATAATGCATTCAGATTTTTTAGAGTGCTATTTCTTTTGTCTTTGTGGCGAATTTCAACTTCCAAAATATCCGCAGGAGCAAGGATGTTTTCACTCAGGTAAATAAAGTCCTTATCAAGACTGACGATTATGTCAGTTACGAAATAACCCAGTTTTTTACTTTTATAGGTGATTTCTTCTCCTGGAGAAAATCGAAGTTGTGTTTTCTTATTCGTTCCGCGTTTTAAGAGAATGAAATCATTGCTTTGAGAAAAAGAGGAGAAACACATGACAAAAAACAGAAAAAGGAAGGCGCGGCTTTTCATTACATTAAATAAATACAAAATTTGGAATGTAGCATTGCGATTTTTTTAGAATCAGGTCTGGTCAAAATTTAATTTGGAATTATGGTGAAAGTATGAAAATCTATTTCTCGTTTATTTCATTATAAAAGAAACTTTATTTACGATAAAATTGTCCTAAACAACAAGACACCTTACATTAGGCTCATTAAAATAGAATTATGTTTTCAAAAGCCTGTGAATACGGAATCAAAGCGATCATCTACATAGCCACTCAGTCAATGCTCGAAAGACGAGTGAAGATCGGGGAGGTCGTGGGGCATATTGATTCACCTGAGGCTTTCACTGCTAAGATCTTAGGAGCTTTGGTCAAAGAAAATATCGTTCAATCTGTCACCGGGCCTTATGGTGGTTTTTATATCGATAAGAACCGGTTGGATCAGATCAAAATGATTGATATCGTCACAGCTATCGATGGCGATTCAATATTTAACGGCTGTGGTCTTGGACTAAAAGACTGTAATGCCGATCAACCTTGCCCTATGCATTCCAAATTTGTAAGTGTCAGAGCTGACTTGAAGAGTATGCTAAAATCCACTTCTATAGTAGAATTGGCTGAAGGTTTGAAATCTGGAAAGTCTAATTTAATGCGATAAAAAAAATTTGATCTTATTTACGATAAAAATGTCCGAAAAAAAAGTTTGGCTAACTGCCCTATTGATGTGTTTGACTTACTTACCGTTATCCGCGCAGCCAACGCCAAATCCAAGTACAGCTAACTGGCTTGCAAGTCCGGGAATTATCGGCACTATGGTTTTGGTTGCTTTGGTATTGATGATTGCGATCTTGATAGTGGTGAAGCGTGCATCATCTATCATGAGTTTTTTCCAACGGAAAAACGAAAAAATAACCGTTCAAAAGCGCCGAGAGGAGCTGTACCAGCTTGAAGAAGATGAAATAGATGAAGTGCTGGAAGAGCGGAAAGCTGCCAAAAGTTATAAGTTGACCGGCGAGGAACTATATCAAGGTGGAAAAGCAGTGGACCGAAAAGGCATTGTCTCCAGCTATACACATGATCCCCAAAATCCTCTGGTAGATGAAAAGAAACGCTCTCGCGCCATCTTGCAGATTCCCGTTGAGTTGAAAAACTTGGTGATTTGGTATATTGGTGCAGCTACTTTTTGGTTGGTTTTTGGGACCCTTGTGGGTCAATATTTAGGGATGAAGTTCATGTGGCCTGATCTTGATCAGATGTCTTTTCTGTCATTTGGTAGGCTAAGACCAGTTCATACAAACACTGTGTTTTGGGGTTGGGCATCTTTGGCTATGATTGGGCTAGGCTATTTTGTTATTGCCAAAACCTCCAACACGAAAATTTACAACTATAAAATTGGTTGGATTACCTGGGTTTTGATCAACGCTACGGTATTGATCGGCAATATCTGCTTGATCTCAGGGATCAACAATGGAGGAGGAGAATACCGGGAATACATCTGGCCAGTGATGCTCATGTTTGCCATCGGGCTGATTCTGACATTCTATAATTTCTACAAGACCATTCAGCTTCGCAAAATTGAAGAAATCTATATTTCCAACTGGTATATTATGGGAGCCATGGTCTGGACAATTGTCTTGGCCGTTATTGGATACTTGCCATGGTATCAAAATGGCTTGGGCGAGACAGTGATCCAAGGATACTACATGCACCAAGGTGTAGGAATGTGGTTTATGACCTTCACCCTAGGACTTGTTTATTATTACCTGCCTTCGTCTCTCAACAAGCCAATTTATTCCTATTCTCTGGGAGTTTTGGCATTCTGGACTCAGATGCTGTTTTATACCATGATTGGTACTCACCACTTTGTATTTAGCCCACTCCCTTGGTGGCTGCAAACCGTCGCGATTGTTTTTAGTGCAGGGATGTTTATTCCTGTAGTAGCAGGAACTACTAATTTCCTGATGACCATGCGGGGAAGTTGGAATGAAATCTCTAAAAGTTATGTGTTGCCTTTCTTTCTGGTCGGAATAGTATTCTATTTTGTCGGATCTACTCAGGGCAGTTTACAGGCATTTAGGTTTACCAATTTTGTATGGCATTTCACCGACTTTAATGTGGCCCACTCGCACATGACCATGTATGGGATTATCACATTTCTGCTCTGGGCGTCTATCTATGCTTTGCTCCCCAAAATCACTGGAAATGAACCCAAACAGCTATTTGTGGGAATCCATTTTTGGCTCGCTTTCGTGGGATTGTTCGCCTATATGATTTCGCTGATGGCTGGTGGTACGCTACGTGGTCTGAGTTGGATTGCTGGAGAAAGCTTTATCTCGTCAGTCATACTAATGCAGCCTTACTGGGTTTGGAGAGCGATAGGCGGCACACTTATGTTCATTTCTCATCTGGTTTTCGCTTATAATTTCTACGAGATGGTAAGAGAAAGAAAAGGCGCGCCGAAGCCAGCAGTAGTACCCATGAAATCCACACTAGGTAACGTATAACACATGTTTAATTTTCATAAAAATTTAAATAGTCTGGTTTTGACTTCTTTCCTGGTTTTTCTGGGCTTGACTTTAATTGTGGCAGTAATTCCTGCTTTTCAACTTCAGCAAACTGAACCGCTTCCAACAATGCTAGAACCTTCGGAAGATGAACTCGAAGGGCTTAAAGTCTACGTAAGTGAAAACTGCGTGGCCTGTCATACCCAACAAGTAAGAAATATAGAGATGGATCAAACCTGGGGCGATAGACCTTCAATTCCATCCGATTATTACTACAGCAAGCAACGACTGAATGTCTGGCAACAATCTCCTTCTTTATTGGGAAGTGAGCGAACAGGTCCTGATCTTACCAATGTTGGGAAAAGACAACCCGGAAAAGAATGGCACCTCATACACTTATATAATCCTCGGATAGTCGTAAAGGAATCCATCATGCCAGGTTACCCGTGGATGTTTGAGGAGAAAGCTTCTGATCAAGTGAAGGAAACTGATGTGATCGTAGCAGTTCCCAAGGAATACTTAAGCCATCCTGACAACAAAATTGTAGCCACCCAAAAGGCGAAACAGTTGGTGACTTATCTCCAATCGTTAAAGCAGACCGATATTCCTGGAATGGATGCGACAGGTTTCATCCCTTCTTCGAAGAAAAAAGTGGCCCCTGCAAATTCATCAACAGTAGGGGAGTCAGTTCTTCCAGAAGGACTTGCACTTTATTCTCAGACTTGTGCAGCCTGTCACCAAGCAAATGGTGAAGGTATAGCCGGAGCATTTCCCGCACTTGCTGGGTCTGAGATCATAAATGAAGAAAATCCCGAAACACTTATCAGAATCATCTTGCAAGGATATGACGCAAGGCCGGAATTCGGAGCTATGCCGCCTTTTGCAGATCAGCTTTCGGATGAGGAAATTGCTGCAATCGCTAGCCATGAGCGTAATAGCTGGGGTAATTCTGCCAAGAATGTAACTGAGGAAGAAGTAAGTAAAATCAGAGAGCTAGTAAATCAATTGAACAATTAAGATCATGAAAACCAAAATAATTGCGCTGTCAATTCTTCTGTTTATGGTTTCTCTGGGCGGAGCATTCGCCTGCGAAGTATGTAAAAGTAAGCAGCCGAAAGGGTTCGCAGATATTACTCATGGATCAGGCCCAGGAAGTAATTTAGAATATTTCATTGTTTGGGGAGCGGCAATACTCGTGACCATTACGCTAGGGCTAAGCTTGAAATTCCTAATCAAACCGCAAGAAAACCGACCCGATCATATTAAAAACAGCATTTTAGATCATTTATAAATCATGGAAGACAAAAGAAGTATCCGAATATTCCTAGACGATGATCCAATACCATTTGCGGAGTTTACCCCACCGGTAAAGTTTGTATTCGACTCTACCAAAATCCCAGATGGAAAACATGAATTGAAGATTGTGGCAGTTTCCTCCAACGGAAAGGAGGGAGTAAAGCACATTCCGTTTGAAGTTCGTAACGGACCATCCATCTCTGTAATTGGGTTAAGTCCAAATGAAGTGGTCAATGAACAGATACCTATTACGGTCAATGCTTATGGAAGTGAACGAAGTGATTTATTCATTGTCACAGGTTCTGAGAATCCTAAGGGAATACCCGCTTGGATTTGGGCGCTGGTGTTATCATTCGTCGGATTCGCACTCTTCTATCTAATCATGTATTTCAGTCCGGATTTTTACAAATCATTTGTATAAAATCAATTGATCAAGCGAAATGTCACTCGTCAAAAATCCGCTATCTCTGATTTCCACCTTTCTTTGGATAGGATTTGTATGCGCAATTAGCTTCATGGAAGCTTGGCTGAAATTTCAGGCTCCAGGAATCACAGTTCCTTTGGGTTTGGGAATCGGGAGACTTGTCTTCGGTGTACTCAACAAAGTAGAATGGGTCTTTGCCATAGCCATTATTTTCAGCGGAAGCATAGCGAAGGAAAAGTGGCTCAGTTTCAAGAATCTTGCGTTTGTCATTCCATTACTTCTCCTGTTTACGCAGACTTTCTGGGTTTTGCCTGCCTTGGATGCACGAGCCGAGCTAGTTATAAACGAAAAAATCTTACCACCATTTAATCTTCATTTCTTCTATATAGGAATGGAAGTGGCTAAAATAGTCGCACTTATCACATTTGGAATTTCTCACTTTAGAACTATAAAATCATGACTCTTACAGAACAGTCTATTATCGGCGAATTAGTAGCAAAAGATTACCGTTATGCTACTGTGTTTCAGAAAAATAAAATTGATTTCTGCTGCCAAGGCAATAGAACAATAGAGGAAGCCTGCGAAAAGAAGAAAGTGAATATTGATTCCTTACTTTCAGAATTGACAGTAGCAGCTCAGGTCAATGATAATTCCACTATTGATTTTAACTCTTGGCCCTTGGATCTTTTAGCAGATTACATTCAGAAAAAGCACCATCGCTATGTAGAATCTCGAATTACGGAAATTAAGCCCTTGCTGGCTAAGATCGTGAAGGTTCACGGTGAGATGCATCCGGAATTACTTGAGGTGGAAGAGCTATTTTTAGGCGCGGCTGGAGAACTAACCGCCCACATGAAGAAGGAGGAGTTTATTTTGTTTCCTTTTGTCAAAAAACTGGTTCAGGCAGATGAAGCCAAAAGCGAACTTACACCCGGTCATTTTGGCACAGTTGCCAATCCGATTGCGATGATGATGGATGAGCATTCGGCAGAAGGCGAGCGATTCAGAAAAATTGCTGCTTTGACTAATGATTACACACCTCCAAAAGATGCTTGCACTACCTATATGGTTACCTTTTCTTTATTGAAAGAGTTTGAGCAGGATTTGCATCTCCATATTCATCTAGAGAATAATATCTTATTTCCTAAAGCAGTTGAATTAGAAAAAGCCTTAATATATGCCTAACAAGCCCATAAAGAGACATTTAGCACTTCAAGCTTTAAGCCGTGATCATCATCACGGCTTATTATTCTGCTGGAAGATCCGTTCTGGAATAAAGCTCAGTGTAAGTGTGGATCGAATGAAAGCTCATGCGACTTGGTTCTGGAATACGCATTTGGTTTCGCATTTTGCTGAAGAGGAAGCAGTGGTCTTTCCGGTTTTGGGAAAAGAGAATGAATTGATCCAGCAGGCACTTGCCGAACATGTTGAGTTAAAAAAGTTGTTTTCCCAAGAGGAAATGGATTATGAGTTTCTGAATTACCTTCAGGTGGCCTTGGAAAAACACATTCGATTTGAGGAGCGGATTCTTTTCAATCAAATTCAAAAAATCGCCAATGCTGATCAACTGGCGGCAGTAGATCAACACAATTCTTCTGACAAAGAGGAGTTGGAATGGGCGGATGATTATTGGAACTGGAAGAAATCAGAGGCATAGTTAATTTTGACTATTATAGTGTTCTTCCGGCACTTAAGCTGAATTGAAAATTTTCGTTCTGTTCTTTTGATTTCGTCAACCATTTTCCATGAATCAACGTCCGTGGTATAAGTTAAAGAAATAGCCTTCCGCTTAAGTCTTTAGGTATTTTGGTTATTAAATATGCTCTCCTTGAATTTACACCTGTCACATATTTCCTTTGGGACTTTAAATGCATCTGTCAGACCGGATAGTTTTGTGCTTTTCCGAAAGAATAAAGCCTTCATTTAGTAGCCCCCAGTAATTTTTAGGATTACGTAGGTAGGGCAATTTTTCCAGACTCCTAAACAAACTTTACCCAGCAATTTTTTGCTTGGGTTCTCCACTTATTTCAAATTACAATGAAGCCTATACTCACAAAATCCGATTATCACACGATTAAGGAATTGATTATCAATACTCCTTCTCACTTGATTACCAAAGAGATTTCTTTACTTGCTAAAGAGATAGAAAAAGCTAAAAAAGTACCTGAGGAAAAAATTGATACAAATGTGATTCGTATCAATTCTCATTTCGAAGTGCTGGATGTAGCTTCTGGGCAACTATTAAGATTCCAGATGACATTACCAAAGTATAGTAACCTGGCGGAAAAGAAACTTTCGATACTTTCTCCATTAGGAGTTGCATTAATTGGCTTTCAAGAAGGAATGCAGATTAAATATGTTCTGCCAGGAGGATTGAAAAAACTTAAAATCCTAAGTGTAAATAATCACGTGCATGCAGATTGAAAAAAGGATGTCTATTCCAAATAGCCAGCCTCTTACTATCTTAACGCTAATTTTTAGATCGCGATGACCCAATTATGAGTGTCTTCGATTTCACCATACTTAATTCCATCCAATTCAGCTAGAACTCGATAAGAAAACGAATTCGCCTCTTTTTGTGGAAGCATGTAATCTTTTCCGTTTACATTGATCCGCTCAATATGTGCAATGGTTGCTGCGGTTCCAGTACCAAAGGCTTCTTCCAAAATTCCTTCTTCCAAAGCTTTCTGCAGTTCTGAAACTGTCAAGAATCTTTCTTGCAGGGGCTGTCCCCAGTCTTTTGCCAACTGAATTACCGAATCTCTTGTGATTCCTTTGAGGATCGTACCGGTATTGACAGGGGCTGTTATGATGATTCCTTTGATTTTGAACATAACGTTCATGGTTCCGCTTTCCTCTATTTTGCTGTGGCTTTTACCATCAGTCCAAAGTAGCTGGTCGTAACCTGCTTTTTGAGCTTTCAAAGCTGGATAAAGGGAAGCTGCATAGTTTCCGGCAGTTTTGGCTTCGCCGGTTCCTCCTTCAATTGATCTGGAAAATGTTGTTTCCACTTTCACGCTTACCGGCTTATTGTAATAATTTCCGACAGGACAGGTGAAAATGATGAATCTGTAGCTTTCCGATGGCTTTACTCCAATGTAATTATCCATTGCAAACATGAACGGACGAATGTAAAGGGAAGCTCCATGTGCTGTCGGAACCCATTGACGGTCGAGGTCCAGCAGTTGCACTAGTCCTTCCATGAATATTTCTTCTGGAATTTCTGGCATACACATCCTGTCTGCTGACTCATTGAATCTTCTCCAGTTCGCATCTCCTCTGAAAATCAATACTTCATCAGCAGCATTTTTATAGGCTTTCATCCCTTCAAAAATTGACTGACCGTAGTGGAGAGCAGCATTGGCAGGGTGAATTTCCATTGGAGCGTATGGCTCAATTTTAAGTGTGGACCATTCTCCATTAATGTAATCCGCCACAAACATGTGATCACTAATTGTCTTTCCAAAAACCAGATTTGAAAAGTCAATTTCTTCTATTCTGGATTTTGAGATTTTTTCAACAGGGATGGCAAGTGAAGTCTTCATGGTTTTTGCCTTTTTTCCGACCTGAGTCGATTATGATAAATGATTAAATTCGGGGTTTCCAAGTCACTTCATCCACTTCAAGTTCCTGAGCCATTTTCCTCCCAAGCACAAAAAGAAAATCTGAGAGCCTGTTTAAATATTGGATGACTAAGTCAGAAACTGGCTCAAATGAAGCTAATTCCACAGTGATCCGCTCTGCCCGGCGGCATACAGTTCGAGCCAAATGACAAAAAGAAACTGATTGATGTCCACCTGGTAGAATAAATGCTGACAAAGGAGGAAGAACGGCATCCATAAGATCCATCTGGTCTTCCAACATTTGAACATCTTCAAGATGGAGATCCGGCTTTTTCACTCTGTCCTTGCCAGGGACTGTAGCGAGATCTGCACCCAGTGTGAACAGACGATCCTGGATTTCTTTGAGCAAATCAGAGCGAAACTCATTCACTTTTTGGTCTTTCAAGAGTCCGATGTATGAATTGAGTTCGTCAACCGTCCCATAGGCATCGATTCTGAGATCTGATTTGGGAACTCGCATTCCCCCTAATAATGATGTGATTCCCTGATCTCCTGTCTTTGTATAGATTTTCATCGCCTCTTATATCTCCAGCGACAAAAATAAGAATCTATTTCAAATAAGAGGTGCTGATTATGCGTGAACAGCCATTCCTCTCGAAGGATTTGGATTAATTTTATCAGTTTCAACCAATCCGTCTCTCAATCTGACAATTCTGTGCGCATAGTGTGCAATATCGTCCTCGTGAGTTACCATGATGATCGTATTTCCTTTTGCATGGAGTTCGTGAAAAAGCTCCATAATATCGTGGGAAGTTTTGGAATCCAGGTTACCGGTAGGTTCATCGGCTAAGATAATACTTGGATTATTGACGAGGGCTCGGGCAATAGCTACTCGCTGACGCTGACCTCCGGAAAGCTCGTTCGGTCGATGTTTAGTTCGATCGCCAAGTCCGACATTCGAAAGCGTCTGAAATGCTTTTTCTTCTCTGTCTGCTTTGCTAAATCCTGCGTAAACCAATGGCAGGGCAACATTATCAAGGCAAGATGCCCTTGGAAGCAAGTTGAACGTTTGAAAAACGAACCCGATTTCCATGTTTCTGATTCCGGCGAGTTCATTTTCGGTCATATCACTTACATCCTTGTTATTCAAAATGTAAGTACCGGAAGTAGGGGTATCAAGGCAGCCAATGATATTCATAAGAGTTGATTTTCCCGAACCTGAGGGGCCCATGAAAGCCACATATTCGCCACGATCTATTGTAATACTCACTGACTTAAGTGCCTGGATAATTTCAGAACCCATTTTATAGGTCTTATTGATTTCGTGGGTTTCAATGATTTTGCTCATGGTAGAAAATTTTGCTTAAGATAAGATTTAGGTTTTAAAAATAGCGGTTCAATTTGTCAAATTACGTGAAAATGGATTAGAAGTTCGCTCTTTTCAATTTTTCCAGATCTTGCTCCGAAACCCAACCCTTCAATTCCATAAATGCCTCGTAAGAATAAGTTTCTAACCCGATTTTATTGGCAGCCCGAATCTTTTTCATCCAAAGGATCGGGTCCCTGTTGAATTCTGAAGCATCATTCAAAATATCATACTTCATGAGAGGATCTTCTGTTTTTTCCTCTGCAAAAAGAATCAAGGGAGTAAGGTATGGATTCGAATTGAGCTCTTCGCTCGCATTGAGCCATTCCAAATAGGCGTTTAAACTTTCAGGGTTTTTCCCATCCGGGTTTGCTATAAAGACATCCAATTTTTCTTGAGGGCCTATTTCCTCCGAAATATAGTTAGCAAGCTGCTTTAATTGATCAGGACTAAGATCATGTAATTTATGGCTGAGCAACCGTATAGCGAGATCGGTTTTGAGCTCATTTTTTGGAAATTTAATCCAGGATTCCCAAAGCCTTAATCCGAGAGTTTCATGAAACGAAGCGATCAATTTCAGGTATTCGGTTACTTGATTATTCTCTGAATTGAGGTAAACCGGAAAAATCACTTCGTATTTCAGACGGATTTCCTCTGCTTTTTCGGCCATTCCACCCAAGGTTAAGATAGCTAAATGATGAGGCTGGAATGCTTGAAATCCTTTTTCCTCGGCCGCTACCAATTCGATTGCTGCTTTTCTGAAATCAAGATTTTGAGTCAAAATGGAAGTCGAAAATTGAAGGAAATAGCCAGCATCTCCGGGGTTTCTGAATGCCAATCCATTCAGATTTTTGATTGCCTCGGTTACTCTTCCTGCAGCCAAGCTTCGAATTACTGCTGTTTCCTGAAGATTCATGATGTAATCCTGCATTCCTTCCATCTTACCCAAACTATCTAGGCGATTCAAATCGGCACCTGGATCGCTTCGGTCTTTTTGAGACCAAAGATTCCGAAGGCCTGCCTGCAAAAGCATCGGGGAAAGTTGAGATTTTAAATTTTTCTCTATCGATTCGATCAAATCTTCCGAAGGAATATTTCCCAAAGCATTGCTTGCAGCGAGCAGATTTAACTGAGCAGATAATTCATTACTTGTATTTTCTGATTCGACAGGCTGACCTGAATTGGTCCTTAGAGCGCTCAGATTTGATTTCAGGGTTGGATCATTTCCTTCAGCCTTTTCCAGCAAAGCCAGACCTTCCTTGGAGCGATTTATTTTTGTATAAAAGAGCGCAAGATTATTGGTTATCCTAGGATCATTTGGGAAGAATCTCAGTCCTCTTTCGAGGTAATAGACAGATTCGAATATTTTATTTTCGAGATGCAGTCGATCGCTAATTAATAGAATGTTGTCAACCTGTGGCGCTTCTGCAAAACTTTCCTCTAGGTGCTGTTTCGCAAGTGTCGGCTGATTCAATTGAAACAATAATTGAGCTGTTGTATGTTTTGCTTTGGGATTATTGCGATATCGGGCCCATGCATTTTCAAAAAGAATGCTCGCTTCCAGCTTTTGATCAGTTTCGTAGTAATAATCGCCCAATATATTGTTGGTCATCGAGTTGACCTGGACTCCTACTATGCCTTCCGAATAAACTGTCAAAACGAGCATGGTAATTAATCCGCCGATTCTTAGATGATAGTAAGGAAGGGAATAAGGCTTGAAAAGAATCTGATCAACTGATTTCCCTGAGTCCATCACCGAAAGGAAATTCGACATCAAGTAAACCAGGAAAAATAGCGAAAAACCTATCTGAGAATAAACAATCAGATGTTTCATCAATTCCTCTCCTGGCTGATTTCCAGAGATTTTCAGTTTCCATACAAGCCAAAGACTCAAACCAAAACCCAGCAAATACAGTGTTTTCAGCACAACAGGGCCTCCGGCCAATTCTTTGACCTGATCTATTTTGGCAACTAATGGAAACCAACTCATGATCCCGATAGGAATCAACAAAAACAAAGGATTGAAAGTCGGGAAGTAGAGGATTGATTCGCCGGTGAGAGCCAGGAAAAGGGTGAAAAGCAAGATCAGGTAAAGGGCCGAGATAAGGGTAATTTGTACCGAGATTTTCATCCCTAGATTTCTATTCGCACGACTAAGTAGGATGTAGGCGCCAGAAAGAACCCCATGGCCACTCCAGAAAATCCAGGCAATAGAAAGACCAATTGCTAAAACTGTGGAGTGTTGCGCAATGTAAATTTCGGGCGAAATAATAGGGCTAAATTTAATCAATACTAAAATCGAAGCTCCCGAGCAAAGAGCTGCAATCAGCCATTTGATCCAGAAAGAAAACCGCTCTCCCCAAATGTGGAAATAGACTATAGGAAGTAAGGTGCCGCAGAGGATAATGATTAATGAAAAATTTGAACTTAGGCCTCCTATGTTCAATCCGTTGAAATTGCTAAAAGTTAAAAGTGCAATCCAGATGACTGACGCAATCAAAAAATATGTCTTTTTAAACTCTGAAATCAATGCCAGAGAAGCGGTCACAACCAGCCAAACAATACCTGCAAAAATCAAGGCTTCTGTACTTCTGAAAACCGGAGCCAATGATTTGAATTCCTGGAAAATCAGAAAATTATCAACTGTAATCGGAAAAGAAATGGGGCCTATCTGTACCCAATCAAAAGGTACGGGAACAGTATCCAAGAACTGAGCTACCTCTACAAGGGAATAAGGTCTGGGATTCAAGATCAGGTAATAAAGCGCAAAAAGCCCTCCCGAAATGATAAGTAGGAGGGCAGGAATTGTTGCGGTTAACGGAAGTGAAAAGTTTTTTTGTAGGGACATTATTCCATTACCTTCGGTACGCGAAAATAGTCAGAATCTCTTTTTGGAGCATTTTTCAACCCCGCTTCGTGGTCCAAATGTGATCCAACCTTGTCTTCTCGCATTACATTTACCTCCGAAGACATGGTCGTCAAAGGCTCCACATTATCCGTATTCAGCTCATTCAATTTCTCGATCCAATCCAGAATTTGACTCATGTCTTTCGACATTTTTTCCGCACTGCTTTCGTCAAATTCCAGTCTTGCCAAGTGAGCGATTTTTTTGATTGAGTTTTTATCGATTTTCATATACTGTCGAGGTCAAGATAGAGTTGCTTCTGAATTATTTCAAAGCATTTCTCTTTAAGTGTGCCTTCGGTATCAGTTACATTAGGTACCAAAGCTTCGTGAAGAATCATTTTTGCCGAACGACGTCTAAGCAGCATTTTACCGTCGTCGGGCAAAATTAGATGATTATAAGATAAAGTGACAGGTATAATCGCGATTTGTTTCTCAATTGCCAATCGAAAAGCCCCATTTTTAAATGGAATCATTTGAGGAGGTTGGATTGTGAAAATGCCTCCCTCCGGAAAAATAATGACGCTGCTGCCTGCATCTAGACTTTCTGCTGTTCTTTTCATGGTTTCCGCCCGGCTTTTCAATCGATCACGATCGACAGCGATGTGTAGGTTTTTGAAATAATATCCAAAAAGCGGGGCTTTTCGAATAGATGCTTTTCCTACGAAAAGCACGTCCCCAGGGATAAATCCCATCATAGGAATATCTAGGTATGAAAAGTGATTGGCTGCGAAAATGTAGGATTTACCCTTCTCAATTTTCGCCCTCTTTTCAATTTTGACGGGAAGAAAAATGAGTGAGAAGTAAACTCTCGCCCAATATCGTTGCAAAATCCGCCCAAACTTTTTCCAGCCCGGAATCCAAATACAAATGAGTAATATGGGGAAAATCAGGATAAAGCTTAAGACAAAGAGAAATCCCGCATAAATGGAGTAAACTCTCCTGATCAAGTTATTCATTGTTGATCAAGTGATATGCTACTTTTAAAAAATATCCCACCATCTGCTTTCGGATATTCGGGTCGAGATCTAGTTGGTCTATTGCAGTAAACATTGAATTGAGCCAATGATTGTGCATGGATTCATCAATTTCCCAATCAAAATGTCTCATTTCCAGTCTTGGATGACCTCTTTGTTCGGAGTAGGTTTGCGGTCCTCCGAAGATTTGAAGCAGAAACAAAAACAAAGGATTCTCCTCCGGACTCAATTCATCCGGATATAGGCTTCTCAGTTTTGAATTTTTGAATACTTCCTGATAGAAATAATTTGTCAGCTTCTTGATTTGATATTCTCCTACCAATTCATAAATCGACTGAGATGGATTCATGAGGTAAACTTACTATTTTTTGCAGGTTTTATCCTTCCCATTGTTTTACTTTTAAAGAGGTGCCTTCTGTGGAAATAACGATGATTTTCTCTCCCTGGTCCATGAATTCACCTCTGGAATAAGCATCATAAATTTCTCCTTCAATTTCCACTTTTCCACTTGGACGTAGCCTGGAATACACCACGCCGGTCTTTCCAAGCATTGAATTTGAATAAAAGCTGGATGTATAACCCTCCGATCGCTGTTGGGTATCTGCCAAAGCCACTGACCTGAATGCACCCCATTGATTGATCTTGGGAGTAAGCCAAAATATAAGAACGACAGATCCTAAAGCTGCCAAAATCACAGTCAACAATGCTGCAAACAGATCTGCTGCTGGCACAAATTCGAAGTCAAAATTTTGATTTGGGATCATCCCTAAAACAAGCCCAGTCAAAATGCCCAGGATTCCCAGAATCCCGAAAATGCCAAATCCAGGAATTACAAATAACTCAACTGCGAGCAAAACTATTCCAATTAGAAAGAGAAGGATTTCCCAGTTTTCAGCCAATCCGCCTAGATAATAAGGGGTAAAATAAAGTATGGCCGCGATGATCGCTGCAAGGAGCGGAAAGCCTACTCCCGGTGTTTGCAACTCAAAATATATTCCGCCAATGATAATCAAAATGAGAAATCCACTGATTGCAGGAGTCAAGAAGAATGAAATGATTTTTTCAATGTTATCTTCTTCATACGGGATGATCTCTGCGGACTGGAGATTTTGGGCAGCAAGAATTTCTTTCATGCTTTTGTATTCTCCTTCGCAGAAACCGTATTTGATTGCCTCCGAAACCGAAAATGTAATCACAGAAGTAGAATCTGATATACCTTCAACGACGATTTTTTCATCTACCATGGCCTCAGCGATTTTTGGATCTCGACCGGTTGCCTCGGCCGTACTGCGCATCATGGATCGCATATAAGATTGATATTTATCCGGAGCAGCGGCTCCATCTGTTCCGTTGACAACGGTGGCAGCTCCTATACTTCCTCCCGGTGCCATGTAAATACTGTCACTTGCAATTGAAATCAAGGCACCTGCAGAAGCAGCGTCTTTATTTATAAAAACATAAATAGGAATAGGACACTCCAAAATCATAGTTCTGATATCGTCGGCATCGTTCACAGCACCACCGTAGGTGTCCATTTCAATGATAATCAAATCTGCTCCTGCTACTTTTGCCTTTGCCAAAGCGAGTTCTACTCTTCGATTCATTGCAGGATCGATGTCTTTGTCAATCTTGAATGTGAATATTTTCTGGATGGATTGCTCATTAGTTTGAGCTTGAATCACTTGACCAGAAAACAAAAGCAGGATTAAAAGTTTGATAGAATAAAGTCTCATTTGAGGATAAACTTTGGATTGGTAAAAGATACAAAAACCGATTCAGAACTGTTTTTTTTATATGAATGTGATTATTTCTAACTCTTTTGAGAGTCACAGGTTCAGGTTTCTTTTCTAGCATAATTCTTGTTCTTCTAGTCTTTCGAAATTAATCTTGTAATTCGAATATTTCCATACAAATCCTCCTTTTCCCATGTTATTAAGATCTCGATCTGGTTGGTTTTTACTATGTTTTTTCTGGTTTTCTACCTCATTTTCGATGGCTTTTGGGCTTTCTGAAGTTGATTCTGTTGGAGTGGAGCGGGTAGGAGAAAACTCATATATTCTCCACCGGGTAGATCCTAAAGAGACGCTTTTCGGAATCTCAAGAAGGTATGGGGCTCCAGTAAATGAAATTGTAAATGCCAATGAAGCATTAAAACAAGGTTTGAAAATCGGTCAAACGATTAAGATTCCATTTATTCCTAAGTCTGATTTACCTAGCGGATCAATATTACATAAAGTGGGGCCGGGAGAAACCCTTTTTTCGATATCCAAATATCACGGAGTTACGGTAGATCAGGTTAAGCAAAGCAATGATTTGAAAGGAAATGATCTAAGTGTTGGGCAATCTTTAATTATAGAAAAATCCGGACTGGCAATTTCTGAATCGAATACCGCCACACCAACTGTTGCTCCTGCTC
Source organism: Algoriphagus sp. (assembly GCA_046597285.1). Lineage (GTDB taxonomy): Bacteria > Bacteroidota > Bacteroidia > Cytophagales > Cyclobacteriaceae > Algoriphagus. The sequence continues at coordinate 55,269 of JBKJKX010000092.1, read as the reverse complement.
AGGTTCAACAAAAACCGATCATTCAAAATACTCCGGCCAAAGAGGTTGCAGTTGCATCAACAGCTAAGGTTGAAAAGTTAGCACCTCAGCAAAAGGAGATAGAAACTGTAAAACCTCAACCAATCAACACTCCTTCCAGTCAGGCTACAAAGGCTACGCCGATGGTTCCGGGTGAATGGATGTCCCACCAAGTGAAAGCAGGAGAGACGTTGTTCTCGATTTCCAGTTTATACAATATCAAGGTCGAAGATTTGATTACATGGAATGCGTTGACTTCTAATAATGTACGACAAGGTCAAAACCTGAAAGTTGGAAGAGGACCTGTAGAAGCTTCAAAAGTTCCCATAATTGGTACTCCTCGTGTGGTTACGAATGTTGAAGAAATGAATGTTGAGCCGACTGCTGAGAATACGGGTGGATATAAAAACATCCGGGAATCAGGCCAAGCCGAACGGATTGATGGTACAGGCGGACATAAAAAGTATTTGGTATTACACAGAACCGCTCCTGTCGGCACGATCATGAGAGTAAAAAATGAGGAAAACGACGTGACAATTTTTGCCAGAGTCGTGGGGACATTACCTGAAACCGGAGATAATGGCAGACTGGTAATTAAGCTTTCGCAGGCAGCATATGATCAGCTGAAAGCAGTCAATCAGCGATTTCCTGTTGAGATCATGTATTGACCTTTTAGAAAATATATCGAAAGGATCTGATAAAATCTGAGTTATAAATTTCCAAAATTCATAATCAATGAGCTGGCTTCTGGTCAGCTTTTTTGCTTTATGGAACAATGACGGTAAATTGCAAGCCGATTCTCGCCATGAATAAAATTCAACTAATATTTCATCATGTTTTCAGATTTATCTGGAATGCTATTTTTATCATCTCGTACCCGATTTTAGCGAGTTTTGGGTTGTTATTTATTGGGCTTACCTATCTTTTTTCCTTGATTTCCAGACTCCTGAATAGGCTCAGGCCTGCAGGAAAAACAATTGTTTTGAAAGAATCAGAATGGGAAACTTTGCCTTATTCCAATGATTTACTGGAAGGCAGACTGATCAAGCAGATTATGTTTGGGCCATCAGGATTTAAACTTCGAAGAAAAGATGGTGTGCCTTCAATTTTGAGCGATTATGTTTTTGGGAAAAAGATCAGAGTGATGGAAGAGGGTTTTATTTTGGAAAAATGGAACAGTACCGAATCAAAAGATTTGCCTGATTTTGATATTTGCCTGTATGATCAGCATCAGGATTCACTCCGGACTTTGACTAATATCAAGTGCTTTGATTGGCATGTATCTGAAAAAGTGGATAATGAGCTTTCTTTTAAATGGTTTGATGGTACCCAAGGCGGTGAAGTAAAAGTTGCCCTTTGATGCAGGGGTTAAAGGATTTTTTAGACGAAAAATTAGAGAAGTACAATCAGCCCGGCTTTATTACGCTTGATCCGATTTCAATTCCCCATCGATTTTCCAAGAAGGAAGACATCGAGATTTCAGGGTTTTTCGCAGCAATTCTGGCATGGGGACAGCGGAAAACGATCATCAACAAATGCATTGAACTTTTCCAATTGATGGACAATTCACCACATGATTTTCTGTTGAACCATCAGGAAAAAGACCTCAGAGCCTTTCTGAACTTCAAGCATCGCACCTTCAATGACGTCGACACGCTTTATTTCATTCACTTTCTATCCTGGTTTTACCGAAATCATGACTCTTTGGAACAGGCTTTTTTAATTGGACAAAATCACCAATTGGATGCTATGAGTACTATTTTGACTCATTTTCATCAGTTTTTCTTCAGTCTTGCGGACTCTCCTGGCCGAACCAAAAAGCATATCGCAACTCCGGTCCGAAAAGCCGCTTGCAAGCGAATCAACATGTATTTACGCTGGATGGTGAGAGTGGACGAAAATGGGGTGGACTTTGGGCTTTGGAAAAAAATAAGTCCTTCGCAACTGATTTGTCCATGTGACTTGCATGTAGATCGGGTAGGAAGAAAATTGGGATTAATTACCCGAAAGCAAACGGATTGGCAGACGGCAGTGGAATTGACCCAGAGACTTCGGGAATTTGATCCCGAAGATCCGGTCAAATATGATTTTGCGCTTTTTGGGCTGGGGATCGAAGAGAAATTTTAATGAAACTTCTTCAACTCCGGAGCTTCCGCCACAATGGAGAATTCTCTGGCTAATCGGTCCGTATACTCATCTAGAAGTTGCTTCACCCGCTTAAATTCGCATGATTTCACAATCATGCCAGCGTGGTAATCAAGTGGAACCCTGAAGTAAACTTCAGGATCATTGAAACTGCTCAGATCCGGATGCTCGAATTTAGAGAGTGTAAGCACAATCCCAGCATAGTTTTTAGCAACTCTTGGAAGCTCGTATTTTTGACTTTTTACCAGTGAATCCTCTATTTTAGCCCACTCGGTCCAAAGATTAATATCAGTCGCCGCTTCTACCATTTCTGCAATGTGGGCTCCGCCTACTCTTGAGGCTGTTTCAAGGAAATAGATTTCACCATCCTCCCTATTTTTGATAAACTCCGTATGTGTTGCTCCGGACTTCATCCCGAAAGCTTTCATAATGGCTGCATTCACTTTTTTGATGGCTTTATCATCATCCGAACCGTATTTCAGGTTAGCGCTTCTGAAGATTCCTCCGCCTTGGGAAATTTCCATTGGAGTATCCAGGTATCGGGAAACGGTCAGAAATAAAGTTTTTCCATCTACCATTAGCCCATCAGCATGATACACATCACCTGGCTTAAACTGCTCCACGAGGTAGTAAAGGCGATTGTCACCTAGTTCGTGGATATGTTTCCAAAGAGCTTCTTTGTCGTAAACTTTGATGATTCCGTGCGCTGAAGCTTCAGATCTTGGTTTCAAAACCCATGGTGCTGGAACTTGATCGGCAAACTCATTGATTTCCTCGTCATTGAAAAGCGGGGAAAATGCAGGGACTTTGATTCCCGCGCTCTTTGCTTTGATTCGCATCGCAAGTTTGTCCCGGAAGAACCTACCCGTGCTTTGTCCCATGCCCTGAATCCTCAAACTTTCGCGCAAAAATGTTGCCTTTTCAACATCGTAATCATCCAAGGCAATAATCGCCTCAATTTTATGATGTTTCATTAAACCGCTAACTCCCTGAAGGAGAAGATTCAGATCCCAATCAAGATCTTGACCAGGCATGTAAAATACCTCATCGATGTATTCGAAGGCCCAAGGCTTCTCTTTTAATTTTTCTGAGGTGATCAAAAAGACTCTATTTCCTTGTTTTTTCAAGGATATTAAAAATGCATTTCCTTTAAAAAAATTGGAAATGCAGAGGAAAGTTTTTCCTTGGTTATCCATACTTACAGGTGGTTTTCGATGAATTTAAGCAATAAACTCACACCGTAAGCAGTCCCTGATTTGGTTTTTGCAAATTCACTATCGCCGAAGGCCACTCCTGCAATATCGAGGTGAGCCCACTCCGGATGCTTGTGAATAAATGCCTCCAAAAACTTGGCAGCGGTGATTGCTCCTGCGTGTGGTTTGCCATGGTAGTTTTTAATGTCAGCTACTTCACTGTCCATTTCTGAGCGATAGCTTTCCCACAGAGGAAGTGCCCAAGACTTTTCTCCAACTGACATTCCTGCCTTTTGTAAAGCCTCAGATAATGAATCGCTATTGGAAAATAATGCTGCGCATTCAAATCCAAAAGTACCAATGCTGCTTCCTGTCAAAGTTGCCAGGTCAATGATCTGATCAGTTTTGTAGTTTTTCACCAGGTATGAAAGTCCGTCAGCTAAGATTAGCCTACCTTCTGCATCCGTATCGATCACTTCGATGCTGAGCCCAGCATGACTCCCGATCACCTCACTTGGCAGATAGGCGTCTTTGTCAATCGCATTTTCTACAGCAGGAACGATAGAGGTAAGGTTGATAGGAAGATTAAGTTCGGAGATCAGTTTGGTGGTGGCCAAAACCGCTGCCGCCCCGCCCATGTCCGACTTCATATGAACCATCCCTTGAGTTTTCACATTCAATCCTCCGGTATCGAAAGTCACCCCTTTACCAACGAGACCCAAATGATACGTTGCTTTAGGATGCCGATATTCCATGATGATGAACTGAGGTGCTTTTGCACTTCCTCTTCCAACCGCCAAAAAGGCGTCCAAACCTTCAGATTTAGATTTTTTACGATCAAAAACCATGACTTCAAAACCAGATTTTTTACCGACTTTTTTTGCCCAATCCGCTAAATATTCCGGGGTGATTACATTTGGAGGGAGGTCTACTAATTGAAAGGCATCCGATTTAGCCTCCGCAATTTTCTCTGCTCTTTCAGTAATTTCCTTGGCATTTTTAGGACTTGCTACGATCTCAACTTTCAACTTTGAAAAGTCTTTTTTCTTGTCTTTTTCTTTTTTGAAAAAACCCAATGAGTATGCCCCAAGTTGAAATCCTACCAAGGCAGGTTCTATTAAATCTTCCGGAAAACTTACCGGAAAATCAATAACCACTGTTTTTTCAACCAAATTTGAGTTTTTTGATAAAACCCTTCTGAATGAATTCTCAACGTTTTTGTACTCCGGATTTTCACCTAATCCAATTAAAAGGACCAATTGATTACCATGGGATATGGCGTATGAGGTGTCTTTTTTTGCAGAAAAAAGTGATTCGGAAAGAAGGTTTTCTCCTAGCTTTTCCATCAAAACAGCTTTTCTTTCATTTTCTAAAATAGGAATTACCCGAAGAGCTTTCTCTGAGATTGACGTTGAATTGACTTTGAATTGCATAAAATTTTGTTTTAAAATTTACTCTTCTTTATCACTGAAAAATAACCATTCGATCGCTTTTGGAAACTCATCGCTCCAATAGGTTTCGTTGTGTTTGCCTTCCGTATTGATGCTTAATTTAACTTTCATTATTCCTTTGAGGCTATCTCTTTTCAACAGCCGGTCCCGAAATTTAGTAGCATGGCTGACCATCGTTTTACTTTCATCCCCACCTGCATACAGGTAAAGTCGCGTGTCCAAGGGTTCAAAAAAGTCAAAAAATCCGAGCTTAATTTTTGGTATTACCCAAAGTGAAGGGGAAAAAACCATCAATTTTCCAAAAACTTCAGGATACATAAGACCTGAGAATATACTTACTAATCCTCCCATTGAGCTTCCGCCAATTCCAGTAAATTCGCGATCGGTTTTGGCTCGATAGGTTTTGTCCACAAATGGTTTGAGAGTTTCGGTAATGAAGCGGATGTATTTCTTACCATGCCCTGAACCCAGAAGTGTTTGGCCCACATTGTATTCTTGCAACCGCTCAGTTTCGGCGTGCTCAATAGCTATGATGATAATCTTACCAATACCGTAATCTGACATTACAGCAAGCTTTTTATCGATTTGCCAGTTTCCATATTCCGCATTTTCGTTGAAAAGATTCTGCGCATCTTGTAAGTAAAGGACTGGATAGGTTTCCGAACTTGTATCGTAATCGTGCGGTAGAAGTGCCCAGATTTTGCGTGTTTTATTGAGCTGAGGGATTTCAAATTCTTCAGAAATCAGGTGGATTTGAGGAAGTTGGCTGGGTCTGTAAGGAAGCCAGTTTCTTCTCCATTTCGCAACTTTTTCTAACCTGACATTTTTTTCATCATTCCAATGCCTGTTTGGGGTACGATGACCATGTCGGTCAATTTCTACCTCAGACCAATCTCCCTTGGTGAATTTGTATACAAGTTCTCGTCCAAATTCATGCCCTTCCGGAAACTCAAACTCGTATTTACCTTGTTCTATTTTCTGCATGCGAAACCGAAAATCCTGTGTCGCCCAGTTGTTGAAATTACCGGCAAGGTAAACCGGGCGATCATCGTCATCCGGCGTTTGGAGAATCATTTTCTTCGTCTGGGGGATCGATTTTATAGATGGCTTGGTCTCAGACTGCATGGAAATGGGTATGGGTGATTAACCCTAGTTTGGCAAAAATACGATTTGCCTAGTTAATAATAAAGAAACTTCGATCATCTCAAACGATTTGTCCCGGCCTGAATCGCATTTCTTCCGGATAGGGAAAAGCATGGATTAGCTCGCCTTTTCCTATTTTATCCTGAATTTCCTGCCAATGTTTAGGGTCAAACAGTGAAGCATGATATTCAAGGAAATGTTCTTTTAAATCACTCCTTCCAATCATCCAACGCTTGAAATCTTCTGGAAACACATCATTTTTGGCTATGCTATACCAAGGCGTGGGGGCGTATATCTGCTCGTAGGTTTCAGCTTTGGGTTTATCCCTGAAGTTCATATCTGTCAGAAACTCGATTTCATCGTAATCATAGAAAATTACCCGCTTTTGCCTTGTTACCCCAAAGTTTTTGGTCATCATATCTCCTGGGAAAATATTGGCCTGAGCCAGTTGAAGGATTGCTCTTCCATAATCCTCGGACACACTCAACCCATGTTCTGTCGAGCAATTTTCAAGATACATATTGAGAGGAATCATTTTTCTCTCCGTGTATAAATGTTTAATAATCAAATGAGTATCGGTTAATACGAGAAGTGAATTGGCTGTATTGCGAAGTTCCTTCAAAAGGTCGGGATTGATTCGGTTTTTAGGAATTCGGAAATACTCAAACTCATGAGTATCTGCCATTCTTCCAACCCGATCATGTAAAGAAACGAGCTTGTATTTTTCGCGCACTTCCTGACGAGTCATTTGCTTTGGGGGCTCAAAATGATCTTTAATCAGTTTAATTACAATATTGAATGACGGTAAAGTAAATACTGTCATGACCATTCCTTTGATCCCCGGAGCAATGATGAACTCATCCTTACTTTGGTCAAGATGGTGTAAGAAATCTCGGTAAAAGAGCGTTTTCCCATGTTTGTTAAAGCCGATGGCATTATAGATTTCATGGATCTTTTTTTGGGGAATTACTGAACTCAAAAAAGCCACAATTTCGGAAGGAATCTCAGCCTCGACCATAAAATAAGACCGGGTAAAGCTGAACATCCCACTCATTAGATTTGGGTCAAAGATCAGCGTGTCGACAAAAATCCCCTCTTCTCCATGCATTACCGGAATCAGGAATGGCATCCATTTATGTCCGAGGTAAGTTCTGCCTATTAGGTACGCTGCTTTATTTCTATAAAAAACTGATTTTAGGATTTGAGTAGTAGTTTCCGGGGCGATCTTGTATCGAGTGAGAATTACTTTTTTGACGCTATCAATCAGGAACCTGATATCCTCATCCTTATTCATAAAAGAAGCACCAAAATCATAATCTTCAAGAATCTGTCTGATGATTCGACTGAGTCCCAAAGAAGCGGGATAGGAGTGGAACAGATGGTCGTTATTCTGAATTGTGCATGAATTGTAGCTTTCCATCACAAACATCAATTCCTCATCGATGGATATGCAGGGGAAACTCTTTCGAATCACAGAATTAAAAAAAGTCTCCGCCAATTCAATGTCAGTTCTATCAGCAATCAATTTTGAAAAGTCGGCTCTAATTCTTTTCCAAATCTGTCGATCTGATTTCTTTTCATCCAGAATTTCCGTGCAATTTTTTGCCAAAGGGAAAAGAAGGTCTTTGTATAATCTGAGCCGTTTAAGATGGGTAACTTGGATGGCTTGCCAGTTTCTTTGGCTGAAATAGTCTGGAGTAAGTCGAGTGTAGGTATTGAAAAGCTCCCTGTAGGTTAGAAAACCCTGCAGAATACGGGAAGCAATTGTGAAACTCAGAGATTCAGGCATTGGAAAGGATCAAAGTCGAGGTAAAATCAAAGAAAAATCGGGAAATTAAAAATATTTTCAACCAGCACTTTTTTGATTTCCCTGATTTTTAAGCTTTTACACCAAATATTCATTGGGAAATAAAATTTTGAAAATCTTTCGCAATCGATTGTTTGGAGGATAGGAAAACATTTTCTACTTTTCGAAGGTATTCATGAATTGAATATCTACAATAGGTTTAATAGGTTTGAGAGCTAGAAAAGGTTGGGGTAATACTCCAACCTTTTTTGTTTTTTTAGCATCATCGCTTAGCTTAACATTCCCAAATTAAAATTTCCATGAGGATTTCTCTCTCCAGGTTGTTAACGCTCTTCATTATGTCTGCCGGCATGATTACTGTTGTTTCTTGTGAAAGCAAGGATTCTAAAAATGAAGAAGAAGCATTGGTTTCGACTTCAGAGGAGGAAATGATAAAATATATCGCCCATCTTGATTTGGCTTTGGCGCAAAACTCATCCTGGTTTTCTCATTGGTCAAAAAAAATCGGGGCTTTTGAAGGTGCTGATTTTAAGTTGAATTTGACGGATTCTATCGATCCGATGGAAATGCCAGAAAGAAACCCTATTCTGGTCAATGACCCGCTCTATCCCTACCAACTTCTTCACCCAACTGGTAACGGAACGATGGATATCTATTCCTATAAAGTGGAAGCATCCGAAAATATTGATCAGCCATTTCTAAATCCGGACTCTGAAGTAATTTGGTACCGTGCGGATGGGATGAAGGAGCGTTTGCTTTTTATGGGCCCTTCGGGAATGTTTGAAGAAGGGATCTGGCTGAATGAAAAAGAATTTTTAGTGTTGGGATATTTTCAGGATAACGCCGGATTCAGACCCATGGCTTGGTTAATTGATATTGAGAATCATATTTTGAGGCAATTCAATCTTAACAAAACTTCACCTGATTATGTGCCTGAGTCCTACATCAACCAAAAGATCAAATTGGTAGATCTTAGCTAAAATGGATTTCAAAGAAGTTTTGGGATTGCTTGAGAAAGGCATGAAACTGCCTTTGCCCGGCAAAGATGCTCATTTGCTCATGTCACCAAATCCTGATGACCTAAGAAGGTTTGACCCCATACTGCCAACCGATTATCGTAAAGGGGCAGTTTTGATTTTGGTTTATCCGGAAAATCAAAAGGCTTTTTTTCCATTAATCAAGAGGCCTGATTATCCTGGTATTCACAGTGGTCAGATTGCTTTTCCAGGCGGAAAGATGGAGCCTAGTGATTCAGATATAATCCAGACTGCACTTAGAGAAGCTTCGGAAGAAGTTGGGATTTATCCTGAAAATGTGAGGATAATCGGTCGAATGAGCGATTTATTTATCCCGGCCAGCAATTTTTTGGTAAGCCCTATTTTGGGTTTTTCAGATTCCAGACCAGATTTTGTTCTGGAAGTAAGGGAAGTATCACGTATCATCCCTACGGCTATGAGAGAACTTTTCCTTCCCGAACTGAGAAAACGAAAGGTATTAGAATTTAACAATGATTTTCGGCTGGATACGCCTTATTTCGAAGTAGATCAGGAAATGGTCTGGGGAGCTACTGCGATGATTTTGAGTGAACTTACTCAGCTATTGGAAAATGGGAAACACTAAATTTTAGCCTTTCTGACCTTTTGTTGGTATTGTTGCATTTGGTCACATCCTTTAAAACATGGAAGAAAATACACCGCTAATTTCCAACGATGCTGTAGTTTTTGGTTTATTGATGACTACGTTGGCGTTGGTTTTTGCAACGGCTGCTAGTAACAAACCTTTTTGGAAAAAGTTCTATTCGGTAGTTCCTACCGTTCTTCTCTGCTATTTCATTCCTGCCTTGTTCAATTCGTTTGGATTGATATCTGGTGAATCTTCAGGATTGTATAAAGTGGCTAGCAGATATTTGCTTCCCGCTTCTCTTGTTCTTTTTACCATAAGCATAGATCTGAAAGCAATTTTGAAACTAGGGCCAAAGGCTTTGACGATGTTTTTAGCCGGCACAGTGGGGATTATGTTTGGAGGACCATTGGCTTTGCTAACGGTGGGGTTGATTAAACCTGAGTTGCTGGGAGGAAGCGGCCCAGAAGAGGTTTGGCGGGGATTGTCCACCATTGCGGGTTCCTGGATTGGAGGAGGTGCCAATCAGACTGCCATGCTGGAAGTTTTTGGAGCCAGTTCTACTTTGTTTGCGCAGATGATAGCAGTGGATGTGTTAGTTGCAAATCTCTGGATGGCGTTTTTACTGTACTGGGCTGCAAAACCAGAGAAAATCGACAAGTTTTTCAAAGCGGATACCAGCGCAATTTATGAGTTGAGAGACAAGATGACCCTTGTGAGAGAGAGTACAATCAAGATTCCCAGTCTTACCGACATCATGATTATTCTCGGAATCGGATTTGGAGTCACTGGGTTTTCCCATTGGATGGCTGATATTTTAGCACCGTTTTTTGGAACTAACTATCCTCAGCTCAAGCAATATTCACTAGACTCAGTATTCTTTTGGATCGTGGTGATTGCTACTACTGTCGGATTGCTGTTATCATTTACTAAAGCCCGAAAATTGGAAGGAGCCGGTGCGTCTAGGTTAGGGAGTGTCTTGCTATATGTTCTGATAGCCACTATAGGAATGCAAATGGATTTGATGGCTGTTTTTGATAATCCGATTTTATTTTTGATTGGGATTGTCTGGTTGTTTTTCCATATTCTCATTATGTCTATTGTTGCGTATGTGATCAAAGCACCATTTTTTTACGTTGCAGTAGGATCACAGGCAAATGTCGGCGGGGCTGCTTCAGCACCAATTGTCGCTTCAGCATTTGATCCTTCACTTGCGCCTGTTGGAGTTTTATTGGCGGTTTTGGGATATGCATTAGGTACTTACGGAGCATATTTATCAGGATTGATGATGCAGGCTATTTCCGGGGGATAATGAAATATCATCGAGAACTTATATTTTTCTGTACCGGCTCTGATTGTAAAAAATCAGGTGGAAAATCAATCCTCAAAGAACTCAAAACAACATGCGAGCATGGACCTTTAAAAGGTAAATTGAAATTGATTAAAACAAAATGCCTTGATATGTGTAAGTCAGCGCCGATTGTCATTATCGGAGATCAATTTTGTAAAAATGCTACCGGAGAAAAAGTATTGGATAAACTAAAAAACTCCTGATCGATCAGGACTTTAGTTTTTAAAGCTTGGTTGTTTTTACAGCCGTTCCGCATGCTGTGACCATCAGCATTCCTTCCCGAATCGTTTCGTAATCCAGATCAATGCCGATAATCGCATTCGCTCCGAAGGCTTTTGCTTGCATTTCCATTTCAGCCATTGCGATGGATTTCGCCTCCCGAAGAACCTGCTCATATGAGGAAGACCTTCCTCCAACAATGTCAGTGATGCTTGCAAAAAAATCTTTGAAAACATTTGCTCCGATAATTGTCTCTCCAGAAACAATACCTAAATATTGATCAATTTGGTATCCGTCCAGGGTGTTTGTGGTAGTTATAATCATAAAATTGTAGGTAAAATAGTTTATTTATGCTTTGATTTTTATTCAGACGAAGAGGCGCCAACTTTTGTTTTTATCGCTACTTGAAAGATTGAAAATAAGGGGATTTAATTAGTCGAATTATGACTAAACTTGTCTATTCCAACTCAATGATCTTTGGAAACTAATGTTTATAGTTCTAGTTTTATATCAAGGATGAAGCTGTTTTATTAGAAAAGCGTAAGAATTAGTACCCATTCACTTTATGAATTATTACAACCAATTTGATATTTCTGATTTTTTTGAAGCAATCCAAGACCCGCTCTTTTTGATCGATTCAGAGGAGATTATTTTTTTCAACACTTATTTTACTCAAAATTTTGAACTGATTCAAGACCAATGGAAAGTGTTTTTTTCCAGTGAAAAACTTATTTCAAGCCTAGAGAATTTTTTTGAATCAGGTGAACTTCCAAACGTAGAATGGACCGGTTGTCTTAAAGATAAATCAGGTGAAACCAGGAAGTACGAATGGGAATTTATAAATCTTCCTTCAAGTTATAACTCCCGATTTTTGGTTGTAATAGGGAAAAGGATCAAAAACACCTCTGAGGATTTGACGATTGAATCAAAAATCGATCGGGAGACTTCGGAAATTATTGATACTGGCTATATGCTAAGTATTCTCACCAACAGCCATGATTTCATCGCGATCTTAGATGAAAGTGGAAGGTATAAGTTTATCAGTCCATCAGTTACTGAAAAACTTGGGTTCATGGTGGAAGATATCATAGGGAAGAATTACCAGGACTTTACATCAGCCGGCATTATTGAGGTAATAAAGGGTGACTTCAGGGAAGTCATCAAGACAGGAACGGAAGTAAATATTGATTTTTGGATTCACAAGAAGAATGGAAAAAAGGTTTACATCGAAAGTTTTGCTAAAAACCTTCTGGATCATCCTCAAATCAAAGGGATTCTTTTTAGCGCCAGAGACATTACAGATTATGTTGAAAAGGATCTTTCCCTTCAAAGAAGATTTGAAATCGAAAATCTGATCAATCAAATTTCTGCTAAACTTATTAATAGTCGGCTTCAGGATTTAGAGCATCATTTTAATGAGTCTCTCAAGCTTTTTAGCCAGTTTTTTAAATCCAAAAAGTCAAAAATATTTATTCTAAACAGGGAAACTCAGAAGTTTGAGGCGCTTAATTTCTGGGAAAAATATGCTCAAGCATCCGGATTGACGAGCGACGAATCTCAAGAGCATATAAGCGACCAAAGGGTTTGCCTTGAAGAAGGTAATGTCAGATTATTGCGTTTAACGGGACATGAAGAACATTCCGGGCTTCTTTTAATTCCCATGATTTCATCTTCCAGGATTCTGGGCGTCATCAGTTTTGAAATTGATTTGGTGAATTTTCAGTTTGCGGAAAAAGCGCTTCAAATCCTCAAACAGTTCGGAGATATTCTTGCCGGGGTTTATGTGGGAAGTCAAATGACCAGGAGAATTGAACGGAATGAAAACCTGCTTACAACTACTGAAATCTTGTCAAAATCTGGTTCTTGGACATACAGTACATTTCGCAACCGATTCTTCATGTCTGGAGGTTTGGCCAGTTTATTTGGAATGGGGAATCAGCCAATTTCTGCTCAATTCACGACGTTGATTTATCGAATAGATAAACCATTTCGCGAAGATTTTGTAAAAAACCTGAAGAAGGTTATCAAGAATCCGGACAAGACCTCGGGGGATTTTACCATTACGAATATTGACGGTGAGTCGCCCAATGTCAGCTATGAAATAGAATCCAAAAAAGACTTTTTAACCCAAGGAATTGAGGTTTTTGGATTCTGTAAGGATATTACTAAAAAGAGAGAGGCAGAGAATTATCTCAGACTGCAATCTCAGATTTTGGCGCAAGTAAGTGATCCAATCATTGTGACTAACCTTAATTTGGAGGTGATTTACCTCAATGAAGCGGCAATTCAGGTTTGCTGCCCTGAAACTGCCAGAACATTTACAGGGCCAATTGGAAATCTCATTAATTTAAATTCTCAGGAGGGGATTTCTTTCGAAACCATCACTTCGAATCTACAGATAGGCCTGCCTTCCAAAGAGATTGCATTTGTGGAAACGTTGCATACCAAATTATCCCCTTTTGAAATCTCGGCACAACTTATTCATTCCGATGGAAAAGAAGGAATTGGTTATTCGTTTATCCTTCACAGCCTTGCTGAAAAATATGAGAATGAGCAAATTGCCAAAAGAGCACAGTTAATCGTAGAAAATAGCCCGGCAGTTCTTTTCATAGTTGATCCAAATGAAAATTATAAAATCACTTACATTTCCGAAAATATCAACCGCTTTGGTTATCAGTCAAAAGAATTGATTCAACAAAGGACCTCCTTTTTTGATTTACTTCATCCTGAAGATGCAAGTTGGATTTTACAGAAATCCAAAGACACAAAGACAAATAGAGGGATTCCTGCCTTTTCTGGTGAATATAGAATCAAAAAAGCAGACGGAACTTACCTATGGGTAGAAGATAAAACCACAGAAGTGCATGATGAGAATGAAACTGTGATTCTTCATGAGGGCCTCTTTCAGGATATTACGGACCGAAAAAAGCTTCAGTTTTTCAACGAAGAAAAGGACATGCAATACCGGTTACTGGCAGCCAATATTCCGGGAAGCAATATTTTCTTGCTGGACAAACAGCGAAAATATATCCTAGCTGAGGGGACTAACTTTGAGTTTTGGGATATGAAACGGGAAGATTTCGAAGGAAAAAATATTCGGGAAATCTCTATCACCAATTTAGAAGAAGTAGATCTAATTCTAGATGCCGTATATAAAAATCAAGAAATTTCTGTAACCGAGTTTTTTTTTAAAGGCAGATATTATCAGCGGATAATCCGACCTATTATCGAAAATGGCGAGGTTGAGTTTGCACTTAGTATCATTCGTGACATCAATGAAGAGTATCAGGCAAAAGAGAATCTTAAAAAGTCTGAGGAAAAATACCGAAACTTGGTAGAGGAGTCAACTGAGATTATTTTCTCATTGACTGAAACTTTTCACTTGCATTATGTTTCGCCAAATGTCAAGCAGTTTTTAGGTTACGAAGTAAATGAAGTAGTAGGATTGAGCATTTTTACCTTCATTAACCCGGATGATTTGGACATTTTTCAGTCCATGTTGGAAACCTCAAAGGATTTTTTGGCGGAAAATCAATTCCTTGAATTTCGCTTGCGTCACAAAAATGGAGAATACAGAGTCTTCAATTCCAATGGTAGAATGACTGAAGACAAGCAAGGAAACGATAGATTTTATACAGGAATAGCCAGAGACATTTCTAAACTGAAAGAGGCTCAAAGGGAATTGTTTCATGCCAAAGAAAGGGCTGAACAAGCCTCGATAATCAAATCCCAGTTTTTATCTGTCATGAGTCATGAAATACGCACACCCATGAATGCGGTGATAGGTTTAGCTCATTTCCTAATGGAAGAAGATCCTCGTCCCGATCAGCTTGAGAATCTCAAAACGCTCCAATTTTCCGCTGAAAATCTAATGGGGTTGATTAATGATATCCTCGATTACAGTAAAATCGAATCCGGGAAAGTCGAGTTGGAGGAAGTGCCTTTTGACCTTCGAAATCTCCTTCATAGAATTGTCCATTCTCATAGTTTCAAGGCCCATGAAAAGTCGCTAAAAATTAGTTGTGAGATAGATGAAGCTATTCCCGAGCAATTAATTGGTGATCCAATAAGGTTGGGGCAAATAGTAAATAATCTAGTTTCGAATGCTGTGAAGTTTACAGAGGTGGGTTCTATTCGAGTCATCCTTCATCAATCAATATTAAAGAAAGGAAAGTCTGAAATTAAGTTTAGGTTTGAAGATTCAGGAATAGGAGTTCCCAAAGAGAAATCGGAAACTATCTTTGAGGCATTCACTCAGGCATCTTCTTCGACCACTCGTCAATATGGGGGAACTGGCTTGGGGTTGGCAATTGTAAAGCGTTTGGTTGAGCTTCACGGCGGAGAAATAAACGTCCATCCAGGAGTATCTTCTGGTAGTATATTTGAGTTCACCCTAGAATTCCAATTTGTGGAAGAAAACAGTAAGAATAAAATTTTTAGTGGGATTGCTCAGGCCAAGTCATTACAGGAAGCTTCGATTCTGGTTGCAGAGGATAATGTGGTGAATCAATTTTTGATTCGAAAATTTCTCACTAAATGGAACACAGGAAATCTTGTAATTGCTTCGGATGGCCAGGAGGCCTTGGATCAGTTTAATTCTTCTTTTTTTAATATCGTGCTGCTCGATTTACAGATGCCAAAGCAGGATGGATTTTCGGTTGCCAAAGCAATCAGGAGTCATACAGATCCTGATAAAAGAGATGTGCCAATATTTGCTCTTTCGGCGTCCTCTTTGCACGAAGTCAAAGATCAAATGGAAGAAGCAGGGATTACGGATTTTATTCCTAAACCATTTACTCCGGATGCTCTTTACGAGAAGATTATAAAACAACTAAAGTCAAAAGTTCAGGATTAGTTTTTTGTCTAGCATTAATTTTGCCAGACAGTCGTCTGAGTCCAACAGCCTACCGCTAAATCCCGGAGTTCATGCCATTATTTTTCAAAATTGCTTTTCTTGTCCTTTTTCAAGCGATTGCGATTTCTTTGAGCGCTCAACAATTGGTATCTAAAAGATCTACGTTCTATGTAGTGTCTGGAACTTCTGGTGCCAAGTTGAATCAGTTCGACAAAATGCTGGAAGATAGAGGATTGTCAGGGATGAGAAACCGCTATCAAACGATTGGCTTGGGCTATCAGGCAAGGATCAATGACTTTGTTCTTGGAATGGAACTGTACCAAAATCTGGGCAAGAAAAGTGAGCTTGATAATTATATCCTGAGTTACAGGACAAGCAGAGCCTTATTAAATGTTGGTTACGCGTTCACTGAAGAGTCCCGTTTCCAACTCATCCATTATATGTCCTTGGGAGTTGGGTATTTGAATTTTCAAATGCTTCCGGATGAGCAGCCAGATAACTTGCAATACTTTTTAGCTGATCCTGCAAATGGGTTTATTCTTCGTGAACAAGATGTCCAAAAAGGAACATCAAATTTTGGAAATTTTTTGACCGAAATAGGATTTCATCTAAGCTATGACTTCGATTTGCCGGGCCGGAGGGAAGCCTTTGAGGTAATTGCCAAAATGGGGTATTCATTCAGCCCCTTTGAAGGGAAATGGAATATGGCAGGTGTGTCATTCGACAATACGCAAAGCGGAGCATTTGTCAGAGTTGGGGCGGGAATATCCCTTCCGGATCGTAATTTTTTTTACAAAGATGCATCCGTTGGAATCTATTTGATCAATGCTATTCATTTTACAACTCCTAGTGATTTCAATGAACAGTTGATAGAAGCAGGTTATAATCCACTGGAAGGCTCACCCTCAAATTTTGGTTTACGGATCTTGGGAGAAACTGAAAGATTGCTTTACGGCGCAGAGGTATATAATCTATCTCAAAGCGGTAGTGCAAGCAACACTCATACACAATCTCTGAATAGTCTTCGAGTATATGCAAATGGGGGGATAAAATTCCTCCAATTCAAGAATTTTGGCTTGGGAGGACTTGCGGGACTTGGTTATGGAAATGTCCGGTACACGTTAACTCAAAACGCCAAGCCTGATTTTCCTGAATTGCTTGAGCAAAGAGATTTTGATGGATATTTGAAAAAAAGTGGTTTGATGGTGAAGCCTGAGATTTTTGCGGAATATGGTCTTCTCATGACAAAAAGAAAGCTTTTTGACCTTGTATTCACAGCTGCAGCAGGATACGAGCTTCCGGTTGGAGGATATAGATTAGGGGAATTTGACATGGTTAATTACATGGCTGGACCTTATGTAAGTTTTGGAATAGGGGTAAGACCATGATTTTTGATTACCTGATAGTGCTATTACTTTGATGCGTTTTTTTAATAAATAGCCTTGATTTTTTATCTAAATGATTACATTTGGATTGCTTATCGAGAAAGACCGAGGGAAGGGCCCTACGACGTCTTAGCAACCTGAATCAAGGTGCTAACTCCCATTTCGGAAATGCCGAAAAAAGATGAGCGGACTTAGTACTTGCTACTTTTATCCGTGTTTTGCTCGATTAGCTTTTTGAATTAACTATCACAGCATGCAAAACAAAACGGAAACCCTGCTTCAACAAATTTCTGAACGAATTTTGATCCTTGACGGAGCAATGGGAACCATGATTCAACGCTATAATTTGACTGAGGAAGATTTTCGGACTCCCGAACTTGCAAATCATCATAAATCACTCAAGGGCAATAATGATTTATTGTCTCTGAGCAGGCCGGATATCATCAAACAGATTCACCGCGAATACCTAGAAGCAGGAGCTGATATCATTGAAACCAATACTTTCTCGGGAACGACAATCGCACAAGATGATTACGGCTTGTCTCATCTGGCTTATGCGATCAACTTTGAATCCGCGAAACTTGCCCGAGAAGTGGCAGATGAGTTCACTTCAAAAGATCCATCCAAACCAAGATTTGTTGCCGGGGCAATTGGTCCTACAAATAAAACCGCCTCCTTGTCTCCGGATGTAAATGATCCCGGTTACCGTGCTATCACGTTTGATCAACTTGCAACTGCCTATGCAGACCAAGTGAGAGGTCTGCTCGATGGTGGTTCAGACATCATTCTGGTTGAAACAATTTTTGATACACTCAATGCAAAAGCCGCGCTTTATGCCATTCAGGATGTGTATGAGGAGCGAGGCATCCCCCTTGATCCAAAAGAAGGAGGTATTCCGATCATGATTTCAGGGACAATTACGGATGCATCAGGTCGAACACTTTCGGGTCAGACAACAGAAGCTTTCCTGATTTCGATTTCCCATGTTCCATTGCTTTCTGTTGGGTTGAATTGTGCACTCGGAGCCAAAGAGTTGAGACCTTATCTGAAAGTATTGGCGCAAAAAGCTCCGTTTTATGTGAGCGCTTATCCAAATGCAGGATTGCCGAATGAGTTTGGACAATATGATCAGGGAGCCAATGAAATGGCTGACCAGGTCAGAGATTTTCTGAAAGATGGAATGCTAAATATCCTGGGAGGTTGCTGTGGTACTACGCCTGACCACATCCGTGCATTGGCGCATATGGCTGAAAATTATCAGCCTAGAAAATTACAGGAAGAATTTAAAGAAGAATCACAGGACTGAGGAGATGGAAAACTATATGAAACTTTCGGGCTTGGAACCTTTGATTCTTACACCCGAAATCAATTTTGTCAACATCGGTGAGCGAACAAATATCACCGGATCGAAGAAATTTGCGCGTCTGATCCTGAACGGAAATTACGACGAGGCGCTCACAGTAGCGCTCGACCAGGTCCGTGGAGGTGCTCAAGTACTAGACGTCTGCATGGACGAAGGCATGCTCGACGGCGAGGCAGCGATGGTTAAATTTTTGAATTTGATTGCTTCTGAACCAGAAATAAGCAGAATTCCTATTATGATTGACAGCTCCAAGTGGAGCATTATCGTTGCCGGATTGAAATGCGTTCAGGGTAAGGGAATCGTAAATTCCATTTCCATGAAAAACGGGGAAGAGGAATTTATCAACCAAGCCAAAACGGTTAAGAAGTTTGGCGCAGCGGTTGTCGTGATGGCTTTTGATGAAAGAGGTCAGGCGGATTCCTATGAAAGAAGAATCGAAATCTGCGAAAGAAGCTATAGAATCCTGGTGGATCGGGTGAAGTTTAATCCGCAGGATATCATCTTTGATCCGAATATTTTCCCGGTTGCAACCGGAATGGATGAGCATAAACGCAATGCTTTAGATTTCTTTTTGGCCACAAAATGGATCAAAGAAAATCTGCCCGGGGCCAAAATCAGCGGAGGTGTGAGTAATGTAAGTTTCTCATTCCGGGGTAATGATCCCGTGAGGGAAGCCATGCATGCGGCTTTCCTTTACCATGCCATCCGTCATGGAATGAGCATGGGAATCGTGAACCCAGCTATGCTGGAGGTCTATGCCGATATTCCAAAAGACTTGCTTGATCGGGTGGAGGATGTACTTTTTGATCGGAGGGAAGATGCTACCGATCGATTGCTGGAATTTGCCGAGACGGTGAAAGCTTCCGGAAAGAAAGAGGTAGCCAATGAAGCCTGGAGAACAGATCCCGTCGGAAAAAGAATTGAGCACGCACTGGTAAAAGGTATTTTGGATTACATAGTCGAAGATACTGAGGCTGCAAGATTGGAGCTTGTCAACCCCCTGAAAGTTATCGAAGGTCCACTGATGGACGGGATGAATGTGGTAGGAGATCTGTTTAGCGAAGGCAAAATGTTCCTTCCGCAGGTGGTAAAATCCGCGCGCGTAATGAAAAGGGCGGTTGCATATCTGGAACCGTTTATGCCATTGCCGGAAGAGGGACAGGAAGCTTCTTCTCGGAAGAAAATCTTGCTTGCGACTGTCAAAGGGGATGTTCACGACATAGGAAAAAACATCGTAGGTGTTGTATTAGCATGTAATAGCTATCAAATCATCGATCTCGGCGTGATGGTAGATGCACAGAAAATCATCGACGAAGCCATCAAAAATAAAGTTGATATCATCGGTTTGAGCGGATTGATTACACCTTCCCTAGATGAGATGGTCAATGTAGCTTCTGAGATGGAGCGACAGGGACTTAAGATTCCATTGCTGATCGGCGGTGCTACTACCTCGAGGATTCACACTGCGGTTAAAGTTGATCCGGTTTATTCCGGGATAGTAATTCATGTGACTGATGCGAGTAAATCCGTTCCGATTGCCGGAGAATGTATTTCAGAAGAGACGAAAGAGGAATATCGCCTGAAGATCAAGGAAACCTATCGCCTTCTCAGGATCGACCACGAATCCAAGCAATCCCTCAAGCAACTCGTGACTTACGAGGAAGCCAAAGCAAATCCGGTTGTAATTGATTGGTCTGCTTTCCCTCCGGTAAAACCCGCCAAGCTTGGGAACACGGTTTTGAAGAATCTGGATTTGGAAGTTCTGCGAAAATATATTGACTGGACCCCATTTTTCAGCACGTGGATGCTGAGCGGGAAATATCCAAAAATCTTGGAAGATCCGATTGTGGGTGAGGAAGCCAAAAAGCTCTTCAAAGATGCCAATGAAATGTTGGACCAATTAATCGACGAGAAATGGCTTAGTGCGAATGCTGTTTTTGGACTTTATGCGGTCCAAAGATTTGGAGACGATGCATTGGTTTTGGGTTCAACTGGAAATGAAATCTCCAAATTTCACTTCGTAAGACAACAAGGCAAAAAAGGGAAAGGTGTTCCAAATCGCTCTTTGGCTGATTATCTACATCCTGACCAAGAAGATTATATGGGTTGCTTCGCTGTAACTGCAGGAACAGGCATGGAGACTAAACTGGCTGAATTCCAGAAAGATGGCGATGACTACAATGACATTATGTTGAAGGCCTTAGCAGATCGATTGGCGGAGGCCGGAGCGGAGTATTTGCATCAGCAAGTAAGAACCAATTATTGGGGTTACTCAAAAGAGGAAACTCTGGATAATGATTCCCTGATTCGTGAAGAATATCCGGGCATCAGACCTGCACCAGGATACCCTGCTTGTCCTGAGCACTCCGAAAAATTAACCATCTCCAACTTGCTGGATATGGAAAATGCGATTGGAATCTCAATGACATCAAGTTATGCGATGTATCCGACTTCATCCGTTTCCGGATTTTATTTTGGTAATCCAGAAAGTAAATACTTTGGCCTTGGCAAAATCGGCGAGGATCAAGTCGCTAGTTACGCTGCCAGGAAAGGTGTTTCTCTTAAAGATGCGGAGCGTTTACTTTCTCCAAATCTTGCCTATTTACCTAATTTATCTCTAGCAATTCCACTTTCATGAAAATAACTGAACACCTCAAAAACGCGAAATCAACGCTTTTTTCCTTCGAAATATTACCTCCTTTGAAAGGCCAAAGTCTGAAAGAATTATTGGAAGGGATATCGCCTTTGATGGAGTTTAATCCACCTTTTGTGGATGTGACTTACCATCGGGAGGAATTCATTTACAAGAAACATCCAAACGGACTATTGGAGAAAGTGAGTACCAAAAAACGTCCGGGAACGGTTGGGATTTGTGCAGCAATCATGAATAAATTCCATATTGATGCAGTGCCCCATTTACTTTGTGGGGGATTTACCAAAGAGGAAACTGAGAATGCCCTGATTGATCTCAATTTCATCGGAGTTGAAAATATCCTTGCACTTCGTGGAGATGCTATAAAATCAGAGGGGAAATTTATTCCTGAGAAAGACGGACATTGCTTTACAAGTGAACTAGTTGAGCAAATCCTCCGAATGAATCATGGGAGATACCTTCATGAAGAGACGGAAATCGGTTTTCAAACTGATTTTTGTATCGGAGTTGCTGGATATCCTGAGAAGCATTTTGAGGCGCCAAGTTTGAAATTTGACCTCAAATACCTGAAAGAAAAAGTTGATAAGGGTGCAGAATACATCGTGACACAGATGTTTTTTGATAATCAGAAGTACTTCGAATTTGTTAAAAAAGTGAGAGAGGCAGGAATCACGGTTCCGATTATTCCCGGAATAAAACCCATCACAACGCTGGGTCAAATCACGATGCTTCCGCGGACATTCTTCCTTGATCTTCCGGATGCCCTGATGGATGAGCTTGAAAAATGCAAGACAAATACTGAAGTGAAAGAAGTAGGTATCGAGTGGGCGATCCAACAGTGTAAAGAGTTGGTAGCTGCTAATGTGGCCTCCTTGCATTTCTATACAATGAGCAAGGCTGATACCACCTATAAGATTGCAAAAGAGGTTTTTTAGGATGTCCATCCCCTAAAATCTGAAAGTAGATTTTCAGGGTGGTTATAGGTTGGTTACCAACAAAAAGAGTCCCTTAATCTTAAGGGACTCTTTTTGAAAAAAGACAAAGCGACTTTTATTTCTTTTCTAAATCAATTTTAATTTTCGAGTAATTGTCTCTGATATCTTTTCCTAACTTATCCATGTTAGCCTCTAACCAATTCATGCTTTCCATGGCAGCTTTTTCAATATCATTAGAAGCATTTTTGACGCCCTTTTTCATGTTTTCAGCTTTCATTTTACTCCAATTTTCAACATTTTTCATGTGCATTTCAGCAGTTTCTTCAAAGTTTTCCTGCTCTCTTTTACCCGTAGAAACGATTGTCTCATAACGATTTTCTATCACATCAAGACCATCTTCCTCGTATTTCAAATCCTTGTAAACTTCGTCAGCTCTTGATTCCAGTTGATTATATCTTGAATTAATCTGACTCCAGTCATGAACCGGATGAGCTTTAACAGCCATGTCTACACTATCTACAAATTCCTCCAGATTGGTAGTAGCAGCTACACGATCTGTTTCTTGATACTTACTTCTTTCACAGGAGAACAAAGCGATCGTCGAGGCTCCTATTATTAATGTGGCTCTTAATTTCATTAGATTGTTTGTTTAAGTTTGTAAAATTTAAAATTGATGGAACTCCTTACTTAGGTACAATCCTTCAACCAAAATGAATGTTTTTTATCATATTCACTGGAAACTTTGATTTAGACCATTTTAAATAGGTTTTTGTGTACCTCAACAAATAGTAGTTGGGATAAAATCGAAATCAGAGTTGCACATTTTAAGCATTTTTTTACCCAAATTTTCCTGATTGAATTATTTGAAAATAGAATTAGGGCTCGAGCTGATTCAATTCAGAATATTATTAAAGCCATCGATTGATTCGAATTTGAGTAATTATCCACCAATTATTCCACTGTGAATTCTACTCAAATTAAAATGGTTTATTATTCCACTCACCTTGAATATTTGCTTTCAACCATATTTTCAAATCTCCATCATTCGAACTTTGGTATCTTGGGGCATGATTAAATTGATCGAATGTCCAAGGGATGCCATGCAGGGAATTCCGGAATTTATCGATACAGCGATCAAAGCTGCTTACATCAACCAATTGCTTGAAGTTGGTTTTGATACGATTGACTTTGGGAGTTTTGTAAGTCCAAAGGCAATTCCTCAGATGAGGGATACCGGTGAAGTGTTGAGCTTGCTGGATTTGCATCAAGCAAAAAGCAAGCTTTTGGCAATTGTCGCGAATGTAAGAGGAGCAGAGGATGCGCTTCATTTTGAAGAAATAGATTTTCTGGGGTTTCCACTTTCTGTTTCCGAAACCTTTCAACATCGTAATACAAATGCTTCCATTTTTGAAGCATTGAAAACTGTAGAGACGATCCAGAATCTTTGTGAAACCAAAGGGAAGAAGCAGGTCGTTTACTTAAGCATGGGTTTCGGGAATCCCTATGGAGATCCTTATTCCCCTGAGTTGATCGCGAAGTTTGTTGAGAAGTTGGCTCTCATCGGAATTGAATCGATCTCGCTGTCAGATACGATTGGTATTGCGAATCCCAATCTGATTTCAACTCTCTTTGAAATTCAGATTCAGGCATTTCCTAAAATTGAATTTGGAGCACATTTGCACAGCAGACCGGATGGAATCGATGAGAAAGTCATTGCAGCGCTGAAAGGTGGATGCCGGAGATTCGACGGAGCTTTGAAAGGATTTGGAGGTTGTCCGATGGCTGATGATAGACTCGTCGGAAATATGGTAACCGAAGTGATGATTGCTACTCTGGAAAAAGCAGGATTCGACCTTAACCTCAATAAAACTGAACTCTCGGAGGCAATGAAACTTGCCAATTTTGTCTTTAATCCATAGAAGGAATGTTTGATGATAGAATAAAGAGTAAAGTGAAATCGCTCAGAATGTTACGGTTTTTCCATCGTTGGCTGGGAATTCCTTTGGTATTATTTTTCCTGATTATCGGAATTACATCAATTCTATTAGCTTGGAAAAAGAAAGCTGAGTTGCTCCCGGCGACATCGGAAACAAAGGTTGAAAATGCTCAGGACTGGATTTCTCCTGCTGAAATGGTAGATATTGCTCAAATGAAAATGGATAGTCTTGAAAGGTCAACCGAGGTGGACCGTATCGATATCCGGCCCGACAAAGGCATCGCAAAAGTGACATTCAAAACTCATTTCACAGAAGTTCAGTTGGACGGTTTTTCAGGCGAAGTTTTGTCAATCGAAACCAGACATTCAGATTGGATCGAAAAAGTACACGATGGAAGCATCGTTGATTTTTACTTTGGCGGGGATGAAGCAACCAAGTTAGTTTATTCCACACTTACCGCTTTGGGATTGATTTTCATGAGTTTAAGCGGATTTTATCTTTGGTATTTCCCCAAGGTGATCCGGAAGTGGAAGGGAATAAAGCAATAACTTAAAATCTGGTTTTTTATCGTAACATGGAAAAAAATAAGACTTAGGTTTTTAACTTAAAACTCAACAATTAGAATAAAAATATTGCCATTTGTCATTTTTTTTTTGGTTAGTGAATCGTCTTTTTTACCTAGTTTTTATGTTTAACTTAAAATTTTTTAACAAATAAAAAAATTAAGATTTAAGGAACTTTTGTCTTTTCCCTAGTAGGGTTACTTTCGCTAAGTCTATCAATTTCTCTAAAAGCTGCAGATTGTTTGCAGGCTAATTCCATCGGTTGTTTTGATCGAGAAGGAACCTTTTATCCAAAAGATATTAAAGGTATTCCTTCTTGTTGTGGAGAACAGTAAAATTCTTTAATACTTTAAGAAGTACTGAACCTGTTGAGTTCTTCTTTCACTTTTCTTCAAACCTCTTTTGTATGATTAAGAATTTAATTTTAACTCTTATCCTGTCCGTTTTTCTTTTTTCCTGCCAAAATAAATCTGAATCTTTTCGGGAATTTGACCTAAAAGGCAGGAAAACGGTTTTTTCTCAAATTATAAATCCAGAAAAAATTAGGATTAAATCAAATTTTCTAGTAATCCTTGAAGGATCTTCACTTGATAATTTTAATGCACCAATTCATATCGTGGATCGTGAAAAAATGAAATTCCTGTACTCTGTTGGTAGAATAGGATTTGGTCCTGGCGAGATTTCCGATGCAACTTCGGTTGAGTTTAATAGATCCGATTCTACTTTTT
The DNA here is from genome assembly GCA_046597285.1 of Algoriphagus sp. Classification (GTDB taxonomy): domain Bacteria; phylum Bacteroidota; class Bacteroidia; order Cytophagales; family Cyclobacteriaceae; genus Algoriphagus. The sequence goes on along the minus strand of JBKJKX010000092.1, from coordinate 29,903 downwards.
TTATTTACAGCGCAATTGATAAAAAAATTAGCGAATTTTCTTTTAAACCAATGGAATTGGCTGTCAATCAAGTTCAGCAGAGAAAAGAGTTCTTTAAAGCATACTCAGTTTTGCGATTTACTGACTCCACATTTGTTGGATTGACCTCTGATTCTCCTTCAAGATTGGTTGAATTCAATACAATAGGTGATTCTATTGGCGCCTACGGAAGTTTGAATAATTTTTCTGAAAGGATGGATTTGGATAACTTTAATTTATCTCAAATCAATATGGGGTGGTTTAGCTCGAATACTTCTAAAACTCATTTTGCAGTAGCCAGTATTTTTACAAATAGGATTGAATTATTAAACAGAAATTCGGGAGAATTTAAATTCATTAAACTACAGCCCGAAGAATCCATGAAATTTGATTTAATTCCTGAATCAACAGGTAATTCTGTTCATTGGGATTTATCATCGCCGTATCAATTCCGAGATATTGTTTTGACAAATGATTTAGTTATTTCGTTGTATGGTGGAATTAGTCAGAATCAAATTAATGAAAGTGCTGAAATAGCTAAAACCGTATACATTTTTTCGTTTGATGGTACTTTGAAGGCTAAGTTAAATCTAGATCAATCCATAAAAAGCCTAGCTGTGAGTGATGATTTAACCAAATTGTATGGAATATCTACAGATTCAGAGTCTGGAATAATAGAGTTCGAACTTCCCCGGTTTTAATTGAAAGCTTTTCACCCATTCTTTCAACTTAGAATTTTGTAGATTTAGTTTATGCACCCAATGGATAAACATGTAGTAAAAGAACCCGATATCGAATACGGCCGCTACACGTATGCAGATTATCTGACTTGGGAAATGGACGAAATGGTGGAGTTGATCAGAGGGAAGATATTCAAAAGAGCTGCGGCAGCTCCTGGAATGAATCATCAGAGAGTTTCTGTTCGATTGACATCGTCATTTTTCAATTTTTTAAAAGGGAAAACTTGCCAAGTTTTCCATGCTCCATATGATGTCAGGCTACCAATAAAGTCCAAAAAAAATCAAGATATCGATACGGTAGTCCAGCCAGATTTGTGTGTGATATGTGATCCAATCAAACTAACAGATGCTGGTTGTCTTGGTGCTCCCGATTTGGTGGTAGAAATCCTTTCTCAAGGAAATAATAAAAGAGAGTTAAAACACAAATATGAGGTCTACGAAGAATCTGGGATAAAAGAATATTGGGTCATTCATCCCAATGAACAGACTTTGCTGGTCTATTCTTTGGATAATGGAAAATATAAATCCTCTCGACTTTTTGTCTCAGGTGATATTTTTGAGTCGGTGTGTGTTCCTGGATTGCGCATCGATATGGATGAGCTTTTTGAAGAATAATCCCAAATGTCAAAGCATAAAGATTTTCCTAAACCATCAACTTATACTTTTTCCCCGGAAGTGATTTTAAAACACCTTCGAATTCCAAAGCAAGAAGTTTGGATGAAAGCATTCCCAAAGGAATTTCTGTTTGGTAGCTCATTTGATCAATTTCAGATTCTCCATTTTCCATCAAAAGTTTCAGAATTTTACAATCATCCTCATCCCGATTACTCAAATCCAAAGCCGGTTTTTTCTGGCTTATTTCTCCGGGCTTGCTCCAGAAAAGCGCTTCTGCCACATCTCCCGGACCAGTGTAGATATTGGCCTTCATTCGCTTTATCAGCAGATTACAGCCTTCACTGAATGGAGATTGTAAGTTTCCCGGCACAGCAAAAACTTCTTTATTGTAAGAAAAAGCAATCTCAGCTGTGATCAAAGCACCGCCTTTTACAGCAGCTTCCACTACGATCAGCGCATCGGAAAGTCCGGCGATTATCCGGTTTCTTGCCGGGAAATTTCCTGGAGTCATTTTGCTTCCTGGAGGATATTCTGAAATCAAACAACCGGATTCCTCTATTTGCTGAGCTGTTTTTTTATGAGTCGCAGGATAGATTTGGTCAATGGGTGAGCCCATAACCGCAACGGTTGGAAGCCCTGCTTGAAGAGCCATTCGGTGTGCTTCGATATCGATTCCATAGGCTAATCCTGAGATGATTGCCGGTTGGTAAATTGCAAGATCTTCAATGATTTTGCGAGTAGCAGCTTTTCCATAGGGAGTTGCACTACGAGTTCCAACAATTCCAACTGTCCGTTCGAAATTGAGATCAGATTTTCCCTGAGCAAATAAAACGACTGGAGAATCATCCTGGGCTTTCAGTCTTTGGGGGAATTCAGGATTTAAGGAAGTCAGTATTTGAAATCCTTTTTTATCAGCCTGATCAATCAACTCATCGGCTTGTCGAAGAAGCTGAGATTCTTGTTGCTGGATTTCCAGGAGTTTGTCACCAACCCGCGGGATTTTAGAAGCTTTGCCTTTGTTCATCTGAAAAAATCGCTGAGGAGAACCAGAATATGCAAGAATTGCTTTAAAAACTCCTGGTCCGACTTTTTGTGCAAGAGAAAGAGCTAAAAAATATCTTAGTTCCTCATGTTTTGGATCGTGCATTGAATTCGTCCCGGATATTGATTAAAAAGTCTTTGAGTTCCTGGAGTTTCTGAATAGCAGCGACTTTGTCAAATCCCTGGTCTTTTCCTTGCTTGATCACATCTTGAGCACCCTGAAGTGTGTATCCTTTTTCCTTGACAAGATGATAGATGTATCGGATTTTCTGGATATCATCCTTGGTAAAACGTCGATTACCTTTTTTGTCTTTTTTGGGATGGATAATATCAAATTCTCCTTCCCAATAGCGAATTAGCGAGGGTGCAACTTTGAACATCGTCGCTACTTCCCCGATGGAATGATATTTCTTCTCTATTTCTTTTTCTTTGTACGGCACAGCAAAATGGCTTAAACTCTAATTTAGTGAAATAACCCGCTGAACTTCAAGTAAGACTTTGGGTAATTAGGAAAAAAACTGAAAAATCAGCGATTTAGTAACTGAAGCATCTCGATAGCAGCCACACCTGCGGTCTCAGTTCTCAATCTACTCTTGCCCAAAGATACAGGTTGGAAGCCATTTGAAAGTGCTTTTTTGATTTCTGCTGGATCAAAATCGCCCTCAGGACCAATTAGAATCAGGTACTTCCCTTTTGCCTTGGCACTATCGAATAAATGATGGTCGTGTTGTTCATCCACATACGCTATGAATTTCTGAAACTCCCCAAATTTGGTTGATTCTAAAATGGAATTTAGACGGCTTACTGGATTCAGTGTAGGGATTCGATATTTCAAGCTCTGCTTGCAGGCTGAAATAATTTTCTTTTCCAGTCGATCTGTTTTTAGGTAGCTTCTTTCTGAATTCATACTTTCCAAAAGTGACAATTCATGAAAACCTATTTCGGTGATTTTTTCAACCATCCATTCCATCCGGTCCGGGCTTTTGGTAGGAGCTATTGCCAAATGAATGTAAAAATCATCCTCAGGAACTTCAATTGTATTTACCACTTTCAACGTAATCTTTGAAGGATTTACTTCCAGAATTACGCATTCAAAAAGTTTCCCTTTTCCATTGGTCAGCGAGATCAAATCGCCTTGCTTTTTGCGGAGTACACGAGTGAGATGCCTGGACTCATCCGGATCAAGCGTAACGAGGGGAGGAGTGATATTTTCCTGGAAGAAAAGTTGCATAGCGAAATCTCTTAGGCACAAAAAAAGCACATTTCCCGAAAGAAATGTGCCTTAAACCATATAAACCTTATAACAATTAACCTTTGGAGATTTCCATGTTGACTGCCTTGCCTTTGATGGTGTTAGTCTTCATTACTCGGATCACCTGATCCGCGTCTTTAGAAGGTACATCCACGAAAGAGAAATTGTCGTAAATATCGATTCCACCGATGCTGCGTCCTGGTACACCAGTTTCTCCAGCAATCGCTCCAACGATATCATTTGGTCTTATTCTGTCTTTTTTGCCTAAGTTCAGGAATAGACGAGTCATGTTTGGCTCCCGCTCTCTTTCGGACTTTGCTCCTCCGAATTCTCTATTACCGCCATCTCTGCTATCACCGAATCTGCTGCTTCCAGCTTCTCTGCTTACATAGGGTCTTGGAGCGCCACTAGCATCTCTGCTTCCAAATTCTCTAGGTGCTGCGCCACCGTCTCTGCTTCCGCCTTCTCTTCTTGGAGCTCTTTCGCCACCACGGTCGCTGCTTCTTTCGCTACGTCCGAAACGGTCACCGCCTCTTTCGCCACCACGTCCGAATCTGTCACCACGTCCGCTATCACGGCCTCCGTAGCTGCTTCCGCCTTCTCTTCTTCCGCCTTCACGGCTTGCATATTGATCGATACCGAAGTCCTGATCTCTCATTTCTTTCACTGCATCGCCCATATTCATTTTGATAAGACCAAGTGCGATTTGATCCATTGTCAAGCCTTCAGCAAGCATCTGTCCAATTGTTCCTTCGAAGAATGAGTTGTCTTCTTCTTTAGCCAACACTCTGTAAACATCTTTCACCAATTGAGCTTTTTTCAAGTCAAGTAGTTCAGTTACTGAAGGAGGAGACATTTTAGAGATAGGAGCTTTTGTGTATCTCTCAAGATCTCTAAGCTTCATCGTCTCTCTTCTTCCGGTTACAAAGCTGATTGCAGTTCCTGATTTACCAGCACGACCGGTACGACCGATTCTGTGTACGTAATATTCCTCGTCCAATGGAAGGTCGAAATTGAATACTGCCTCTACATTATCTACGTCGATTCCACGAGCTGCCACGTCGGTTGCAACTAACACAGAGCATAAACCCTTACGGAATTTGCCCATTACTTTATCTCTTTGAGCCTGAGAAAGATCACCGTGAAGAGCTTCTGCAAGAACGCCTCTGGCGCCTAACTGCTCAGTCACTTCGTCTGTCATTCTCTTGGTATTACAGAATACCACGCTCAATGCATATTGATTCACGTTCATCAAACGAGTCATCAATTCCATCTTCAAAGAAGGCTTTACTTCGTAGTAAACCTGCTCGATATTTGAAACTGTCAATTCGTTTTTAGCAACTTTAAGAATCTCAGGATTTTTCTGATACTTTCTTGTCAAGTCCAGGATTGGCTTTGCCATCGTTGCAGAGAAGAAGACGGTTTGTCTTTCTTCCGGCATCTCCTGAAGAATTGCTTCGATATCGTCTCTGAAACCCATATCCAGCATTTCGTCTGCCTCATCTAATACGATGATTCCAACGTTGTCCAACTTCAAAGTTCCTCTGCTCATGTGATCTTGCACACGACCCGGAGTACCTACGACAATTTGAACACCTTTTTTCAGGACTCTGATTTGTCTATCGATTGATTCACCACCGTAGATAGCTACTGAGTTGATCGCTCTGTGGTATTTAGCTAGTTTTTGAATTTCTCCTTCTACTTGTACCGCAAGTTCGCGGGTTGGGCAAAGGATGATCGCTTGTGGCCTGTTGAAATCTGGATCTACCAGATCGATAATAGGAATAGCGAAAGCTGCAGTCTTACCAGTACCAGTTTGAGCCTGTCCTATGACATCTCTACCCTGTAAAAGGAAAGGAATAGCTTGTGATTGAATTGGGGAAGGTTGGGTATAGCCCATCTCTTCCACTGCCCGAATGATTTCTTCCGAAATCCCCAGGTCTGAGAATTTTTGTGTTTGATCCATGATGTTTCCTTACTTTTCTTGCCATGTCTCCCAATGAATATCCCAGACAAGCGACAGTAAGGAAATTCACGGCTAGAAAAATGTTCTATGTCTTATTGACGGTGCAAAAGTAAGTCAATAAATTTTGATAACCAAACTGTATTCTAAACATTTTAGAATATTCTTGATAATTAACAGGTTTTAAGAGTACTATATTTGGTTTGGAGCTTTAGGTACAAGGATTTCAGGAGAAAAATTTTTCTAAAAACAATTGGAAAAATAGTAATCCAATGGAAATTCAGTTGATTATCATTCCATTCTATCGGTTTTTAAATGTTTAAAGTGAGCTGATTTATCCAAAAAATTCCATTTAGTAATCACAAGTCTTGCACAGAGATCGGAATAAAGTTTTACAAAAAAGACCGATCATTTGTAGCCTCTTCACTCAATTGCTCTGCCAATTCCTTCCCTAAATACCTGTCTATTAAACCATGAGCGAGGTATAAAACCGGTGTTAAAAGAACAGCAACTGAGAATTTGTAGACGTAATTGATCAGACCAACTGCCACTATCTGGCCAAAGCTCCAATTGCCGAAAACATAAAATGCGATTGCTAACACCACGAAAGAGTCAAAAAACTGGGAAACAAGGGTTGATCCTGTTGCGCGTAGCCAGATCATTTTGGGTCCGGTGACTGATCTGAGCTTTTGAAATACAAAAACATCTATCAATTGACCCAGAAGAAATGCAGTCAATGAACCGATAATTATTCCCAATCCCTGTCTGAAAATCGTATTGAAAGCATAACTGATGTCAAATTTGCTTCCATCCGGTGTGGAAGAATTCACTTCAAGCCAAAAGTCAGCAGGCGTCAAAACCGTCACCAGACTAATAATTATAAAAGTATAAGCAATTAATCCGGCAGTCAGAAAGCTTATTTTCTTTACTCCTTTTTTACCGAAATACTCATTGATAATATCAGTTGTAATAAACACGATCGGCCAAATCACAGCACCTGCCGTCAGGTTGAAATCCAAAATGTACTCTCCAAAAAATGACCAGTTGACCGGCTCAAAACCAAATGTTTTTTCAGCTGAGAATATTTTGACACCAATGATTTCTGCCAGAACAGCGTTAGTCAGGAATATACTTCCCAGTATGATGAATAGGTTAGTCTTCCGCGAATTTTGAGTTTTATTCATTTATTGCAACAGCATAAGTTTGTCCTTCTTCACTGAGAGTAGATTCCTTGAAATATACTTGCGCCTCGGCAAGCATTGGATCAAGATTCACGTAGCGGGAAGAGAAATGTCCCAGAAGTAATTTTTTAACTCCACTAATTTTGGCGATTCGGCCAGCTTCAGAGCCTGTACTGTGAAAAGTATCCGCTGCTCTTTTCTGGTCAAAATCCATAAAAGTAGATTCATGATAAAGTAAATCAACACCTGAAATGTATTGTCTCAATTCAGGATCAAAAATAGTATCCGAACAAAAAGCATAAGAGCGCATCGAGGGAAGGGGATAGGTGAACTCTTCCAATAAAAAGGTTTTGCCTGAAGAATCTCTATAACTCTCTCCTTTTCGAAGGCTTTGAATTGCTTCAAGCGGAATTGGGAATCCCAGGAGTTTTTCTTTGATGAGCTTTCGAAATCCCGGCTTTTCTTTGATCAGGAAACCCGTAGTTGGCAATCGATGTTTCATTGGAAAGCTGAAAACATCGACTCCCGGCAAATTCAATAATAAATTGAATTTGCCGGGATCAGTTTTTATAAAGGTTAATGGGTAACCAAGTTTGGTATTACTCCAGCGGAAATTTGTAGTGATAATTTCATCCAGACCCTGAGGACCAAAAATAGTCAGAGGCTTAGAGCGTTTGGCTAGGTTATAACTGGAAAGTAAGCCAACCAAACCGAGGTAATGATCACCGTGGAGATGACTGATAAAAATATGAGTGATTCGGGATGATTTGACTTTGTATTTTCTGAGCTGAATCTGCGTTCCCTCTCCGCAATCCAGGAGCAAGAGCTCCTGGCCATAGCGGATCACCTGTGAGGTATGATTTCGGCCGTGGACCGGAATCGAGGAGGTATTTCCCAGTATTGTTACTTCAAACTCGGGAATCAACTTTCACTTTCTCCTTCCACCCCACCATTAATAGCATGCATGAAAATAGCTTCACCAGCTTCTTCCAGAGTCGCAACAAGGTTCAGTTTTTTGTCGAGCATAGATATTTTTAGAAGTTTCATGACGTGATCCTGAACTCCCGAAATCACGAAAATTCCACCAATTCTGCTGAATTCTCTGTCACCTACCAAAAGGGCACTCAAGCCACTTGAATCAACATATTTCACCTGAGCCATATCCAAAACAAGATTTCCAAAACCTTCTGCATGGATTGTCAATAGTTCCGACTTCAACTTCGGAGCTAAAAGTGAATCCAGTTTTTCCTCCAATGGGGTGAAAATAACGTACTGTTCTTTTTTATCAATTGAGTATTTCATAGTCTTTTTTATTGTTGATTTAGCCTAAATGTGCAAGAATTGCTTTTTCAATTCGAACTTCGATTTCTTCTGTATTTGCTTTGTGGAATTTTTCTCCGGTGATTTTTTCAAACAGCTCAATATAGCGATCAGAGATGCTTTCTACAATTTCGTCAGTCATTTCAGGAACAGATTGTCTGTCTTTGCCCTGGAATCCATTCGCGATCAGCCATTGCCTGACAAATTCCTTGGATAGCTGCTTCTGAGATAAGCCTTTTTCTTGATTTTCATCATAGCCTTCCGCATAGAAATATCGGGAAGAATCAGGGGTGTGAATTTCGTCAATCAGCAGGATATCGTCGCCGAATTTTCCAAACTCATATTTTGTATCCACGAGGATTAGCCCCATTTCAGCTGCCATTTCCTGCCCTCTTTTGAACAGAGCTCGTGTATATTTTTCAAGAACTGTGTAATCTTCAGCGCTCACGATTCTTTGAGCAAGGATTTCTTCTTTGGAAATATCTTCGTCGTGTCCTTCGCTGGCCTTAGTGGTAGGGGTGATGATTGGCTCTGGAAATGGATCATTTTCTCTCATGTGTTCCGGCATAGCCACACCGCAAAGCATTCTTTTTCCCCCGGAATATTCCCTCGCAGCATGCCCAGCCATGTAGCCGCGGATTACCATCTCAACTTTGAAAGGATCACATCTCTTACCGATCGTGACATTTGGATCCGGAATAGAAGTCACCCAGTTTGGGACAATGTCTGAAGTTGCTTTCAGAAATTTGGCCGCGATCTGATTCAGAACCTGACCTTTATATGGAATCGGATGAGGAAGGACCACATCAAAAGCTGAGATCCTATCGGATGCAACCACTACAAGTTCCTCTTCGAAGATATATACATCCCGCACTTTCCCTTTGTAAAACCCCTTTTGTCCGGGGAATTGAAAATGGGTTTCCTTTATCGCTTTGCTCATACTGAAAGAGTTTTGGCAAAAATAGAAAAAGCTTTTCCTTTCTGCCTTTCGCTTCTTGTTTATTTATTGGTTTTGTTGCCCTTTTCGTAAGTCTCGGTTCGAGTCAGATTTCCATCTTCATCGAAGTATTGCCTGATTCCATCCATTTTCCCCTTCAAATAGGTGAATACTTCTTCCAAAGTACCATTTTCCCTAAAAAACCGAACTTCTCCTTCGGGAACCTCTTGAATGTATTTCACTTCGAATTTGAGTTGACCATTTTCATGAAAATTGATTTCTGAGAGGAGTACTCCCTTTGAATCATAGTTTACCCTTTGGCGAATGGCTCCACTGGAATAAAATTTCTCTGTTGGTTGGGTTGGGATTCCTTTTTTAAAAACTGCTTTTTCACGGACTACTCCATCGGGAAAGTATTCGAAACGGTCGCCTTCCGGAAGCCCATTTATGTATTTTCCTCTTCTTTCTGGTTTGCCGTCGGGATAATTCAGTTCATACACACCATCCAACAATCCTTTGGAATAATCCCTGATTGACTGGACACTCCCATCAGGAAAATATCTGATTTCGCGGCCTTCTAATACTCCGCTATCATACTTGACAGAATAAGTCAATTGACCGTTTTCATCAAACTCTTCAAAAAGTCCATTGTATCTTCCGGCAGAGAAATTCACTTTTGACTTCAGTTTGCCTGATTCATAAAATGTCTGACTCAGTCCATCAGGTTTGTTGTTCAGAAAAATTGTCATGTCACTCACTTGGCCTGAGGGAAAATAGGTGACCACTTCTCCCTGAAGTTCATTATTCACAAATGTAGATTTCTGTTGAAGATCACCGTCAGGAAAATAGCTTTTGGAAACTCCTGATCGTTGATTGTTTATGAAAGGAATGAATCGAACGGTATCACCTGTTTCCGGATTGAGATCGACAAACAAGCCGTTTTTTTGGTTGTTTTCCAGAGTTCCTATTTGCGTGAGTTTTCCTTCTTCATCAAACCTCTTAATTAAACCTTCCGCCTTTCCATTTACACGAATGTAGATTTCTTTCAAAAGCTTGGATTCATCGTCGTAATACGTGCGAACGGTGTCCTGACCTATTCCGGCTTTAGCAAAAAATAAGAGATAGAAGATGGTGGCTAGGTATTTCATTGAGGAGAATAAAAATCCGCATGACTAGAAAGTCCTGAGGAAATTTTTTGAGAGTTTATAGTCTTTCGATCACCATCGCCGAGGCTCCGCCACCGCCATTACAAATTGCTGCAACACCAATTTTCCCTGATTTTTGGTGAAGGACGGAATTGAGGGTGGTGATGATTCTGGCACCGGAAGCTCCAAGTGGGTGACCCAAAGAAACTGCTCCGCCAAATACATTGAGTTTGTCGTTGTCCAGATGAAGTTGTCGTTGATTGGCCAAAGCTACAGCGGCGAAAGCCTCATTTATTTCATAGAAATCTACATCGCTTTCAGTCAAACCTGCATGTTTGATTGCCTTAGGAATGGCTAGTGCAGGAGCAGTCGTAAACCAAAGCGGGTCGGTCGCGGCATCTGCAAATCCTAATATTTTTGCCAAGGGCTTCAATCCAAGCTCTTCCGCTTTTTCCTTGCTTACCAAAACCAAAGCTGAAGCTCCATCATTCATGGTCGATGCATTTGCAGCCGTGACTGTTCCTTCTTTGTCGAAGACCGGTCTCAAAGAAGGTATTTTATCAAACATCACCTGCTTGAATTCTTCGTCTTCTTCAATCAAAATTGTTTCGCCTTTTCTTCCCTGAAGTTCAACAGGAATGACCTCGTCTTTGAAATAACCTTTTGCCCAGGATTCTGCTGAACGCTGATAAGATTGGATCGCATAAGCGTCTTGATCTTCACGGCTGATTTTCATTTCCTTGGCTGTGTTGTCTGCGCAATTTCCCATTGGGAATTTATAATATGCTTCAAAAAGGCCGTCTTTCACAAGGCCATCGACTAATTCTGCATTCCCATATTTGTATCCAAATCTTGCTTTTGGTACATAAAAAGGAACATTTGACATGCTTTCCATTCCTCCGGCTACGACCACATCGTTGATGCCAAGCATGATGGACTGAGCACCAAACATTACTGCTTTCATACCAGAAGCGCAAACTTTATTGACTGTAGTGCAGGGTACATTGTATCCGATTCCAGCACCGATTGAGGCTTGTCGAGCTGGTGCTTGTCCGAGGTTGGCGGATATCACATTTCCCATGAATACTTCCTTAACTTCTTCTGGGTCTACGCCAGCTTTGTTGAGGGCACCTTTGATTGCGATGCTTCCAAGTTCGATTGCAGTCAATCCGGAGAGTTTACCTCCAAAACTTCCCAGCGGCGTACGAACTGCAGAAACGATGTATACTTCTTTAATCATGGTTTTATTTGGGTTTGCTAAATTGTAATTACGTTACTAAAAATTTATTCTTAAAACGGACCTCCAGCTTCCCGACCTCCCAACTTCCCGTCTTCTGTCTTTTTTTCATCCCTCATCTGTCATCCAACATCCCGCTTTCTTACCAATCTGGCAAACCTCGCTTCGGTCTTTCAGTTGGCTTCTTTTTATTCTGTTGGATATATCTTAATTCGGCTGCGTTCATGCTTTCCAGAATCTGAGAAGCTTGCTCCGGCGTCAGGTTCATGGCTTTCAGTTTTTCTTTGAAAGCTTCCATCGCTTTTTGTTTATCGGCCAGATCAGCATCCATTTGGTCATTGGCGCCTTCTTGGGCAGGATCCTGACTTTGTTCGGTTGGATTCCCGGATTGAGATTCCTTAGCTTTATCTTCTTCGGTCTTTTCCCCGTCCTTTTGCTGTTCGTCTTGTTTACCTTCTTCGCCCTCACTTTTCTGATCTTGCTTCTGGTCTTGCTGCTCCTGATTTTGCTTGTCTTGTTGCTCCTTGTTTTCCTGATCTTGCTCTTCTTCTTTTTCTTTTTCGAGCTTTTCTTTCAAAGCTTGCAACTTGGAGTCTCCTGGGAATTTCCCCAAACCTTCGTTGACCGATTGCAAAGCCTGGGCTTTGTCAGTTTTGACATAAGATCTTGCAGCTCGATTGAAAAAATCACTGGCAGTCTGAGCCTGAAGTGAATTCAAACCCAAGCAAATAAACATTCCCAGAATTAACGCTATTCTATTTTTCATCAATTTCTACCACCTCGATTAGACTATTCATAAACTCCTGGTAAGCTGCAACAGTTTCATCCTGCTGCAAAGCCTCGTTTAATAAATTGAGCGCATCTTTAAATCGGAATTGCTCCACAAGCCTATCAGCTTCTGCTTTTTTGCGCTTTGCAAATTCCGAAGGCTCCGGTTTGTTTTGATCCTGATTTTTGCGTTCCTCGTCTCGCTGAAGCCATCTAGCAAGCATCTCATAGTTGTATCTCGCGACCTCGTTCAATGGATCCTGAATCAAAGCAGATTGGAATTTATTGAGTGCAGCCTCATATTCCTGTTTCGTTCCGATGATGACACCACCTTGATTATAGGCAAACGAAGCAAGTAATTTATTAGGTGTCACGGAGGTTTTATCATAATAACCAGAAGCTTCATCGGGCTTTTCAGAATGGTGATAGCTCAGTCCCAAGTCGAAGTCCAATTCAGCAGAACTGTATTGAAACTCCTCTATCAGGGAAAGGTGGTTTTTGATGGACTCATCATATTTTGCTTGAGCATAGCTGTCGGAAGCAATGTCAATCGCGAGATTTAACCTTGAAACCCGCGTCCAAGAGGCAGGAATCAAAAGAAAAACACCCATAAAAATTTTGCTCCAGCTCATCTTACAACTTGATCGTTTTGAGTGGTAAAATCATATCCAAAAGCGCTAATGCCAACGCTACCAATAAAAAATAAAAATACTTATTGGCAGAGGCTTCTACAACTCTTGAACCAGTCACTCCGCCTTTAATTCGCTCAAGGGCCGCGGTCAAATCCCCAATTTCTGACATTTCATCAGAAATTTCAAAATATTGTCCGTCAGTCTCAGCAGCGATTTGTTGGAGCGGAGTTTTGTTCAGTATTGTTCTTGCCGGATCTCCAGTTGCCGGATCTATCACCACTCCGTTTCCTCTTGGAATAGTACTTCCGGCTTCAGTGCCGATACCTAATGAGAATACTTTAATCCCAAGTTCATTTAATTCAGAGCCTATTCCTTCCAGATCGTCTCCGAAGTTTTCTCCATCGGAAATCAAAATAACTGATTTTGAAGCAACCGCCTGAGATTCATCTGACTCAAATCTATCCAAAGCGATTCGCAAAGGGGCATTTAAGTCAGTACCCAAATTTGGGACAAGTCCAGTGTTCAATCCATCTATGTAGAGTTGCAAAACACTCTGATCGAATGTTAGCGGGCATTGCAAAAAAGCCTCAGAGCTGAAAATGATCAGACCAATTCGATCAGAAGGAAAACTTTTGGTCAGGTTTTTAAGCTCAAATTTTACCCTTTGGAGTCTGCTGGGACCGATGTCTGGCGCATTCATGGATTGGGAAAGATCCACCGCAATGAAAATGTCTTTGCCTTCTTCTTGTATTTCTTTGGTAGAAACACCTATCGATGGACCCGCAAATGCGATTAGGAACAAAATGAAATAAACGACTCTCAAGACCATTTTGGTAAATAGCCTGCGCTTCACCACTTCCAGCTTTTTATTGATTGACCAATAGCGGAATAGGTAAATTAAATAGAGCAAGGCGAAAAGGCCTGCGATCAAAAGGGTGAGTTTGACGTCCGGGTAAGCCCAAATCATGGCCTGAAATTATAAAATAAACCTCACTTTGAAAGTCCTTTCATACTTGCGGAAGGACCATAGACAAATCTTTTTGGTGAATTAACAAACATTAATTTTTCTCAATCGTCTAGCTTTGATGTTTACATTCTCAAAATAGGTCTAATGCGGCAGTCATTACTGGTTTTTTTATCGGGTTTCTTATTAACCATTCTGCTCTTAGTCGGAAACGTTTCAGCACAAGAAACAGGAATTCTTTCCGGGGAAGTGCTCGATGTAAGTAATTCCGCAGCTTTGGCCGGGGCGAATGTTTACTGGGAAAAGGATGTCTCAACAGGAGTGGCGGCTGATTTGGACGGGAAATTTCAGATTAAAGCAGTTGCTTTACCTGCAAGATTGGTTGTTTCCTACATCGGTTATGAAAAATCAATTCGGTCGATCACTCAAAACGATCTCGATAAATCACTTCGTTTTTTTCTGAAGACTGAGGAAATGTCTCTCGATGAAATCATAATCATGGAGCGCAGACCGGATGAGCAAGTGAAAAATCTCGAAACCGGGAAAGCCACGATTCCTATGGAAACTATCCGGAATATTCCGGCGCTATTCGGCGAAGTTGATTTGCTGAGAAGTTTGCAATTGCTTCCCGGAGTACAGACTGCGGGGGAGGGGACAACAGGTGTTTTTGTGAGAGGTGGTTCCAATGATCAGAATCTGATACAAATTGACGGGGCGCCAGTTTACAATGCATCTCACTTTTTTGGGTTTTTCTCAGTATTTAATCCTGATGCACTAGACCAGGTGGAGCTGTACAAAGGAAATATGCCTGCGTCCTTTGGAGGGAGACTTTCTTCCTTGATTGATGTCTCTCTCAAAGAAGGCAACAATCAACAAATCCACGGAGACGGTGGAATTGGAACTATTTCTTCCCGGTTGACTTTTAACGGACCTTTATTTTCTGACAAATCAACGTTTGTGATTTCTGGACGCAGGACGTATGCAGACGTGTTTTTGAAGCTTTCCAATGATGAAGACCTTCAGAATAATAGACTCAACTTTCACGACCTCAGTGGAAAGTTTTCTTTTGTACTGAGTGAAAAAGACAAGCTTACCATTTCCACCTACCAGGGATCGGATTTTCTGGGGTTGGATGAATCGTTCGGTTTAGGCTGGACCAATTGGGTGAGTTCCGCTCAATGGAAACGAAATATTTCGGACAATGCATTTTTTGACTTACAAGCCTATCATTCCAAGTATAACTACCGTGTAGAATTTGATGATCCTGACAATGGATTTGAATGGAAAAACAAACTATCTGAGACAGGCCTCAAAGGTCAATGGACTTTGTTAAGGGGTGAATCTTTGCAAACCTATTGGGGCTTTCATAGTCAATACTATCACTTTGCACCGATAGACTTGGTGCCGGCACCAAACAGTAATATTTCACCTATTTCCACTAATCCGAAAAATGGGATTTTGAATAATCTTTTCGCAGGTCTGACCTATGAGATCAGCCCCAAACTGAGTACCGAAGTTGGTTTGAGAGGAGGCTTTTTCAATCAGGTCGGAAAAGGGGTGGATTATAGGTATTCAACAGAGTCGCCCGAAAGTACTGATGATATCACGGATTCGATTGGATACAATATCCTTGAAAATATCAAATTCTATCAGGGATTGGAGCCGAGAATTGCATTTCGATATTTGATCAATGATCAATTCTCTATTAAAACAGCATACAATAGGAATTTTCAATACGTTCAGATTGCCTCAAACAGTTCAGCTGGATTGCCCATTGACCGATGGATTCTGGCAGGAACTTATGTGCCACCGATTCGTGCTGATCAGGTTTCAGTCGGATTGTTTCACAATTTCGATGAAAACCGATGGGAGTTTTCCGTTGAAGGCTATTACAAAGATTTCAGAAACATTATTGATCTGAAAAACGGGGCCAATGTGCTATTCAACGATAATGTGGAAACTGAGATATTAACGGGAAATGGCTGGGCGTATGGTGCTGAGTTTTTGCTTCGAAAGAACATCGGAAAAACCACCGGCTGGCTGGCTTATACCTGGTCAAGAACCTGGAGAAAAATAGATGGCATCAGTGAAGGACAGGCGTACAATCCCCGCTACGATCGACCAAATGACATTACGCTAGTTCTGAATCATGAGTTTTCGCCTAGTTGGTCTGCCGGCTTGACTTTTGTCTACACGACTGGACAGGCTGTGTCATTTCCGATAGGCACTTATGTGGCAGACAATCAGGTTTTGCCTTTGTATTCGGATTTAAGGAACGAGGATCGCTATCCGAATTATCATCGAATGGACGCCTCAGTTACCTGGAAAAATACAGATAAAGGAAGAAAATGGAAAGGCAGTTGGAATTTTAGTATTTACAATTTGTATGGAAGGAAGAATCCTTTTGCCTACGAATTCCGGGAGATTTACAATGACGACATTAAATACAATCAAGAAACTGACGGCCCGATAGTCTCTTCCAAACCCGGTATTGTCATGACTTATCTTTTTTCTTTTTTGCCCTCAATTACCTATAATTACCAGTTTTGATATGAAAAAACATTGGATATATCTGCTCGCCATTTCACTTTTCTCTTGTCAGGAAGAAGTGGATTTGCCGCTGGCTATTATTGAAGGAGTGGTGCCAGTCATTGAGGGTACTTGGACCGATCAGAACTCATACAATGAAGTACGGATTTCACTTGCGAAAAATTACTTTGATAGCAAAGATTATCAGATAATTAGTGATGCTTTAGTTTTTATAACTATGCCTGGAACAGATAAAATAATTCGTTTCACTTATAGACCCGAAAGCTTCAGTTTTCGGCCTGTCAATCCTCGCGACGTTGCCAAAGTAGGAGAGACCTATAAGTTGTTTGTGGAATGGCAAGACAATATTTTTTCTTCAAAAGGCCTGATGCTGGAAGCTCCTACGGTGGATAGTTTGACCTACGAATTTCGGGAAGAAAGGCTTTTCAGGGAAGAGGGGTATTACATTAAAGTCTATGGAAAAATCCCGTTTGAGGAAGATAATAATTACAGGATTCGGGTGATTGAAAATGACACGCTGAAAAACGGTCGGGAGGATTACCTTCTTTTTGACGATACATTTGGACTGGCATTTTTTGAAAAAGGCCTCGAATTGAGTTATGCTTTTGAACCTGGAGATCGGGTAGGATTGGAGCTCTACCGAATAAATCGAGACATGTATGATTATTTTTCGCAACTGGTAAATTTACTTTTCAGTGATGGCGGATTATTCAGCCCTCCGCCCCAAAACCCTGATTCTAATATTATAGTAGAGAGAGGAGAATCTAAAGTTTTAGGCTTCTTTCTCGTTTCTCCGGTAATCAGGGAAAATATTTTTATCAGAGCTGACAAATAAAATTTCCAGAAATAGTTGGAAGTAAAATCATTCAATCGTTATATTGCGATGTAATTATGGGCGTAACCAAAACAGATTTATTCACCGCTGAGCAAAATGAGCTCGCACAATTGGCTAAAGCCATGGCACATCCTGCCAGGATTGCAATTCTGCAGTATTTGCTTGCGAGTAATTCTTGTGTGAATGGAACACTTGTCCAAGAGCTAGGACTTGCGCAGGCTACTATTTCCCAACATTTGCGAGAGCTCAAAGAAATCGGTCTCATCAAAGGAACGATCGAAGGTGTGTCCGTCAACTATTGTATTCATGCCGATAACTGGGAAAAAATTAAAGGCCTGTTTAATGGGCTTTTCGATCAATACGGCACCGCTTGCGGTGATAACTGCTGCTAAAAAAATTTGAATTTATCTATCGTAATATTGCAATCAAATAATCTATGAAACTTTCAGAAATCAAATCAAAACTTACTGACCTCAGCCAATTGACTTTCAGACTCCCTGACGGATCTGGCGTTCCTGCGCATTTTCACATCACAGAAGTTGGTCAGATCAATAAGCGATTCATCGATTGCGGAGGAACTCTTCGAGAAGAAAAGGGGATCAATTTTCAGCTTTGGGAAGATGGCGATTACGATCATAGGCTTGGAGCAAAGAAATTGCTGGATATCATTCAACTTTCTGAAAGAGTTCTTGGGTTGGAAGATCTGGATGTGGAAGTAGAATATCAGAGCGATACAATTGGAAAATACGGATTGGATTTTTCCGAAGGAGAATTTCATCTCACTGCGAAAATGACCGATTGTCTGGCAAAAGATAAATGCGGGATTCCTGCTCAAAAACCAAAACTCAGTCTTGCGGCCTTGACTGTGAGTGAGGCCGGATCTTGTGCTCCTGGCTCTGATTGCTGCTAAACTAATTCTGATTTTATGAGAGATTCCTTTTACCCTGATTTAAAAGTTGCAATTTCCAATCTTCCCATTGATCAGATTCCGGCGGATCGAATGCCGGTTATTGAACGTATGGCGGATTATATTTTATCGAAAATCAAATCAAATGAGGAAGTTCGGCTGAATTTCATCTGCACCCACAACAGCCGAAGGAGCCAATTTTCACAGATTTGGGGGCAGACTGCCGCTGATTATTTTGAGATTCCGGCAATTTGCTATTCTGGTGGAGTGGAAGTCACTGCTTTCAATGAACGGGCAGTTGGAGCCATCAGAAGAGACGGATTCAAAGTAGTTCAGAAAGGGGAGGACAACCCTGTTTATTTTGTCTTCCATGGGGAAGATTCAGAACCGATTGTGACCTTTTCCAAAGTTTATGATGATTCGATCAATGCCCAAAAAGGTTTTGCCGCGGTGATGACTTGTGATCATGCGGATGAGAATTGTCCCTTTATTCCCGGGGCCGAATCGAGAATTCCCTTAAGATTCGAGGATCCGAAAGCGTTTGACGGAACGGACTTGGAAGAGATAATGTACACCAAACGGTCGCATCAGATCGGAGCAGAATTGTTTCTGATTTTCCAAAAAGTAAAAGACAAGCTATGAGCCTGCAGCCAAGAAAATTAGGCTTTCTTGATCGATATCTCACGCTTTGGATCTTTTTGGCAATGCTGATCGGAGTAGGGCTTGGCTATTTCTTTCCCTCCGGAAGTAAGTTGATTGATTCGATGAGTTCAGGCACCACCAACATTCCGATTGCTATCGGCTTGATCCTGATGATGTATCCGCCATTGGCAAAAGTTGATTATCGACTGCTTCCCAAAGTTTTCAAAACGTGAAAGTCTTGAGTATTTCTCTGATTTTGAACTGGATCGTCGGCCCTTTTCTCATGTTTTTCCTGGCAATCATTTTCCTTCGGGATTATCCGGAACACATGGTGGGTTTGATTCTGATTGGACTTGCCCGTTGCATTGCGATGGTTTTGGTTTGGAACGATCTGGCTGAGGGAAGTAGGGAGTACGGAGCAGGATTGGTAGCAGTCAATAGTATTTTCCAAGTCTTTGGATACAGTTTTTATGCTTGGCTTTTCATTACCAAGCTTCCTCCGTATTTCGGATTCGATGGAGCCATTGTCGATATTTCGATTGGCACTATTGCGGAAAGCGTTGCGATTTATCTTGGAATTCCGTTTTTAGCCGGATTGCTGAGTCGGATTTTTCTTCCCAAATGGAAAGGGGAGGAATGGTACAAAAATGTCTATTTGCCTAAAATAGGCCCGATCACCCTGATCGCTTTGCTTTTTACGATCCTGGTGATGTTCTCTTTGAAAGGTGAATTGATCGTGACGATTCCATTGGATGTGTTGAGGATAGCCATGCCTCTGCTAGTCTATTTTGTGATCATGTTTGGACTGGGTTTTTTCTTCAGCAAAGCTATGGGTGCATCTTACGATCAAAATGCTGCCATTTCATTTACTGCTGCCGGAAACAATTTCGAATTGGTGATTGCTGTGGCTATTGCTGTTTTCGGATTGAATTCAGGGCAAGCTTTTGCGGGAGTGATTGGTCCATTGGTAGAGCTGCTAGCTTTGATTTTGTTGGTCAGAGTTGCTTTCCGATGGAGAGAGAAATATTATCCTCCGAAAGTTTAAAAGAGTTTTTTTCAAAAATATATTTTGAATATTCACAACGGTTCTCTTAAGATCATTTTATAAAAAATGTAGGAATTAGCTGGGAGCATTAGGTGAGTTGAAATGTTTCGGGTTAGGTAATGCCCTAGGGAATTTACGGTTTTAAAAAGCAGATCAAACCGTTAAGAAAATGGGTTAGTTCTCGAAGTGCAACGAGAGAAATCCACCCATTTTTAGGGTTGATCAAGGTTTAAAATCAAATAGCCCGCAATGTTTCTTTTTTAAGCACTAAACACTGCCTATTTGAAGTAAATAACCAGGCATTAAGCTTTTGGGTTACTTTTTGGCTTCAAAAAGTGACAAGGAAAAAAAATTCGATCTAGGATTGAATGGAAGCTTCAACTTTTTTTTAGAGCTTTCCATTTACTCAACTCAAAATAATTTTTGATTGATGTAAGATTGTGCAGATTCATAAAATATTTACAGGATAAAAACCAGTCAATTTACTGTTTTTCAAGTTTTTATAATGATACCTATATTTTTTACGTAGAATTACGAAAATTTCGTAGGAAAAATGAAACTAGAATTATACATTAGTTTCATGAACGAATTAACTCAACACGAAGAGCGTATCATGCGGATCTTTTGGAGAATGGAACGGGCACTCGTCAGAGAAGTCCTAGATCAACTTCCGGATCCCAAACCGCCTTATACCACACTGGCATCTTCTATCAAATTGCTGGAGAAAAAAGGTTATCTGGACCATAAAGCATACGGCACGACTAACGAGTTTTTTCCATTGGTAACCCAGGGAGATTACAGCAAAAAGAGCATCAATCGCATGGTGAATCAATTTTTCGAAGGGTCGGTAGGCAATTTCCTTTCATTTATGGTCAAAGAAAAGAACATATCTGATAAGGAAATTCAGGATTTGCAGAAGCTGATTGACGATTACGAAAACTCCACAAATTGATCAACGCATCCCTAAACTATCTTTGGGAAGGAAGTCTTTGCCTTGCCCTGGCCTATGTCTTTTATAAGGCCTTTTTAGAGAAACTGACCTTCTTCGACTGGAATCGGTCGATTCTCATTTTCATGCTGATTTCAGCTTTGGTGGTGCCGTTGCTTTCCTTTGAGATGACTTCCACCCAAACTGGAATGCAGGAAATCACCCTTCCGGTTTTCTGGGTTGGCGAGCAAATTCAGGAAGAATCCGGATTTTGGATCTGGACTTATACTTGGCAAGAGTCACTTTTTGGAATTTACGCAATCGGATTGATCATCGCCTTTGGACGGCTGACTTTGGGATTGGTTAAACCGATTTACCAACTTCAACTGGTGGAGAAATTCACCTATCAGGGTTTGAAAATAGCAGTACATCCAAGCTTCGAGCCAGCATCATTTTTCAATTACATTTTACTTCCAAGTTTTGATCCGCAGAATCCTGATCAGGATCAAATCCTTCTCCATGAATCCGTTCACGTGGAGAAAAAACATACCTGGGATTTGCTTTTGATCCAGTTTGCCAAAGCTATTTTCTGGTTCAATCCGCTCATTTTTCTCTATGAGCGCTCGGTGCGGGAAGTTCATGAGTTTCAGGCGGATCAAGGAGTGACCAAATCCTACTCTCAAATCGCTTATTCAAGGCTGTTGCTTCGGCTGCTGACTAAGCAAAGCAGCTGGCAGTTTGTCAATAGTTTCAATCAATTTCAAACCAAAAAACGCATTATCATGATGACCAAAACCAATTCAAAAACCATCCAAAAAGCTAGATTTCTGCTGGTTTTGCCATTGTTGGCAATGGTAATATTTGTCTTTTCCTGTGAAAGGGAAGACATCACTCCTAAGCTCACCACTTTGGCCGATTTCCCCGAGATTCTAGAAGTTCCGCTTACCGTTGAAAATCTTACGATAGATCCTTACAAAAACCCAGTGGATATCACCCAGAAGGCGGATGAGGTTTTTGACATTGTGGAGCAACAACCTAATCCTCCTGGAGGAATGAATGGTTGGAATCGGTACTTGGCTATGAATCTTCGATATCCTACTGAAGCTCGTGAATCGGGGATAGAGGGGACAGTAGTAGTGGATTTTGAAGTCCATACCGATGGATCAATACATAATGTAGGGATCCTTCGCGGAATTGGGGGAGGGGTAGATGAAGAAGCTATTCGAGTAGTTCAGAATGCTCCGAAATGGGAACCTGGAAAGCAGCGTGGCAGGGCAGTTAAAACCAGGATGAGATTGCCGATTCGGTTTAAAATGGCCTACATCAATAATTCTTCTTTGGAGTCCGGAAGAACTATTGAAGAAAAGATTCAGGTTCCTGCAAGTACCTTGAAGGAGATACTGGTAACCGGGTATTCTACAAAAAATTGACTACTGATTTAATATAAAAATACAGTGACATTCTAAATAGGCTAACTAATTTTTAACCAAAAACACTCTCTATGACACGCTCCAAACAAATTAAATTCTCATTTCTTTTTGTGTTGAGTATCGCTTTTTTGGGGCTCCAGCAGGCCACATTTTCCCAAGAACCATCAGAAGGATTCTTAGTTACGGGGAATATTATCAATTCGCAAGGAGAAAAAGTAGTTGGTGCTGTCATATTAGTCAAAGGGACTACAACCGGAACAGCAACTGATAATTCCGGTTTTTTTACTATAAAAGTACCTTCCAAGAAATCTATTCTGATTATATCCCACTTCAGTACCTCAAAAAGCACGGAGGTAATACTTGATGGAAATCCAAAAGTCGTAATCAGATTGGCTCCGGATTCTAACAAGACAAAATTAGCTGGCGTTTCCAAGGAAGTAGATCAAGTTTTTGACCGCGTGGAAGAAATACCTAGACCTAAAGAAGGGGAGGATGGATGGAATATGTACTTGGCAAAGAATGCGAAGTATCCTGCAAATGACCGAGCTTCAGGTGTAGAAGGAACAGTTGTCGTGAGTTTTGAAGTATATGAAGATGGTTCTCTGCAGCACATCAAAATTCTGAGAGGAATCGGCGGAGAAAGCGATTTGGAAGTAGTCCGTTTGATTGAAGAAGGACCACTTTGGAGTCCCGGAATAATCAACGGACAACCAGTGAAAACCAGAATGAGCCTTCCTGTAAGGTTTGTTTTGGCTACTGATTCTGGAACATCTTCTCCGAAACAGTCAACAGAAAAAATCATTGCCGACCAATATGGAAAGCATCTGATAGTAGTGGGCTACCAGTCAAAACCACCTCGAATATTAAAAACCTATTGAGTTTATTTTAATTGCTCCTTTTGATTTGACCAAAAACCAACGAAATGAAAACTGAAACATATTCCAGATCTCTTCAAAATTTCAGATTGCTGCGGGTTTTGTGTGTGATCGTCTTGGTGACTTTTGGATTTTCATGCGAAAGTGAAATGAGTCATAACGAAACTTTGGAGGAAGAAGAAATCACTCAAGTTCCACCGAACTGGATTCCTTCGCCACGTCCTCCTCTTACCGATGACTACAGTAACTCAGCTGGTGATGCGGTATTTGATGTGGTAGAAAACCCACCCTTACCAACTTGAGGGGTGGAAGGTTGGAATAAATACCTGGCTTCGAATCTTAAATATCCAGCATCAGCAAGAGAAAAGGGGATTGAAGGAATGGTCGCAGTGGGGATTGTAGTAAACAGAGAGGGAAAAATCACAAGCCCAAAGATCCTCAAAGGAATCGGTGGAGGTTGTGACGAAGAGGCTTTGAGAGTGATTAAGGCATCTCCGGATCGGGAACCAGGTCAACAAGCTGGCAAAAATGTGGATGTGCGAATGAGGATTCCCATTCAATTTAAACTAGCAGGTGATTACAAGTCAGTTTCTGTGTAAATAGTAATGAATGTCAACGTGAAGAGCACGATTTGAATGAAGAAATGGTAGTAGGTTATTCTCTTAAAAACTAAACTAAATCAACGGTACATAAATTTAAAACAAACATGAAAAACTTATTAAAACTAGGAATTGCACGTGCTATGCTTTTTGCATTTTCAATATCAGTTGGAATCACGGAAACACTGGCACAAACGCAGGAAGAAGTACACAAAGAAGTCGATAAAATGCCTGTGCCACCTGGAGGAATGGAAGGTTTCACTAAATACATGATTGATAATTTAAAATATCCTACCCTAGCGAAGGAAAATAAAACTGAAGGTATGGTCATGGTGACTTTTGTGGTCCTGGCCGATGGTTCTGTCAGTACCCCCGAAATATTGAGAGGAATTGGTAGTGGATGTGATGAAGAGGCGCTCCGAGTCGTTGCAAATTCAGGTACATGGACCCCTGCAAAAAAGGATGGGAAGGCGGTAGCAACTCGAATGACTTTGCCAGTGCAATTTAAAATGTAAGCTAAACCAAATCTTAAAAAATAGCCATAGTATTATCTACGGCTATTTTTTTTAGGATATACGGAATCTTGTCAATAGAAAATTTAAGCTATATAATCCAAAGGAACATTCATTTAGGTTTGCATCGTTCTTCCGTCATTTCTGCTTACAGCAGGCAGGAAATCCATTGATCAAAGAGAATTATTTTACTTGCAGATAAGCATACATAAAGGTTAGATTGTCCGATTTCTGAGCCTTTATTCTTCATTTATTTTATCATCCACCATTTTTAAAAGTCTAAACAAAGGTGGAGAAGCGAGGGTAAGCGAGAGCTGCTCTAGCAAAAGTTTGAATTCATTTCTAATCATGCGATCTTCTTTTCCATAATCCCAAATCGGATAGATGTTCCGCTCAAAAAGTGAATCAAATGAATGTTCTTGCCTGATGACAAGAAAGGGCGCATCCTCATTTTTCAACCTGCTTTTAGGGAAATTTCTGCCCCTGTATTGAAATAAATCCATCAGAGCCCGAAAGCTCAGAATAGCCGTACCCGGATCATTGATTCCCGGGCTGAGGGCTTTCAGTGCGATCTCACTCAGCTGTCTTATACCGTATTCATAGTTGTGGTTAATTGATTCTTGTTCGCTTAGAATGACGCCCTGCAAGATATCCTGGATGTGCTCCTCAGGGACTGTGCGGCTACTTTTCAGAATGGGTTGTCCCCTTAGGATGAATGTACCCATTGGGTGAAGAGCTACAAAACTGCATTGATTTTCCTCACAAGCGGCCATGATTTCTTTGGTATAAAATCCTTCAAAGATTCCCGACCTCTTTGCTTTAATCATAGTGATCCCAGCAAAATCTTCAGCAGGAACTATTTCTTTATTTTCAGAGCAAAAATCCTTCATACCGTGAAAAGTGGCAGATTTGATCCGATCAATGATAATGTTGTATTTGACTGACTGGGTGATGAAATGAAGAAAGTAGATAAAAAGAAATAAGTCGAAGACGGTGAAGAGAATTACCATAAAAATGCTGATCGAGGGAATCTGAAATCTGGATTCTGTATCCCGGATAGTACTGAAGAGGAAAAAAGTGTAAACGATTGTGCCGATATAAACCCCCAAAACAATCTGCTGGAATCGGTTTCCGATCAGTTTGTCCAACACCCGGTTGCTCATTTGGGATGCAGCCTGATTGAGTACTATCATCACCATCGTAAAGCTGAACACGGTGAGTGAGATTACACCACTGGCGATTGCCCCAAGAATACTACGTGCAGTTGAGGAATCCTTGAGGGTTATCCATTTCAGGTTAGATTTAAGCTGCTGGCCAGTCTCGGAAAAGTCAAACTCAAAAATTATCACTGCTAAAACCAAAAATCCCAAACTGATGATTCCTGGTAAAAATGCAATGCTGGAAATAATTTGCTGGTATCTGTTGACAAACCAAATTCGTATTTTATCCATTTTTTTAAGTTAGGTATTGACCGGTAATAAATCGAAATAGCCTCTTGAAATCTACTTAAAATCAAGCTGTTGTTTTTGTACTATTCTTTTATTAGGGCTCAACGGAGCAATAATCAGACGATTTCAAAGCAATATTTTTTTATCTTTCATCAAATATTTACAATCACTATGAAAAACCGGACTCTTCCTCTTTTGAAAAATCTTTACTTTTTTGCTCTTATCGGAGTACTGCTCGTTTCTTGTGGAAAAAGTACAGAAGAAATGCTGATTGGAACTTGGTCTGGTTCAGACTTTAAATTTGATCAAACCGAAGGTCCTGATCTAGCAGCAATGATCGAAGGCGGAAAAGGTTTGCACATTGATGGGAAATTAATTCTCGAAGAGACAGGAACGTATATTATCACGAGTCCGGAGGATATGATGAATGGCAAAGGAACTTGGAAGGTTGAGAAAGATCATTTGGTTATGAAGGGAGAAAATGATGAAAAAGAAGTAGTCTATAATATTTTGGCCATTTCAGATGAGCAATTAATTACGGCAAATGATGTGTCCATGGATAGTCCGCTAGGAGCTATTGCAGGTAAGATCACTTTGACTTATAAGAAGTAAAACAGTTTTTTGGTAGGCAGAAGTCTCCAGTTATCAGTTTAGGTAGGGTGCTTTTAGAAAGAGGATAATTTCAAAGTCAATAAAAAAAACCGATAAGGAGACTTATCGGTTTTTTTTATTGACTGCCTAAATATTGATTCGCTTCATAAGCTGCTTATTAATTCATCCTATCCCCAAAGAACACCGCATTCAGGAAAAGCTTATTCGTTCCAAACCAAGTACCACGGAAGTTTGGACTATCGAAGAAATGAATCACTCTTCCCTGACCTACAGACGAAATTACCACGCCTGCACTTTGCTTCACGAGTTCAAGATTTGCCTTTGAAATGTATCCGCCTAAGTGTGGATTTGAAGTGTACTTCACAGGAGTGAGGTATTTGTTTTCGCTTGGTTTCACGAAGATGTCGCTGTTTCTGTAAACAGGCAGATTCTTGCGATGATAGCCATAAGTGATCGGGTGGGTAAGATCGAGTTCGGCCATGTAAATACTTCCACCCACTTCTTTGGCACCTTCGAAATCATTTCTCGTAGAGAAAGGCAAAGAATCCGGATCAGTACTTTCTCCGCCGTCTACCAATGTTTCATTAGTAATTCCTTTTTGATTCAGCCAAAGGCTCGCACTTTTCATCGAAATAACAGTTCCTCCACGACTTACCCAATCTTTCAAATGAGTCACTACACCTTCGGAAAGTGAATTGTAATTTCCAGAAGGCAGGATCACCGTATTGAAATCATATAAATTAATTCGTCCGATTTGCTCTGTGCTCACTTTGGTGATGGCCATCCCCACTTGGCTATCCATCAGATACCAAATTTCACCTGCCTCATTTGCCTGAATACCGGTGCCAAGGACCATCAGAACTTTCGGTTCGGTCACTGCACCTACCAGGTTCGAGCCCAAGTCGATTCCAGACAGATTCATACCCGTAGTGGTTGCGAATACTTGTTGGTGATTGGCTGCTGCCAAAGTTTGGATCGTGCTAGGCAGTTTTTCAGCATCCAACTTTTGGAATCCCATTGGGATCATCAGCGTTCCTGCCGGAAAATCCCTTCTTCCATCCTGAGTTTGCGAAGCAAAAGCTCGGTTGATAATCTCTACATGAACTCCGGCTTTCTGCAATTCAAAAAGCATCTTAGGCGCATAGTAATCTGACCAATCGATCAGGTATGCATACGCTTTACCGGCAGGAAATTCATAAGCCGGATCAACAGTTTCCTTTACTTGATTTCCACTTTTGGTCGAGGCAGATTTTGCATAAGGCATCCCATACGCATGTGCCATATTCCAGGCCGATGCATCATAGAAAACAGAATCTGCAAATTCCTTTACTTCTTCAAACATGGTTCGCACCATTCGAAATTGAGGCTGTGAAGTAGGAACTACCCAGGATTTACCTTTTTTGAAAGCGTATCCACCTGCACTCATATCTTGGGAATTTTCATAAATCCTGATCTGGTGATCCAAGAGGAATTGCACAAAAAGGCGGTTTCTGCTATCGTCAAATTCATCGCCGAACACGTAGCTCTTCGCAGCATCTTTTGATCCTTCGGCTACTGCAGTCTCGAAAAATTCCCTCAGGTAATCGTGCATGTAAACCCGGTTATCCAATGCAGCTTCCATTGTAGCCAGCGAACTTGACACATGGTTTCTGATCGTGAAAGCAAAAGTCATATCTCCGCGCTGAGTAGATTGAACATGTCCGCGGCTGCTTGCCTGCTCGAACACCAATCCCAATCCGCCATGAATGTCAGGATAAGTTGAACCGTAGCCCGGATAGCTGTTGTCAAAGACCTCTTTGGACCAATATAAGCTCCCGATTTTATCGAGGTATTTGGCAAAATAGGTTGCAAAGCGAACGTTGATATCGTCGTAGTTTTTACGTGGAACGACCGGATTTTCACTTCCAAAAGGTTTGGTTGGTTCGAAGAAATGAGTGCTGTTTGGACCCATTTCATGAAAATCGGTGGTCACATTTGGGAGCCAAGTATGATACCATGCCACTTTCACTTGAGATTCAGGATGAGCAAGTGGCAACCAATCTCTGTTCAAATCAAACCAATAATGGTTGGTTCTTCCGGCTGGCCAAGCTTCGTTATGCTCCCGATCGAGTGGATCAGCTACCGGAGGAAAACCTTTGTTTGAGTTGGCCCAATGACTGTGGCGATCACGTCCATCGGGATTGAGAGTTGGATCAATATGGACCACTACATTTTGACGCAGATTTTTTGCGAGATCAGACTGCGAAGCCATCAGCCAATAAGCGGTCAACATCGCGGCTTCGGCGGAAGAAGGCTCATTTCCATGGACGCCGTATCCCTGGTGGATGATGGAAGGCATGGAATTCACATCCGGTTTGGGCTGAGATGGATCAGCTAGCTGGAGCTGGGTTTTCCTGATTTCTTCCAGATTTCCCATGTTGGAAGGGGAAGAAATTGTCAGGATTACTTTCGGTCTGCGCTCGTGAGTGTAGCCGATTGTTTTCAATTCGGCCATTTCGCTGATTGCATCCAACTTTTCAAAGTATTTGAGGATCAAATCATAGCGAGTATGCCAGTCTCCGATTGGGTAACCCAGAAACTGGGAAGGGGAGGGAATAGCCGGATCAAACGTCTCTCCGGGAAAATAATATTCCTCCTGAGCTAGAGCTGAGACCGATAAAATCAAACCCAAAAAAAGGCAGAGTAGTGGTTTTTTCATAAGTGCATATTTTCGGAAAATTAAGAAACGAATCGTCCACTGCAATCAAAAATCCATTAACGGTTTTTTGATTAGCTGTTTTTGGTTTAATTTATTGCTTCTAGTCCTTACCCTAAATAATCTAACGTATGAAAGTGAAATTACGATCTCTAGCTTTTACAGGCTTCGCATTGAGCATGAGCTCTTTGGCTTTGGCACAACAACCCACTCCTCCGCCATTACCGCCTCAGGCAACAGAGTTTTATACTCCTGTGCCTCCAAAAGTGACTGCCGGTAACCATAATACTAATCCGCCATCGGACGCGATTGTTCTTTTTGACGGCACAAGTCTGAATGGTTTTGTCAGTGCCAAAGACGGAAGCAGCCCTGCCGAATGGCTGGTTGAAAAGGGAGAATTGGTTGTAACAAAAGGTAAAGGGGATATTCAATCCAAACTTCCTTTTGGTGATGCTCAATTCCACCTCGAATGGTCCGCTCCAACGACTATTGTTGGTGAAGGTCAGGGCCGAGGCAATTCAGGTTTCTTCCTGATGGGAATCTACGAAGTGCAGGTTTTGGATAGCTACGAAAGCAAGACCTACACGAATGGTCAGGCAGGAAGTATCTACAAGCAGCATCCTCCTTTGGTCAATGCAACTCGTCCTCCGGGAGAGTGGAATTATTACGACATCATCTTCAAAGCTCCAAGATTTGATAAAAATGGACTAGTAACTTCTCCGGCAACAGTTACGGTGATGCACAATGGAGTGTTGGTACAGAACAATGTCACCCTCAAAGGTCCAACTGAGTACATCGGTATTCCAAACTACAAAGCACACGCTGAGCAGTTGCCTATCAAACTTCAGGATCACAGCAATCCGGTTAGATTCAGAAATATTTGGGTTAGACCGCTTTGATTTCAGATGTCGGATTTATGATTTCGGATTTATAACATCTGAAACCGATTAAACTATTAACCTTTCAACTAACAACCTTACACAATGAACTCAAGAAGAAAATTTATACAAAA
>JBKJKX010000129.1:0-16951 GCA_046597285.1 Algoriphagus sp. | reverse complement strand
TTTGCCTATTGTAATACGGACGATTTTACCATTGAAGCATAACTTATGGATTTTCAAAACACCAGTTATATCATAATGGGCGGCACCTCAGGAATGGGGTTGGCGGCCGCTGAAGCTTTACTGAATCAGGGCGCAAAAGTCTTGGTTGTAGGAAGAGACGACGAGAGCATTTTCCTTGCTCAGCAAAAACTCGGTTCATCAGTATTGGTGCTTGCAGGCGATGCAACAGTTCCGGAAACGATTGATCAGGCAATTCAAATAGCCCATCAAGAATTTGGAACGATCACTGGGCTCTTTCATGTGGCAGGTGGAAGCGGAAGGAAATATGGTGATGGCCCACTTCATGAAATGACCTTAGATGGTTGGAATAAGACTTTTGAAATAAATCTAACTGCTATGATGCTATCCAATAGAGGGATGGTCAATTATTTTCTGGAACATAATCAACCGGGAATGATCCTCAATATGGGTTCGGTCTTGGGATTTTCTCCTTCACCAAAATACTTTGTCACGCATGCTTATGCTGCCGCTAAATCTGCTGTGGTTGGCTTTTCAAAATCAATCGCATCCTATTACGCCAGTCATAATATTTGCGTGAATGTAATCGCGCCCGGTCTCTTTGAAACTCCCATGGCCCAGCGGGCGATGGATAATGAACAAATCCAGCATTTTCTCAAATCCAAGCAGCCGTTGGATGGTGGTCGGCCTGGAAGACCAGAAGATATTCTGAATGCAGTGTTGATGTTTTTGGCACCAGATTCTAATTTTATCACAGGCCAAGTACTGGCGATCGACGGGGGCTGGTCGATCAGTGAGGGACAATATCAATAGATGCTGATGGAGACGAGCTATTTGGGAATCGATATTGGAGGAACACAAATCAAATTGGTGGTGCTGGATAAATCTGGAGGAATTCTGGATCAGCAGGAATATGCGACGCATGACTCAGCGGTATCTTTGACGGGATGGAAAAGGAAAATCGTCGAGTTGATTGCCGAGAAAACACAAGAATTTGCCGCGGGAGATCATTCAAAATTAGGCTGTGGAATTTCTGCACCTGGGTTGGTGGATTCATTGAATCGAAAAATCCTTCACATGCCTGAGAGACTTCATGGCATCGAAGGATTGGATTGGTCAACCGAGCTGAATCGTGAGATTGTGGTTGTCAATGACGGACATGCAGCCTGCCTTGCAGAGTATGAGTCTTTTTACAAAAACCAAAAAATCAAAAATATGCTAATGCTCACACTGGGGACGGGAGTAGGCGGAGGCGTGATTATCAATGGTGAATTGTACCAAGGTGCAATGCAGCGAGCTGGGCATTTTGGGCACATGGCGATAGATCATTTGGGAACCAAAACGATGACCAATATGGTGGGAAGTTTGGAATATGCTGTTGGCAATTTCTCAGTAAAGGAAAGAACAGACGGGAAATTTGATTCTGTCAAAGACTTGGTGGATGGGTATGCTGCAGGCGATTCCTTAGCAAGTTATTGGTGGCTTTCTTCCATCCAAAAGCTGGCTGTGGCCTTGGCTTCTTTGATCAATGCCTATTCGCCTGAATTGATCGTCTTGGGAGGAGGAATCAGCAGCGGTGCTGGGGAAATGCTAATGAAGCCATTGAGAGAGTTTATGACACTTTACGAATGGTCGCCTGACGGGGAGCATGTGCCTATCAAAGAGGCAAATTACAACCGGTTCGCTGGCGCAATTGGCGCAGCTTTTCTGGCAAAATCACAAAAAACGAAAATCTAAAATGAGTTATACAAGAGAATATTTGAATAAGGGACGTGAAATCATAGACGTCGTGGAGGCTCAGGAGCCAATGATTCAGGAAGTTGCGCAGCTTTTTGCTGACTCCATTCTAAAAGGAAGAATGGTGCATCTTTTCGGATCTGGACATAGTCGTATTATGGTTGAAGAGATGTGGCCGCGATATGGGTCTTTCCCTGGATTCAATCCCATCGTGGAGCTTTCCCTCTCTTTTCACAATCTTGTAATTGGTAGCAATGGACAGCGACAAGCCATGTTTTTGGAAAATGTGCCAGGCTTTGCTGCTCGAATCTTGAGGAATTTTGACATTACCGCAGCCGATACGGCATTGATTATTTCTTCCAGCGGCTGCAATGTCGTGCCCATTGAAATGGCTGAGGAACTGCAAAAGCGCAAGGTAAAAGTAGTGGCATTGGTCAGTAGCAAGCATTTGGAAGGTAGTACCTCGAAAAGAGCAGATGGTAAAAAATTGATCGATTTCGCTGACTATGTACTAGATACTGGCGCGCCACTAGGGGATGCTATGATATACGTGGATGGGCTGGATACTCCAGTTTCACCAGGATCTACGCTGGGCGGGGTACTGCTCATCAATACGGTAAAAGCTGAAGTAGCAGCAATTCTTCAGAAAAATGGCAAAATCCCAAAAGTGCTTAGCAGTGGCAAAATTATCGGAGAGGCACGGGCGGCAGAGCTGTTTGAAGCCGCTTACGATGAGCATGCACACAACATGGCAAAACTTTATCAAAACGTGGGACCTCAAAATTTCTAACGATGGAATTTTCAACTTCAATTTCCCGAAAGTATCAGACCGATATCCTGGTGATTGGTAGTGGCAGTGCAGGATCGATAGCTGCTATTTCCGCTTCGCAAGGAAAGTATAAAGTGACCCTAGTGGAGCGATATGGATTTGCAGGAGGGACTTCTACGCAGATGTTGGATACTTTTTATGGGTTTTTCACGCCATCAGAAAACCCTCGAAAAATCGTAGGTGGCATTCCCGACTGGGTAGTAAATGAATTGAATAAGAGCGGAGATATTTTTTTGAGACCAAATACCTATGGGGCAGGAACTGGGGTGAATTATAACCCTGAAAAGTTAAAGCAAATTTGGGATAGGCTATTGGTGAAATCTGGAGTTGAGTTATTTTACCATAGCACTTTAGTAAGTGTTGAAAAAACGGGAGAGATTTCAATCTGTGTTTTTTTCCACAAAGGTATAGGCTTTTTTACCATCACAGCCAAGCGGATTATCGATGCTTCCGGTGATGCGGACTATTGTCATTGGGCTGGTTTGCGGTATGAAAAAGCAGGAGAAAATGAACCAGCACAAAGTATGACCACGACTTTCCGGATGTCAAATGTAGATTTGGATGCGTATGAAGCGGCGGGTGGCAAAAAAATGCTTAAAGCAAAGATGGGCGAAGCTTACGCTTCAGGGGCACATCCTCTTCCTAGAAAAGAAGGTTCGGCTCATGAGATGTGTCAGCCAAAATGTATCTCCACCGTGGCGGTGAAAGTTGCGGATTTTGATCCATTGAGTCCTGAAGGGATCACCGGAGCTGAGATTGAAGGCCGTAGGCAATCCTTTATTTTCGAGGATTTTTTCAGGGCTGAAGTTCCAGGCTATGAGGAGGCTAAGATCATTGGTCTTTCTCATCAGATCGGAGTACGGGAGACTAGAAGAGTTTTTGGAGAATACCGATTGACCAAAGAGGATTGCATGACAGCGAGGCAGTTTGAGGATCAGGTGTTTCTATGTGGTGCACCGATTGAGGATCATCGAAAGGGCAATGATGGCAGTTCAGAAACGTACTGGCAATATGTGCCCGAAGGAGGAAGTTATGGCGTGCCTTATCGCACCCTGATTCCTCAACAAAGCGTGAATACTTGGGTGGTTGGGCGTTGCTTTTCAGCTACGCACGATGCGCATGCTTCGTGTAGATCCATGGCTCAGACGATGAGTATGGGACAGGCAGCTGGTTTTGCGGCAGTCCAGTCACTAGCGAGAGATTCAGACGCTAAGAATATATCTATCAGCGATTTGCAAACCTCGCTTCTCGAGGTTGGAGCCATTTTGGAACTTCCTTCTAAGGTCGCAGACACCTCTAGAGACGGCTGGTCAAATAATTAGAATATATGAAAAATCCATTCTTTAGATCTGTACTAGGAGATGTTGCCTCATCAGCTATGGGCTTTACTTATTCTCATGAACACATCATCATAGAAGATAGCTATCCTACAGCTTCACATCCAGAGTTTCTGCTGAACGATGTGGAAAAGGTATCCAAAGAGTTAATCGATTTCCAATCCTTTGGAGGCAAAACAGTAGTAGATACCATGCCCGCCAACTGTGGAAGAAATCCTCTGAAACTGGCCGAAGTAAGCCGCCGAAGTGGTGTCAATATCATAGCGCCTACAGGTATTCATCTGGAGATTTATTATCCTGAGACACATTGGAGATATACGTATTCTGAGGATCAGCTTAGCGACTTGTTTATTGCTGATATACAGGAAGGAATCGATCAATTTGATTATTCCGGTCCGATCGTAAATCGTACACCTCACAAGGCGGGTTTGATCAAACTGGCCACCGGAGATGATGCGTTTTCAGCTCATCAGGAAAAAATATTCCGGGCCGTGGTCAATGCGCATTTGGAGACCGGAGCCCCGATCTTAACACATACTAATTTTGGACGGCAGGCCTTGGAGCAGGCGAAGCTTTTTGAAAAGCTTGGGGCCAAATTGGATCATGTAGTCCTCTCTCATGTGGATCGGGCAAAAGACGTCAATTACAATCGTGACGTGCTGGATGTTGGGGTGAGCGTGGAATATGACTCTGCCTTTCGCTGGAAAAAAGAGGAACCAAACTACACGCTAAATTTAATCGAAAATTTGATTCGAGACTATCCTCAACAGATCACCTTGGGGATGGATATGGCGAAAAATTCCTATTGGAAAAGCTATGGAGGCGGGCCAGGTTTGACCTACCTGATCGAGACGATTCCTGGATTTCTTAAAGAAAAAGGACTGGAGGAATATTATCAAAATATCTTCTTTGATACTCCTAGAAACCTGTTTTCTTTCTTCAAGTGAGAAGAACAGTATTAAATACCTGGAATCCAGTATCAAGAAAAAAACCCAATTGTTCTGGTACAAAGTAGCGAGAAATGAAGTGATCAGTAGTACAGTGAGCAAATCCGAAAATCAATTAATACATAACTCAAACCCATTTAACATGAAAAATCAACGCAGAGAATTTCTAAAGAAAGCCGGAGGAAGCCTCGCCTTGGCATCAGTAGGAACAGGCATGGCAGGCTCAGCATCTGCAAAAGGCATTCTATTGAGATCTGATATAAGATCTCAGGCCAATGATAGAATCAGGATTGGACTGATCGGTGCAGGGATTATTGGACACTACGATACTGATGCTGCGCTGACCATTGATGGAGTAGAGCTTGTAGCAGCCTGCGATCTTTACTCAGGAAGGCTAACATATGCGAAGGAAAAATATGGCAAAGACCTTTTTACCACCAGAGATTATCGGGAGATCCTAGCCAGACCTGACATAGATGCTGTTTTAGTCTGTACTCCCGATCACTGGCATCAGCGAATTGCGATTGACGCTATGAAAGCGGGTAAGCATGTGTATTGCGAAAAACCGATGGTGCAGCGAATCGAAGATGGACAAGCAATCATTGATACTCAAAAGGCGACTGGAAAAGTTCTTCAAGTAGGTAGTCAGAGAGCAAGTTCGGTGGCTGTGCTAGAAGCTAAGAAAGTGCTTCAATCCGGAGTGATTGGAGATTTGACCTTTGTGTCCGCTTATTGTGATCGATCGACGGCCAATGGAGCATGGGATTATTCCATTCCTACTGATGTCAGTCCTGAGACGGTAGATTTTGACACGTTTCTTGGATACGCACCAAAGATTCCATTTGACGCTACTCGGTTTTTCCGCTGGAGAAATTACAGCGATTATGGAACAGGTGCAGCGGGAGATTTGATCGTACACCTTTTGACTACGGTACACGCAATCACCAATTCCAAAGGGCCAAATAAAATATTCAGTGCGGGAGATCTGAAATATTGGAAGGATGGCCGTGACGCGTATGATGTGATCAACGCATTGATGACCTATCCTAAAACTCAGGAGCATGATTCCTTCCAAGTGACTACACGCGTGAACCTTTGTGATGGAGAAGGCAAGGGCGAATTTGGTCTGAAGCTAATCGGAACCAATGGGGTGATCAACATCGGATGGAATGACTACACGGTTCAGACACTGAAACGAGAAGAAGCTCCCGGTTTTGGAGGCTATGATTCCTACACGAGTTTTTCAGCTGCGCAAAAGAAAGAATTTCAAAAGTGGTATGTAGCGACCTACGGGTCTGAAAAGGGCGGGGGTTTCGCCAAAAATGAGCCAACCAAATTCGAAGCGCCTCAAGGCTATGATGATCGGGTAGATCACATGATCACCTTTTTCAACGGAGTACGAACCGGTTCGCCGATCTTGGAAGATGCAGCATTTGGACTACGAGCGGCGGCACCTTCACTCGCTTGTAATCTGAGCATTGCTCAGGAGAAGCCAATTCTTTGGGATCCTGTGGCGATGAAATTGGTGTAAAGTTCTTCACTGACATTGCCAAAGCTCCAAGACTAATAAAAAAGCCTCAGAATTCTGAGGCTTTTTTGTGGAGCTGGCGAGATTCGAACTCGCGTCCAGATAAGGAAACACCGTACCGTCTACATGCTTAGTCACCTGTTGTTTTTTCGATCAGAATATGCTGGGTGACACACCTCACTCCGACTTAGCTATT
The DNA here is from genome assembly GCA_046597285.1 of Algoriphagus sp. GTDB lineage: Bacteria > Bacteroidota > Bacteroidia > Cytophagales > Cyclobacteriaceae > Algoriphagus. The sequence goes on along the minus strand of JBKJKX010000129.1, from coordinate 10,359 downwards.
AGATCTTAGGCTTGCATAATAGCATCACAAGCCGCAGTCCGATCAAGTCGACACCCCTTGATCTACCCCGAAAGGACGGGGGGCGGAGGGATGTGGCCGGGGAACTCCGGTATGGAGCTCAACCCTTTAAGCGTTATCTATTCCCCGAGGGGTTAGATTATGCAGCCATGGCGTAAGTATCTTCGCCATTTATGGTTCGTATGAATATTTTAAGGCCGTACATACTCCAGCCTGCATGCGAGCCCAGTCCCTACACTTACTGTCAATACCGGTCAGCCCCATTTAAAGAAGGAGACAAAAGTAGCATAAATTTGGTTCCATGCCTGTACGCCTTTTTAATCTCTCGAGTTAAAAAAGTGCTGAAATTTTCATTCGAATGAAAATCAATGCTTTACCGGAAAATGTCGCAGAATGGTGTTTTTTGGACTTCTTGAATATCCAGTTTTTTATATCTTGCAGGGATGGAAAACTTCGTCGTTTCGGCAAGAAAATACAGACCGGCAGATTTCAAAAGCGTAGTTGGGCAGAAGCACATTACTACCACGCTCCAGAACGCCATAAAAAACAATCACCTTGCTCAGGCATTCCTTTTTTGCGGGCCAAGAGGTGTCGGCAAAACTACCTGCGCGAGGATTCTTGCCAAAACAATCAACTGCGAAAGCTTAACTCCGGATTTCGAAGCATGCGGGAAATGTGACTCTTGCCAGTCTTTCCAGAATAGCAGCTCATTCAATATTTATGAACTCGATGCCGCTTCCAACAATTCGGTGGAGGATATTCGGAATCTAGTTGATCAGGTAAGATATGCTCCTCAAAAAGGAAAGTATAAAATCTACATCATTGATGAGGTTCACATGCTTTCTAACCAGGCCTTCAATGCATTTTTGAAGACACTGGAGGAGCCACCAAAGTATGCCATTTTCATCTTGGCTACGACCGAAAAGCATAAGATTATACCTACCATTCTTTCACGTTGCCAGATCTTCGATTTCAATCGGATCCAAATCAAGCATATCGCGGAGCATCTGAAGTACATTGCTCTGAAAGAAGCCGTAGACTATGAAGAGGAAGCCTTAAGATTAATTGCAACAAAAGCGGATGGAGCGCTTCGAGATGCGCTTTCGATCTTTGATTTGATTGTGACGTATTCCGCAGGTAAGAAAGTGACCTACCTGGAGACGATCAATAATCTTCATATTCTGGATTACGATTATTATTTCCAAGTCGTTGATGGTTTGCTTGCTGAAGATTTATCCAAGAGTCTTTTGCTTTTTGATGAAATCCTGAAGAAGGGATTTGACGGACATAATTTCATCGTCGGCCTATGTGAGCATTTCCGTGACCTTTTGGTGGCTAAAGATCCAGCAACCATAGAATTGATTGAAGTGTCAGAGTCTGCGAAAGAAAGATACTTGCAGCAGACTCAGAGCGCCTCCGTTTCATTTCTGCTTTCCTCTTTGAACATTGCCAACCAATGTGACATCAATTATAAGACAAGCAAAAACCAGCGTTTGCATGTAGAATTAGCTTTGATGAAAATGGCTAAACTGCCTCAAGCGTTCCGTTTGGCAACTTTGGCAAGTGAAGACTCAAAAAAAAAAGTCTGAGTGAGCCCCCTGAAACCAATCCCTCACTCACCCAAATTTCCGCCCCAACTCCCTTAAAAACCGTCCCGGTCCAAAAAACCATTTCTATTCCAACCAGTCTAGTTCACACAAAAAAACTGGTGGACGAAAAGGCAAGGCAACAAGCTGTAGCAATAGAAGAAAAGAAAGCAGAACTTCAGGAAAGTCAATCCGGGCCAGCTGAAAGCCTAACCCAGGAATTTTTTAATCAGGTTTTACCTAAGATTCTGGAAAATTTCAAAAGCCAAAACAGAGGAATGGAACTGGCGATTTTGAATCAGCCCATCAAAGTTTTGGGAAATGAGATCTGTCTTGAAATCATGGGCCATGTGCAGGAGGAAATTGCGCTCAAAATGAAGCCGAACTTGTTGAGCATGATTAGAGATCTTACAGGGATTAAGCGAGTTTCGTTGAAGCTTGAGGTTAAAGAAGAAATTGAAACCGGAAAAAATAAGCTTTATACCAGTTCAGATAAATTCAATTTTTTAAAGAATAAGCACGGTGCCCTGGCAGAATTTCAGCGGAGATTTGGATTAGAGACGGATTTCTAAAAGTCCAACGAAATACCAAAATTGATGAGATTTTGAAGTTGGACGGCTTGTTTGGAGGTGCCGTCATCTTGCTTGATAAAAACCTCCTCGTCGTAAATTAATGCCGTTTCGATTCTTGTGGAAATAAATTTATTCACTTTCAACCGGATGATCGAATTGAAGTTGACTACCAGGTTTCCAAAGCTTTCATAATTGGAGAAAAGATTCAATTCAGCTTTCCAGGTCACATTTTCCATCAATCTGAAATCTGCGACAGACGAACCAATTGACATCCCTGCTTCAGCTCTTACATTTTCACCAGGCATCACTCCAAAAGCTCCGGTTTGGCTAAGCGAATCATTCAACACGATGGTGAATCGACCCGTGAAAGGAGAGAGGATGACCGAAAGCTTGCTTTTATTTTCGTAAGTGCGACGGTAATTAAGACCGGTGGAGGACTGTATATAGCCGGGAGACAGAAGTGCTGAGATTTTTGTGCGCTTTTCTAAATCGCTTCCCGGAGGTCTTGAATATTTATAACCATCCATAAGTTGAGTTCTGGCATCCAATTGCGTGGATAAGTAATACCTCGGTGAAAGTTCCCGTCCATAATTACTCACGAAAACGAAGTTGTCATTTGTCTTTCGGATTGAATAATCATTTCGATCACTTTGTTTGTTAAAACCCAAATTGAGGGTCATCTGTGTGTCCCAAACCTTTTTGTCCTTTTTATAATTTGCAAAAAGAGTCAATCCCGAGTTCAGGGCAAATGAACTTGCGCCACCTGCGGCCCAGTTGCTAAGAGTTACTTGCTGAATATTGAGGTTGTAATTTCCGCCCGTCTTCCAGAAGATCTCCTTTACAGGCTCATCTATCAGCAGAGAATCTCCCAGCATGATTAGGGTATCTCCGCCAATCAGGACGGTGTCGGGGATGATGATCCGATCTTGTGCAAGGGCAGTTTGGCCAAGGCAAAGCAGGGATAACCCGAAAATCAAAAGGAATTTACGCATTGAAAAAGGGGGGCAATCAGGTCAGGGTTTTAAGATAACCAATTTCTGTCCAACGCTGATGATGTTTTGGCTTCCGATATTATTCCACGATTTTAACTGATCTACAGTCACCCCGTACTTTTTGCTGATCGCAAAAAGGGTTTCACCTGGTGCAACTGAATGGGAAACCTTTGAGGGCTCAGTTACTTTTGAGGGAGTAGGGGTTTTGTAATCAGTAGGGTCAGGCTTAGGTTCTCGGGTAGCAGCCACTACTTGTCGTTGGGGAGCGGGAGTTGATATCTGTAAAATTGGGATCTCCTCGCCACGCTTTCTTGGCTCTTGTAAGTTCAGGATCATGCCCACCTTCAATTCGGTGTCTCTTCGAATTCTGTTTTTTGACTTTAGTGCAGAAAGTTTGATTCCATATTTTTGGGAAATGGACCATAGACTTTCGCCAGGCTGAACAACATGAGCTTCTATATCAGCGGATGCTTTCTTCTTTTCAGTATAATAGTACTTTCCTGCCTCAATTCTTTCCGCTTCTTCCAGATCATTTAGCTTTCTGAACTTGTTCTCCTTGAGACCGATTTGATCCGAAAACTTCGTTTGACTGGTTGTCTGAGGTGCCTGAACTCCGTCTAAATCATTTACTGTGATCTGATTCGGCTGACTGGCTTTGGTGGTATTTCCCGAAATTTTAGGGTAAGAATTTGCTTGTTTGTAAGCAGGGGAAGCTTTGAAGGCAGCAGTTGTTGTAGCTTGCTTCGGAGGTTCTGTTTTTTGGACAATAGCAGGCTGTACGGGAAGTGATCCGTCCTTGATGTAAATCAAAGTATAAGTTCGATCTCCTGGGATTTTCCCGTTGCTTGTCCATTTATTATACTCCTTCATGTGATCTTCGGTCACACCGTATTTTTTTGCAAGAGCTGTCAGGGTTGTTGGTCCTTGAATTGGTACTTCCATCATTTGCTTGTTGCTCACGAAATAGCTGATTTGGCTCTCGAAAGCAATCTTATGGGCAAGGAATTTTTTGAAATACCAGTGTGTATTTCTATCGACATCTACGATTTGCTTGCCGTTGTATTGATTCCCGAAATAGGCCTTGGCACCGCCCAAACCCATTTGGTAGGATACTAAAGCGCACATCCAGTTGTCGAAGCTATTGTTGTGTTTTTTCAGGTAAAGTGCAGCGCCACGAGTGGAAGAAACTATGTTTTTGCGCTCATCGATATGGGCATCCACTCTTAGAAATACTTCTTCTGCAGTTCCTTGCTTAAACTGCCAAAAGCCCACAGCATTTGAAGTTGAAACAGCATCTCCGATCAGTCCGCTTTCTTGAATAACGAGGTATTTCAAATCTTCGGGTACTCCATTCTCTCTCAAAACACGCTCAATAATAGGCATGTATAGGCTAACTCGCTCTTGTTTTACTTTGAAATAACTTGGATTTCTGTATTGGGCATCTACGTCCATTTGAATTTCTCTCCTCGCCTGAGGGTTGATTCGGACTATCAGATCTGCAAACTCTATTTCCGCTGGAACCTGCGGAATCTGACCAAAAACCACCGGTGAGAAAAAAATAAAAAGAATGAAAAGCGGTAAGATTAATTGGTGGGGTTTCATTAGAAATTAGCTTGCATCTGTTAACCAAGGCTACTTTTAGCAAAAATGATTCCCTTTTTATGATTCTTAGATTTTTCTGGCCATCATCACACCATCACGGATAGGAAGGAGGACATTCTCAACTCTTGGGTCGTTTTGAATCATGTCGTTGAAATCCAAAATCGCTTTTGTATCCTTATCAATTTTCTGGCCCTCCGAGACTAATACTTTTCCGGACCAAAGAACATTGTCCGCAAGGATAATACCTCCCGGCCGAACTTTGTCGATGATCAAATCAAAATAGGTTGCATAGTTGAATTTATCGGCGTCAATGAAAACCAGATCAAAGGGACCAGATAAGGTAGGGATGATATCTAATGCATTTCCCAAACGGTAATCGATTTGATTTACCAGTCCACTCTCCTCGAAAAATCCCCTCACCATTGATTCCAGTTCGTCGTTGATGTCAAGGGTGATGAGTTTACCATCTTTTTTCAATCCTCTTGCGAGGCATACCCCAGAATAGCCAGTATAGGTTCCGATTTCCAGAATAGTTTTAGGTTGGATCATTTTGGTAAAAAACTCAAGCATTTTACCTTGTAAATGACCTGAAAGCATCCTGGGCATGAGTACCTTGGCTTGGGTTTCCCGTGTTATTTTCTTCAATAGAGCATCTTCTCCAGAGGTATGATCTTCACAATAAGTCAATAAAACCGGGTCAATAAACTCCATTATTTATGGGGGATGTAGGTAAGAAAGCTTAACTGTTCGGGATTGAAAGTCTCTTGTGCGATTTCCTGAAGCTCCTCTGCGGTGGTGGATCGGATTCGGTCAAAGATACTATCGAGTGATTCAATTTTCCCGTGATCAATGAGGCTCTTTCCGTAGACAAGCATCAGAGCTGCGTAATTTTCTTCCGCCATCGCCATCTGACCGATCGTCTGATCTTTGGACATTTGAAGCTGGACGACTCCTAGTTTTTTGGTCCGCAACTTTTCCATTTCCTTCATCACGAGGTTCTGTGCTTTTTTTAGAGTTTTTTCTTCAGTGCCAAAGAAAATTCCAAAAAACCCTGTGTCAGAAAAGGATTGATAGCTGGATTCGATGCTGTACACATAGCCATGATTTTCCCGGAGACTGAGGTTTAGTCGACTATTCATGCTCGGTCCCCCCAGGATATTATTGAGAAGATGAAGCTTGAATCTTTTGGGATCGTGTAGTGAATAAGACGGTTTTCCGATAGCACATAAAGACTGGGTCACTTCTCGGGATACGACTTTAACTTTTGGGGTGTAATCATGAAATCCATTTCTGACATACAAACTCCTCTTGTCCTGTATTTCATTCAATGGTCCTTCTATTGCTTTGAGAGCTTTTTCGAAAGAAATATTCCCTACAATTGAAAAGACGATTTGGTGTGTGTCGAGCCTGGTAGAAATAAAATCAAAGAAGTCTTCCTGAGAAAATCCACCGACTGTTTCCTCGGTTCCAAGAATATTTCTGCCGAGTGCGTGATGCTCAAAGACCAATTCGTCAAGTTCATCCATAATAGAATCGTCCGGAGAATCGCGGTACATCGCCATTTCCTCCAGAATCACCTGACGCTCCTTCTCAATTTGTTTTTGAGGAAAAGTACTGTTGAAGGTAATGTCAAAAAGTAACTCGGCTGCTTTGTTGTAATGGTCTTTCAGAATAGAAGCGTAAAAACAAACCTTCTCTTTAGTAGTATACGCATTCAGCTCTCCTCCCAAAGATTCCAGACGGTTAAGAATGTGAAAGGTCTTTCTTTTTTTAGTGCCTTTAAAAGCCATATGCTCCCAGAAATGGGTCAGGCCTTCCTGTTCTTTGGTTTCGTCACGGCTGCCTATGTTCAAAATAAAACCACAATGGACTAATCTGGTATGGGTCACTTCTTGATGAACGATCCGAATTCCGTTTGACAGCTCCTTTATTTGGTACATGCACTGAATGGTTATAAATTGAAAGTAATGAAAAAATTGACTTTTTCATCTGGATTTGATTAATGTTAAGTTTGTAATCAAACCGAATAAAATCCTCTTGATTTGAGAGAACAAGGGTTTTCCATAAGAGGTTTAGTTATTTTAAGATTTATGCCAACTATTAAACTGATCCAATCTTCCCTAATCATTTCCGTCTATAAAAACACCTCATTTTTGGATGCTGTGCTCAAATCCCTGCCAGGACAGACATTCCAAAATTTCGAAGTTATCATATCGGAAGACGGGAATAGTGACGTAATGAGGGATTTTCTTTCAAAGTTTGACTTGCCTTTTCCTGTCCAACACTTGACCCAAGAAGACTTGGGATGGAGAAAAAACCGAGCATTGAACCGTGCAATTCATGAAGCAAAGTCTGATTGGTTAGTTTTTATTGATGGGGATTGTGTTTTGCATCCTAGATTCATGGAGTTCCATTGGAACATGGCGGAAGAAAAATTAATCTTGGCGGGAAAGCGAATAAAATTGGATCCTGAAACGAGTGAATTGCTGATTTCCGGAAAACTGAAACCTGAAGAAATGAATTTAGTTATTCTGGGAAATTTTTCAAAAATCAAAAAACAAGGCGGAGCCTTTGTGGAAGAAGGACTTTTCATCAATCCTTCAGGTATGCTGGGATTTTTAACGAAAATTCGGAAAATGCGCCATCTCAAAGGCTGTAACATGTCCTTTCACAGGAAAGCGATCGAAGCCATAAACGGGTTTGATGAAGAGTATATAAAACCTGCTGTAGGAGAGGATGCGGATTTATTATGGAGGTTTGAGGGATTGGGGTACGAATTGAAATCCGTCAGGAATCTGGCCGTTCAATATCATTTATTTCACAAAGAGAGCTGGACTGATCAGGATGAAAATCTCCGGATCATGAAAAGTAATCAGCAAGCAAATCAGTTCATTTGTAAAAATGGCCTGAAAAAACAGTAAGTATAAAAATTGAAAATCAATCATCAACATGAAATATAATCCACTTCCCAAAGAATTGTATCAGAGAAATCGCTCAAAATTTGCTTCAAAACTTGCAATAAAGAGCTTCGCAATATTTAACTCAAACGACATCATGCCAACCAATGCGGATGGCACAATGAGGTTCAGACAAAACAACGACTTCTTTTACCTTACGGGAATTGATCAGGAAGAAACGATTTTGCTTTTAGCTCCAGACTGCCCAAATCCAGCAATGCGGGAAGTGCTTTTTTTAAGAGAAACGAGCGAACTCATCGCCATCTGGGAAGGTCATAAATACACGAAAGAAGAGGCAGAGGCGGCTTCCGGCATTAAGAATATTCAGTGGCTTGCCAATTTCGATCAGGTGTTGAATACAGTAGTTGCCATTTCTGAAAGAATTTATCTGAACACCAATGAGCATCTGCGAGCAGGCGTAGTAGTCGAAACAAGGGATGCAAGATTCATCAAGTCTTGTAAAGAAAAATATCCTTTGCACCAGTATGAGCGCTCTGCACCGATCATGCACGAATTGAGAGGAGTGAAGGAGCGAGAGGAAATTGATCAGCTCCAGATCGCATGCGATATCACCGAGAAAGGATTTCGCAGAGTTTTATCTTTTGTAAAACCCGGTGTGACCGAGTACGAAATTGAGGCCGAGTACCTCCATGAGTTTGTGAGAAATAGAAGTAAGGGTTTTGCGTATGAACCAATTATTGCATCGGGAGCCAGTGCTTGTGTCTTGCATTACATCGAAAATAGCAAAGCTTGTCTGGAAGGGGAATTGCTTCTGATGGATGTGGCGGCGGAATATGGGAATTACAATGCGGATATGACCCGGACCATTCCGGTCAACGGAAGATTCAACCCAAGACAGCGTGTCGTTTACGATGCGGTTTTGCGGGTGAAAAAAGCGGCCATGAACCTATTGAATCCAGGAATTACTATTCAGGATTACCATCAAGAAGTTGGACTGATCATGCAAGGTGAATTGGTAGGGCTAGGTTTGATAGATCAGACAGACATCAAGAATCAGGATCAGAATTGGCCAGCCTTCAAGAAATATTTCATGCATGGCACTTCCCATCATTTAGGTTTGGATGTGCACGATGTGGGGACAATGCATTTTTCAATTACTCCGGGAATGGTCTTTACAGTTGAGCCGGGAATTTATATTCCTGAGGAGGGATTTGGGATTCGATTGGAAAATAATGTGGTAATTCAGGCGAATGGTGTTTTTGACCTGATGGGAAATATTCCGATTGAAGCTCAGGAGATTGAGGAATTGATGAATCGTTAAAGTTAAAAAACCCAATTTGGGTTTTTTAACTAGTCTTGAATCGGCACAAATTCTAATAACTCAAAGGCCATTTGGTCCTCTTGATTTTCTGGATTCATAGGGTGATTAATTGAAAGATACAGTCCTTTTTCATGGATGAAGAAGTCAAAAGGATGATATCGATTTGCTTGGAATGCGGTTTCAGATATCAGATTTAAATCGTTGTCAAATATCTGTATCGAAAATGGACCTGAGTGATTCCGCATGTCTGCTATCGGAACCGACTCATCCTGCTCAAATGAATGGAAAGCAAACCGAATGAAGATATCTCTAAAAGGATCGTATTGCAGGCTTCCGTAATGGGGACTATAATAAGAGTAATTTCTATATTCTAGGCCATCTCCTTGTATTGGGAAAAGGGGAAATTTTTCAGGCAAAAATTCACTTTTTCCAATTTTTGATCTTAAAGTATCCCCAAATTCTGATTTATAGAATAAGCGATGATCTCCAAACATCGAATACACAATTTTACCGGCACCTGTTGCAATAGATGCTTCAAAAAGCTTTAACCCATCAGGCATATAATCTTCAGGATAGGTAAAATTTAAAATTTTGCTGGTACCTAATTTCAGATCGATTTCGTAAATCACTTGTTTTGATTTGAGCTCCTCTTGAGTCATATTTGAAATTTGCCCATAATAATGGGTTTTAACGATCATCTTGTTACTCTTCAGAATAGGTGCGCTGGTGAAATAGGCGTTGTGAATAAAAGCAGGGCTATAGTTGTCTGGAGTCTGATAATTAATTTTATTCTTAATTATGCCCGAAGTATCAATTAGTGTAATCTGTGAAATCAGCTGATTGAAAAGAAAAATGCTATCTAACGAATGAACATAAATCCCCATGATATCTAATACCCCATCTGGGCCTTCATAATTAAACTTTAGCTCTTTGATTTTTTTATTTTTATTCAAATCAAAGATTTGAATGCTATTTTGTCCCCAATTTAAATTGAAGAGAAGCGATGGGTTTGAAAAATAGGTTAGTCCGTCGCTTGTATTAGAAGTATTGTTATCAATTGGGATTGTCATCAATACTCCACTTGTTTTTAGCTCTACCGGAGGTTTTGTTTGGTTTTTGGAACTACATCCAATTCCTACAAATATTACTGAAAAGAAAAAAAGTTTAAGGACAGTTGCGGTTGAATTACTCATAAATATTGGATTAAAAGTAAGGTAGGTATCAGGGAACTAGTTGGTCCTGCTACATTTGATTGGACAGTAAGTTAAGCCCCTTAACTTAGAGATAATGAATAAAAGAGAAAGGAGATCATTTGACAAAGCCTTCAAGCTTATGGTTGTTGAACTACAC
>JBKJKX010000060.1:0-41543 GCA_046597285.1 Algoriphagus sp. | reverse complement strand
TGAAATTTGGTCAGGACAAGTCCGGTCAACTCTATCTGATGACCAAAGCAGACGGAAAAATTTATAAGATTAAAGGGGTTTGAGGTTTGGGCAAAAAAAACAGGACTCGAAAGCCCTATTCTAAAGATTCAATTATAACAGAGTCTCTCAATTTCTTGGCAAGTGATGAAGTCAAGGATATTTCAGTTTCACTTCGGTGAATTTCTGCGTGATAGATATTGGCCTCCAAAGGTCTGGAAACCGGATAGGTCCCAATTTCTCTGCATGTCTTCGCTAAAACAGATACAATCGCTATCGTTTCAAATCTGGATTTTAGATTGTCTATTATTTCTTGTTTCGGTCTTCCTCCATCTCTATCCACAGATAGCCCTTTCGAGTCTTTGAAAGCCGCTGAGGAGGGATAACCATCTTTCCAAAAATGCTCCAGAGGTTTGATCGCTTTATATAGTAATTCAGGATCTGAGATTTCTGGCTGAAGCATAAAAATTATTTACTACTGAAAAAATCTCAGATTCATCAATTTGATGCTCTGTTTCCCTTCCTGAAACAATCTGCAAGCAGCTAATGGAATCTTCAAAAATCTCAAACTCCAAATAATCGCCATTCTCTTTTTCGTATTCAAATTGAACACTTTGCCTTGCGGTTGGAAAAATTTCAGGTTGTTTAGGCAGGTTAAATAGAATCAATTTTGCCTTTTCAATTTGCGCCTCCATAAATGGCAGAGCCCCATTTCCATCCCAATTAACCTGAAAATGCCTGAAGGATTCTAGTTTTGCGAGATTTTTCAAACCAGCATAAGGCAGTTGAGTGGAAATATTATGTGCGAGATAGAGTATTGCTTTTCCAGCAAAAGAATGAAGCGGGGCATTGGGAATAAAATATTTACTCTCAATGACCGGACTTTTAGTGCTAATATTTTCTAATTCTAATACTTCACACATTGGAAATTTTTTTTTTAAGGTCTTTAATATGCCTCCCAAGCCAATCATGAATTAGCTCTGCATGAGCCAGATCCAAAACAATCCCATTCTCGATTACGCGGACAACACTTTTTTCATGATCTGGTGGAGTTCGTTCCTCAACAATCTCATCTAAGATTTGACCTTCATGAAATCCAAACGTCTGAGTTTTTGGTATTGCCACTCTCTCCATGTAAAAATTAATCACGATCTCACCCTGAGGACTTATTCCCCCGAAGGCACCATTCACATATTTAGGATTGTAATCTTCCTGAAAGATGTATTTGAATTTTATTTTTTCAGGCTTCTCCATATAAAAATTAAGTATTTGAATTTATAAATTTTATTTATCCAAGCAATACTAATGCTAAAACTCCTTTAGTAAATCGCGGGTTTCATCTCTTAACAATTCTTAATCTATCACATCTCCCTGATAAACGCTTTTGCCTTGTCAAAAGAATAGGCCCCTTTGACTTCTTTCTGATCAAAAACCATCATATTCAGAAAGTTTTTCCCGGCTAATTCCGCCCATTTTTGCCCCAATCGACATTTTGCCTCGCTGTCGTTGTTGTCCCTATCATCGCCTTTGCTTTCGAGTACGATTGTCTTCCCGGAATTAGTGCCGATGATGATTTGATTAAAATCTATTGAAAAATCAAACCTAGGCTTAAAATAAACCTGAAGCCGATGGTGGCAGAAATTTAACAAAATTCAATCCCCGGAGATATTCAACGTGCCTACATAGAAATTCGAATCTACTTTAATCTGAGCTTTCTCTGAACTGAGCTCAAGTGAATTCCATTTTTGTGTTGGATTGATCCGGATCCATTCGCCACCATTCACGGATATTTTAACCGGCATGGCAAAGTTAGCCACAACATTTTCCCAACGATAGTTTAGCATTTTACCTTTTACAACATAGCTAAGGACGGGGATTTTGGTATCTCTCAGGTATTGATCAAAAACTGCACTCAAGTCAAAACCAGATTTGGAACTGATGTAATTTTCGACGTTTCTGGAGGTGACCGTCTGATGGTAAAATTCTGAATTAAGTCCTCGCAGGATTTGTCTCCATTTCTCATCATCGTTGATGACCTGACGAATAGTATGGAGCAGGTTGGCTCCTTTGTAATACATATCCGAGGAGCCATTTTTATTGACATTGTACGGACCGATCAGCGGCTTGTCATTTTGGATATTCATTCGAGTGCCAAGAACATAAGCACTGCTGGCCTCTTTGCCGAAGTGATAATCCAGGAAAAGATTCTCCGAATACGCTGTAAATCCCTCATGAATCCACATATCAGCCACGTCTTTGTAGGTGATATTATTGGCAAACCATTCATGCCCTGATTCATGGACAATGATAAAGTCAAACTTCATTCCCCAACCTGTTGCGCTCAGATCCCGGCCCAGATAGCCATTTGCATAGCCATTCCCATAGGTCACTGAACTCTGGTGTTCCATGCCGAGATAAGGCGCTTCGACAAGTTTGAACCCATCTTCGTAAAAGGGATAGGGTCCAAACCAGTGCTCAAAAGCCTTCATCATGCGCCCAGCCTCAGCAAATTGCTTGACTGCTTTTTCCAGATTCTCCCGCAGGACATAATAGTCCATATCGAGCTCGCCTTTTTCGCCCTCATATTTCTCTCCGAAATGGACATAATCGCCGATGTTGATGTTGATGCCGTAGTTATTGATCGGGTTTTTGACTTCCCAATGGTAGGTTTTAGTCCTCTCTTTATTGTTATGCTCTGTCCTTAGCAATCTCCCGTTAGATATATCCATCAGGTTTTCGGGAATCTCCACACTGATCAAAACACCCTGATCAGGTTCGTCTTCAGGATGGTCTTTATTGGGCCACCAAATACTGGAGCCAATTCCCTGATTAGAATTAGCGATAAATGGAAGTCCCTTACTATCCTTGCTCCAAGTCAAGCCTCCGTCCCATGGAGGTCTGACTGCAATCATCGGCTTCCCGCTGAAATACAAAATTAGTTCATTGATTTCACTCAGTTTTTGAGGGATAGTCAGCGTGATAAAATGGGCACTTCCTTCCTTCTCAATCCTCAGTTCTTTCCCTTCCTGAATTGCTTTTTCCAGAACCATCGGAGCTTGGAGATCAATCTGAAGTCGGTTCTGCTCGCCAATTACCTCATATCGCACGGTGTTTTTTCCGGAGATAATTTGACTCACCGGGTCTACCGCAATATCCAAATGGTAATGCTGCAAATCCCACCAAACTCTTTCAGGAGTGATACTTCCTCTCAGCGTATCCTCTCGGGTGAAAGCAGCGTTTTTGGGAGAATTTTGGGCTTGAATCCTGACAGATGCAAGAATCAGGAGAAGGGAAAGAATCAGTCTATACATAATCATCAAATAATGTTGAAAGGTCCAAGGTACGAGTTGAAGGAGATTACAACGGTCAGTAAGCAATAATTTTAGAATTGAAATCCTTTCAAGGAAGAGGTGAAAAATCAACCTACGGAAAAGTGGATTTTAATTAAAACCTCTCCATTATTCCATCGAAATTCTTGGATTAATTAAACCTGATCCTCCATTCCTTCGGATAATAATTATTGATTCGATTTCCGAGATTCTTAATCCAGCCAAGCGGGAGATTTTCATACGTCACCAGCACCCATCCAATGGGTAAATCCGTAAAGACCATTTCTTTTTTTCTCAAAAAATCCAAGGCCTGGCTAAGTTGGAGTTCCTGAGTTGGAAATCCATTTTTAGGCAGAATTGACAAAGCCCATTCGTGTGAAGGAATCCAATCATCTTTCTGCTTTTTGCCAAGCTCCACTCCGAAGTATCTCAGACTTAAATGCTGGCTAAGTCGCTCAAAATACCTGCTCCACTCTTTGCTTATCCTGAAAAAAGAATCGTTCAGCATGTAGTATTTCCCTGACCCATCTAATCCTAATTCCTGATCCAGCGCGGCAGATTCTTTCTCTCCGACAGACTTTAAGACAGGATGCCTGAAATCTTTAATCCTTCCCGGCTCCAAAATAAACGCGTCTTCTGGCCGCTTCAAAATGGTAATAAAAAATCCTTCTCCCTCGACTAAATGTGGAAAAAACCGATACCCATAAAATGTACCTTCTTCCGTCGTTACTTCTGTTTCCCTAATTCCCCAACTTTGATCCAGAGGAATTCTGACCGGTTCATAGGAAAACTCGGAAGTAAGAAACCGGATCATTTCCTCGTTTTCAAGTTCATTGAATGTGCAGGTGCTGTAGATCAGATAGCCATTAGCTTTGACCAATCCAGCTGCTTTATCCATGATCCGTTTTTGTCGGGAAGAGCAAAGTTGGATATGGTCAGCAGACCATTCTTCTCGAGATTGTGGATCCTTGCGAAACATCCCCTCACCAGAGCATGGCGCGTCAACCAAGACAAGATCAAAAAAACCTTCCAACGGTTCAAAATGATCCGGGTCATTGTTGGTCACTACAATGTTCCCAAGTCCCCATTTCACGCTGTTTTCTTTTAGAATCTGAGCACGAGCTTGGATTACTTCATTGGCGACAAGCAAGCCTTCACTTCCCAGATATGAGGAAAGAAGTGTGCTTTTCCCTCCGGGAGCAGCTGCCAAATCCAAATACACTCCTTTGTGTGCTTTTATACTTTTCAAAATATGCTCGATAAACATAGAGGAGGCTTCCTGTACGTAATACGCGCCTGCATGGAAAGCAGGATCGAGCGTAAAACTCGGTCGCTCATCGAGAAAAAATCCTTGCTCCGCCCAGGGAATAGGAGATTTTGACCATTCTGGAATATTGCTTTTAGCTTCGTTTACTCGGATGGATGTTCGGGAAGGTTTTTCAATCCCTTCCTTGAATTTTTCAAATTCTTCCGATCCCAACATGGAAATCATCTGGGATTCAAATGCAACTGGAAGTTGAATTTTGGACATGGGCCAAAGATAGCGATCCATACTCAGCCTTAGTGATCAGATTGGGAATTCTGATTAGTATAATCGAACAAGGGTAATCTCAAAAATTGCTAGATTGAGTAAAAAAGGATTCTATGGTAATCGCCTCACAGTTCATCATTGGTCTTGTTGCAGGACTTCATCTATATTTTTTATGGTTTGAAATGTTTGCATGGGAAACAACCGGAAGAAAAAATTTTCGTCAAATGCCAGCTGAGCTTTTCCCTAAAACCAAAGCTCTTGCGGCAAATCAGGGTTTGTACAATGGTTTTTTGGTGGCAGGATTGATTTGGTCTCTTTTGATTTCGGATCCTGAATGGTCAGATAATGTTGCCTTATTTTTTCTAAGTTGTGTGTTGATAGCCGGTGTTTACGGCGCGTTCACCGCAAGCAAAAAAATCTTCTTTGTGCAGGGCTTGCCGGCACTACTAGGAATTTTGATGGTGGTTTTCCGCTAACCAATTTTGTTGGTGATCTCAATTTTCTCTCTGATTTCATCATTTTCTTCATGCTTATTGATTCATCCATTTAAAAAAAAAGAGGCTTTCGCCTCTCTTTTAATTATCATCTTCTTCAAAGTCTTCGTCTTCTTTCATGTCAAACATGGAGCTGAAGAGATCTTTAAACTGCAGCCCGGTGTCAAGAAGTTTTTTGCTCAACTGTGAATATTCAGCCAGACCGTGAAGCGCAAATTCCATGAAAAATTCCTTCTCTTTTTCAGGCAAATTCTTCACCATGGATGTGGTAAGTTTCTCCAAACCAGGTACCTGATGAAGGATTGTTTTATAAGTTTTGTCAGATTGTGAAGCCATTATGTCAATAGCATTTCCTTCTCCAAACCATTCAACAGTCGTGGCATAAGGGTTTACTCCTTTTTCCTTTTTCTTCTGCTCCGGGGACGGGAAATAGTTAATGAATTGCGTCCGAATGGCTTTTCCAATCAAGTTGTAGGCTACCAGTCCAGCACCTTCCTGCTCACCTTCATAAACCAATTCTACCTTGCCCGTGATAGCCGGGATTACCCCGATCAGGTCGGCAATCCGGATGACGGTATTGGATTCTCCATTCATATACAGCCTTCTTTCAGCAGCTGAAATCAGATTTTCGTAAGCCGAAATGGTTAATCGAGCAGAAACTCCGCTTTTCTCATCCACCAACTCAGAGCTTCTTGCTTCAATTGCAATCTGCTCGATTAGGTCTTTCATGAGTTCAGGCACATGGATATTCTCCAAAGGCTTGCCTTTCAGGTTAGCTTCCTGCGCAGTGATCTTACGGCCAATCTCAATAGATTTTGGATAGTGGGTTATTATCTGGCTTTCGATTCGATCTTTCAGCGGAGTCACGATACTTCCTCTGTTGGTATAATCTTCCGGATTGGCAGTGAAGACAAATTGAATATCGAGTGGTAATCTCAATTTGAATCCCCGTATCTGGATATCACCTTCCTGCAGAATATTGAAAAGTGCAACTTGAATCCTAGCCTGCAGATCTGGAAGTTCATTGATTACGAAAATCGACCGGTGAGATCTTGGCACTAATCCGTAATGGATCACGCGTTCATCGTTATAGCTCAGCTTCATCGTTGCAGCTTTGATCGGATCGACGTCACCGATCAAATCGGCAACAGAAACATCAGGTGTTGCCAGTTTTTCGGTATAGCGATCATCTCGATGCCACCAGGAAACCGGAGTATGATCTCCTTTAGAATCTATCAATTCCTTAGAGAAAGTGGTCAAAGGAGCCAGGGGATCATCGTTAAGTTCGGAACCCTCAATGACGGGAACGTATTCATCAAGGAGGTGAGTCATCAATCTGGCGATTCTTGTTTTTGCCTGACCACGGAGACCTAATAGGTTGATATTATGTCTGGAAAGTATCGCCCGCTCAATGTCAGGAATCACGGTGTCCTCAAAGCCCCAAATGCCTTCGAAGACATTTTCCTTCGCTTTGATTTTGGTGATCAGATTGTCTCTGAGCTCTTCTTTGATGGACTTGGATTGGTAACCTGAGGCTTTAAGTTGGCCAAGGGTTTTTATTTGCACTAATTCGTGAGCAGTTAATTTTTTATAGTCCATGCTTAAAAGCGTTTGGTTCGGTTTCTTCTGTAATCTTCAAATATGAGGTCTCCAAGGCCTTTCAGGCTGCTGTAATACGCATTTCCATTATTGACTTTGGTAAATTCTTTTACGAATTCCTTCAAATAGGGATCTGAAGCAATCATAAAGGTGGTGACAGGAATCTTAATCTTCCGGCATTGAGCGGCCAGTTTCAGTGTTTCTGCCAGAATCTTACTGTCAATACCAAAGCTGTTTTTGTAATACTTAATTCCCACTTTAAGGCAAGTTGGCTTGCCATCGGTAATCATGAAAATCTGCTTATTGGGATTCTTTCTCCTTCGGAGCAAGTCCATGGCAAGTTCCAGTCCGGCAACAGTATTGGTGTGATAAGGTCCGACTTGCAGATAGGGAAGATCTTTGATCTCAATCTGCCAGGCATCATTTCCAAAAACGATAATATCAAGCGTATCTTTTGGATAGCGGGTTTTGATGAGTTCGGCAAGTGCCATTGCCACTTTCTTCGCAGGCGTAATCCGATCCTCTCCGTACAAAATCATGGAGTGAGAAATATCAATCATCAGGACGGTGGAAGTCTGAGATTTAACTTCATTTTCCATTACTTCCAGATCGTCCTCTGTCAGCAGAAAATCCCCTGAAAACCCATGATTCGCCTGAGCATTCCGCAGGGAATCTGTCAACGCGATCTGATCGAGATTATCTCCAAATTCAAAAGCTCGGCGATCTGTACCGCGTTCATCTCCGGGACCGGAAAGCGTGGTTTTGTGCTGTCCGGTTTTTCCTTTTTTCAGCTTCCCAAAAATCTCTTCCAGCGCACTTTTGCGAATGTTTTGCTCCGCTTTTCCGGTGATTTTGAATTCGCCTTTTTGGTTTTCCTCGGTGAGATAACCCTTGGATTTCAGATCTTCAATAAAGTCACCAATTCCATAATTCGGATTGGTCATGTTGTATCGCTTGTCCAGATTGGTCAGCCAACTGAGCGCTTCGCCCACATCTCCACCAGTCATGGTGACAAGTTGTAAGAAAACATTCAGCAGATTTTCAAACGTGTTTTTCTCAGGGTCCTGTGGGGGCACGTACTGGGAGAATCGAAATCCTTTCATAGAGTTTGTAACAGTTGAATGCGTCTTCGAGTTTAATCTAAATAACAAATTCACGAAAAAGATGAAAAACTATCTAACTTCAGTAGGCTTCGTCACTGGCTTTTTGATTGTATCCGTGATAGCAATTCAGTTGGAATTAAGCATGTCATTGATTTGGCTCATGTTTACAATCAGTCCTGCATTGGTGCTATGGATGGTGTATTCGGTGTTGACTGCACCCATCGAAATTAAAGAAACATTTGAGGAGCAATGGTATCAGGATAGACCAAGAAACTGAGATTCCCAGATTTCTTTGATATTTTTCCCAAAGAAATCCAGAATTCATGCTCAGTTCCGAAAAATATGCCTCCTTTATCAAGTCCACAGCAAATACGCTAGGCTTTGAGTTTTGCGGGATTGCAAAAGCTGGTTTTCTGGAAGAAGAAGCTCCGAAGCTGGAGGATTGGCTTAATCAGAATTATCAAGGAGAAATGGCCTATTTGGCCAACCATTTCGACAAGCGTCTCGACCCGACCAAACTTGTGGAAGATGCGAAAACAGTCGTTTCGCTTGCCTATAACTATTTCCCCAAATCAACCCTTCCCGAAGAAAAAGATGCAATCAAGTTAGCTAAATACGCTTATGGAGAAGATTATCATCTGGTCATCCGTGAAAAACTCAACCTACTTTTAAAGATTCTACGGCAAGAAATCGGAGAAATAAACGGACGTGCCTTCGTAGATTCTGCTCCGGTGATGGAGCGACAATGGGCACAAAAATCCGGAATCGGCTGGATTGGAAAAAACAGTCTTTTACTCAACCGGGATATCGGCAGTTTTTTCTTTTTGGCGGAGCTGATCATAGATCTGGAGGTAGCACCAGATTCACCCATGATCAAAGATTACTGCGGGACTTGTACCAAATGCATCGATGCGTGCCCGACAGATGCGATTGTACAAGCTGGAGTGGTCGATGGATCAAGATGTATTTCCTATCTGACGATCGAACTGAAAGACGCTATTCCTGCTGAGTTCAAAGGAAAGATGGAAAATTGGGCCTTTGGCTGCGATATCTGTCAGGATGTATGTCCATGGAATCGGTTTTCGAAGCCTCATCAGGAACCAAGATTTAAGCTTCACCCTGATTTATCGGGCTTTTCAAAAAGAGACTGGCAAGAAATAACTGAGGAAACTTTTCAAAGAGTATTTCAGAAATCTGCCGTCAAACGAACCAAGTTTTCAGGACTTAAAAGGAATCTGGATTTTTTGAAAACAAAAGATTCATTGTGATCCTGTAGGGTATGCTCTATATTTCATAAAGCCTTCGAAAACATATGAGATTAATTGGGAAAAAGAAAAGCTTCAAGATCGGTCAGCCCCCTGGTTCACTAGTATTTACCGGAACCAAAAAACTCGAATCTGTCAAAATCAACCTGATTTCTTACAATCTCGAAGAATCTGAGGAGTTTGAAATCAGTTCTTTGAAGGATCTTTCCGTTCATTTGGGGCAAAAAAACAAAATCTTTTGGGTAGATATTATTGGTCTTCATGATGAGAAGCTTTTAGAGGAAATCGGGGCTATGTTTGATTTGCATCGCCTCACTCTTGAGGATATTTTGAATGTGGAACAACGGCCTAAAATGGAGATTTTTGATGATTACTTATTCACTGAACTTCAGATGGTTCAATGTGATGGGGTAGATTCTCAAATTGAAGCAGAACAAATTAGTCTGATTCTTCGAGGAAACGTCTTGATTTCATTTCAGGAAAAACCCGGAGATGTTTTCAGTTTTGTTCGAACCCGAATCTCCACAGGAAAAGGATCTATCAGAAAGCGGGGGTCAGATTACTTGCTTTATTCGCTGATGGATTCGATTGTGGATCATTACTTTTTGGTTTTGGAAATTGTCAGTGAAAAAATCGAAGTGATTGAGGCCCTTGCTATGAACGAACCAGACAGCAAAGTCCTTCAAAAGCTTTATCTAGAACGCAGGCAAATCCTTGCCTTGCGGCGATCTGTTTATCCACTTCGGGAAGTAATCAGCAGCTTTGAAAAAAATGCCGACCAGTTTATTTCAAAAGAAACCAAGCCATTTATCAGAGACTTATATGACAACACGATCCAAGTGATTGAAACCATGGAGGTCTTTCGGGATATGTCATCAGGCGTTTTAGACTTGTATATGAACAGCCTATCCAATCGCATGAATAATGTGATGAAAGTGCTGACCATCATCTCCACCATTTTTATACCTCTCACTTTTGTCGCAGGAATTTACGGGATGAATTTTGACAACATGCCGGAACTGCGCTGGGAATACGGGTATTTCTATGTTCTCGGCGGCATGTTCATTGCAAGCATTATTATGATTGGTTATTTCATCAGGAAAAAATGGATCTGATCTTTGCCAAAGAACATTGCCAAGATCAGATTATCCTTAAATAATCGAAAGATATCAAATAGCCTTTAGGCTGATATCCATGCTTTGGACTGAATGGGTCAAGGCCCCCATCGAAATAAAATCCACTCCGCATTCGGCGACTTCCACCAGGTTTTCCTCCGTAATTCCTCCACTTGCTTCTGTAGAAAAGCGAGCTCCAATCATCTTAACAGCTGTTTTCATAGTCGCATAATCCATGTTGTCCAGCATGATGAAATCAATTCCTCCTACCTCCAGCACTTCTTCCACTTCCCTCAAATTTCGGGTTTCGACCTCTATTTTCAGGTTTAACTTATTCGCTTCCAGATAGGTTTTTGTCCGCTCGATTGCTGGTCTTATTCCTCCGGCAAAGTCAACATGGTTGTCCTTGAGCATTACCATATCATAAAGTGCGAAGCGATGATTGACCCCACCTCCGATGTGTACTGCCCATTTTTCCATTAATCTGAAATTGGGAGTAGTCTTTCGTGTATCCATCAAGCGTGCCTTGGTATGGATGATTTTTTGAGTCAGCCGATTAGTAAGTGTGGCTATTCCACTCATTCGCTGCATGCAATTCAGGACAAGACGCTCAGAGGAAAGAATTGATGCTGCCGGGCCAGATACATTCAATCCAATATCTCCAACATTCACATTCGCACCATCTTCCAAAAGCAACTCTACTTCTAACTTTGGGTCGAAAGTTTTGAATATTCTTTCCGCTAATTCTATCCCGGCTAAAATTCCTTCTCCCTTGATCAGGAGCCTTGCAGTACCGGTTTTTTCAGAAGGAATGGATGCAAGTGAAGAATAATCACCCGGACCAATGTCCTCAGCGAATGCAGCGGATATGAAATTATATAGGGATCCTTCTGTCAAGTAGGCAGGTCTCATGCCTCAAAAATAATGATTCAGAAGAGGTAAATGTTAATTTTTAAAGAAATCGTTTAGACTTTCACAAACTCCAGGCTATAAATCTTTAAGTCGGAGTTTTGCTGGGAAACTTTAATCAACACCTTGAATACGCCTTGACCGGACTGATAATCACCGATGTAGGAACTTAGACTGGGATTAGATTCGCTTCGGAAAAGGAGATTGAAACCCATAGGGGGATTCTTTCTGAAAAAATCCTTAATTACTAACTCTGCCTGGTTTTTGGAGTAATCACCCTGTTGCCCATTCACATTCAGCGAAATACTAGAGCCAAAATATCTGGCCAAATCGCTGCTCGAACCGCTGTCTATTGCTAAAATAACCGGGTCAATGGATAACATGGTTTCCATTGACCTCGATGGAAAGGTCATCAAGAGTAACAAAGAAAGTGTGAGCTTCAAAAGTAACATCTCCCTTCCTTGGCAAATACTAAGCCAAAAAACGAATTACATAATCGCTTTTTGCGTTGCTGAAATGCAGATTGTCGGGAATTGATTCCCAGGCCACTTTGCATTGAAAAGTAATATATTTGCACCATGGACAAAAAAGTACTTTTAATGATTTTGGACGGTTGGGGTATTGCTACCAAGCCTGCAGTTTCTGCAATCGACAAGGCAAAAACACCATTTGTAGATAGCCTTTATAAAAAATATCCTCACGCTACTTTAGAAGCTTCGGGACTTGCTGTAGGATTGCCCGAAGGTCAAATGGGAAACTCAGAAGTCGGCCACATGAATATCGGTGCAGGGAGAATTGTCTTTCAAGACCTGGTTAAAATCAATCTTGCAGTTGAAAAAGGAGAGCTCAATACGCATCCTGTCCTTGCTGTGGCTTTTGCAAAAACCAAAGCCGCCAAGAAAAAAGCTCATTTCATCGGTTTGGTTTCCGATGGAGGAGTTCACTCTCATATTAATCACCTCAAAGGCCTCTGTGATGCAGCCAAATATCATGGCATGGAGGATGTATTTATCCATGCATTCACAGATGGTCGTGATACGGATCCCAAAGGCGGGTTAGGTTACCTGGCCGATCTTCAGGATCATTTGAAAAATTCCGCAGGTCAAATCGCATCGGTGGTAGGCAGATACTATGCAATGGATCGTGACAATCGATGGGAGCGAGTGAAGCTTGCTTATGATGCAATGGTCAGAGGGGAGGGAGAAAAGTCCAAAGATATCCTGACCGCGATCCGCAAATCCTACGAAAACAATGTGACGGATGAGTTTATCCGACCGATCATCCATGTCGGTGCAAATAACAAACCTCTTGCTGTAATTGAAGATGGGGATTTAGTCATCTGTTTCAATTTCCGAACTGACCGTGGCCGGGAGATAACCCAAGTGCTGACACAAAGAGATTTTGAGGATTTCAACATGAAAAAACTCGATCTCGATTATATCACTTTCACCACCTATGACGAGACTTTCCAAGGAGTTCAGGTGCTCTTTGAAAAAGATAACCTGAACAACACACTCGGAGAGGTACTTGAAAGAGCGGTTAAAAAGCAGATCAGAATTGCGGAAACGGAAAAATATCCACACGTAACTTTCTTTTTTTCCGGAGGACGAGAACGGGTATTTGAAGGGGAAGGCAGACTTCTTTGCCCTTCTCCAAAAGTGGCAACCTACGATCTTATGCCTGAAATGAGTGCTTTTGAAATCGCTGCTAAAATCATCCCTGAATTGAATAGGAAGAGCGCTGATTTCATTATCCTGAACTTTGCAAACGCGGACATGGTAGGTCACACCGGCGTATTTGATGCTGCGGTGAAAGCCTGTGAAGCAGTTGACAAATCGGCTGAAATTGTTGTTACCAGTGCTTTAGAGAATGGGTACACTATTATCGTAATTGCTGATCATGGAAATAGCGATATGATGATCAATGAAGACGGGACTCCAAATACTGCTCACACCACCAACTTAGTTCCGTTTATCATGATAGATGGTAATGATTTCCTTCCTGTGAAAGACGGTAAACTGGGAGACCTAGCACCTACAATCCTCAAACTAATGGGAATAGAAATCCCTGAAGAAATGACCGGAGAAATCCTTTTAAAGTAATGAGAATACAATCTATCCTTACTACAGGGCTGCTCTTCTTTGCAGCCTTCGCTTGTACTCCCAAGCCTGAAGCCTCCACTGAACCAAAAATGGAGAAGCTTCCATATTTTGATCTGAAAGGGTACATCGAGCAAGAAATCTTAAAAGTAGATGGAGCAAAAGTGGCCAAAATTTCCAAGGTACAACTTCAAGAAGAATCAGCAGATGTCGTCTATTCTGTTCAGGATTGGAAAGAGGAATTAGACATCTTCTTTCAGGCAGACATTAATAACCCTTCTTTGGCACAGTCGTATGATACCAAAACAAAAAACAGCTATCTAATTCATACACTTTTACCAGGGGAGAAAGGGAAAGTGAAAGAAATCACTGTTCGCTATGATAAAGACCAGCCCTCAGGGATCACTGTGAAATTGGTGGAAGAAAATATGTTTTATACCTCTACCACAATCGGGCAGGTCTATTTCAATGTCGAAACCACAAAATTGGATCACTACTCCGTAGAAAGCACACAAAAAATATGGTTTCTCAAACCTAACAACATGAAAGTAATGGGTGCTGTGAAATGAAAAAATATCCTTGGAAAATTCCAAGGATATTTTTTGCTTACTCCATTACTTAAGATTGGCTTTTATTTGTCAAACATCGGAGGTCTTTTGGCTTGCCAATCGGTGTTTTGTTGAATCATATGACCCAGCATCACCAGTTTTTCCTCTTCGAACAAATTTCCCAAAAGCGTAATCGATGTTGGACTTCCATTTGCCGCAAAACCATTTGGCAAGCATAAAGCAGGATGTCCCGTGAGGTTGGTAATCTGCAATTGAGCTCCTGCAAAACTAGGCGTTACGATCACATCGTATTCCTTCATCAGTTCGTGCATTTCTTTGATTAGAATACTTCTCTGTCGACTAAGCTGCACGTATTCCACCGCGGGAATAAATCGTGCAGCCCGGAAAAGATTCGGCCAAGCATTGCTATGCTGTGCGACCATCTGATCATCCCATCCCAATCTAGTCAACTCGTCAAAAGCTGCGGCTCCCTCCACCATCAGCATCATCACCATCGGCTGAGCTTCGACGGAAGTTTTCAATTCTAAAGGATGCAATTCAAATCCTTGCCTTTCCAGAACTTCGAGTACTTTTTTATCATTTGCCAAGGTTGGTCTATCACCTTCAAAGAACGACTTGAAGTACCCGATCTTGAGCTTTTTCGGATCATTTTTGGCGGAATAATTGAATGCCGCCCCAATCGTACTGGCGTCCATCACATCAACACCATTGATAACTGAAAGCACAATTCCATTGTCCAGAGCGGATCTGGAGATTGACCCAATTTTATCCATAGACCAACTCAAGGCCATAGCGCCATGCTTGCTTACCCGTCCATAAGTAGGTCTGAGTCCGGTCACACCGTTTCTTGTGGATGGAGAGACAATCGATCCGAGGGTTTCTGTCCCAATGGCAAAAGGCACTAAACCTGCACTCACTGCGGATGCAGAACCTGCTGAGGATCCGCTTGAACCTTGATCCAGATTCCAGGGATTTTTGGTCACTCCTCCATACCAGACATCGCCCATTGCAAGTGCGCCAAGCGTAAATTTTCCAACCAAAACTCCACCTGCATCATTGAGTTTACTGACGACAGTAGCCGTCTCATCGATCATTTGATCTTTGTAAGGAGTCGCTCCCCAGGTGGTTTTGGTTCCTTTCACTGCAAGCAAATCTTTGATGCCATATGGAATTCCATGAAGTGGGCCGCGATATTTTCCATCGGCCAGTTCCTTATCCATGAGTTTGGCTTTCTCTAACGCAGAATCTTCCATTAAAGTAATTAGACACTGAAGTGTATCCGAATAGGTTTTAATTCGATCCAGGTAGATTTTGGTCAGACGCTCGCTTGTTATTTGTTTGTTTTTGATCAAAACCGCCAACTCATGAACCGCCATGTATGCGATATCTGAATCTTTTTCAGGCAAAGAAACTTTGCTACTTAGGCCCCAGTTTAGTTCTTTTTGTTCTTGGTCAGGTTGGAATCCCATAGGAAGTGGATTAAAAATCAAGGCCGGAGCGACCGAATTGTCCAGATGGGTCTTTCTGGAGCTCTCGATGTTTCCCAATTGATTTTTCAGCGTATTGATCATACTGTCTTTTTCCGCAGGAGAAAAAGTCAATCCAATCAGGTCTCCTGCTGCATCAATAGTAGGAGGGTTGATTTCCCCTGCTCTTTTTCCAAAAGTGAATCCTAATGCCAGGCAGGATATTGCTCCCAATGCAATAAAAGCCCCAGAGCGAAATCTATTTTTTCTTTCCATGTGATAGTTTTGTATAATGCTCAAACTTGAAGCGCACCAAGGTGTCCATTAAGCTAGAAAAATCAAACCATCCATGGATCAAAAACCCGAATTTCCAGTATTTCCTATGCATTTCAGAGGGCTTCTACTTCTTGCCGGCATGTATTCGATCGCATGGTCGGCATTTTACAAGTGGTTTGGCCCTACACTTCTAAGCTGGCTGGCTATGGGGAATGGATCTATCGAAGGCTTACCTGCTGCCTATTATGGAAATTTTGGAATTTTGGTGGGATTGGTAATTTTTGTAAGTGCGTTTTACCCGGTGAGCTGGGTTTACATGATTATTGCCGGGATTACTGGCAAAATTATTCTTGCAATATGGTTCATCCTTGGATTTCTCCCTGATTTAGGTTGGAATAAGCGCATAGGATTTCATCTGATTTTCAACGAAATTCTTTGGTTGATTCCTTTGGTCATCATTTTTCTGAGAGCCCTTCAGGTCAAGCGGTATTTGGAAAACTTGCCTCAGGAAGAATGAATCATCTCAATTCAAAGCTCTGAGTTAAACCATTAGCAACCGAAGTCCTCCTTTTAAAAAAAATGGTTAAGAAGATTCCTAAAAAACTTCCGCCATTTGTCCCAAATTGAGACAAAGAATAAAAACAAAAAAGGCTCCAAAAGGAGCCTTTTTTGCTAGGTGCCTGTATTACCTATTAGGTAAGAAGGATTAAAAGCAAAACAATAAGGATCAATGCTCCGATGGAAAGGTAAACACCGTTTCCGGTATCTCTAGCTTCGGCTTTCATTTCCTTCATTTCCTCTCGGACATCTTTCTTCTCATCCTTACTCATTGACTGGAAATCCATTCCTTTAATTTCCTCCAATCTATTTTCCATTTCAATTACCCTTACTTTCTGAGCCTCTGTCAGTTCGGTTTTATCATTATTTTTTCCCTTTGTTTCAGTGGGCGCTGCATTCAGCATTTGAACGCTTAGGAACAATGCAAGAATGGTGAGTAGTTTTTTCATGGGATAATTGATTTTATAGTGTGTTCTAAACTAATCAAAACCGTCGCCAAACTAAGGCAAACACACGATCGAAGATGAAACTTCTCCAACTCCTACGGGAAAAACTGTAACTTAGGTGCCATGTTTTATTGCTTTCAAAATCGTTTATAATTCCTCAAAATGTCTCAAAAACAAGCGTGCAAGCTTTTTTTACTAGATGCAATGGCCTTGATTTACAGGGCCCATTTTGCCTTCAGCAAGAACCCTAGAATCAACTCAAAGGGACTCAACACAGGTGTCATGTTGGGGTTCACCAACACATTACTTGAGGTGCTAGATAAGGAAAAACCTACCCATATTGGGGTGGCATTTGACACTTCTGCCCCAACTTTTCGCCATGTCCAATATGAGCCATATAAAGCTAACCGGCTTTCACAACCTGAAGATATTACGGTTTCTATCCCTTGGGTAAAAGAAATTGTAAAGGCTTTTAACATCCCGATTCTGGAAATGGATGGGTTCGAAGCGGATGATATCATTGGTACGTTGGCTAAAAAAGCAGAAAAAGAAGATTTTACAGTGTATATGATGACTCCGGACAAAGATTTCGGACAGATCGTGGATGACCATATATTCTTATACAAGCCCTCTTTCATGGGCAATGGAGTGGAGGTAATGGGCCCAAAAGAAGTTTGCGCAAGATGGGATATCGAACACGTCGATCAAGTGCGGGATATGTTGGGCCTGATGGGAGATGCAGTGGATAATATCCCAGGTATTCCGGGAATCGGTGAAAAAACCGCTACCAAACTTTTGAAGGAATTTGGATCTGTGGAGGGGCTACTCCTAAACACCGATAAATTGAAGGGAAAGCAGAAGGAAAATGTAGAAAACTTTGCCCAGCAAGGTCTTTTATCTAAAGAACTCGCAACCATCAAAATCGATGTTCCGATTGCCTTTGTACACGACGAACTAATAATTGATGGGATTGATGAGCAAAAGCTCCGGGCACTTTTTAATGAGCTTGAGTTTCGCACGCTTGCCAGCAGGATATTCAAAGAACCCTCCAAGAAGGCTGTCATTCAAAAAACTGAACAGCTGGGCCTTTTTGGCGCACCGGCTCCAGTCACGGAGCCAGTTGCAGAACAAGATTTTGAGGAAGAAACTGTGGAGGTAGCACCGGTTCCAGTTTATGAAACGATCCTTTCCAATATTCACAATTACCATAAGATCAAAGGCGAGGAGGCTGTCAAGGAACTGCTCAGTTATCTTTTGCTCCAAAAAGAAGTCTGCTTCGATACCGAAACAACCTCCCTGAATGCGATGGAAGCCGATTTGGTTGGAATTTCATTTGCCTATATCACCGGCGAAGCGTATTACCTTCCCTGTCCTGAAGACAGAGAAGAAACTCAGAAGATCCTAGAGATCCTTCGACCACTTTTTGAAAATCACGAGATTGTTAAAATAGGGCAAAACGTCAAATACGATCTATTGGTGCTTAAGAACTACGGCATCAATATCAAAGGAACACTCTATGACACCATGCTCGCCCACTACCTGATCGAACCGGAAGGCAAGCATTCGATGGATTGGCTAGCCCAGCAATACCTGAATTACAAACCTGTTTCAATCACAGAATTGATCGGAAAAAAGGGAAAAGGCCAGGGTAATATGCGAGATGTAGACGAAGACGAAGTAACAGCTTATGCCTCTGAGGATGCCGATATTACGCTCCAATTGAAAGCCAGGCTAGACCCCATTCTAACGGAAAATCATCTGGAAAAGCTTTTCAATGAGGTGGAAAATCCGCTGATCAATGTACTTGCCGAAATGGAATTTGAAGGAGTAAGGATCGATAACGCAAGTTTGGCAGAGCTATCCATCCTTTTGCAAACAGAAAGTCTGGAAATAGAAAAGAGGGTTTACGAATTAGCCGGAGTGAGATTCAATCTGGGTTCTCCAAAGCAATTGGGCGAGGTACTCTTTGAAAAGCTGAAACTTGATCCCAAAGCCAAAAAGACAAAAACCGGCCAATATGCAACCGGCGAAGAAATCCTGAGTAAACTTGCCATCGAGCATCCTATTGCTGAGGCCATTTTAGATTACCGACAAATGGTGAAGCTGAAATCAACTTATGTGGATGCTCTTCCAACCATGATCAATCCGAAAACCGGAAGAATTCATACCACCTATAATCAGTTCGTCGCTGCAACGGGCAGACTCTCTTCTGTCAATCCAAACCTTCAAAATATCCCTATCCGTACAGCCCGCGGGAGAGAAATCCGGAAGGCGTTTGTTCCCAGGGATGAAAACCATGTACTACTCTCTGCGGATTATTCCCAGATCGAACTTCGGATAATGGCGGCTTTCTCTGGAGATGAGTCTATGCTGGAGGCTTTCAAAAATGGTCGCGATATCCACGCAACGACTGCAGCAAAAATCTTCAAGCTTCCTTTGGAAGAGGTCACAACGGATATGAGAAGAAAGGCAAAGACTGCCAACTTTGGGATTATTTATGGGATTTCGGCATTTGGACTTTCGCAGAGACTGGCAATCCCTCGGACAGAAGCAAAAGAAATAATTGATGCTTATTTTGAAGAGTTTCCAGCGGTGAAACAATACATGGACGGCGCAATCGAGAAAGCCAGAAAAAATGAATTTGTCGAAACCATCCTCGGCCGTCGTCGATACCTACGGGACATTAATAGTAAGAACATGACGATGAGAAATTTTGCAGAGCGAAATGCCATCAATGCTCCGCTTCAGGGTTCAGCTGCGGATTTGATCAAAGTTGCCATGATTCATGTCCATGATTGGATGAAAAAAGAAAATCTAAAATCCAAAATGATCCTTCAAGTGCACGATGAATTGGTCTTTGATGCACACAAGGATGAGGTTGAAATCCTGAGAGCTAACATTCCGGGACTCATGACAAATGCAATCAAACTGGCCGTTCCTCTTGAAGTCGAAGTAGGTGTCGGTTCTGATTGGCTGGAAGCGCATTAAGAATTTAAAATTCGGAATGGGAAAGGGATTCCCAATTTATTATTCTTCTTATTTCCTAATTCGTCCCTCGTACTTGAAGAATGGCTAAACTAAAAACAACCTTTTTTTGTCAGAACTGCGGAGCGCAAAGTCCTAAATGGCTAGGTAAATGTTCTGCATGTGGAGAATGGAATACCTACGTAGAAGAGGTTGTCCAAAAAGAAGAATCGGGCAAAGGTAGCTGGAAGCCAAGTTCGAATACCACCAAAAAAGCTAACACTCCTCAGAAAATTCAAGATGTTAATTATGATCTTCAGCCCCGTTGGGAAACCAAGGACGCAGAACTCGACCGTGTTTTGGGAGGAGGAATCGTGCCTGGATCTCTGGTGCTGATCGGCGGAGAACCAGGAATCGGAAAATCTACTTTGATGCTTCAGATTGCTTTGACGCTGAGAGGAAAGAAAGTCTTGTACATCTCTGGAGAGGAAAGTGAAGCCCAGATCAAGATGCGGGCAGATCGGATGTCTGCAAAAAATGAGGATTGCTATGTGCTTTCCGAAACCAACACTCAACAGATTTTCCAGCAGATAGAAATTCTGAAACCTGACTTTTTGATTATTGACTCGATCCAAACATTGAATAGCCAATATATCGAATCGGCTGCCGGGTCAGTTTCTCAGGTAAGAGAATGCACCGCCGAACTCATGAAATTTGCGAAGGAAACGGGTGTTCCGGTTTTCTTAATTGGCCATATTACCAAGGATGGATCGATCGCCGGACCTAAAGTGCTCGAGCATATGGTGGATACCGTTTTGCAGTTTGAGGGTGACCGACATCTGACTTACCGAATCCTCAGGACTTCCAAAAACCGCTTCGGCTCGACCCACGAACTAGGAATCTATGAGATGAGGGCAGAAGGACTTCGCCCAGTTGCAAATCCTTCTGAGATTTTGCTCACGCAAAGAGAGGAAGTGTTGAATGGTGTCGCCATCGGAGCGATGGTGGAGGGAAACAGACCCCTTCTGATCGAGATTCAGTCTCTTGTCAGCCCAGCAACTTACGGCACGCCTCAGCGAAGCAGCACCGGTCATGATGCAAAGAGATTGAATATGCTTTTGGCAGTTTTGGAAAAGCGGGGAGGAATGAAGCTCGGTCAACAGGATGTATTCCTGAATGTGGCCGGCGGACTTCGGGTAGATGATCCGGGATTGGATCTGGCTGTTTGTGCCTCGTTGATTTCCAGCTACGAGGATACGCCTGTCTCAGAGCAGATTTGTTTTGCAGGAGAAGTGGGGCTGGGAGGAGAAATACGTGCGGTCTCCCGAATCGAAAACCGAATCGCAGAAGCCGAAAAGCTTGGCTTCAAAAAAATCATCGTTTCCAAATATGCCGTGAAAGGCTTAGATCTGAAGAAATTCAAAATCCAGGTGGTCCAAGTCAGTAAGCTGGAAGAGATGTATCAGTTTATTTTTTGATTTGGTCTCTAGCATAAAGGATCTAATCGTTGTGAAAATTGATGAAATTTAGCCTTTATCAATTACTTCGACTGCATGAAAGCACTCCTCACTATTGGCCTTTTGATTTTGTCAAACACCTTTATGACACTGGCCTGGTATGGACACCTGAAGTTTGCTGAGTGGAAGTGGTTTAGCAAATTGGGTTTAGTATCTGTAATCCTGATCAGCTGGGGCATCGCACTTTTCGAGTACATGTTTCAAGTTCCAGCCAATAAAATTGGATTCTCCGGGAATGGAGGCCCTTTCTCCCTAGTCGAATTGAAAGTCATTCAGGAAGTGATCACTTTGGTTGTATTTATGATTTTCACTTTGATAGCTTTCAAAACTGAAACGCTCAAATTAAATCACCTCATAGGGGCGATTTTTCTGATTTTGGCAGTTTACTTTATCTTTAAAAAGTAGGATCTTAACCTAGATTGAAAAATTGATCGTCATTTGGTTCAAAAACTTCGTTTTTAAACATCCAAATTATTATTCTTTGAAAGAAGTTTCTTACAAATGGACTACCCTGGCGCAGGATTGGGAAAGCTGGAACAAATTTCTAGTCGATAATCCGAGAGGAATTTATCTTCAGACCAAAGAATGGCTTGAAAGCTATAGTGCTTATGGATTTTCGCCATTCCTTCTAATCGCGAGTAATCCCGAAGGTAGGATTTTGGGAGGATTAGGTACGGTTTTGGCAAGTGTAGGACCATTTAAAGTCTTAGTAACGCCTTATGGACCGATTTTGACTTCCGGAAGGGAAGATTTAGCGAGCACTCTCATCGAAGCGTTCAAAAACTTTGCCCGGTCAAAAGGAGCATTTCTTGCTCAAGTTTCATTTCCGGCTGCACTCTCGAATGAAAATCTGCATTCTGAGCATTTGCTTTCTTCCATCCTGTCAGATCAAACTACTGACCATTTAAAGAAAGGATTGCTTTTCAAATTTGTGATCGGGATCTCTGCATTCCGAGCAGTAGACCTTTTTTCCGGACAGGTGGACGCCTATGAAAAAGTGCGGACTAACTATAAAACTACCACTCGGCGCGATGTCAATAAATCCGGAAGAATCGGAAATGAATTGATTTTTGCAAAATCTGAAACTGAAATTAAAGCAGCTTATGATCTGATTATCCTCAATGCAGAAAATCAGGGTTACGCGGTTCGAAGCTGGCAGGAATTCGGATCTACTCTCTCGGCCATGGTGACAAATGAGCTTTGTTTTATTCCTTGTTGCAAAAATGAAGGTGAGCTCAAAGGTGCTTTAATAATTTTTGAGGTCGGCAAAAAGCTACATTACATCATGGGAGCTACCCTTCGCGAAAAAAAAGATCAAATGGTCGGACATTTTCTTCAGGATCAGGTAATCCAAATCGGAATCCGGAAAGGATATGAATTCTACGATATTTCAATGGGAGGAAGTGAGGGAGTAGTTCGTTTTAAAGAAGGTTTTGGAGGGAAAATCATCGGATTGGTTGAGCCTCGGTATTGGATATTGAAACCATTACATTTTTTGGCCTTTCAAAAGCTTCTTCCCTGGGTGCAAAAAAACAAAAAGCTTGTTTCCATGATCCTCAGCACGCTGAAATAAGTAATTTTTGCCTCAAACCAAAATTAGCAAAATGAAAAAAGACTATTCAAACGAAAACCTTACACTTGATCCTCAGGATTGGCAAGGAATGCAAGCCCTTGGACATCAAATGATCGACGACCTGTTTGATTACTGGAAAGGAATTCGTGATCAACCAACTTGGAAGCCAATTCCTGAAGAAGTGAAAGAATTTTTTGATTCCTCAATACCTGAAAAAGGTCAAGCGCCTGAAGAAGTTTATTCTGATTTCCAGAAATATATTTTTCCGTACAATAAGGGCAATGTTCATCCACGGTTCTTTGCCTGGATTCAGGGCACGGGCACTCCTATGGGAGTATTGGCAGATTTGTTGGCATCAGGGATGAATCCGAATGTGGCAATCGGTGAACACTCAGCTATGTATGTGGATAAGCAAGTCGTAAACTGGTGCAAGCAGCTGATGAATTTCCCGACCGAGGCTTCTGGAATTCTAGTTAGCGGTGGCTCCATGGCCAATATCACTGCGCTGACAGTGGCCAGAAATTCCTTCCGAGAAGAAAATATTCGCTCCAAAGGACTTAAAAATGCTTCTTCCCAATTGATACTTTATTGCTCTGTGGAAACACACAGCTGTATCCTGAAAGCCGCAGAAATAATCGGATTGGGTACTGACGCAGTAAGGAAAATTGGAGTGAATGAATTCTATGAAATGGATACCTCGAAACTTGAAAAACAAATCAAAGAAGATCTTGAAAACGGCCTTCTCCCTTTTTGCATTGTAGGGACATCCGGGACTGTCAATACCGGTGCAATTGATCCAATGGATGAACTATTGGCTATTTCCAGAAAATATGGAATTTGGTTCCATGTGGACGGGGCTTATGGAGCCCTGGCAAAGCTTGATCCGAAGTATTCTTCTCGCCTGCAAGCAATAGAAGAAGCAGATAGTTTGGCTTTTGACTTGCATAAATGGCTTTATGTTCCTTATGAGGTTGGTTGTGCGTTGATCCGTGATGCGAAAAAGCATCGGGAGGCTTTTGCTTTTACACCAAATTACCTTTTGCAAGAAAAAAGAGGTCTTTCCGGGGGACTTGATTCAATCAATCATTATGGATTTGAACTTTCACGTGGGTTCAAAGCGCTGAAAATATGGATGTCGCTCAAAGAGCATGGACTTGAAAAATATGCTCAAATGATTGCTCAAAACAATAGGCAAACTGAATACCTGGCAAAGCTGGTGTCTGAAAATCCCGAGTTGGAATTGATGGCTCCTGTTTCGATGAGCATTACGTGTTACCGAATGGTAAAGCCAGGTTACTCGGAAGATCAACTTCGTCAACTGAATCGGGAAATCTTACTTCGCCTTCAAGAAGAAGGAATCGCCTCTCCATCCTCCACCATTCTCAACGGAAAATACACGCTGCGAATAGCCAACGTCAATCAGAGAACGCGGATGGAAGACATGGATTTATTGATTCAGGAAACTTTGAGAATCGGGCGATCCATATAATCATTTACAATTGGAGAAAAAGTATTCAAGAATTTTATCCGGGTATCTAATCTAAGTTCGGCTTGCTCGGACATTTTTGAAGAGGTGATCCTCTGCTTTCGGGGTTTGATGCATAATTGGCGCAATTTTCGCTGGAACAGCAGCAAGAATCTTTTCCCTAACAAATACTTAAAAAAGGCAAAGAGACTAGCTAAACCTTAATTTTATCTATCCATTATGCAGTTTTTGAAAGTATTTTCTATTGTTTTTGCACTTGCTATTTTCGTAAGTCTTGAAAGTAAGGCCCAAGAAATAGGTATTCGTTTTGGTAATGTCAACGGGAACAATGTGGCATTAGACGGGGTCTTTGCATTGGGTGAATTTAGCCGGGTTCATGGGGATCTCAGTTTTGGTAACAATGGAGTCGGAATCGATTTGCTTTGGAATCCTATCTACAGGCCAATCCCCGATATCGAGGAATTAAATTATTACCTGGGTTTTGGTCCATCTTTGTTTTTGGGAGATCCTTTCAAATTTGGCGTTGCAGGTGAAGTAGGTGCTGAATATGCTTTTGCGGATGTTCCTATAGTAGTTGGTTTGGATTGGAGGCCTTACTTTATTCTGGTGGAAACTACGAAAGTTAATTTTGGCGGGTTTGGTCTTAACGTCCGCTGGAGATTGAATTAATTACTTAAAATTTATACTAAGAGCGAGAAAGACCCGCTCTATTTTTTTTCCATGGAATTAATCATTGAAGGAGATTTCATTCTGGAAAAATTTCCTGGCAAAGGAGG
Organism: Algoriphagus sp.; assembly: GCA_046597285.1. Classification (GTDB taxonomy): domain Bacteria; phylum Bacteroidota; class Bacteroidia; order Cytophagales; family Cyclobacteriaceae; genus Algoriphagus. The sequence goes on along the minus strand of JBKJKX010000060.1, from coordinate 16,450 downwards.
ATGGACTTTTACGAGAGTGCCGCCGGCGGTTTTGCCTAGCCGAAAATCATTTGGAATGATCCGAGTCTGCGGTTTTATTGATGATTTCGAGTTCGAAGGAAAGCACCTCATGCCAATGGGGGACGGTTTTCTTTTTCTTCCCATATCCAAACCCATTCGTAATACCATTCGAAAAGAACAGGGAGATATTGTCCGACTCAAGTTATTGCGGGATGAAGTCCCAAGCAACGTCCCGGAAGAATTGATAGATTGTCTGAAGGATGATCCTGGAAAGCTTCAGCTTTTTCAAAAATTAAGCGATGCCGACCAAAAGCGCTGGGTAGAATTTATCTACAGCACAAACTCACCGGAAATTAAAGCTGATCGAATCATCAAACTCTTGAATCAGTTAAGTTAGAATTGATTAAAACTCAACTATCAATCCTACAGTCGGTAAAATTGTTCCTGCAGGATTTTCGATGAATTTCAAAACGTACCTGCTCGGATCATTTGGATTCACTCGAATATTCCCCTCTGGATCCCTGACAGCAATCAACTGAGGAGCCTGCTCTGCTTTGAAATTATACGCGTTTTGGATGTCCACATACCAGTTAAAATTCCACTTATCGAAGAAGTATTTTTTATCCAATCTCAAATCCAACTGGTGAAATGCCGGAAGTCGGATCGCGTTAATTTGAGTATAATCGAGGATCGGCTGATTTCTCAAGTCCCAATTGGTGATCAACGAAGACTCTTCTACATCAAAAGGTGTGTATGGCGTTCCCCCCAAGAACCTCCATCTGGCTCCAATTTCCCAATTTTTATCAAATCTCTTTCCAGCTGTCAGACTGACAATAAATCGATTGTCCCAAGAGGACGGAACAAAACCCTCCGTGTTGGGATTGGTAAATTCACTTCGGACCAAAGTCAATGCTGCGATTCCGTAGAAATTTTTGAATAACCTTTGTTGGGCCAAAAATTCCAACCCATACGCTCTTCCGTCGGCATTTGATTGCACGGGTTCATTTCCGATTGCCCCAAAATCAGCGCCGAGATTTGCCAGAGCTATCCCATTGCGAATAGAAGAAGGATAGTTGCTATACTTTTTGTAAAAAGCCTCCATCGTAAATCTTCTATTCTTTTCAGGGTCAATAAACTCCAGTCCGGCAATGAGCTGAGCATTTCTGATAAACTGTACATTATTCTCCTGATTGACCAAATCGCCTTCGTTGTCCCGGTAACCTAAAACGGTATAGGCAGGTTTCTGGTAGTAAACGCCTGCATTTGCTGTGGCGAAAAGATTGGATTTCAGTCGATAGGAGGCCGAGAATCGCGGGCTAATTTGGTTCAAGAGATTTGCCGCGTCCTTACCGAAATCAGCCCCATCCATCCGAAGTCCCGCAGTCAGAATTAGTTTTTCATTGTAAAAATTTTTGCTGCCGGAAACAAACGCCCCATAAATATTGAAGTTTGTTTTGGACTGGATATCAATTACTTCACCTGTGCCAGCAAGAGTTGACCTATCATAATTTTCAATGAAATACCTTGAATACTGGTAATTAACACCATATTTAATCGTATATCCTTTGCCGAAAATGCTGTTTTCTGCTCGGAATTTATTCTCTGATTCCTGAGACACATAATCAAAAAGCAGGTTGGCGTCAGTACTTTCGTCATTGCCAGCATATTTGTAGGATTGGTTATTCAGCATGTTCCGGCTAAGTACAAAAGTCCAGAATCCATTTTCCCGGAATCGCTTCAACTTCAGGCCTGTTGCATAATTCCACTGGCTTTGAAGTGGCAAAACCTCTAGCTGGTAAAGCCGGATTTCTCTTTCTTCTTCTATTTCATCCGCAGGCACATCGAAATTGAGCGTAAAATTGTCTATGGCGCCAACCCCAATAAATGTCAGCTCCGTTTTAGCATTGATCTTAGTCGTAGTCTTAACCTGAAAATCATTAAACGTCGGCAGAAATGGCAATCCGATTAACCTGAAAAGGCCCTGCAGATAGGATCTTCTTGCGGAAATCAGATAAGTGGTTTTTTCTCCGATGGGGCCCTCATTTGAAAGAGTCAATTCAGATGCACCTACCGTCAATTGGGTAAACATTTTATCCCTTCTTCCCTCTTTTAGCTGAAATTCAAAAAACGAACTCAATGCATCCATTCTATTTGGTGGAAATCCACCTGCAATCAGATCGACACTTTTAATTAGGTTTACGTTCAGGATTCCTGCCGGACCACCTGAAGAACCCTGAGTAGCGAAGTGATTGATTACCGGTACTTCAATCTCATCTACAAAGAACTTATTCTCATTTGGCGCTCCTCCACGGATTATAATATCATTTCGAAAACTTGGAGTACTCGCTACACCGGGAAGCGCCTGAATCACTCTGGATATGTCCCGGTTTCCCCCTGGATAACGCTCAATTTCGTTCGAATTAAGCTTTCTGACAGATACTGGAGTTTCTTCAGAACGTGAAAACTCAGAACTCACCACCACTTCATTCAACTCAGAAGCCTCTTCTTTCAATTGAAAATCCAACTGTACCGGCCTTGCTAAAGTGACCTGAACTTCGAAAATTGTCTGGACCTTATATCCCACGAAACTCGATCGGACATTGTAAAGTCCAGGAGGGATGTCTTTAATCTCATAAAATCCATTTTCATCCGATACAGCTCCAAAATCGGTATTCAGAATCAGAATATTTGCAAAGGCTACTGGCTGATTGTTTACAGGATTGGAAATTTTTCCGCGAATCACGCCTTGTGAAAAACCCTGGGAAATACTCAGCGCGAGTGAAGAAAGAAGGATAGCTAATCTCATGATTTCTAGTTGGTATTCTCCAAATCAAAAACTCGCACAAAAGTTTAACAGTTTACAAGAATTGGACAAAAATCAACAAAATCAGGCTGTTTGCTTCTCTTTTATTCTCCAGAGCCTCCACCAAGGAGTCCCGGGAGAATCATGATGCTCAAAGTGATATCCGAAAAAATAACAACTAATTAGCGCCCAAAAATGATTTTTGGATTGAGATCCGGAATGATGAGCATTTGTATTTTCTCCCATATGAGGAAGATAGGTCCCGAAGTAAAACAATTGTAACGTGGATAAGATTGCAGGAAGCATCCAGAAAACAATTAGGTTTTCTGTTGGCAAATAAAGCTTCAAAATATTGAACGTAACTGCCATCAGGAGAATTTGCCAGATCGTCACATACTGGCGAATGAAACTGAAATACCAAACGAAGAAATTGCCTGAAGAATGGTAATCCGGATCCTTGTCGGTCGCTACAAAACGGTGGTGCTCATGATGCTTTGGAAAAAGTTTCCAGAAGAAATTATATGAAAAAAGTATCGCGGCTACCCAACCTATCACATGATTCAATTTCTTATTAGAGGAGACCAGTCCATGCATCGCATCATGTGCGGTAATAAACAAGCCAGTGTAGAAATACATTTGAACCAGCATTCCGATGTAAACAAGCGGATCCGTCCATGAAATTGAATAGCCCAGTAAAAATACGAGTGTGGTTGCCCACAAAATCATGATTGCAAAAGCTATCAGAACTCCTTTAGGGTCTACCTTATTTTTGGAAGAAAATGGTTTTGCCGGTTTCATGGTGGCAAGGTAGGATTTTTTCAGAAGGTCAGGATTCTTTCCTTGACCTGTTCCATCAACCACATTGGCGTTGATGTTGCGCCACAAATTCCTACTGAGACGTTTGGTTCAAACCAATCCGATTCGATTTGGTCAGCATTGGAAACAAAGTGGGTGTTCGCATTTTTTTCCTTACAGACGTTATAGAGTACTTTTCCGTTGGATGATTTTGTACCACTTACGAAAATGATTTTGTCAAATTTCTCTGCAAAATCCCTCAACTCTTTGTCCCTGTTAGAAACCTGTCTGCAAATCGTATCATTGGTATTGACAAATATTCCATTTTGGCGGAGTATCTCATTGATCTCATAGAATTTGTCTGTGCTCTTGGTTGTCTGACTATACAGAGTGATGCTTTTTGGCAGACTTGAAAGGTCCAATTCGGAAATATCCTGGAAGACGATTGCCTTATTGTTAGTCTGTCCCAACAATCCAATCACTTCAGCGTGTCCATGCTTTCCGTAGATATAGATCGTTTCTTTCTTATCAAATGAGTTTTTAATTCTATTCTGAAGTTTTAATACTACCGGGCAACTTGCGTCGATCAACGTCAGATTGTTTTTGATCGATAATTCGTAAGTCGAGGGCGGTTCGCCATGGGCTCGTATCAGGACTTTTTCATCTCTGAGCTCATTAAGTTGGGTATGATCGATGATCTTCAATCCTTTCCTGGTCAGTCTACTTACCTCCTCATCGTTGTGTACGATGTCTCCAAGGCAATATAGATATCCTTGCTCTTCCAGGATTTCTTCTGCCATTTCTATGGCATAAACCACCCCGAAGCAGAAGCCGGAATGATCATCAATATGGACCTGAAGATTTTTCATAAGCTATTAACTTCTACTCGTTTGAAATGTTTTTTGGGTCCTGAAGCTTTCGAAGAATGAAACATTCATCAGCAGCAGTGTCAAGGCATAAACGGTGTCTTCTATGGGAACCGTCCAAATTCTGATACCGAGGTTTTCTTTGTTATTGTAAATTACTACCGGCTCATCAGTTATTCCCCCCGTCAAGACTCCATTACACAAAATGAAAGGAATCAGATGTACAAGGTAGGCAAACAGAAATCTTCCCAAATACCGATCATTGAAGACCAGGAAATGAATTAGCAAGGCAGCAGCACCTACAAAACAATTTACTGAGGTATACCATTTGTCCATGTGCATAAATCCCAACCCAACAAGGAACGGAATCATTACATATATAAATGGTTTTCCAAACGGCTGAAACACATCTTTTGGGAAAAAGTAAATCAAAACTTCGTAAATGAAAATACAAGCGAATGGAACCGTGATAAAGAACAACCATTCTTCCACAGGAAGGTCAAAGAAGTAAACTCCCAACAAATAACGGGGGTTAAATTCCCAAACTCCAATCGAAGTGAACCAGTAATCCCAGATAATAAAAAAAGTACCGGTAATGAGGATCGCAGGGAATAATGCGCTCCATTTACTTGCAAAGCGAATCTTTGGTTCGAAGGAACGAATGAGCGGAAAAGAAACCGCAAATAAATTGACTGCCAGGTAGAGGAATTTTTCCATTGTCAGCTGATGCCTAATTTATTGCCGAAATACGTTCCCAACAAAAGGGTAAGTTTTTTTGAATTTGGAATTCGAATTCTTTCATTTATAATCACTTCAGGAGCGAGGCCTTTGATTTTGTCAAACAACTTTTGGTAATATAGATAAGCGACTTTTACCCCGAGTTTTGCTCCGTCTGGAAGTTTTTCGATTCCGATCAGAGAATCATTAAAGTCTCTCTGAATGTCATCTTCGATCAGTTTTTTCACGCTTTTGTCAAAGCTGTTGAAATCTACTCCCGGGAAATAAACCCTGCCTCTTTCTTCGTAATCACTCTTGATGTCCCTAAGGAAATTTACTTTCTGAAAAGCAGCCCCAAGCTTACAGGCAGGCTCTCTTAGACGTTGGTACATCTCATCATTTCCCTCGCAAAATACCTTAAGGCACATCAAACCCACTACTTCGGCTGATCCATAAATGTATTCATGATATTTGCTGTCATTATACATTTTGAAATCAAGATCCATCTCCATGCTGTGAAGAAATGCCTCAATAAGATCACGATCAATTTGATACTTGTTGACAATCAGTTGAAAAGCGTGCAGAACAGGATTAAGCGAAATCCTAGTTTCAATCGCCTCATAAGCATCCTTTCTAAATCTATCTAGTAAACTTTGCTTGTCCTGATCGTGAAATGTGTCTACAATTTCATCTGCATATCTGACAAATCCATAAACCGCATAGATAGGCAAATGAAACTTTTTGTCAAGAGTTTTGATCCCCAGCGTAAAGCTGGTGCTGTAGCGCTGAGTGATAAGCCTACTACATTCCAGAGTGGTTTGATCAAAGAGTTCAACTGCATTCATATACTTGAATATACCCTTTTAATTACGATTTGTTTTCCTTCAACACTTCTTTGGCCACTACATGACCTGAGATCAAAGAGGGTGGAACACCAGGCCCCGGAACGGTAAGCTGACCCGTATAATATAAATTTTTTACCTTTTTGTTTTTCAATGAAGGTTTCAGAATTGCAGTTTGAAGAAGTGTATTTGCCAGTCCATAAGCATTTCCTTTGAATGCATGATAGTCAGCCTTAAAATCAGAATGGGCATAAGATCTTTTATAAATCACATGAGACCGGATTTCTTGTCCACTGATTTTCTCCAAACGATCCATGATGATTCCGTAATATTTTTCTCTTGTCTCCTCAGAATCCTCGAGATCCGGAGCCAACGGGATCAACAAAAACAGGTTTTCCATTCCGTCGGGAGCCACACTTGGATCGGTAATTGATGGAACTGAAGCGTAAAAAAGTGGTTTTTCCGGCCATCTTGGATTTTTGTAGATCGCATCTGCATGCGGTCCAAGCGGCTCATCAAAAAATAAATTATGGTGCTTCAGGTTATTCAGGCGCTTATTTACACCAATGTAAAAGAGCAAACTTGATGGTGCCATCACTCTTTTGTCCCAATATTTTTCCGTGTAATTGCTGTATTTGGGATTAATCAGGTGTTTATCCACGTGATGATAGTCTGCCCCTGCTACCACTACATCGGTCTCAATTATTTCACCTGATTTCAACCTTACTCTTTTTGCAATACCGTTTTCAATTTCTATTTCTTCGACTTCTGCATCAAGACGGAATTTTACCCCCTTTTCCTCCGCCAAACTGACCATTCCTTTGATGATTTCATGCATCCCTCCCATCGGATACCAAGTCCCAAGTGCGATATCTGCATAATTCATCAAGCTGTAAAGAGCAGGAATATTATCAGCCGTTTCCCCAAGAAAGAGAATCGGAAACTCCATTAATCGGATTATTTTTTCGTGTGAAAAATATTTTCTCACATGCTTAGACATGGATTGGAAAATATCCATTCGCATCATGTCCACAAGCAATCCAGGAGAGGTGAATTCAAAAATAGAGCGACTTGGCTTGGTCACTAGATCATGAATACCAACTTCATATTTGTATTTGGCCTGAGCCAAAAACTTTTCCAGTCTTTTCCCGGCTCCTGGTTCCAAAGCATCAAACATCGCTTTGAACTCCTCCAAATCTGCCGGAATATTCAGGATGTCATTTTCACCATAGACCACAGCATAAGAAGGATCCAGACGAATTAAATTATAGTAGTCAGAGGTTTTTTTACCAAAATGAGCGAAATAGTTGTCGAAAACATCAGGCATCCAATACCAACTTGGACCCATATCAAAAACAAATCCCTGATGTTCGAACTTGCGAGCTCTACCACCAGGGGAATCATTTTTCTCAACTAGGGTTACTAAACAACTATTTGCTGCTAAATGGGTGGCTGCTGAAAGTCCTGCAAATCCGGAACCTATCACCACCACTTTTTTTTGACTCATTGGATCAATTTTTATGCTTATAAACCATCAGGTCTTCCTTGAGAACTTTGCGAGCAATATGAATCCTATTTTTTACAGTTCCAATTGGAATTTGAAGCTTTTCAGCAATCTCATGATATTTAAATCCTCTAAAGTGCATCATGAAAGGCGTCTTGTAAACATCATCAAGCTTATCGATAGCTTCCATGATATCGTCCATCGCGAAATTTCCGAAAACACCGTTTTCTATCAAAACATCAGATGAGTTGAGGTAATGAAGATTGTCTGTGGTATCCACAAAAGTCCCTCTTCTCACCATACGCTGATAGTTGGTAATAAAAGTGTTTTTCATGATCGTGTAAAGCCATGCTTTCAAGTTAGTTCCTTCTGTGAACTTATCTTTGTTGGTGAATGCTTTTACCATGGTATCCTGCAAAAGATCATTTGCATCGTCCATGTCTCTTGTCAACTTCAAGGCAAAAGGCTTCAGCGTGCTTGATAGTTTGTTCAATGAGTAGCTAAATTCTAGAGTCGTCATGGCTTTTTGTTTTTGTTGAATCGAAATTACAATTCTTTAAACAAAAGTCAAGCTTTTTGTTTAATATTTTTTCATTTTGTTTAAACAAATTATTGACTAAACTCAGAAAATATTGAATAATGGCCTTTTGGTCAAAAAAAAACATTTTCCGAGAAAAATACTTTTGTTTAATCTAAACGAAAAATGATAAACTATTTTTCTTGCTCAATTGGCACAAGTTCTTCAAGTAATTCTTTGATATCCCTGATATAATTAAGTAAACGGACATTCGAGGGAAAAATGAAATCTTGTCCGATTACTTGGTAGCCTGTTACAAGAATTTTTGAGGTGGAAAATCTTTTTGAAAGTGAATACAGATATTCCTGAACATCCTCTGACGAAGGAGAGGTAGTAATCACTGTCAAAAGAAACTCGGGCTGATGTAGATTATAAACGGAAACTAAATCTTCATAAGGAGTAGTTTGACCAAGGTATATGACTTTGTGCCCCTTATTCTTAATAAGATAGCTTGCAAAAAGAATTGAAGTCTCATGCAATTCTTTTTCCGGCAGAAAAAGAAGGAATTTCTTTCCTCCTGCTTTTAGGGTTTGCCCGTCAATGGCAACAATCAATTTTTGTCTAACCAAATTGGAAATGAAATGCTCCTGCGCAGGATTGATAGTTCCGGTCTGCCAAAGTACTCCGATTTTCGACATAAAAGGATAAATGATATTCATCATTGTCTGCTCAAACCCCAACTTTATAATATTGGCAGAAAGAATTTTATCAAACCTCTCTTCATCCATTTCAATCATACAAATAGTAAGCGCGTGGATTTGATCATCATGGGTAAGAGATCGCTCTGTTAGCTTCATTACTTCCTCGCGAATTTCGTTAGAAGCCATCGAGGCTATTTTACTAATCTTGACACCATTGTCATTTAGCAGCGCGACATTTAAGATCAGTTTAAGATCCTGATCATCATAGAATCGGATGTTTGTTTCAGTTCTTTTGGGACTTAGTAGATTATAGCGTTGCTCCCACACTCTGAGCGTGTGCGCTTTGATACCAGAAAGTTGTTCCAAATCCTTAATCGAATAGCTGCTCACTTTTTTTCCTGTTTAAAATATTCTTTGGGTACTACAAATAGACCAAAAGACACCGCGTCCTCCTTTTGGTTAGTTCGATGGTGAGCCTGATGAGCCTTAAAAATGCCTTGTAAAAAACTGTTCTTTGGTCTTTCAAACCATTTCATTCTGCGGTGAATCAACACGTCATGAAGAAAGAAATACAGCATTCCATACAAACTAATTCCGGCTCCCATCCAAAATCGATAATCAAATGTTTCAACTCCAAGTATGATTAAGACTATAGCTATACTTCCGAAAAGAAGGGAAAACAAATCATTCAACTCAAAGAAAGTCTTTGAAGGCTCATGATGCGTCTTGTGAATGGACCAAAGAGGTCCATGCATCAAATACTTGTGAATCGCCCATCCACAAATTTCCATCAAGGCGAAACCAAGGGCCATAAATCCAAGTACTTTGATCATTTAGAGTACAACTTTTGTTGCGTTATTTTGTTTTAATCCTGATTTACCAAATAATTAATTGTCAAGAAAGGCACTTTTAAAACCTTATACCTTCAGCGTGAAGTTTAAAATTGTAAAGAACAGGATCATGGTTACTAGCAGAAACGCGGCCAACTGATTTTCTTTTTCAAACTTTGCTTTCCTATAAATCAGGTGAATCAGGAAAGATACCAAAAACCATCCCAAATAATTTCCGATAGGAATTATATCAAATTTCCAAGCCCAGAAATCAAGCTCCACTGCTACTGGTTCCACTACGTAATCCAATGCTGTCATGGAAACTGCTCCCATAAACGCTGCATAATAATCGTTTGGGATACTTTTATGAAAAACTGTCCCCGTCAGATAAACCAAAATAAACCAGTTTACCCCGATCACGACCGGCACCTCCCAAAGTTTTGGTCCAAGAGAAGATCCGTAAACATAATCTCCGTAAAGAAAACCGGTATGAATACCGATCAATTCAGACCCAAAGCCAATCCAAAAAGCAGTAGCAGCAAAAATAGGGAAAGCATCATTCCAACCTCTATGAAAAGCCAAGATTAGAACCATTGTGCTCAGCAGCTGAACAGGAGTGAGCATGAGAAATAGCCAGCGATATTCCGGAAGGCTCAGGCCAATAATCCCGACAAGATGAAGTGCCACCACGATAATCTTAGCTATCATCAATCCTGAAAACCTCCATTTTGAGGGAGAGGGTGCGTCTGTATGCATATTCCGAAGTACTTGTGTTTTTTAAAAGTCAGATTTTCGGTTTGAGATTTCTAACTTTGGATTCTCATAAATGTTAGCAAAAGAAGGAAATTCTATCTAAAATCCCCTGAAATGATTCTATACAACATCACTATCAATGTTTCTGCAGATATCGAGCAGGATTTTATCCAATGGATGAAAGAGGTCCATATTCCTGAAATCATGGAAACAGGAATATTTTTCGATTATAAGTTCCTTCGTTTGCTCCATGACTCTGACGATGGAAGCATCAATTATGCTTCCCAATATTTCACAGACACCATCGATCAAATGATGAATTACGAAAAGAATCATGCTCCCGCCATTCGAGCAAAAACCCAAGCAAGATATCAGGATAAGGCCATCGCTTTTCGCACTTTACTTGAAACTGTCTAAGCCATGTCAAACACTTTAAAGCTTATCATCAGTCTCGCCCTTCCACAACTTGCAGGCGGATTGGGAGCTTTTTTCACAATTACCTTCGTCCAATCCTGGTATCAGACGATTAATAAACCGTCTTTCAATCCCCCAAGCTGGATTTTTGGACCGATGTGGACACTTCTTTATGTGTTGATGGGAATCTCTTGCTATCTGATCTGGAAAGGTAACCACCCTCAGAAAAAGCAATTCTTGACTTTATATTTTGTTCAGTTGTTTTTGAATGCGCTTTGGTCTCCGGCATTTTTTGGGCTAGAATCTCCGATTCTCGGATTGGTCGTGATTGTGCCGATGTGGGCGTTGATCCTGACTTGTATCATCCAATTCCGTAAGGCCTCCAAACTTGCCTCAGGTTTGATGGTTCCTTATCTGCTTTGGGTTTCGTTTGCTACTGTGCTGAACTTCTCAATCTGGTGGTTGAATTAATGAGTGTGTAACCAAACGGTCAACACTATTTAGTGAACGACACATTTCTGAATTCAGCTTTCTAATTTCACCCTTCCATCAACCCAACCTAGGCAAGCTTAATTTATACCTCATCGATATCAGGCGAATACTGATCACAACAGACATCGAAATCAGTAGGTTGTAATCCCGCTCAAGTCCGTAATAATTCAAAACCACATACAGAATAGCTCCGGCAAGACAAGCGGAAGCATAGATTTCCTTGCGGAAAAGAATAGGAATTTCATTGGTAAGTGTATCACGGATCACCCCTCCCATTACCGCAGAAAACATCCCCATAATCGCTGCAATCTCTGGTCTTACTCCCAAACTTAATGCTTTCTCTACACCCAAAACGGTGAAAAATCCGATTCCCAGCGTATCAAACAGGAAGAACGTTTTTCTCAATCGGCTCAGAAAGTTTGGGAAAACAAACGCGACAAGAATCCCGGCAAGGATTGCATAAAGCACCTGCACATTTCCTATCCAAACTAATGGATAGCTATTCAACAGGATATCACGCAAAGTTCCCCCGCCGATCGCCGTAATAAATCCGGTAAATCCCGCTCCAAATAAATCATGATCTTTCTCCCGGATCGCAAGTGCCCCCGATATAGCAAAAACGAAAGTTCCGGTAAGTTCCAAAGCGTATTGAAGATCCATTTCAGCTTATCTTTTCAAATACAAAAACACCCATTGACCTTTGTCCATGAACCAAAACTGATTTTGGCGGTTCGAGAAAACAAAGCCCTTTTTCAAGCAACTTATCCACATGCTCCTGAGTGATCAAAAACCTGTCTGATCCATCAGGAAGCAAATATTTTCCACCTCCCAATTCTCTGCTTTCTTCCTTCATTCCTCCAAAAGCAGTCGTCATCCTAAACCATAAAACTCCTCCTGGCTTCAAGACCCGATTCATCTCATTCATCATTTCCCAGAAATTCCTTTCATTCTCCGCGAAATGTAAAACCGCGGAGCAAATCACTGCATCAAATGCTGAGGTGTGAAAAGGGATTTCTTCCAGCATTCCAACTTGGAATCTATGGGCATCGTATGCCGGTTTCAAACTTTTTGAGACGTAACGAATGTATTGGATCGCTGTCTCATTCGCATCTATTCCGAAAACCTGAAACCCTGAATTAATGAAGTAAACCGCATTCCGTCCCTCTCCGCATCCTGCGTCCAGGATTTTCATATCGGCGGTAAATCTTCCTTTGAGAATCTGGTCCAGCAGGTAGATATCAATATTTCCGAGTAAGCGATTCAGTTCAGCTACCTGCATTTTCCCATTCGTCTATCGCCAATGTGGCCTTTTGCCTGCCTATTTCTATTAATTCGGCTGCTCGGTGAAACTCCAACGTTCCTGCTTGATTTCTGGCAACCTGCACAACTATATCAACGGGATATTGCGCAACCAATAATTCACAAAACCGATCCTGAAGTAAATCGAATGATCTGGTCATCAAATTAAAGGAGCTAAGTGAAGTTGATTTTTCAACTTTTTCCTGTTCCGGAAAATACTGGACCATCTTATTCTTGTATTCCCGCAACCAGCCCGGCATAGAAATAAAACTTCTTCCATGAAGGTCTTTTTTCGGAGGACTTATGATCGCTGAGTCCGGAGCATTCAGTCCTACCACCATGACAAGGTTTTTTCCTGAGTTTTTCAACAAAGAAATCGGAACAGGATTCAATACTCCACCATCAATCAACTCATGCCGATGGTGTTTTGCCGGCTGGAAAACAGTCGGAATACTCCCCGAAGCTCGAATTGCTGCATATAAACTCCCTTCTCTAAAAATGACTTCCGTTCCTGTTTTATAATCTACCGCATTGCAGGAAAAAGAAATATCAAAATCTTCAATCTGCCGATCTTTGATTATGTTCTTCAGGGCATTGTAGACTTTCTCTCCTTTAATAAATCCTCTACTTGAAAAGGTAAAATCCATCAGGGAAAACACATCGATACGGTCAAGATTACAGATCCAATCCTTAAACTCTGGCATTTTGCCGGCGGCATACATCCCTCCGACTAGCGCTCCTGCTGAGCAACCCGCAATTTCTGCAATATGATATCCCCGGTTTTCTAATTCCTCAATTACTCCTACGTGCGCTAATCCTCTCGCTCCGCCGCTGCTCAAAACCAAAGAGACAGATTTCTTATCTGACATATTTTTTAAGGGAATAAAAACTAAATTGAGCTCGAAAAATCACTCAACGAAAGTAAGCATTATGAGCCAATTTAAACCTTTTCACCTGGCTTTCCCGATCAGGGACATCGAAGAAACTCGCTCCTTCTACGGCGATTTGCTGGGTTGCGACATCGGAAGAAGCACCGAAAAATGGATTGATTTCGACTTCTTCGGCCATCAGCTTTCCGCTCATATCAAGCCGGAGGAATTGGCTTTGGCAGCCACCAATATAGTCGATGGTAAAAACGTCCCGGTTCGACATTTCGGAGCAATACTCCCTTGGGAAGAATGGCACGAGCTGGCAGATAAACTGAAAGCTCACGGGATTGAATTCGTGATTGAGCCATACATCAGATTCAAAGGAGAAGTTGGAGAGCAAGCCACCATGTTTTTCCTTGATCCTTGCGGAAATGCACTTGAATTCAAGTCTTTTCAGGATCCAACGCAGATTTTTGCAAAATAAATTAAATAGTGAAGCCTTTAAACCTTGATCAGCGTCTTGGCCGATTTGTGAAAATCGGCAAGAAGGAGCATCTCTTTTTCAGCGGGACTTCTTATTTGGGAATTGATCAGGTTCCACAGTATGAGGCTGTGCTTTTCGATTGCATCCGGAGATACGGTTTCAATCATGGGCTGAGCCGAGTGAATAATGTGCGATTAAAAGTCTTCGAAGAATTCGAACATTTTTTTTCTACGAAAGCCAAAGCTGAATCGTCAGCGGTGGTGAGTTCTGGATATTTGGCAGGAATCTCGGCATGGCAATACCTTTTCCCAAAATCGGATCAGTGCTGGGTCGCACCCGATACACATCCTGCCATACTTCCTGCGGAATTAAAACCTGACTTTCAATTAAGTTTTATACAATGGAAAAATCAATGTCTGGAAGGATCAGATCAACTTCCATCACAGCGAATCCTAATTTTGGGAAATGCCGTGGATCCGCTCAAAGCAGAAATTCATGAATATTCTTGGGTGAAAGAGATTGCAAAAAAGCATGAAGTCAGTCTTCTAATCGATGACAGTCATGCATTTGGTGTCTTGGGCAATGGCGTATTCGGAACGTATTCTCAGCACGTTGATTCCAAAATCAATTTAGTGGTATCAGGTTCTCTAGGAAAGGGATTGGCAATGCCCGCAGGAATAATATTGGGGAAAAACCAAGTAATTGAGGGAATCAAAGCCCAGCCCATCTTCACAGGGGCATCTCCAGGATCTCCTGCAAATCTTCAGGCATTTTTGGAAACTCAAGAAATCTACTCTCAAAAAAGAAATCTGATTCGGGAGTTTTGCGGGATCTTTAATCAAGAAACAACGAAGTTATCAACAATTCAGGGTTCGGCAGACTTTCCTGTATTTATTTATAAAAATGAGGATTGGGCTGAAAAAATGGAGGAAATGGGATTTATCACCTCTTCCTTTTCGTATCCAACTGCTCAAAGTCAAAAAATCAATCGGATCGTAATTTCAGGGTTTCATACCCTATGGGACTTGATGGCTTTGAATGAGGCTGTACACCAACTTTCCGGGGGAAAATGAAAAACCAGATTTATTTCTTTCTATCCCTGTTGTGGATAAGTTCTTGTCAGCCCAAGGAAAAAGTGCCTTTTCAGGATGGATTGGATCAATATCCAGTTCTAAAAAAAGTATTGGAAGACTCTGCGAAATATCAAGTTCAGATTCTTTTCACTCGAATCGATCGAAATGAACATAGTAATCCGCTGATGGCAGATTTCAAGTTTAACCTGAATGACAGGACATATTTTTACCCGGCTTCTACCGTGAAACTGCCCATTGCGATCTTGGCTTTGGAGTGGCTGGAAGAACAAAATATTGAGGGATTAACGGCTGAAACAACGATGTTGACTGATTCGGTTAGGCCTTCCCAACTTCCTGCTTTTTCTGATAATTCCTCTGAAAATTCCCTTCCCAGCATCGCTCATTACATCAAAAAAATTCTGCTCGTTTCGGACAATGATGCCTATAACCGGCTTTACGAACTGCTCGGTCAGGACTACATCAATAAGAAGCTGAAGAAAAAAGAGTTAGGAAATACAATCATCAATCACCGTCTGAGTATGCCGATGAGCGAGGATGAAAACCGATTTTTCAATCCAATCAAATTTGTGGATAACTCAGGTAAAACCCTCTTTGAAATCCCGAAGAGAAAAACGGAAACGGCTTATTCCAATCCGGATCAACCTCAAATCGGTATCGGATATTTCGCAGGTGATTCCCTGATCAACAAGGGTTTGGACTTTACTTTCAAAAACAAATTTGCCCTTTCAGATCTTCACGGAGTAATAAAGCGAATCATTTTTCCAATGGCTTTCCCAGATTCTGAGCGATTCAATTTGAATGAGAAGCATAGAAATTTCATTCTGAAATATATGAGCATGCTACCTGGAGAAAGTGATTACCCGAAGTATGAATTGCCGGACTATTACGACAGCTACTCAAAGTTTTACAAGTTTGGAACTGACAAAAACCCGATCGCATCCAAGTATCGTATTTTCAACAAGACAGGTCAGGCATACGGACATCTTTTGGATGCGAGCTATTTTGTTGATTTTGAAAGCGGAGTTGAGTTTATCGTCAGCGCGGTGATTTATGTGAATTCGGATGAAATCCTCAACGATGATCAATACGAGTACGATGAGATTGGATTTCCCTTCTTCACCGAATTAGGTGAGTATTTGTATCAGATGGAGCTTGAACGCGAAAAATTGCTCAAGCCTGATTTAAATGAGTTTAGGTTTGAGTATTGAAACATAAATTGAAAATTTGATTAAATATTTGGGTTTTGATTTTGAAATCTTATTTGAATAATTCAAATAATCCCGAAAATTTTCGTTTTACATTTAAAAAGACTTTACGGTAGAGAATAGAGAACTATTTCGATGAAAGGAACTCTGCTCTTTCCGCTTAAAAGCTGGACTAGTTAGGCTGCGATTTTAAAGTTATAAAATTCAATTGGTGTTTTCATTTCTAATGCAGAATGGGGTGCAAAAGTGTTGTATTCTTCCACCC
>JBKJKX010000038.1:0-71837 GCA_046597285.1 Algoriphagus sp. | reverse complement strand
GTTGAGAGATTGTCGGTTGCAATGTTTTCAAGGATTGACCCTTTAATGGGGCTAAGACCTGCTTTTGAAAATTCAAATACCATCATATTTACTGAATTTTGCTTTTTAACCAAGATGATAATCTCCATTGCCAATTACCTGTATGGACCATTCTCCCCTCTTCATGAAAATCAAGATAGTAGCTATCCTGGTTTATCAGATTTGGCAGATATGAATGAATTAGGCTTTGTTTATTAAGAGTCCTCAATCGCTTTCCTGCGTAAAGCCAATCGCTTTTAAGGTCTTCTATCCTTGGGTAAAGGGTACTTGTATTTGGATGTACATACAAGGCTCCTCCTGCAATACTTCCGGCCAAAACGAATCGATATTTATCGATAGTGAAAATAAGGATGCTGCTGGTGCTGCCTCCGGATGTCAATATCCCAAATCTGTTTTCAAGCCCACCTTTCACTTGTGGGTCATTCAGAATGGAGTGCAATTGATAATCAGATAAAAAGATGTCAACAGTGGACATTTTAGAAACATATCCCATCCAAAAACTTCTTCGGTCCCTGTCATCCACCACCTTTGAGAAGAAAATGTTTACAAGAGTTTCATTTATCCATTGGTTTAGCACATTCCTGGCATCCTCAACTATATCAATTTTATCCCTTTGATATTCATTTTCCGGCAATTTCCAATATGACTCTCTATTTGGATCACCTATTAGTTTTACTGCCTGATTCTTTATTATATCCCTTATTGAATCATTTGTGATTTGAATTTTGAAATGTGAAATCTCAAAAGAAATCAGGTATTTGGTAAGACTTATTTCGTAGTTGACTTTAGAGAAATCAATAATTTCCTGCCATCTGCTGCGGTTTTCAAAGCGTGAGTTTTTGAGAAGGACCTCAAAAAAAGTCATCGTGAATTTTTTGAAATACCGGGTATTCTTTAAATACTCAGCCATTGCATTTTTCTCAAAGAAACCCTCCAAATGGAGCTCACCAGAATTGAATGTTTGAACAGCCCAATCAACAGGCCCCGTGCTTAATGAAATGTAGCCGAGGTTTTTTTGAAAGAATTGGACTTTCGCCCTTTGGTTTGTTTCCTCTTTGAGTTTCAATGCTATATACCTTTTCAACCGGTCAATATTATTATCACCCCAATTGGAGCACAAGATATAAATCAGGGCACTGTAGCAGGAAGGAGTAAAATGAGGTTCAATTGTTTCGAGGGCAGTGGTTAGATAACCCAATTCTATTATTGAATTTGGAATCCTTGAATCGGTGTAATCCAGGGCCCAACATAGTCTTTTTACGGCAGAAGAATTGGTGAAAAATGAATCTCTCTTACCGGGGTCAAGAAAACTCTCTACAATCAGATTAAATTGGTCTTTCTTGGGAATTGCAGTATTATTTGAGTTGTCAATAACTTTCTGAAGTAGTTTCTCTGCCTTCTTTATTTTTGCTTTTGTTTCTTCAAGAATTTTGAACTTGACAAAATCAGTGTTACCCAGTTTTTTGAATTTAAGAAGGTTGCCGGAGCTGTTTTTATTATCCATTTTTAATCCTCAATCAGCCTCAACAAATCATCAATTCTTTGTTCCGCATCAGTTCTAACTCTGAATTCTACTCTTCTTGAGGATTCTTTATTTTCGGATTTATCATTATTGAGAACCAGTTGGCTTGATGAAAGCCCATTTGCAGTAATGAGAGACTTAGCCCAAATTTTTGTATCGGAATTTTTTAATTGAGACAATACAAAGTCAAGTGTAGTTCTGGTTCTATCTTGGGAAAGCCTCATATTTTCAATGTAGGCAAAGTCATCTGTTGTCGTGTATAGCCATTCGCTGGAAGTATGCCCCTCTATCCTAATTTCCTCAATGTTTTTAATGAATTGTTCTTGCCTCAAAATCCTGACATATCGGGGGAAAAAATCATTTAAAATCTTCTGAAACTCAGGTTTTAATATTGAACTATTGCTTGCGAACAAGACATCAGGTTCATTGAATTTGAAGGCAAGCGAAACACTATCCAAATCGGCCCCCCAGACTTTTAAATCGTCTTTAAATTCCTTATAGAGCTCTTTATAGATTTCCTGTTTCAAGTTTTTATACTCGGTGATAACAACATTCTGTTTCTCTTTTGTCTCTTCTAATTCCAATAGGATGGCTGATAAAATAAGAATGAACACCAACAGTAGTGCAGCCATTGCGTCCCCAATAGAAAGCGAAAAGGGATTTTCCTCTTCTTGAAAGCCATTATTCATAGATTACCTTTTAACCTTTCCTAAGAAATCATTCAACCCATCCAGGCCATCATGCAACTCAGATATACTTCCGGATAATGCTGCTGATGCCAGGGAGAGTTTATCTGAGAACTCACTTAAATAATCATTAATCGTATCGGTTGTATGATCACGGTACCCAGTCAATCCCTTGTCAATCCCGTCAAATACTTCGTTTAATGAATCCTTGATAGTATTGTAGTTTTCTATATGGTCTTGGTTCATTACTGTTATCTGTTGGAGTTGCCTTTCAAAATTGTCAGTTAACATCTTGTTTGATTCAAGTGATTTTTGATTGAAAGCACCAATTAACCCCACTGCCTCATTAATTTTTACTGAACTTAGATTGAGATTTTTTCCTGTGTCATTGAGAGATTCTATGAGGAATTGGTATTGAGAAATTGAGGAAGACATTTTTGATGCCTCTTCTACAAACTTCTTAACAAAATCTTCCGCCGCCTTTACAACTTCTATTGATTGGGTTAATGCTTTATTGGACTCTCCAGTAGCAATTAATCGCTGTTTTGAATTCTCTTCTTCAGCCGTTTTAATATTTTCAAGTGATCTTTCAGAAGTGTCCTGAAAGCTCTTTGATGCAAAACCAATGGTGGATTCAATTTTTTCAAGTTGGTCTGGAAGCTTGGTTAGGACTTCAGCTGACTTGCTTAGAATTTTAAGCATGTTTTCTATCTCCGATTTGGCTGATCCGGAAAGAGTATCTTTGAAATCATCCATCATGTTCCCCATAGTTTCTTTTAAGGCCTCAATGGTAGAATTAATAAGATTTTCATTGGAAGATGATTTTTCATTTTTCAATGCATCCACAGCTCGATCCAGTCTTTCAATTACAGGAAGTAAAGTTTCTTTGAAGGCTTTTTGGAAGCTCTGATCAAACTCACTCATGATTATTTGGTGAGTTGCTTCTATGCTATTTGCAAGGTCTGTCGAAAAGCTTTTTAGGGCTCGTGTAGATTCCTGCAATTCCCTGTTAATAGTTGAAAAAACCACCTTAGGCTGTACGATATTTCCATTTTCGTCCTCAAACCCGAAAGCCTCCTGAATCAATGTTAGTTGTGCTTTATGTTGGAAAAACTCCAATTCTTTTTTTCCTATTCTATATTTGACATTTAGCTTGTTGGCGAGGATTTTTATTTCCTTGTAAGCTGAATGAAACCATATTTTCTCTAACAAATTAAAAATGATAGAGGCAGACATTCCTGCAATAGACGTGTAAAAGGCTGTGCCCATTCCATCCAGCAATGTGCCTATACTGTTTTTAATAGTTGTTGCATCGGTTAAGTTAAAGGATGAAATACCGAAGACTAACCCAACAAAAGTTCCCAATATCCCAAAGCCAACGAACACATTTGGAAGGGTAAGGAAATACCTGAAATTAGAATTATTAAGTATTAGTGTGTTTTCGTTGAAGTAATCGTTTGAATCCTCTGTTGTCTTTTTGAGAATCCCGAATCCGAAAGATGATTGATAGTTAATCCATAAATTCTGTAGTGTCACCGTTTTTTCAAACGAATCTGATTTATCGATATCAATTGATTGGATTTCTTTTCGAAGTGTCGATACTTTCAGATAAAGCCTTATGATTTCTATCAGGAAGTAAAGTATGATAACCAGGAGGAATACTAAAGTGATCCCATCTTCCCAATTTGCCGGATTGAGAATAGAGGCAATATATGAAAGCATTAAAATATGGGGTTAGTTTTCGCTAAGAACAACCTAAAAGGTTAAAGATACAATACCCTACACAGGGTATTTTTGGGTTTTAGCTATAGATAGTTTCATCTCTTCAGCCAAACTCATGTAAGTGTTTATGATTTTTTGATTTCCAGGGATTTAAGGGATTCACGTATAAGTTATTCCATGGAACTCCTCCCTCTGCGGTGATTATGCTGGATGAATTCCAGCTTTTAGAAAATGTAAAAGAAAATCGAAAAGGAAAGTTGAGCGATTCTTCAAGGGTTATAAGGCGGCTTTTGGACAATGGAAAACTTGAACAGAATGATTTTTACCGAAGCACAAAAGAGAGAATCGAATTGATTTATCAGGAAGTACTGTATTGGGTTAATAAAGGGCTAAAAATGAAAAATGGTAGGGTACCCTTGATCTACTCTGAATTTCTGATGCTCAGAGGTTACATGATTGATGTACCGGAGGGTTTGCAGGAGTTGGGATTTGAGAATGTGGCGACCAGTCACTTCGTATTTCAGGAGGAAGAACTGAAAATCCTTTTTGAGAAATTGAAGTTTGAATACTCCTCCTTTTATCAGTTTGTAGTTCATATAAATACCTTAGATGAACAAGGAGTTTTGGCACTGGTAACCCAAGCATGGGAAAAAACCTTAATACCTGAAACGTTGGATTTAACACGTTCCTTGGTTTTTGTGGTCGGTAATATTGATCAAGCTTATTCCTTTGCTCAAGACCAAACTTCAGACATATCTCCGGATGAATTCTATGCCCTTTCTCGCAAGATTAAGCTTCCTCACATGAAAAAGGCTCTTAAGTCCTATTTCAGGAATGAGCAAATTTCAAGATTGGGAAATAACCATGTGATTTACCCAAGTTTAAACTCAGAAGCATATCGGAAAATCATTACATCCGAGCTGAAAAAGATCAATGACAACTTCAAGGAGAAAACACAGATTCCTATGGAGTTTGATCAATCAGTTGTGGAGTGGCTTTTTGAGGAGGGGGTGGCAGCAACTCAGGGAGTAAGGCCTTTACTTTCCACCATCCGATATTCCATTGGTGATGTGATTCCAAAAATACTGCTGGCCTATCACAGATTTGGAAAAAAAGCGATCCGTATCAAGTTGTCTATGAATGATGGGCTGGATGTTGAATATTTTAATGAAAAAAAGACTGTACTCACAAGTTGGATTCCCATAGATAGCAAGATTAAAAAATTGAAAAAGACTCGCGGTGATGAATTTCAGGCGATAGTTGCTGTACATGAATCGGGTCATGCCATACTTCATTTTCAAACCAAGGGTAAGATTCCAAAAAAAGTGGTCTCCGTTTGTTCTGATCCTGATTTTGGAGGGTTTGTAATCAGTGATTTTCAAGGAAATATTACTACCTACGATCGACTTCAAAAAGAAGTGATGGTTTCTCTTGGTGGTTTTATTGCAGAAACGTTAGTTTTTGGAGAAAGGAATGTATCAAACGGATCAGCGGGGGATTTTGAAAATCTCACTGAAAAAGTACTTTTCATGTTCAAGGAATGCGGATTTGGAAGCCAACCAATCAGATTTGCCAAAAGCTCCAACGATCAAGACTATTCAATTCATAAAATGGGTCACATTGAAGAGAAGGCAGAACTTTTCATTCAAGAAGCTTTCGAAGAAGCAAAGTTGATTTTAAGGAGAGAGGAAAAGCTTCTGGTAGAAACTGCAAAAAAACTTCTTGAGAACTCTCAGCTCGAACCAGAAGAGTTCAGGTCTTTGATTGTAGAGTTTGGAACTGCTGATCTCATTCAACAAAGTAACCAGAACGCAAAAACCTTTAAGGAAATGCTTCTTGAAAAGTCCGACCAGTTGATGGCAGACCAATCTACTCTTTTTGAAAAAAGTGAGTCTAAGAAGGCAGTGATAATTGATCCAGAAAATATTGTTGGTTTTGGCAATTGTCAGGAATAGAGAGACAGTGCTATTTTGAGTTCGTGTCGTAAGTGAAAACTTCTTATAGTTAGCCTTTCCAAAGCCAGCTAATTTTCAGGGAAATTTACCTCAAAAAGCAGGTAGTAATCGGGGGAGTTCATATAGGGTATATGGTATAAGCAACATTGGTTGTATTTCGTAGGCATTTATATTCTAAGAGATTCCATTAGTTTTAATAGAGCTTCTGTATGTATTTATTTTTTGCTAATCCCCCCCCCCTCTCCCTTAAGGAGAGGGGGGGGGGTAAAAAAGAGGCCTAAAACAAAAAAATGAGAATGGTTTATAATTCGAAATCATCTTCCTCCTCAACTCCTGAAAAGGTCACCGGCTTGCTATAAAAGCCCAGTTTTAATCTGAACTCTCCAAGCTCTTTTCCAACCAGTTTTTCAGCAGCCTTATCCTCAATTTTATATTCTTTGAGAAGTAGTGATTTAATCTCACTGGTTTTTAAGGTATTATTTTCTCCAAAAATCAATTGCCAGTCAACCTTTTTATCATCTTTGATTGCCAAATCAATTGAATAGTTATTTTTTGAAAACCAAAGGGTTTCAGATGAATGTGAAAGGTAGGTTTTTGATTTCCACGACTTAAGATTTTCATCTATATCATTCCCTTTTACGATGCCTATTTCGTATTTACCCTCGCTGGGTTTATTCATTTGAATTACTAATCTCATGGAAGCTTCAAATGACTGACTGCCAACGATTCCAAGTTTACTCATTTTACCTTCTTTATCAGAAGCCTTACCTATATGATGGATTATTATTATGGCAATTTCATTTAGTTGACAAATTTGATGGAAAGGTCTCAGAATTTTTCTTACCTCTCCTGAGTTGTTAATATCTTTACCTGAAGCTATTTCACTAAATGTGTCAATTATCACAAGTCCCGTATCAGGAAAATCGATAAGATGATGATTTATTAAGTTTTCAATTGATTCTTTTTCATGACTAAAAAAGAGCGAGTTATTAATAAGGTCTTTTTGCTCCTGCGAAAATTTTGAAGTCAGCTTTTCAAACCTTCTTGCAATAGAACCTTGGGAATCTTCCAAAGAAAAATATAGAGCTTTCTTACCTCCATTTAGCTTCTGACCAAGGAAATCATTGCCAAGAACATATGATATCGAAAACTGAAGAGCTAATAGGCTTTTACCAGAATCTGACCCACCTATTAAAGCACCTAAAGAGCTGGTTTGAAGAATTCCAGGAATTACATAATCTTCTTCAAAAAACTTCATTTTTGAAAGCATTCCAGCCTGATAATATTGTGTTCTTCGGTAAAATCTTGAAATACCTCTTTGTAGAATATTTTCAATATCTGTCTTTGTCCTACCCAAAGACAGAAAATCAGTTAAATCCTTTCCATACTTACCAATTGGGAGAACCGAGTAGGGTATTAAAAATTCTTTTGAATTCACCTCTGCTAATCTAATTCCTGTTTCATCTGAAGAAAATAAAATGATCAAATCTTCGAAACGTTTCTTCATCTTATCAAAAACTCTTTCAGTAATTGTTGAATCAACAGAACTGAAGCAAATGGCCGGAATTTCTAAAGAATAGAGCGCCATAACATCAATTTCCCTTGATGTAATTACGATCAAATTTCCTTTTTCAGGTAACTTGTCGAAACCGAATATATTTGGATTTTGATTGGCCTTAGTTGGATTAACTATTCTCCATTTTTCGTTTGAATTGGAAGAATAAGGATTACAAATTTTTTTAGATCCATCCAAATAAGAATAGATTACCTGTAAATCTTGGCTATTTTCATTGTATACCTCAACATTGAATTGGCCAAGTATGCTTTTTGTAATACCTTCATAATTAAGGTATTGATTTAGAAAATTCATTATTCTTTTTCCTGTTTAAGAATTAATATTAGACGAATAGCTTCAACTCGATTTATATTTTTGAGCTTGGAAACAAAACAGACGCAGTTCCCTGTTTCCCCGGTTACAGAGTCATGGTAAAGCAGAGTTCCGTCTCTTGCTCTAAAAAATTTGAAGGAGCGTGTCTTTCGTTTTTTTTGAGAAATAAACGGGTTGAAAATAACCTGTTCAAGTTTTATCCTTCCTCCAGTAAATAGATGACCTAGGAAATGATTAAAAACTGCCATTGAGGCAGTTTTTAATTCTGTCTTCAATTTAGACTTCACGCCAACCCAAGTAATTTTCTTTCATGATCCTAATGATGTCTTTTTTGAAATGATAAATCGACCCTCCGATTTTAGTGAATGGGATGGTTCCATTTTGGCGTAGATCAGCAGCAGTGCTAACACTAATTTTCAGAATTTCACACACTTCTTTGGTCCTCAGTAACGCTGGGATCTCGTTATCAGAATTTTTCCTTAGGATAATTTCTTTTAGGTTTTGAATTTCTCGAATCAACTCGTGGAGTTGTTCGGTATTCATCAGAGTAATCTGATTGAAATTGTTTTTATTGTGTATCATGGAACAAAGATGCTTTGTCCAGAAAGCGCACGCTAAAAATTCCTGGTGAGTGTTTTGGTGAGCTTTTTTAACTTAAAAATTTTGCATTAAATCTTCAAGAATTCTCCTTTTTGATTTGTGCTTCAGCATGTATAATTCAAAAAAAAGCCACCCTATTGATATAAGGCAGCCGTAAAAGTTTACTCACTTTTTTTTTCAAGAATTAGCGTCGACATAATTTAACATTTTGGTTAAACCGTTTTGAATCCTTTGTTTCTCTGTATCGGCTAAATCTTTTAATGTTGTGACCTGCATTTTCGATTTCAGGTTGGTAATCTTTGGATCCTGAATTATTGAACCCTCTGAGGATTTTTCACCTATTTTATTTACGCAGTAAAAGCTTTTGCTTACTGCTGAGGAAAGTTGGTCTTTACTTATTATGTATTTTTTGATTGACTCGTTAATGTAAGTTTGACTCGCTCCGCCTTTTTGATAGTCATTGGTAATTGGTGGCCCAAGGATAAAACCGCCTTCA
Source organism: Algoriphagus sp. (assembly GCA_046597285.1). Lineage (GTDB taxonomy): Bacteria > Bacteroidota > Bacteroidia > Cytophagales > Cyclobacteriaceae > Algoriphagus. The sequence goes on along the minus strand of JBKJKX010000038.1, from coordinate 62,929 downwards.
ATCAAAAGAGCAATAAAAAAAGCTAAGGATCTTTCTCCTCCTTGATATGGAATTCTATCTTTTTTCGGGTATTCCGGACAAAAGATTTTTGAGTCTTTTTCGTCTTCGTAAAATTTAAGGCAGGATTCTAATTCTTGTAGCTGTAACGTCAAGGAATTTTGGAGATCTTCAGCATGCAATTTTCTGTTCAAGTGAACTTCCTCAAGTGGATTTCTTAGGATTATTTCTTCAAACATTATGGAGGCTCTTTTGGGATATTTTCCTTTAATACCAGGGTCAAGTTTTGAGATTAGGTTCTCAGCTTCAATTTCAGAATTACTGGCAAACTGATAGTTGATGGATTGGTTTATCAATTCCAACACCTTTTTTGTTTTTTCTATTAATTCTTCCAATGTCGCGCTCCATATTCTTGATTTATCATTAAGCCAATCTTCTGTAAAAGCCTTCAGATATAATTCCTGTTTCATTAAGTCGAACCTTTGACCTTTTTCAATTGATATAAGGGACAGGTAATATTTCTCCGTGTTTAGCATTTATCTTTTTTTATTGCATGCTACACACGAAAAGAATACTCTGCAAATAAAACTTGTAAGGGATTTGAAATGGATGTTTGAGAATAAAGCGAGCTTTTGCAGAAATCCTGAATTTCAAAGCCACTGGAGATCAGATTGTCCAATGTTATTTGGTTTGAAATATCTAATAAAATTGAAGCGTTTGTTTTTTTATTTAGATAGCAAATTAATGTATTGGGGAATTCAAAGTGTGAGTTCAATTTTTGGATTGGAGGTAACAATTCCAGCCTTTGATAATACAAGAAGATATTTGTTAAATGCCAACCCTGATTGGAAAGAATTAACTCTGTAACAGGTGTTAAGCTGAAAGATTTGAAAACGTTTAGGTTAAACTCAACTACCGAGTTTGGAGTATTATGGGCTCGTACTGTCTCATTTGTTTTACGCTCTAAAATTTTTTCAAAATCTTCAATCATTTGATCATCCCACCAGAATACCAACGAGTATTCCAACCCTTTCAACTCAACCAAGACCTTCCGAAGCAATGGATTTATTAGTTTCATGATTATTCAGGCTATTTTCTAATTTCTTGAATTCTTGTCTGATCCGATCATTTTGGAGATCTGCATATGATTCCTGGGTTATCCTCATGTTGCTATGCCCCATGGATTTACTCAACACCTCCATACTCATTCCGTTTCGTAAGCATACTGTGGTTGCGAAGGTCTTTCTTGCGGTGTGGGTGCTTATTGATTTTTCTATTTTTGCCAAGGTTGCAAGTTCTTTTAAATAGCCGTTAAAGTTCTGGTTGGCTGGGATTGGGAAGAGTTTTTTATCACGCAATCTTTTGGGATGATTTTCATATTTCAAAATCAAGGCAAGTGGGATGGTGAGAAGAGGGATCTCTGGAATGTTTCTGCCCGTTTTTTGACGTGAAAGGATCAATCCGTATCCACCATCTATATTCATGGAAAGATTCTCCTCCTTTAGCCTTTCAATTTCATTGAATGCCAAGCCGGTGTAACACATAAATACAAAAGCATCCCTTATAGTTTCTAATCGTTCAACTGCTTTAATTGAAATAATCCGATCGAGTTCTTCTTGTGTGAGAAATATAATTTCCTTTTTGAGCCTTTTGATTTTAAACTTTTTGCTGACATCCTTTTCAGCATAGTCCATTTCATAAGCCCATTTGAACATGGACTTTAGCCTTTCTATTTTCTTGTAAACCGTATTGTGCTGGTTTGCTTTTTCTTTTTTTAAGAATTGTTCAAATCGCATGAATTGCTGATTATTAAAATCCTCGAGTTTGAGATTTTCCTTTCCTTCAGCCTGTAAGAACTCCAACAGATGCTCGAATGTAGTTTTATGGATTTCCAATGAGGAAGGTGCGAAATCCGACCCTATCCTGTTTTCCAATGAATCAAAAAAGAGTGAATAAGCCTGGGCTACACTGTAGCTTTGAAAAAGCTTTCCGATCAAAGCCAATTTTAGGTTGGATGCTGTAATATCATAGCGTTGTTGTTTTATCTGCTCCAACACTTCAAACACCTTGGTCTGCAGGTTATAGAGCTGCTGATTTAATCTTATAGATAGTGGATCTTTTCCTTTGATCAATCCCTTCTTTGAATCCCATTTGGTTGGAGTTACATCAATTTTAGTCGAAACTTCTGACCGTGTGCTATTAATAGTAATCCGAAGGTAGATAGGCGCATTCCCATCTTTTTTGAGTTTCTTTTCCTGCAGGAGAAATGTTAGCGTTGGTATATTCATAGCTTGTTGTTCAATGATAAACAAAGCTATCTCACGACCATTTGACATAACAGCGATTTTCCACAATCACCAAAAAGCTCACCAAAAAATAGGTCTCGATTGAAAATGTTATAGGTCTCGCAAAAACCCTACAAAATCCGAATATTTTGTATTAATCTGGGCCAAGTAAAAAATAAAAAAGCCCCAAATCGCTAAAATCTGGGGCTTTTCGAAAGATTTGATTAACTAAAAGCAGAGGAGGAGGGATTCGAACCCCCGGTACCTCACGGTACAACGGTTTTCAAGACCGCCGCGATCGACCACTCTGCCACTCCTCTAAATATTAAACTTGCGTGGTTCGCTTGTTTAGGTGTGCAAAAGTAAGTCTATTCTCTTTTTATGCAAACTCCTTTTTGTCATTTTCTGCTAACCCCTTGATTAGATAGATTTTATTTTTCACGGTCCCTAAAATTCCATTTCCAAATTCCTTCAAAGTGAAGTTTGTTTTCTTGAGATTTCCGTACTGATTTTCATGGTGTAGCTCAATCTCGGTTTGTTTTCCTAATACCAGCTAGTTTGAATTGGTCCAGCTTGTCACTTCTGTTTATGAATGTTTCCTCAATGCTGCTTACTGCTGACTGGCCGCTGCTTACTGCCAACTGTTGAAACTACTCCGCTATCTTCTCCTTTTCTTCTTCCACCCATCGCTTCACCACTTTTTCCAGGATATTCAATGGCAAGGCACCGCCACCCAATACAGTATCATGAAAGCCTTTCAAATCGAAGTTGTCTCTCAGTTCTGTTTCAGCAAACTTTCGCAGTTCCTGTATTTTCAACATGCCAATTTTATATCCTGTGGCTTGACCCGGAATGACCATATAGCGACGAACTTCGGCCTGAATAGCTCCCTGAGAAATAGATGAGTTTTCGGTGAAGTACTTAATAGCATCGGCTTCGGTCCAGCCTTTGGAATGGATTCCTGTGTCTACCACCAATCGGATAGCTCTCCAGATCTCGTTGACCAGTCGGCCAAAATCGTAATATGGATTTTCATATCCCCCCATTTCCTTGGCCAGAATCTCAGAGTAAAGTGCCCAACCTTCAACATAGGCATTGAAACCCATTTGGGTACGGAACTTTGGCACGGATTCCAATTCTTGTGCAATTGAAATTTGCATATGATGCCCCGGATTTCCTTCGTGATATGCAACCCCTTCCATCGTTGTTTTGGGCATGGCATTCATATCCGAGAGGTGAACATAGTACGTTCCTGGACGAGAACCATCGGGAGTGCCTTGGTTATAATGCTGAGGTGCACCGTCTTGCTCGCGGAAGGCCTCTACTCGTTTTACGACCAAATCAGCTTTAGGCAAAAGCCCAAAATACTCAGGCAATTTAGCTTTGATATTGTCCAGATAGCGGGTTGACTCATCCAGATATGCTTGCCTTCCTTCATCTGTATTGGGGAAAAAGAATTGCGGATCGCTGTTGACAAACTTAAAAAAGGCCTGCAAATCTCCTTCAAATCCCACCTGATCCTTAATCGCAAGCATTTCTTGCTGAATCCTTTTCACCTCATTTAATCCGATCTGATGAATCTCGTCAGCACTCAGGTCAGTTGTTGTGGAAGATTTAAGTTTGTGTGCATAGAACGCCCCTCCATTTTCATGTCTGCTCACACCTGTGGGTTTCTCCTCAAGATTTGGCAACTCTGACTCAAGCCATGCGATGAGCTCTGTGTACGCAGGTTTGAAGCTAGTAAGAAGGGCTTCTTTGGTAGTTGATCTGAATTCCTCAGCCTGTTCCCCGGTGATTTTTCCATCCTTTTCCAGCTTTTCAATCTTGCTCAAAGCATCCGTCCAAAGCGGAGCATTTTCTTTTCCTTCAGAAAATGGTTGTCCTTGAATAAGGGAGTTAGATTGCTTGATCACATATTCGTAAGCAAACTTGGGAGGCCGAATCCCTGCATCTGTTTGCAATTTTGCTCTTTCCAAAAGCTGGCTGATAGCTCTTCCTGATTCATTGATCCGGGAGACGAGTGCTCCCATATCAGCCGGTTCATCCACTTTATGGAAATTGATCAACATATTGGGAATCATCGTATGAATCCCTCCCATTTGATTGAAGACGTAATTCTTTCTTCTGAATTCCACGTCTCTTTTTTCCATTTGGTATTGATATTCCCATAGATCAAATGAAATTTTTGCCTCTGGACTCAATGCACTTGAATCAAATTTCTCCTTCATTTCTTTCACACTCTCTTCCATCCATGCCAGTCGCTTATCCTCTGCGGATTCGCTCATGTCGTCGATTTCTCCATATCGATCTTTTCTGCCTTGTGTGGTGAGCTGGAGAGGACTCATTTGAAGCAGTTCTTCATATTCTGAATCAAACCATGCATTTATCTCCGAATCTGGGATTACTTTTTCTTCCGGAGCAGAGCATCCGAAAATCAAAAAAAGGCCAAGAAAAATGGTGAGTGTGAATTTGAAAGGGTTCATGGAGGAGTGATTTGGATTGGAAGTTTTTTAAATCAATGAAATATACGACTGCTGGATCTCTGAAAATTAATGTTTGGTTGTTTTGGTTCTCCAATCATCGTTAGCTTTTTTGCTCTGGATTGATCAGCCTGGAAGCCTTTAATTTTTCGATTGGCTCGCCTTTCTTTCTAATATCTAACAAATCCAACGTGACATTGACCTCAAATGCAATTAGAATTATGAGAGAGGTGACCCAAAGCCAAAGCATCAAACCGATCAGGGTACCGATGGATCCGTAAAGTTTATTGTAGCTGGCGAAGTTGTCTAGATAAAAACCGAACCCGTAAAATGCCAGGGTGATCAGTAGTCCGGCAACCTGTGAACCGATTGAGAAAAAATGCCAGCGGTCGTGGACTGCCGGCGCAAATCGAAAAATGAATGCAGTAGTGAAATAAAACACCGACAAGAGGACGATAAACTTTAGAGTCGTAAATAAAAAAATCATAAAGTTTGAGTTGAAAAGATGAAGATCCTCCAAGCCTGCGATCAAAATATTACCTATGATCATGACAGTACTTGCCAGGCATATCGTAACCACAAGCACAAATAGGATAGCTACTGAAATCAACCTTGCTTTGATAAAACTGCGGCTATCATTGGTTTGATAAACCGAGTTGAAAGAGTCCATCATTGAAATCACTCCCTGTGAGGATGAAAACAGGGCAAAGAAAAAGCCTATAGAAAGCAAGCTTTGCCTTGGTTTGGAAATAATGTCAAGGATGGTATTTTCCAATTGGGAATAAACTTCTGCGGACAGGATTTCTTGCACAAAAAGTAAAATATTATCCGTAGTAACATAAGGAAAGAAGTCCTGCAGATAGGGAATCATGTTCAGAACAAACAGCAAAAGAGGGAAAAGCGCAAGAGTAAAACTGAACGCCATCGAACCGGCACGCTCGCTGATATCGTCTTTCTGAAGTTGAAAAATAAATAGCTTCCCAACCTCATATAGGTTTTTGTCCGGGTCTCCAAAGTGGAATTTTTGAAGCCGTTTAGCTTGTGTCTTCAGTAAATCCTTTAAGAATTGAACTCTCTTTTTTACCACTTTGGCTTAGTTGATTAAAAAAATGGTTTCAATAAAGCTAACAAATTCTGGGGTGGTCTGGTCGGTTGGTGGCTGTCTTTTTTGAGAAAGGCCAGGATGGTCCAGCCAGCAGTGATTAATTCTGACTGCTCATTAAAGACTTCATATTCGAACCGTATGCGTACACCGGGCATCACCGGGATCTTAGTTTTGATGGTTAAAAGTTCGTCGTATTTACCGGGCTTATGATACTTGAAGTAGCTTTCCAACACAGGCATCATCACTCCTTCTTCTTCCATTTGCCTGTAAGAAAAATCAATACTCCTCATCGCTTCCACTCGAGCAACTTCAAAATACATCGCATAGTTGCCATAGTACACATAGCTCATTTGATCGGTTTCGGCATAGCGGACACGGATTTGCGTTTCGGCAAGGTACATGATCAGAAGATTTTGGCAGTATTTAATGCACGTTGATATCGTCGGGCATTGGTCATATGGTCGTTGTAATTTTCTGCGAAAGCATGGTAACCGGAAAAATCCTCCTTCGCACAGAAATAAATATACTTGTGCTCTTCTGAGTTAAGCACTGCATCCAGCGAATTGATATCAGGAAGATTGATCGGGCCGGGAGGAAGACCTGCATATTTATAGGTATTGTACGGACTTTCAATTGCCATGTGCACACCCGTAAGTCGCTTGATGCTAAAGTCACCGGCAGCAAAAACAAGAGTTGGATCAGCCTGTAGCGGCATTCCTATCCGAAGTCGGTTGAGATAGACTCCTGAGATTCGAGGTCGCTCGTCAGATTTCTGAGATTCTGCCTGCACGATGGAAGCGAGCGCACTGACCTCTTTTGGGTTGAGTCCGATCTGAGCCGCTTTTGCTTTTCTTTGGTCAGTCCAAAAGGATTGATATTCCTTATACATCCTGTCAAAAAGTGCATCCGGGGCAATGTTCCACCAAACCTCATAGGTATTCGGAATAAACATGCTCATGATTGTTTCTTCTTCAAAATCAAACTTTCTGATCAAGACGGAGTCTTTAATCATGGCAAGAAACTGCTCCTGCGAAACCTCCAGAGTGGCTGTAATTTTCTCAGCCAAATCCTCTTTTGTCCTAACATTGTTGAAAGTTATCCGAACGGGAGATTGCCTTCCGGACCGAAGCATTCTGACCAGATCAAGGTTACTCATTCGTGGAGTGACTTTATAAAGACCAGGCTTTACAGCTTCTTGATAGCCCATGACTTTAGCCACAAAACCAAAGCTGAGAGCGTCGTTGATCACTGCTTTTTCGAAAAGCTCATCAACAACGTTCTTGTAGGTACCGTTGCTGGGGATTTTGAGCATATAGTTTGTTTCCAAATCAATAAGAGTGTTCGGGCTAAAAAACACTTGATAGAAATAGAAAGTCATCGAGATAGTCAGGACCGAAAAGGCGATCATCACGACGAGAAATTGTTTTTTTCTTTTTTCGTTTAGCATACTGAGGTCAAAAATAGGGAAAAAACCCAAGTCTGGGCTTGTCCTTTGAGGGATTGGGTTCTACCTTTCTTACTCATTTTACTATTTGATGGTTTTTATCCCGGTTACTTGTGCAGTTATTTTTTTGGAAGGAAAAATCCTTTGCGCGAAAAGATCGGAAAAGATGAATCAGCCAGGACTTTGGGAGTTCCCCGGAGGGAAAGTCGAACAGGATGAATTGGCTGAAGATTGTCTAATCCGTGAAATTTTAGAGGAATTGAATGTTTCCATTAGAATTGTACTGTCGATGAGTCCGAGCGAATTTTCTTATTCTCAGGAAAAAACAATCAGATTACTACCATTTCTCTGTACTTGGGAATCAGGAATGATTCGTCTTTTGGAGCATGAAGAAATTCGCTGGCTGGCGAAAGAGGAGTTGTTTTCCCTCAATTGGGCACCGGCAGATTTGCCGATCGTGCAGGAATTGGATAGATTTTGGAACCCAATCTTGAGAATAATACTTAAGGATACTCAAACTCAAAAAAATGCCTGCTGAATTTATACGTCTTTACGAAGAAAATCCAGATCCGAAAAAGGTCAAACAAGCCGTAGATATCCTGAGGGATGGGGGCGTGGTCATTTACCCAACGGATACGGTTTACGGGATAGGTTGCGATATTACGAATCAGCGGGCGGTAGAAAAGATTTGCAAAATCAAAGGAATAAACCCTAAAAAGCATAATTTCTCAATCATTTGCGCTGATCTTGGGAATATCGCACAGTACACAAGGGTGATCACCAAACCGGTTTTTAAGATGATGAAAAAAGGGCTTCCAGGTCCTTTTACCTTCATTTTGGAAGCAAGTAATGTGGTGCCAAAAATCCTACACAGCAATAAGAAAACCATAGGAATACGGGTTCCTGCACATGAAATACCTAGGATTTTGGTCGAAGAACTGGGTCATCCGATATTGACCACTTCGATCCGAGATGAGGATGATGTGATTGAATACAGCACAGACCCAGATTTGATCTTTGAAAAATACCAGCATTTGGTTGATTTGGTGATTGATGGAGGTTACGGCCAAAATGTGGGTTCGACTATCTTGGATTGTACAGGTGACGAGGTTGAAATTATTCGGCAGGGTCTTGGACAATTGGAAGATATTGTTTGATGTCTGAGGAGGGATGCTAGATGACGGATGCACGTTGACCGAGGTCTAATACCGTAAATTTTCCAATTCAGATAGCGCGCTTTTTAGTGCCTTGACCTTGTATCCCAATAACCAATAACTTTCTCGGATGAAAAGACTCGCAGTTGATCTGCCTTATTTACCCAATCTGGAATATTTCGCAGCAATTGCCGGGGCGGATGAGGTATTGGTTTTTCCGGAGGATATCTATCAAAGACAATCCTACCTAAACCGGACTCAAATTCGACTTGTTAATAAGGTGCAAATATTGAGTGTACCTGTGCAGGGTCGCAGACCAAAAATCCCAATGGAGGAAATTTTGATTGATTACAGCCAGAAATGGGAGTTGATTCATCTCAGGGGAATTCAAAGTGCCTACGGAAAAGCCCCGTTTTTTGAATATTTTTTCCCGTATTTCGAAAGAGCACTTCTAAAAAGGCCGGAAAAACTTTGGGATTTGAATTTTGAATTGCTGACAATCTGTCTTAAGCTTCTTCAGTCAAATGTCAAACTTGTCAAAAGCAAAAGTCATATTGATTTTACGCAACTTGAGGATATAAGGGCTCAAATAGTGCCGAAAATGAGTTTTTCTGTTAGAAACTACTACACTCCAGTAATTTACAGCCAACTTTTTGGCTTAGACTTTGAGCCTAATTTAAGTGTCGTCGATTTGTTATTCTGCGAAGGACCTGCAGCTAAAAACATAATCTTAAACTCTGTAAAAAAACAGTGAACAATCATTAAAAGGATTGTGTTTTTAAAACAAATTCGGTAACATACGTACAGGATTATTAAACAATCAGAAAGGATAAAATGGAAGCAAAATTTTCGAACAGAGTCAAAGAGGTGATCTCTCTCAGTCGCGAAGAGGCTCTTCGTCTGGGACATGATTACATTGGCACAGAGCACCTCCTACTTGGGATGATTCGTGAAGGAGAGGGTGTAGCTGTTTCGATTCTTAAAAAACTCGGCGTGCCTCTTGAAGAGTTGCGCAGTGCAATTGAGCGGGCTGTGAAAGGCACCGCAAACCACAATGTGAAAAACATGGCTAACATACCATTGACTAGACAGTCAGAGAAAGTGTTGAAAATTACGTATCTGGAAGCAAAAATCTTTAAAAGTCAATTGATAGGGACGGAGCATTTGTTGCTTTCTATCTTGAGAGATGAAGACAATATCGCAACCCAGATTTTAAATAAGTTTGAGGTAAACTATGACTCCGTGAAAGAAATGCTTGAAATGTCATCTGATTCACCTGCTCCACGTGCAAAAGCTGAGGCAGAAGATGGAGACGATGATGGTTCGAAGCTTTTTGGATCTTCAGGAAGTGGTGCTGCAAGTGCTAAGCCTGGAGCGGAAAAATCCAGAACTCCTGTTTTGGACAATTTCGGTCGTGACCTTACCAAAATGGCTGAAGATGATAAGCTTGATCCTATCATCGGACGAGATAAAGAAATTGAACGAGTAGCTCAGATTCTTTCCAGAAGAAAGAAAAATAACCCAATTCTAATTGGTGAGCCCGGAGTGGGTAAAACTGCAATTGCTGAAGGTTTAGCTCTGAGAATTGTCCAGAAAAAAGTATCTCGCGTTCTTTTCAATAAGCGCGTGGTTACACTGGATCTGGCATCTTTAGTAGCAGGCACGAAATATAGAGGTCAGTTCGAGGAGAGAATGAAGGCTGTAATGAATGAGCTGGAGAAATCTCCAAATGTCATCTTATTTATTGATGAGCTTCATACAATCGTTGGTGCCGGTGGTGCGAGCGGTTCTTTGGATGCCTCCAACATGTTTAAGCCAGCCTTGTCTCGTGGAGAAATCCAGTGTATCGGTGCTACTACGCTTGACGAATACAGACAATACATCGAAAAAGACGGTGCATTAGCAAGAAGATTCCAAATGGTGATGGTGGACGCCACGTCTCCTGAGGAAACCATTCAGATTTTGCAAAACATCAAGGATAAATATGAAGATCACCACAACGTGATCTACACAGACGCAGCTATTGAGGCATGTGTGAAGCTTTCTGACCGATATATTTCAGATCGATTCCTTCCGGATAAAGCAATTGATATCTTGGATGAAGCAGGAGCCAGAGTGCACATCAATAATATTCACGTTCCCGAAGATATCCTCAAACTGGAGGCTGAAGTTGAAAACATCAAAACTGAGAAAAACCGAGTGGTGAAATCTCAGAAATATGAAGAAGCTGCGCAGTTGAGAGATAAAGAGAAAAAACTTTTGGAACAGCTTGAAACTGCTAAAATCAAGTGGGAAGAAGACAGCAAGTCAAAGAGATTTACTGTAGAAGAGGAAAATGTCGCCGAAGTAATTGCGATGATGACTGGAATCCCAGCCAAACGAATTGCCCAGAACGAAGGAGCTAAACTTCTTAATATGATGGACGATTTGAGTGGTAAAGTAGTTGGACAGGAAGAGGCCATCAAGAAATTGACAAAGGCGATCCAGAGAACTCGGGTGGGATTGAAAGATCCCAAAAAGCCGATCGGTTCTTTTATTTTCCTGGGACCTACCGGCGTAGGAAAGACAGAACTTGCCAAAATGCTTGCTTCTTATCTTTTCGATAAGGATGATGCGTTGGTAAGAATCGACATGTCTGAATACATGGAGAAGTTCTCCGTATCCAGATTGGTAGGTGCACCTCCGGGTTATGTGGGATATGAAGAAGGTGGTCAGCTGACTGAGAAGATCAGAAGAAAACCATATTCTGTGATCTTGCTGGATGAGATCGAAAAAGCTCACCCGGATGTATTCAATATCCTTCTTCAAGTTTTAGATGATGGGATCCTTACTGATGGATTGGGAAGAAGAGTCGATTTCAGAAATACGATCATCATCATGACCTCCAATATTGGAGTTCGTGACCTGAAAGATTTCGGAGCAGGAATCGGATTTTCCAGCAGTGCAAAGCAGGATAACCGGGATGATGTGATGAAGTCTACCATTCAGTCTGCTTTGAAAAAAGCTTTCAGTCCAGAATTCCTGAATCGTCTGGATGATGTGGTGGTATTCAATTCACTTACTCGAGAACATATCTTCAAGATCATCGATATCAGTTTGAAGAAACTCTTCCACAGAATCACTGATCTTGGATATCAGATCGAGTTGACAGAGAAAGCAAAAGAATTCCTTGCCGAAAAAGGGTACGATCAGCAATATGGCGCTCGTCCTTTGAACCGAGCAATTCAGAAATATCTGGAAGACGCGATAGCTGAGGAGATCCTGAAAGGCGATCTTTCCGAAGGTGATGTGATTACAGCAGATTATCTGGGCGAAGGAACTGAGTTAACAATCTCAGTGAAGAAAAAAGAGAAAGCTGATTAATTTCAAAAGCAATAAAAACAGAAAACCCCAGGCGATAAGCTCGGGGTTTTCTGTTTTAAAGTGGAAACGTTTTCAGTATTTCAATCCTATTTCCTTTAAAGTGTCAGAATGAAAAACAACAATCCCACTCCAAGAATCAGCACCATTTTTTGAGCCTTCTGCTTGTCTTCTGCGGTCAATTTCTTTTTCCGAAGGACCAAAACTGCGAGGCTTAATCCTAAAAGTTGGAGCAAGAGACTCACCCCGTTTAATGGTCCCATTGGCGCTTGAACCAACTGATAATTGGTATTCAGAATAGAAAGTGTACCGAGTACGATTCCTGTGATTCCGAAGAGAAATGATCTCTGGAGCAAAACTGCTTCTGGTTGGTCGGTCCACTTCATTGAATTGAAAATTTAAGAATGTAAAATGAGGAGTTTGTTGAGGGAGGGAAAAGGGAATAAGAAACAGACAACATTTCAGTCCCTACTTTCCAACTTTGGCTTTTCGCTGTGCAAAGTAAGCAGCTATTTCTTCACCGGACAGGCAATTTAGTGTCATTTCTTTGGTTAAACCTCCTTTTCTTCCAACTAAAACGCCGTATTTCATATCAGCATAGCCCTCCATTTCATGCGCATCCGGATTAATAGAGAGTTTCACTCCATGCCCCATTGCATAGCGAACCCATCTCCAATCGAGATCGAGTCTCCATGGGTTGGCGTTGATTTCGATTACTACATGGTGTTTTGCGCAGGCATCGATGATGGTCTTATGGTCAATCGGGTAGCCATTTCTCCGAAGTAGAAGTCTGCCTGTCGGGTGACCCAAAATCGTGGTATATGGATTTTCAATCGCCCGAAGCAATCGCTCTGTAGCTCGTCTGATATCCATAGTAAGAATTGAATGAATGGAAGCAACAATAAAGTCGAAACTCGCCAACACATCCTCAGGGTAATCCAAACTTCCATCACTCAGGATATCGCTTTCGATTCCTTTGAAAATCCGGAATGGTTCTAATTCAATATTTAACAGATCGATTTCTTTTTGCTGCTTTTCTATTCGCTCGATTTCCAAGCCCCCGGCGTAAAAGGCTGTCCGGCTATGATCGGAGATTCCTAGGTAATCGTAGCCCAATTCCTTACAGTATTCGGCCATTTGTCTCAAGGTATGCTTGCCATCGCTGTAAGTAGAATGATTGTGAAGAATTCCCCGTAGATCTTTTTCTTCAAGTAAAAGCGGGATTTTGTTTTCCTTGGCCAAGGCTACTTCGTCAAAACCTTCTCTCAATTCGACGGGTATAAATTGCATCCTATTTTTTGAGAAAAACTCTTCCTCAGTCGTATAATCCTTCTTTTTGAGTTTTTCTGCGATGGTTTCGGCCTCATCAACCATCAACGCCAAATGAGCTTTTGAAGCAGTCAATGCCAATTTATTTTGGAGAAAATCAGGTTTTGCACAGAAATGAACCAAGACATGTAAGTCGAAATCTTTGAGTTTTCCCCTCCAGGAATATGGACCGGACTGGGACAGGTCCCAATCAATTATGTTCCAGGATTTGAATTTTTCTTTTCCTCCGAAAAGAGAGGCTAGACCAATCAGCCATTCTGCTTCCGTGATGATTTCCATCTTTCTGGCAAAATCTCCTACAATCGAAATTTCAGATTCTGGCGAAAGTGTTTTTAGATCTTCTGTCAAACTTTCGATCACGCCTTCGATGTCTGCGTAAAGCCATTTTCCTTCATTCGAAGCCTTAAATTCCAGATTTTGAATAATCGTTTCTTGAGTTTTTTCTCCGAAGCCCTTGATTTTGGCCACTTTTCCGGCTTGGCATGATTCCATCAATTCGTGAGTGGAGGTAATCCCTAATTCTTCCCAAAGGATCTTGACTTTTTTTGGACCCAACCCTTTTATCTGAAGAATCTCCAAAATCCCGGCTGGTGTTTTCTCAATTAACTGATCTAATAGAGGAAAGGAATCAGAGCTTTTCAATGTCTGAATTGCTTCTATCACACTTTTACCGACTCCCGGGATTTTCGCCAGCTCCTCGTCACTCATGGTCATCAGATCCTGGTTTCCTCGATCTATAGAAATAAGCGCTCCTTGATAGCCTCTGATTTTAAATGGATTTTCCTCATGGAGTTCCATGAGTTGAATACTCAGTTTGAGTTTCTTCAGAATAGTCTTGTGATCCAAAATATTCGTATTTGCGTTAAGAAAGTGAGACAAATGTCTCCAAATATTGTTCAATTTAAAGGTCTATGACTTATCTTAAAATCTTAAACCCAAATAAAGATCGATGAACTACTGGATGGTCAAATCTGAGCCAACGTCCTACTCCTGGAATGATTTCACAGCAAAACAAGAAGACGTCTGGGATGGAGTTCGAAATTACCAAGCAAGAAATTCACTTCGTGATATGCGAAAGGGTGATCCAGTCTTATTTTATCATAGCGGAAAAGAAAAAGCTGTTGTTGGAATTGCGGAAGTTTCGGAGGAAGCTTTTCCCGACCCAAAGGATCCGGCTTGGAGTGCTGTAAGATTGAAAGTGAGCAGACCTTTTAAACTTCCTGTCACGTTGGAAATGATTAAAAGCGAGGATCAGCTTTCTCAACTTCCTATGCTGAAGCAATCGAGACTCTCAGTGTTGCCGGTTGGAAAGGAAGAATTTAATTTATTATTGAAAATGGGCTCATGAAAAAGCTTTTTATACTTTCCGCATTTCTGATTTTGAGTTTTAACGGGTTTTCTCAAGTGAAATTCATCGCCAGATTTGAGGTGGAATCCGAATTGTATGGTCCGATATTCGAAAGGGTCCGGACCGAAAGTTCAGTTGTTTCTTTTCGGACGATTCCGGAGAAATCCATCAGCTTTAAAAAGGTTTTTCAGTATTTTATTACGGATGCTAATCTTAATAGCGATGGTTTGATAGAGTTTCCTGTGAAGGATGGTTTTGACATGATCGGATTTGATTCGGATGAAAGTCAGTTGTATGTTTTATTCCAAAAAGGTAATTTTGACAAGGCGGAAAAATACATTCTGAATATCGATTTACCGAGTAAAAGCGGATTGGAATTCGAGGCTAATAATTTGCTCAGTACTGAGTTGATTGAGTTTTTGGTAGTTGATGGCAGAGCTGTTTTCATGGGAACTTCTGATTCAAGGCCAGTGATGCAGATTTTAGATCTAAAGGAAAAAAGCATCTACACTGTTCAGGGGATTTTTGCCGATGAAACACAAATTCTTCAAATCAAAAAAATGTCTTACATCCAATCAATTGAGGTTGTCTTAAGCCGAAAAGGGCAATATCGAAATCGTGAATTGCTAGTCAATACCTATGACTTATCAGGTAATTTGGTAAGAGAAGTTAAGGTTGATCAGTTTGGAGATCCGGGGCAAGAGATTTTGGATGCTTTGCTACTTCCCGAGGAGAAAGACTATCAGCAATTAATGGCAGGGTCTTATGGACTTGAAAAGAGGCGTGCGTATCAGGGGATGTATCTGATGCAAATTAATGAGTTTGGCGAACATCAATTTAAGGTCTATACACTAGAGGATTTCCCTAATTTTTACAATTACCTGGATGAGAAATCCAAGTTGAAAAAAGATGGTGAAACACTCAAAGAGGTCGAAAAGGAAAGAATTCCCAGCATCAAAAATGTCTACTCTATTCGGGATGTTCGAGAGACTGAAGATGGTTATTATGTATATTTTGACCAAATAGACATCATCGATTCGAAAGGAGGGTCAAATACTGGTTTGTATTCTCCGACTAGTGCATACCGATACGATCGACTCAGCCGAATGGGTTACAGTCCCTCTATCTACGACCCTTTCTATTCCAATCGTCCGGCATCTACCACGTATCAAGTGATCCCTGAGTACCAGTATATTTCAGCCCACTTTGTCAAAGTTGGGAAGGAGGGGCAGGTCATCTGGGACAATTCGAGCACATACGATGACTTTACCACCACGTACCCGAATGCTTTTGGGGAAATCGCCATCGTAGGAAATGACCTATACCATGTATATGTGGAGAATCAGACAATCAGAATGAGTTATTTTAAAAATGGTGAAAAGGTATTCGACCACTTGGATTTTGAATTAGCTCTTGCCGATGAAAATGAGCGGATCAAAGAAACAAATCCGGAAAGCCTGAAATTAACGCATTGGTATGATCGGTACTTTTTACTGAGCGGCACACAGAAAATCCGTTTCCTAGGTGAGTCAGGGAGAGAAGAAACCCGGGATGTGTTTTTTATTGCCAAAGTACTTGTGGATGGGGATTTGTACCAGCCAAAGGACCTGAAGGAGTAGATTTATTTTTTATATTTACCTCCAAATCTCACCCATGCAAAAAAGGTTAATACTAGGTCAAGGACAGATTGGGATCATTCTCAGGAGGTTCTGTCACCAACTGATCGAAAATCACGACGATTTCGAGAACACAGTACTTTTAGGTTTGCAACCCCGCGGAACGATTTTACTGGACAAGATCGTAGCACTTTTGGAGGAGATATCCGGAGTAAAAGTGCCGTCAGGATATTTGGATGCTACTTTTCATCGGGACGATTTTCGCAGAAGGGATCTGCCTCTCAAAGCGAATGAAACCAAGATTGATTTTCTGGTAGAAGGGAAAAAGGTAATCCTCGTAGACGATGTGTTGTACAAAGGCCGATCGGTAAGAGCTGCTATGGATGCGATGATTGCGTTTGGCAGACCTCAAAAAGTAGAATTGATGGTGCTGGTAGACCGTATTCTGACCAGAGATTTTCCCATCATGCCGGATTATTTTGGGATTAAAGTGAATACCCTTGAAAGTCAGCATGTGGTCGTGGAATGGGCGGATCAGGGTTTTGAAAAAGATGCAATTTGGATCACAGAGAAAGTTAAAAGCTAATCATGTCTCAACTCAGTACAAAACACCTCCTCGGAATCAAAAACCTCACATTGGATGATGTTCAGCTTATTCTCGATACCGCATCCAATTTCAAGGAAGTGATCAATCGGCCTATCAAAAAAGTCCCATCCCTGAGAGACATCACGATCGCCAACGTATTTTTTGAAAACTCTACGCGTACCAAGCTTTCCTTTGAACTCGCTGAAAAGAGACTTAGTGCGGATGTAGTCAACTTCTCCTCTAGCAGTAGCTCCGTAAAAAAGGGAGAATCCCTGGTAGATACTGTTAATAACATACTTTCCATGAAAGTCGACATGGTTGTCATGAGACATTCAAGTCCGGGAGCTCCACATTTTCTAAGCAGAAATGTAAAAGCAAATATCATCAATGCCGGCGACGGTACCCATGAGCATCCCACTCAGGCGTTACTCGATGCTTTTTCTATCAAAGAAAAACTCGGAGAAATCGCCGGAAAGAAAATCGCGATTATCGGAGATATTCTCCACTCGAGAGTTGCCCTTTCTAATATTTTTTGTCTGAAAATGCTGGGGGCTGAAGTAATGGTTTGTGGTCCTATTACTTTGATCCCTAAGTATATTACCAGCCTTGGAGTAAAAGTGGAATTGGATGTAAAAAAAGCCCTTGAATGGTGTGATGTGGCAAACGTTCTCAGAATTCAACTAGAGCGCCAACAAATCAAATATTTCCCCAGCCTGAGAGAATACTCGCTCTATTATGGAATCAACAAACGCTTACTTCAGCAGCTCAACAAAGAAATTGTAATCATGCATCCCGGCCCAATCAATCGGGGAGTGGAACTGAACTCGGATGTGGCAGATTCCGAGCATTCGATTATTTTAAACCAGGTCGAAAATGGAGTTGCAGTAAGAATGGCTGTTCTCTACCTTCTTGCGGGGCAAAAAAATTAAAAAAAGCTCCGAAATTTTCCGGAGCTTTTTTGTTATTCACTCAAGTAGTTTCCCTATTTGCCGCCACCGACATAGAAGCCAGGCGTAAAACCAAAGTACTCATTAATTGCTTCGCCGATTACTTGCCTACTGATGTCTTGCAAGTCACTGGTGGGCACGAAATTGTATTATGCCGCCATTCGGAATCTTCCCAATTCTACCCCGGATCGTAGCATAGAAGCCAATTTGAAATTTGCTTCCAAACTTCCTATTTGATCAGGATTTTCAAAATCACCATTTTCGAAATCAATGCTACTAAGCGCAAAATAACCAAAACCACTACCTATAAATGGCGTAACGTTGCTCTTTCCTATATTGAAAAAGTAATCGAAGGTTGCAGCCGCTGAGGCATTGCCTGACAATTCACCTTCATAATCTTCGGAGATATCATAATAGGTTACATCTTTTGCCAAGGCAGCTACACCAAATCTCAGCCCGACACTCATATTGTTTGCAACATTAATTTTCGGTTCCAAACTGACAAGAGCTCCAATTCCTCCTTCTTTTGGGATTGCGGGGCCTAGATCCAATCCCATTCTAAATCTTCCGGCTTGTTGTGCTACTGTAATTTGGCTTCCTGCTAGAAATAAAAGGACAATCAAAAGTTTATTCATTGGAAACGTTTTGGGGGATAAATCTAAGTTTGGGATTTATTGCTCAAAAAAGATTCCAATTCAGCGTAACCTAAAGGTCTTAGCCGTAGTTTTAATCACAAAATCACTTTTATGCTAATTGTTAATAATCTGATCAAGCGATATGGTAAGCAAAATGCCGTCGATGATATTTCTTTTGAGCTTCAGGGAGGCGAAGTAGTTGGCCTTTTGGGGCCAAACGGTGCGGGTAAAAGCACAACATTTAAATGTATTGTTGGTCTACTTCGAAAAACTTCAGGTGAGATTACCATTGGAGGATTCGATCATTTGAGTGTGGAGGCAAAACGATTTTTCAGCTATATCCCGGAGACTCCTTATGTATATGATCTTCTTACGGTTCAGGAGCATTTGCAATTTATTGCGCAGGCTTATGGAGTGAAGGAATGGAAATCGAAAGCCGATGAACTTTTGGAGATGTTTGAATTGGATGATAAGCGAGATAAGCTTGGAAGGGATTTGTCTAAAGGAATGAGACAAAAGGTTTCTATCTGCTGTGCGCTTTTGCCGGATCCTCAGTTGCTGTTTTTTGACGAGCCTATGATTGGTTTGGATCCTAAAGCAATCAAAAACACCAAGAAAATTTTCAAGGAATTGAAAGAAGCGGGAAAGACCATTTTGGTAAGTACCCATATGATTGACAGCGTGGAAGCTATCGCCGACCGAATCATGATATTGAAAGAGGGAAGGATACTCGGTAACGATACTTTTGCTAATCTGAAACAACAATTTGCGCAGGAAGAGGGTACAACGCTGGAGGATCTGTTTTTAGATTTGACAAAAGATGAATGAAATCCGTCTTTTGTTCAGGAAGGATATTTTTATCCTGATTAATAATATCAAACTTATTCTTAGAAATCCGCTCCGGTTAATTCCTTACGGGGCTTTTGTAGCTTATTTCTTTTTCATCTATACCCAGCGGATGAGTTCTGGCGGGGACTCGGGTAACAGCAATTTACAGAATATGGATTCCAGCGGATTGGAGCAGGTGGATTTTGGAATGCAAAATATTGTGGGAACTATTACTTTGGTAGCTCTGGCGATTCTGATTTTCCAGCTTTACAGTTCCACCAAAACGAACGTCAGCTTCTTCAAAATGGCAGACGTGAATTTGCTTTTCACCGCCCCTGTCAAGCCTGCGAATATTCTAATTTATTACATGGCCCGATCAATTTTACCGGCATTGGGAGGGAGTTTACTTTTCATAGCCTACTCAGCAAGCCAATTGGCAAATTCATTTGATCTCACAATTGGCAATATGGCCTTCCTGATTGTGGCGATGGCTTTATTCTTCTTTATGATTTCACCTATCCGTTTTTTGGTTTATACCCTTCATACCAAATACGGAGTGATCGAATACATCAGAACCGGTGTGGTCGTTTTGGGGATTGCACTTGGAGCGTTGATTCTCATCCCGGGTTTGATGGCTGAAAAATTTTGGCAGGGGATGTTTTCCTGGATTGTATCACCATGGTTTGATTTCTTTCCTTTAGTCGGTTGGAGTCGAGGAATTGCCAGCTATTTGTTCCACCAAAATCTCATCCTCTCCTTGGCTTTCATTTCATTGTATGCTTTAGCATATTTTGTTGTAGTTAAATTGGTGATTCAGTTTGCAGGATATTATTACGAGGACGTTCTGGATGCTACTAATACGAATGAAGAGAAAATTGAAAAAGCCAAAGGCAAAAAAGAAATTGACGAAGGAATCTATAGTATTAACTCCAAAAAGCAATTAGCACTTCCTGATTTCGGGGTAGGTGCCAAAGCATTTTACTGGAGGAATTATGTGCACAGTTCCAGACAAGATTTCCATCCATTGTTTGGAATCTACAGTTTAAGTATGGCTGGTTTGGGAATTTTATTTGCCGGATTATCACATTTTGACTGGTTTTCGCATAAGATTTTGAATGTTTACCTGATTTTAATTCTTGGCTTATATTTCATGGCAGGGATCGGAAGAACTTCAATCGGAGATCTGAAAAAGCCTTTCTTTATTTTGATTCCTGCCACCTGGAGTTCCAAATTTTGGAATATGATCAAGCTGGATGTTATTCAAATGGCCTTATTCGCATTGGCCTTGGTGGTGCCTTCTGTCCTGATTGCAGGTTTAAGTCTTGGTTTGATTCCAGCCTTTTTGATTTCAATCCTTGCATTCTATCTCACAGGATTTGCGATCAATTTGATTCCTCAGGTTGCGCTGGGAGAGACTTGGGACAAGAAGCTGATTAAGCCAATTATGATTGGAGGTATTTTCATCTTTGGAGTCATTCCAGCTTTGATTTTAAGCATTATCGTCTTTGCATTTACAAAGCAATTTGTATGGGCATTGGTCACCATGTCTATTGGGATGAGTTTGATCGCAGCTATTTCGCTTCATGTTTCATTGGATGTTTTAAAGCGATTGGAATTCAAGGAAATGTAAATTTTTCGAAAAACAGGTTGCAGAATATTATTCTGTTTTTATATCCGTTATTCCTGAGGGCTAAAAAAATTCCTGTAATTTTGAAGACCAAATATGACTACTCATGATCTATAATTCCATTATCGATACCATCGGAAACACTCCGATGATCCGCCTGAATAAAATTTCCAACCATATAAAAGGAGAGGTTTTAGTCAAGGTGGAATACTTTAATCCAGGCAACTCCATGAAAGATCGAATGGCTGTGAAAATGGTGGAGGATGCAGAAAAGGCAGGTTTACTGAAGCCAGGAGGAACGCTCATCGAAGGAACAAGCGGAAACACAGGAATGGGTTTAGCTTTGGCAGCTGTGGCCAAAGGCTATCGCTGTATTTTCACCATGGCAGATAAGCAGTCGAAAGAGAAAATCGATATTCTGAGAGCGGTGGGAGCCGAAGTTGTAGTTTGCCCAACCAATGTAACTCCTGATGATCCCAGATCTTATTATTCAGTGGCTAGGAAATTGAACAGGGATATCCCTAATTCATATTACCCAAATCAATACGATAACCTTTCTAATTCCTTAGCTCATTACGAGACCACAGGCCCTGAAATATGGAAAGATACGGAAGGAAAAATCACACATTACGCAGCTGGAGTAGGCACAGGAGGTTCCATGTGTGGCACTGCGAAATATTTGAAAGAGCAAAATTCAAAGGTGATCACGGTAGGAATTGATACCTATGGATCGGTTTTTAAGAAATACAAAGAGACCGGAATTTTTGACGAAAAGGAGATCTATCCTTATCTGACCGAGGGTATCGGGGAAGATATCCTTCCAAAAAATGTGGATTTCAGCCTGATCGATCATTTCATCAAAGTGACGGATAAGGATGCCGCAGTGATGACAAGAAGACTGGCGAAAGAAGAAGGACTTTTTGTGGGATGGTCTTGTGGATCGGCAGTCCATGGCGCACTTGAGTATGCCAAAGAAAACCTCAAAGAAGGTGACCGGATGGTGATTATTCTTCCCGACCACGGTACTCGTTATTTGGGTAAAGTGTATAATGACGAGTGGATGAGAAATCATGGTTTCCTCGAAGACAAGACTTTCTCCACCGCCAGAGATATCATCGTCCAAAGAAGTGATTATTCTCTAGTCGCAACATCAAAAACTGATTCAGTCCGTGAGGCGATTGGCATGATGAACAGGAAGAGTGTTTCTCAAATTCCGGTGATGGAAAATGGAGAAGTAGTTGGAAGCTTAACTGACAATAAACTGCTGGCACGAATTATAGAAAATCCATCTTTGAAAGATGCGCTCGTTGCAGAAGTAATGGAAGCTTCGATGAAGTTCGTTGCCTTGGACAGTACACTCGATGTGCTCTCCTCTATGGTAGAGAAAGAAAAAGCTGTTTTGGTTCGTGATGTGCAAAATCAAATTCACATCATCACCAAGCATGATATTCTCGAAGCCTTTACCAAATAAGGAATCCTTTCAATGATCCATCCAAAATTGGAAAAACTTCTTTCCACCGAAATAGATTTCGATATCAAAGGTTCATTTGCAAAAGCTTGGGAACTGTATAAATCCCAGGCTTTGCTGCATTTGACATTCATGATTCTCTTGTTTTCAATACAGGGACTTTTCGTGATTTATCTTGCGGATTACATCGCTTTATACAGTCTTTTGCTTGCGCCGCCTCTTTATACCGGATTCTTTCTGGTTGCCAATAAAAGCAGTCATGGCCAGCCGGTTAGGTATGCTGATTTCTTTGGAGGATTTGGGTATTGGTTTTTGATGTTAAGCATCTGGTTGATTGCCCAGATTTTGATTGTTATTGGGTTGTTTGCTTTGGTGATTCCGGGAATTTACCTGGCAGTTTGCTACATGTTTGCAGCGTTGTTTGGGATTTTCGGGGGATTTGATTTCTGGACTTCACTGGAATACAGCAGAAAGCTGGTTACCAAAAACTGGTGGAAATTCTTTCAGTTCTTTTTGATTTTAGTAACGATGAATCTGGTCGGAGCAGCTTTTGTGCTGATCAATCCTGTCGCAGTGATCTTGTTTATCGTCTCCATTTGTATATCCCTTCCTATGACTTTTTTGGTCATTTATGTGGTTTTTGAAGAACTGACCAAGGAGGCTTTTGTTTCAGACGAAGCTTAGGTTACTCATGGGTTAGAATCATCGCTTCTAGCCTTGATCTGCCCTTTTCGGCAAACTCATTAATAGCAGTTTCAGAAGGTGCAGGAGGTTTCATCGGGGAGGAGAAGTAGATTTTGACTTTCCCCGAGGAAAGCAATAAGGATCCTTTTTTCATGATTTTATCCGCACCGATTATAGCCATCGGCATAATTGGAATTCCGGTTTCGATCGAGAGACGAAAGGCTCCTTTTTGGAAGGGCAAGAGAGTTTTTCCAGTATCATTTCGGGTTCCTTCCGGAGCTACTACGACTGAAATTCCGTTGTTCAGGATTTTCATCAGCTTTTCCAGGCTTTCTCTTCGCGATTCAGGATTACTTCGATCCACCCAAACCGCCAGTTTCCCTACAACAGAGCCAAAAATTGGGACTTTTGAAAGCTCTTTTTTCCCAATAGCCCAGACTTCCTGAGGGATTGACATCGGTATTATAGGTGCGTCTAAAAAAGATCGATGATTAAAGATGTAGATATAAGGCTTATGCAATTCAATAAACTCTTTGCCGTGGATTTCATAGCGTATGCCAGAGAGAAAAGACCAGATTCCCGCCCATAGCCGAATGAAAATGAAAGAGATTTTTCCGCCTTTAGAGCTTATGATAAGCGGAACCACAATGAAAAAACCAAACAGGAGCATCAATGCAATAAAAAGTGTTGCTGTGTAGAGCGTATAAATAGCCTTAAAGATTTTCATCCTAGAAAAGAAATGGTAAATTTGGAGTATAATTATTCTTCACTCTTTGCTTGCAAAAGCCCCTGTTCCGATAGCTATCGGGATTGGGGCTTTTTTATTTGCATTTAGAAATACAGCAATCAATTTTAAAGCTATTGCTGGAAAAAACCAATTGAATCAGCATAGTAACAAAAGGTATAGAAGCAATTTTCGATTCAGCTTTCCTGAAATATGAGAAAATCAGTACCTTTGCAATCCGTTCGGGTGAGCGGAGTGTTTTGAACTCATTCAGAGCACTTTTTGTAAACTAAAAAACCTCAGCCTCATGACTCTAAGGTTGTTGAAATTCAGAGTTAGTAAAAGATATGTCTAAAAAAGAAGATTTTAACTGGGAAGACTTCGAGACCAGAGGCTTCGGAGAAGGCTACTCCAAAGAGCAGAAAGCTCAAATGGAAGCTATGTATACCGGAACCTTGACTGAAATCACTGAGAAAGAAGTGATTAAAGGCGTGGTCGTAGGAATGACTGAAAAGGATGTAATCATCAATATCGGATTCAAATCTGATGGATTGGTTCCTTTGAGTGAATTCCGTGATACGGGTGAGATCAAAGTCGGTGATACGGTAGAAGTATTTATCGAAGAGCAGGAGAATGCCTTGGGTCAATTGATCCTTTCCCGTAAAAAAGCCAAAATCGTTCGTGCATGGCAGGACATCGAGGGAGCCCTCGAGAATGACAGCGTAATCGAAGGTTTGGTAAAGAGAAGAACAAAAGGTGGTTTGATCGTAGATATTTACGGTGTAGAAGCCTTCTTACCTGGTTCCCAAATCGACGTGAAGCCTATCAGAGATTTTGATATCTATGTAGGTAAGAAGATGGAAGTGAAAGTGGTGAAGATCAACCACGCAAATGATAACGTAGTAGTTTCTCATAAGATATTGATTGAGAAAGATCTTGAGAAGCAGAAGGCTGAGATCCTTAATAACCTTGAGAAAGGTCAGGTCTTGGAAGGAGTAATCAAGAACATGACCAACTTCGGTGTATTCATCGATTTGGGTGGTGTTGATGGATTGCTTCACATTACTGATATCTCTTGGGGTCGTATCAATCATCCGGAAGAAGTATTGCAGCTTGATCAGAAAGTTCAGATCGTTGTTCTTGACTTCGATGATGACAAGAGAAGAATTTCATTGGGTATGAAGCAATTGACTTCTCATCCTTGGGATTCATTGGCTTCAAGCCTTGAAATCGGTTCAAGAGTTAAAGGTAAAATCGTAAACGTAGCAGATTACGGTGCATTCCTTGAGCTTGCGCCTGGCGTTGAAGGTCTGATCCACGTTTCTGAAATGAGCTGGTCACAACACTTAAGAAACCCAGCGGACTTCGTGAAAATAAGTGACGAAATCGAAGCAGTGGTATTGACTTTGGATAAAGACGATAGAAAGATGTCATTGGGCATCAAGCAGTTGACAGAAGATCCATGGACTAAGCAGGACATGAGTACTAAATATGCTGTAGGTACTAAGCACAAAGGAGTGGTAAGAAACCTTACAAACTTTGGTTTATTCCTTGAGCTTGAAGAAGGTATCGACGGACTGGTTCACGTTTCTGATCTTTCTTGGACTAAGAAAATCAAACATCCATCTGAGTTTGTGAAAGTTAGTGACGAACTGTCTGTTTCTGTATTGGAACTTGATGTTGAAAACAGAAGACTGGCCCTAGGTCATAAGCAATTGGAAGAGAATCCTTGGGATACTTTCGAGACTGTATTCCCTGTAGGATCAATCCATAAGTGTACTGTAAACTCTAAGAACGACAAAGGTGCTGTTCTTGAGCTTCCTTACGGTTTGGAAGGTTTCGCTACTGTGAAAAACCTTGAAAAAGAAGATGGCACTCAGGTAGAAGTTGGTGAGGCGTTGGATTTCAAAGTTTCTGAATTCTCTAAAGATGACAAACGTATCGTTCTTTCTCATACTGCCACATTCAAAGAAGAGGCAAAGCAGGCTAAAAAGCCAGCAGCAGCTACTCCAGGAAAGAAAAAAGAAGAGAACGTAGAGATGCCAGCTCAGTCTGAAAAATCAACACTTGGTGATTTGGATGCTTTGGCTGAATTGAAAGAGAAAATGGAAGGCGGGAAAAAATAAGAGGAAATTGTGAGAAGTTAGATTTGTCTTTCTGATCACGTCACCTCTTTTCCTTGATATAAAAGTGTCTGCCGAAAGGCGGACACTTTTTTTTTCTGGAAGTCTTTTTTACCACAGATCAAAAAGGTTTTGCAAAGGTCGTAGTTGTACTGCTTCTCCAGAAGCTAGACTTGGGTTATTCTTTCCTTCCCATTTATGAACCCCTAATTCATGAATGGATTTTGTAGGGGGGATTCACTGAGTTTTACGTAATACCTAAAACCAAAAAAGCATTCGCCTTGGCGAATGCTTTCATTATGAGGTCGAGAGCGGATTCGAACCGCTGTACGAGGTTTTGCAGACCTCTGCCTAGCCGCTCGGCCACTCGACCCTACTATTTAGGAATGCAAATGTAGAAATAATCTTTTCTGAAGCCAAATTGGGAACAATGATTTTGATAATTCAACCATTTTTTTCAAGCCATTAAATTCTTTCATTTTAACAATGTTTTTCTTCAGATACTGATTATCAAGTGGGTACAAAAATGAATAAAGAATCTTATTATTTATAAACGTTCTAAATTGAAAATGTTCATTTTTTAAACTAATAACTAATTGATAATCAGTAAAATAGAATCAGTTTTCATCAATTGCAGCCCTGTAAACTGAATCAAAGTCTTATTTGAAAAATTGAACTCGGGTAGTACCTTTGCAGGGGTTATTGAAAACCGCATAAACTATTTAATTAGCTCGTAATATGTTATCAAAACGCTCGTTAGTAGGGGTTCGATTGAATTTTCACACATTGGCAGTGCTGTTTTTCATGCTGATTGGTACCCAGGCTTTTGCCGTGGATCCTACAGTAGCCAGTAGTGATGAAGCAATCGCCGCTGGTAAGACTGTATTTAACGCCAACTGTAAACAGTGTCATAAACTAGACCAAAAGTATACCGGTCCAGCTTTAAGAGGAATTACTGACAGACAAACGGTAGATAAGGCAAAGAGTTTCATAAAAAATTCGCAGGCAGTCATTGCCTCAGGCGATGCTTATGCAAATGCTCTTTATAAGGAGTACAACAATTTAGCAATGCCATCTCATGAGTTTCTGACTGATGAGGACCTGAATGGTCTGTTAGCCTACATCGAATATGGTGATAAAGTGGATCCTGCAGCTGCTGCCGCAGCGACTACTGGAGGAGAAGCAACTGCCGGTTCAGGAGGAGGAATTCCAGCTGCATACCTTTCAATCATATTGGGAGTATTGGTTATTGTACTTCTGCTGATTTTGATTGTTTTAGGTTTGATCATATCAGTATTGACCAAGTACCTCAATAAGCAAGAACTTGACGAGGACGATAAAGAATTTGTTTCTCAAAAATTTGAGCTAGGAAAAGTTCTAAAGAGTGACGGATTTGTTTTGATCATTACACTTTTCGTAGTTGCAATGGTTGCTAAAACTGCAATCGACGGTTTATATTCAATAGGCGTTCAGCAAGGATATGCTCCATCCCAGCCAATTGCTTTTTCTCATGCTTTGCATGCTGGTCAATATGAAATTGCTTGCCAATATTGCCACACGGGTGTCGAAATTGGTAAATCAGCCAATATTCCTTCTGCAAACATTTGCATGAACTGCCATACGCATATTCAAAATGTGGGTGGAAAGGAAGGCGTTTCAACTGAGATTCAAAAAATCTACAATGCGGTTGATAACAATACCCCTATAGAATGGGTGCGAGTTCACAACTTACCTGATCTCGCTTATTTCAACCATGCTCAGCACGTAAAAGTGGGAGGAATTGAGTGTCAAACTTGCCATGGTCCTATTCAGGAAATGGAAGTGGTAGGTCAGCATAGCACGCTGACTATGGGATGGTGTATTGACTGTCACAGACAGACTGAAATCACCACTGAAGGGAATGCTTACTACGATAAGTTAGTTCAGCTTCACTCTGATTCGAAAGATGCTCTTAAAGTAAAGGACATCGGTGGATTGGAATGTGCTAAGTGCCATTATTAATTCATTCTTTTTTTTGCAAATTCATTCCTAAATCATAAAATGAAGGAAAATAAAAAAACATACTGGAAAGGGCTCGAAGAGCTTAGTAACGATCCAGAGTTTGTAAAGCATGCCGGTAGGGAGTTTCCTGAAGTTCCTTCCGTGATAGGAGAGGATGGTAGTGCTTCCAGAAGAGATTTTCTCAAAGTGATGGGTTTCAGTTTGGCGGTTGCTTCCTTGGCGGCTTGTGAGGCACCAGTTAGAAAAGCTATCCCTTACGTGAATAAGCCGGTTGATATCAACCCATCGATTCCAAATTATTATGCTTCTACTTTCTCTTCAGGTGGGGATTATGCTTCGATTGTCGTAAAGACAAGAGAGGGTCGTCCTATCAAGATTGATGGTAATGATCTTTCTCCTATAAATAAGGGAAAAGTAAATGCCATTGTTGAGGCTTCAATTCTTTCGCTATATGATAAGCAAAGACTTACCGGTCCATATGTAGAAGGTAAGAAATCTGATTGGGCTACGCTTGATGCAGAGGTTAAATCTAAACTTGCTTCTGTAGCTACACTAAAAATAGTATCGAATACGATTCTTTCGCCATCTACTGAAAAGGCTATTCAGGCGCTTTCAGATGCATTAGGTGGAGCAGAATTAATTACATATGATCCGATCTCTAATTATGGAATTTCAAAAGCCGCTGAAACTTTTTACGGTCAGGCTTTAATTCCTTCTTATCACTTTGACAAAGCAAAGACGATTGTTTCTTTTGGGGCTGACTTCTTGGGAACCTGGATTTCTCCGATTGAGTTTGCTGGACAATATGCTAAAACAAGAAAAATCAGCAAGGAAAAACCTGAGATGTCAAGACATTATCAGTTTGAATCCAATTTGTCAATGACAGGTGCAAATGCTGATTACAGAACTCCGATCAAAGCTTCTCAAAGCGGATTGGGTATTTTGGCTTTATACAATGCGTTAGCAAAGAAAGCAGGCGCAACCGCTGTTCCTGCTCCTGCAGTGGAAATAGTACATCTTGAAAAGGCTGCAACAGACTTATGGGCTTCCAAGGGAGCATCTTTGGTAGTTTCAGGATCAAATGATCCTAATGTTCAGGTAATAGTTAATGCTATTAACGAACTTCTCGGAAATAATGGAGCAACAGTTGATTTCGGTTCCCCAGTTAATTTTAGAAAAGGAAACGATTCAAGAATGAATCAGTTTGTAACTGAACTTAAAGGCGGACAAGTTGGAGGTGTAATTTTCTACAACTGTAATCCGGTTTATGATTTCCCAAGAGGTGCTGAAATAGCAGAAGGAATTGCTAAGGCCAAGGTTAGTATTTCAACCAATGGAATATTGGATGAAACTGCTTCCCTTGTACAATTAGTAGCTCCTGATCATAACTTCCTAGAATCTTGGAATGATTTCCAACCTAAGAATGGTCATTTCTCTTTGGCTCAGCCAACCATCTCTCCACTTTTTGATACACGTCAGGCACAAGACTCGTTCTTGGTATGGGCAGGATCAACTTCAAATTATTATGATTTCCTTCAATCCAATTGGAATTCATCCCTATATGCCAGTATAGGTGGTTTGGTATCTTTCCAGGAGTTCTGGGATCAATCGTTATTCAATGGTGTAGTCGCTGTTGAAACTACATCTTCCCCATTAGTGGCCGTTGGAGATGCTTCTTTGGCAGCTTCTGAAGTGGCAAAAAGTTACAAAGCTGATAATGCAGGAGCTGAATTGGTGATTTATTCTAAAGTCGGTATCGGTAACGGAACATTTGCCAATAACCCTTGGCTTCAGGAAATGGCCGATCCGATCACCAAGGCAACTTGGGATAATTACTTAACCGTTTCTCAGAAGTGGGCTATCGAAAACGATGTAACCATGATCGAAGAGAATACTTCGATGGCTTCTATTACAGTAAATGGTAAGACTTTGCTGGTGCCGATTTTAGTTCAACCTGGTCAGGCAGAAGGTACTTTTGGATTAGCAATAGGTTACGGTCGTACCAAAGCAGGAAGAGTAGCAAATGGAGTAGGTGTTAATGCTTACGACTTGCTGGATACTACTAAAGGATTTGTCAATTTCGACATTACAGCAGGAGTAGAAGTCGCAGTAACTGGCGAATCATATAAGATTGCTCGTACTCAAACTCACCAGACTTTCATGGGACGCGAAAACGTAATCCAGGAAGCTACCTTGGTAGATTATAAAGCAGATAATTCAGCAGGAAGATATAAACCTGAGATTTACAAAGACGGTGAATTCATCAAGCCTTCCAAAATTTCACTCTGGAAAGGTCACCAATACAGTCAGCATCATTGGGGTCTTGCGATTGATATGAACTCATGTATCGGTTGCGGAGCTTGTACGATAGCTTGTCAGGTTGAAAATAATGTGTCAGTAGTTGGTAAGCAGGAAGTATTGAACAGAAGAGAAATGGCTTGGATCAGAATTGATCGCTATTATTCTTCTGATGCTCCGGCTGATGATCTAAAAGCAATTGAAGTTGCTGCTGATAATCCTGAAGTGACCTTCCAGCCGATGATGTGTCAGCAGTGTAACAATGCACCATGCGAAACTGTATGTCCTGTTGCAGCTACGACCCACTCTTCTGAAGGTCTAAATCAAATGACTTACAACAGATGTATTGGTACCAGATATTGTGCAAATAACTGCCCGTATAAAGTGCGTCGATTCAATTGGTTTAAATACCACGATAACAAAGACTTCGCAGCAGCAAACTTTGCTCAAAATGATGATTTGGGTAAAATGGTTTTGAATCCGGATGTAACTGTTCGTGCAAGGGGTGTAATGGAAAAATGCTCTATGTGTGTACAAAGGATTCAAGCGGGTAAACTCACAGCAAAACGTGAGAAGCGTAAGATTCAGGATGGTGAGATAAACGTGGCGTGTGCGGTTGCTTGTCCTACTGATGCCTTAGTATTTGGCGACATGAACGACCCGAGCAGCAAGGTTTCCAAGCTTCTAAAAATTGAAGAAAATACTTCAGCATTGAAAGAAGTGGGTGAAGAGAGAGCATACCATGTGCTGGAAGAGATCAACGTAAGTCCAAACGTTTGGTACTTCACCAAAATCAGAAATAAAGACAAAAACGAAGCGTAATTATAATTTTATCAACTATGCAGGTTACTTCACCCATACGACAGCCGTTAGTTACCGGAGGTAAGACCTACCATGATGTGACACATGATGTGTCTCGTCAGGTAGAGGGCAAGCCAACACTTATTTGGTTTTTAGCCTTCTTGACTTCATTTGGTGTTTTGGCAATAGGATCTCTTGCTTTGATTGCTACCCTTTGGGAAGGAATCGGCATGTGGGGCCTTAATAAAACTGTAGGCTGGGCCTGGGACATTACCAACTTCGTTTGGTGGGTCGGTATTGGTCATGCCGGTACACTGATTTCAGCAGTTCTTTTATTGTTCAGACAGAAATGGAGAACATCCATTAATAGAGCAGCTGAAGCAATGACAATTTTTGCAGTTATTTGCGCAGCATTGTTCCCAGTGATTCACATGGGTCGACCTTGGGTTGGGGCTATCTGGGCTCTTCCACTTCCAAATACTTACGGATCACTTTGGGTAAACTTTAACTCCCCGCTTCTTTGGGACGTTTTTGCGATATCGACTTATTTCTCAGTTTCTCTTGTATTCTGGTATATTGGTTTGATCCCTGATTTTGCAACCATTCGAGACAGAGCAACTGGATTGAGAAAAACAATATATGGCGCACTTTCTTTTGGTTGGGATGGAGCAGCTAAAACCTGGAGCAGATACGAATCTGTTTCTTTGATCCTTGCTGGTTTGGCTACACCCCTAGTACTTTCAGTTCACACAATTGTATCCTTTGACTTTGCTACTTCGGTAATTCCTGGTTGGCACACGACCATCTTTCCTCCTTATTTCGTTGCCGGTGCAATTTTCTCCGGTTTTGCGATGGTTTTGACTTTGATGATCATCACCAGAAAGGCGTTTAAACTGGAAGATTACATCACGATAGGGCATATTGAATTGATGAATATTGTGATCATCATCACAGGTTCAATTGTCGGTGTCGCCTACATTACGGAATTCTTCATCGCTTGGTATTCAGGTGTTGAACCGGAGTTTTATGCATTCTACAACAGAGCAACAGGACCTTATTGGTGGGCTTATTGGTCCATGATGACTTGTAACGTAATTTCTCCTCAGCTTTTCTGGTTCAGAAAGATCAGAACCTCGGTTGTAGCAACTTTTGCTTTGTCAATCGTAGTAAACATCGGTATGTGGTTTGAGCGATTTGTAATTATCGTAACCTCACTTCACAGAGATTACCTTCCTTCTTCATGGGCAATGTTCTACCCAACAATTACTGACGTAGGTATCTACATGTTTTCATTTGGTTTGTTCTTCACGCTGTTTTTCTTGTTTGCGAAGTTCTTCCCTGTAATCAACATGGCTGAGGTTAAAGCTGTTCTTAAGTCTTCATCTGAAAAAGTCATCAAATAATCATGGAAAAAGATACCAATTTTATTTTGGGAGTATACGAAGATGAGGATGTATTGCTTCATGCTATCAAAAAGGTGAGATCCAGTGGAGTAAAAATCCATGAGGTTTACTCTCCTTATCCTGTGCACGGTATAGATGATGTACTAGGGTATAAAAGAAGCAAACTCCCAATCGCTGCATTCCTTTTTGGAATGTTAGGAACTAGCTTAGCTTTGACTATGCAATTCTATATGATGAGATTTGACTGGCCGATGATTATTGGAGGAAAGGATTATGCTGCCGTTCCTGATTTTATCCCTGTAACATTCGAAATGACAGTATTACTTGCTGCTTTTGGTATGGTGGCAGTATTCATGATCAGTTCTAATCTGAAGCCATGGGCTCAACCTAGGATATTTGATTTGAGAATAACTGATGACAAACATGTGATGGCTATTGATATTGCAAATAACTCAAGCTTGGATTTGGCGAAGATTCAGGAGATCATAAAGTCTTCAGGAGCTTCCGAGGTTAATAAAAAAAGTTTTGAATAGTAATTCAAGAAATATGAAAATTACTAAAACACTTAGCGTACTTGGGTTTGCATTGGCTGGAATTTCATTAGCAAGCTGCAGAGCTGGCGGTGAAAATCCAGGCTTGGAATATGCCCCACAGATGTATCATTCAATTGCATATGAGCCATTGTCTCAAATCACCAATGAGGAGACTGCCGGCGACAATATATCCAACAGAGAAGATGGAAAGGGTGAGTTTTTCAACAGTAATATCAATAACCCTCATCGCATGAACATGCGTGAACCTGTTGCTAATACTGTCCCTAGAAATAAGGAAGGTTACCTGCCTTATAGGCTTAAGGCTTTTGAATTGGAGCCAGCGGCTTTAATCAAAAACCCGGTTGAATCCAATGAAGCAGTTCTTGCTGAAGGCGAAAAATTGTTTCTACAGTATTGTACTTCTTGCCATGGTAAAGGTGGCGAAGGTGACGGATTAGCTGGAGCAGTAATTGGAGGTGTAGCTAATCTTAAAGGAGGTGCATACATTGGATTACCTGAAGGCCATATTTTTCATGTTATCACAAAAGGAAAAGGAAGAATGGGAGCCCATGGTTCTCAAATAACCCCTGAGAGCAGATGGAAGATCGTTCACTATGTTAAACAAGTAATTCAAGGCGCTACTGCTGCTGCTGCGGCAGCAACTGACAGCACTTCGATAGTAGTACCAGCAGAAACCCCAGCTAAATAATCATGGCTCATCACGACGTACATCATTATAATCTAGACCAAAAATTTGATTTTAAGGCTGCGACCAAAAAATCAATTATGACTGTTTTGGTCATTGGTATCGCCCTATTGGCCCTTGGAATAATCTTGGCTATTTTCGGCGGAGGGCATGAAGTTGAAGGAGCCGAAGTGGGTCATGCATTTCATTGGTATGAGAGACTTTACGCAAACCTTTGGATCAATAACGTGTACTTTGCTGGAATTGCAATTATTGGAGTTTTCTTCTTTGCGATACAGTATGCCGCACAAGCAGGTTGGTCCGCTCCAATCGTAAGAATTATGTTATCATTTGGTAACTGGCTTCCATTTGCGGCGATCCTGATGTTGGTAACATTCTTTGTGGCGAACCATGATTTGTTCCATTGGACTCATAGTTATCTTTTCGATAAGAATTCTGCAGAATATGATTCTATCATCGATGGGAAAGGTGCATTTTTCTATTGGCCAATGGAAAAGGGAACATTCCCTATTTTCTATGTCGCCAGAATGATCATCTTCTTCGGTGTATGGATTTTCTTCTTTAATAAGTTCAAGAAATTGAGCCTAGCAGAAGATATCAATGGCGGTAATTCTTACTGGTACAAAATCAGGAGTAATGCTGCTTTCTTCCTGGTATTCTTTGCGGTTTCTTCTTCTGTTAGTGCTTGGGATTGGGTGATGTCAATTGACACTCACTGGTTTTCTACGCTATTCGGTTGGTATGTATTCGCTTCCTGGTTCGTAGCAGGACTTTCTTCCATCACTTTGGTTGTGATATTCCTAAGAGGTCAGGGTTATTTGGAAATGATTAATGAAAACCATATTCATGACTTGGGTAAGTTTATTTTTGGATTCTCTATTTTCTGGACGTACTTATGGTTCTCTCAGTTCTTGTTGATTTATTATGCCAACATACCTGAAGAAACAGTTTATTTCCTTGAGAGACTGGATAGTGATGTGTATGGACCGTTCATTTTTGTAAATCTAGGGATGAACTTTGTACTACCCTTCCTAGTTTTAATGACTAGAGATGCAAAGAGGCATGGTGTTTTCCTCAAACTAGTTTGCACTCTACTTATCGTTGGGCACTGGATTGATATTTTCTTAATGGTTCAACCAGGTACGTTAGGTCATAATGGTGGAATTGGTTTTATGGAAATTGGAATGTTCTTGGTTTACGGATCATCTGTCGCGTTAGTAGTATTGGGAGGATTGGCAAAGCATAATTTAATTGCTAAAAATCATCCAATGATCGAGGAAAGCTATAATCATCATATTTAATAACGGTAGAATTAATTAAGATATGTACGAATTTCTTATAATAGTAGGAGTAGTTTTATTACTTTCTGTAATATGGATGGTATACAGAATCCAAACATTGGTATCCGTCGTAAAGGGATCTGATAAAAAGATAGCATCTGGAAGTAATAAAATAAATGCAGCATTATTCGTTGTTTGGCTTGTTGTGATTGGTGGTTTAATGTTTTGGTATTCAATTAAAGAGTGGGGTAATTATGAGCCGCCTGTTGCTTCTGAGCATGGTGTCGTAACCGATAGCTTATTTTGGATAACAATGGCAGTTACGGGAGTTGTATTCCTTATCACTCACGTGCTACTCTTCATATTTCCATACAAATATCAATACAGCGAAAAAAGAAAGGCTGCATTTTATCCTGACAATAACAAATTAGAAGTAATCTGGACAATTGTACCAGGAATCGTTTTAGCAGGATTGGTAATTTCAGGCTGGATGGCTTGGTCAGATATAACAGCTCCGGCTCCAGAAAATGCCCATGTGGTAGAAATCATGGGATACCAATTTGCTTGGGAAGTAAGATACCCTGGGAAAGATAAAGTCCTTGGAGATTATGACTATAGGCTTACTACTGCAAATAATTCCCATGGAATAGATTTTACAGATAAAAACTCTGTAGATGACTTTCCTTCTCCAAAAGTAGTAATTCCTAAAGGGGAACCTGTTCTATTTAAAATTAGAGCAAGAGATGTATTGCATTCCGTATTTGCTCCTCACATGAGATTGAAAATGGATGCTGTTCCGGGTATGCCAACTCGTTTCTGGTTTGTTCCTACAAAAACAACAGAAGAAATGAGAACCGAATTGAATGATCCGGATTTTGAATATGAAATTGCGTGTACGGAAGTTTGTGGTCGTGGCCACTTCTCAATGAGAAAAGTGATAGAGGTGGTGGAGCCAGCTGCTTACCAAAAATGGTTGACAGAACAGAAAACTTTTATTCAGCAGAATCCGGCTTTAGCAGAAGGTATTTCTGTGGAAACTAAAGAACTGGCAGAAGTTGAATTGAGAAAAAATTAAAAAACAAAATTATAGGTTATGGCTACAGCAATTGGGGCAAATCATGATACTACTGCACACGATCAGCACGATCATGAGCATCATGATAATTTTGTAACAAAGTATATTTTCACACAAGATCATAAAATGATCGGTAAGCAATTCCTTGTTACCGGTATATTTTGGGCTGTTATCGGAGGTTTTCTATCTGTTCTTTTCAGATTACAATTGGGTTTCCCTGATATGAATCTGGAGTTTCTCCGTCCACTTCTTGGAGGTTGGATTGATGAGTCAGGAGCACTTGATCCTAACTTCTATTTGGCTTTAGTGACGATGCACGGTACCATTATGGTATTCTTTGTACTTACAGCTGGATTGAGCGGAACATTTTCAAATTTCTTAATTCCATTGCAAATCGGTGCACGAGATATGGCATCTGGTTTTATGAACATGCTTTCTTATTGGTTCTTCTTCCTTTCAGGAGTAATTATGTTCACATCTCTATTCCTAAAGACTGGTCCTGCTGGTGGAGGTTGGGTAATTTATCCTCCTTTGTCCGCACTAGAACAAGCCATTCCTGGATCAGGTTTGGGTATGACCTTATGGTTGGTAGCGATGACTTTCTTTATTGTTTCTTCCTTGTTAGGAGGAATTAACTATATCACCACCATTATCAATCTTCGAACGAAGGGAATGTCTTTCTCTAGACTTCCTTTAACAATTTGGGCGTTTTTCCTTACAGCTGTTATCGGTCTACTCGCATTCCCTGTCTTATTTGCAGCTGCATTGCTGCTGGTATTTGACAGAAGCTTTGGAACTTCCTTTTACCTAGCTGATATCTATATTGGTGGCGAGGCTTTACCAAACACAGGAGGAAGTCCTGTCCTGTTCCAACATTTATTCTGGTTCTTGGGCCACCCTGAGGTGTACATCGTATTATTACCGGCTTTAGGAATTACTTCAGAAGTTATTGCTACTAATTCAAGGAAACCAATCTTTGGATACAAAGCGATGATTGTTTCCATGTTAGGTATTACGATCCTTTCCTTCATCGTTTGGGCTCACCACATGTTTGTATCTGGTTTAAATCCTTTCTTAGGCTCGATCTTCATGTTCCTGACTTTGATCATTGCGGTTCCTTCTGCAGTAAAGGTTTTTAATTACCTGACTACACTTTGGAGAGGTAATTTAATTTTCACTCCAGGAATGTTGTTCTCAATCGGTCTGGTTTCCTTCTTTATTTCAGGAGGTCTAACTGGTATTTTCTTGGGTAATTCAGCGATCGATATTCAATTACACGACACTTACTTCGTTGTTGCTCACTTTCACCTTGTAATGGGTTCTGCTTCCTTCTTCGGAATGGTGGCTGGTATTTATCATTGGTTCCCGAAGATGTTTGGCCGAATGATGGATGCTAGATTAGGTTATATTCACTTCTGGTTGACCTTTACAGGCGTGTATCTGGTGTTCTTCCCAATGCACTACATAGGAATTGCAGGTTTCCCAAGGAGATATTATTCTTGGACAAACTTTGAGTTTGCTAACATGTACACAGACTTAAATATGTTTGTTTCTGTAGCTGCCATTATAACTTTTGCTGCTCAGTTCATATTTATGTTCAACTTCTTCTATAGTATGTTCAAAGGAAGAAAAGCAACGCTGAATCCATGGAAATCCAATACACTTGAGTGGACTACTCCATTGCATCCACGACACGGTAACTGGCCTGGCGAAATCCCAACAGTTTACAGATGGCCATATGATTATTCAAAGCCAGGTGCTGAAGAAGATTTCATTCCTCAGACGGTTCCTCTTTCTGCAACTCCGGAATCTAATCTTCCACACGAACAAGAATTAGTGAAGCTTGAAATGGAAATCATGAAAGACGAGTCCGAGGTTTTGGTTGCTAATGAGTCAAAGCACTGAAATAAATATAAACAGCTTCCGGCGTGTCAGTTTATACACGGTTGTAGCTGTTTATTTTCTGATACTGGTTGGTGGGGTAGTCAGGAGCACCGGCGCCGGAATGGGTTGTCCCGATTGGCCAAAATGTTTTGAGAGTGTAGTTCCACCGACAAGCGTTGATCAGCTCCCCATAAATTATCAGGAAATTTATCTCCAAAAGAGAATTGCCAAAAACGAAAGGTTTGTGGCTTCACTAAAAAAACTTGGTTTGTCAGAGACAGCTGACAGGATTTCAAATGACAAGTCAATCTTGATTGAGGAGGAGTTCAATGCCTTAAAAACTTGGATTGAATATATCAATAGACTGATTGGTGTTGTGATCGGTCTATTAATAATTCTTACAGTTTGGAAATCGCTAGCGCTTTGGAAAATAGATAAAGTAATCCCTATTTTGTCAATTGCTTCTCTGGTTCTCGTGTTATTCCAAGGCTGGATTGGATCCATAGTAGTTTCTACTAACCTGCTCACTTGGATGATTACCTTCCATATGATTCTTGCTTTGTTATTAGTAGCCTTGTTAATCTATGTTTATCATAGATCGGAAAGACTTATGAAAGGTGGGTTTAACGACATGGATGTTCCAGGTAAAGTAAAGTGGGTTCTTGTCCTAGGAATCATCTTAATGATAATTCAAGTTGTGCTAGGAACTCAGGTTCGGGAGCAAATTGATCAAATTTCCTTTTCTTTAGGAAATATGCTTAGGGAGGAATGGGTGGATAGAGTTGGTTTAAATTTCCTGATTCACCGGTCATTTTCACTAGTTATCCTTGGAACTAATTTGTTATATCTTATTTGGGTCTTCAAATTTACAGCTCGAAAATCTAGGGTGAATCTTTGGTCTCAAGTCTTGATTTTACTTGTTATCCTTGAAATAGTAACAGGCATTGGAATGGCATACTTCGGTATTCCAGCATTCCTTCAGCCGATTCATTTATTAATTGGTTCTTTGATCATTGGAGTGCAATTTCTTTTGTTCCTCCAGATTCAAGACCACATCCAGTTTCGATTAAAAGAAAATTGAACATGAGGACAGTTGAAGTGACTGACCATAATTCCAATTTGATTCTATCCAGAGTCAAAGCCTATTCTGAGCTTTTAAAAGTTAGATTATCGGCATTGGTAACATTCTCCGCTGTATTCGGGTATATACTTGGCGATCAAGGCGCAAGCTTTGGTTGGGCTGGATTCCTAGGATTGGCTCTTGGTGGATTCTTAATAAGTGGTGCTTCCGGTGCAGCTAATGAGATCATGGAACGCGATCTTGATAAGCTCATGAAGCGTACTCAAAATCGTCCTCTTCCACTTAAAATAATATCCTTGCAAGAAGCCTACTGGTTCACTTCTCTGGTGGCATTGAGTGGTATAAGCCTTCTTTGGATTTTCACAAACCCATTGACAACTTGGTTAGGCATTTTAAGCATGGTTTTGTATGTTTTTGTCTACACGCCACTTAAAAGAGTTGGGCCAATTGCTGTATTTGTTGGAGCTATACCAGGGGCAATGC
Source organism: Algoriphagus sp. (assembly GCA_046597285.1). GTDB lineage: Bacteria > Bacteroidota > Bacteroidia > Cytophagales > Cyclobacteriaceae > Algoriphagus. The sequence goes on along the minus strand of JBKJKX010000038.1, from coordinate 23,644 downwards.
CTCCGCTATTAGGTTGGACAGCTGCAACAGGAAGTATTTCATACGAGGCGTTGATTATTTTCGGTATTCAGTTTGTCTGGCAATTCCCTCATTTTTGGGCGATAGCGTGGGTAAGCGATGAGGATTACAAAGCCGCCGGCTTCAAGCTTCTTCCAAGTGGTGGAGGGAAGGATTTGAATACCGCCATACAAATCATGATCTACACCTTGTTTCTTCTTCCCTTGGGATTACTCCCTAGTTATTTTGGACTAACAGGTTTGAATTCAGGAATTGTAGCTACCATTTGCGGAGTGTTGTTTCTAGCCCAGACTTTTTCATTAATGAGGGATTGCTCCAGAAAATCTGCGCTAAAAATTATGTTTGGTTCCTTCCTGTACTTACCAATTGTTCAGATCGCTTACCTATTAGACAAATTGCCTTAATATTATGGAAAAGGAATTGAAGTATATCGATTTGGTCGAGCAGCCAATTTCAATGCACCCGAAGAAGTTTGCTCTTTGGCTGTTTATGGTGACGGTAGTGATGGTTTTCGCAGGCTTGACTAGTGCTTATATTGTGAGGCAATCAGAAGGGAATTGGCTCGAATATGATTTGCCAACCATATTTTATATGACTTCTGGAATTGTGATTTTGAGCAGCGTTTTCTTACATTTTGCTTATTATTCAGCAAAAAAGGATAATATAACTGGAGTCAGAATCGGAATGTCAATTGCCGTTTTACTTGGAATTGCATTTCTCATAGGTCAGTGGTATAGCTGGATTGCAATGGTTGACCGTGAAGTCTTTTTCGTTGGAAATCCATCTGGATCTTTTCTTTATGTTTTTACCGGACTTCATGCTGTTCACCTGATCAGCGGTGTGATATTTCTGATTATTGTATTAATTTCGAGCTTTAGATATGAGGTTCATTCCCAGTCTATGATCACTTTGGAAATGGCTACCACATACTGGCATTTCCTTGGGGGTTTGTGGCTTTATCTATTCATGTTTTTGCTTTTGAATCATTAAATAAAACCGATACAAAAAATTAATTTATGTCTGCGCATTCTACAGCAATAGGAGTTAGCCCAAAAAGAGGCACTTGGGGAGGTGGTAATGAACCTTTCAAAGCAAGCTATGGAAAGATCATGATGTGGTTCTTCCTGCTGTCCGATATCTTCACTTTTGCTGCATTTTTGATCACTTATTTGTCACTCAGAGTAAGTTATCCCACTTATGCTGGTTCTGAAATAGAGTTCCTGGGTTCGAATGAGTACTGGCCGGTTCCGGAATTGGTATTTGAAGCCTTGCCTTTTATACATGGTTTGCATGCTCCGTTGATTTTCGTGGGTATAATGACTTTTGTTTTGATTTCATCTTCAGTTACAATGGTTCTGGCGGTTGAAGCAGGTCATAGAAATGATCGAAATGATGTGGTTAAATGGATGCTTTGGACACTTTTAGGAGGGATTACTTTCCTGAGTTGTCAGGCTTGGGAGTGGAATCACTTCATCCATGGTACAGAAAATGGAACTGTCATGACTTATGTAAACAGCCTAAACAGACTTGTTACAGAGGCAGTCTTTGGGGCCAACTTAAATGTAAACGAGTACGGCCCTCCTGCCTTCGCACAGTTGTTTTTCTTTATTACTGGTTTCCATGGTTTCCACGTCACAATTGGTGTTTTCCTGTTATTCTTATGCTTCTATCAGGCAGCTGTTGGAGTTTATGATCAAAGAGGTCACTATGAGATGGTTGAAAAGATTGGTCTGTATTGGCACTTCGTTGACTTGGTATGGGTATTCGTATTCACCTTATTCTATTTGATCTAAGCCTTTTAAAAATTGAATTATGCTAATCCAAGAAAATAAATCTACACTTGAGGTTCAGCCTCGAAACGAAGAAAAGGTCAAGAAAATCTGGAAGACAGCTGGAATCCTTTTAGCGATTACGGTTGTAGAATTTATCATGGCTTTCACGATGGACAGAGGAATTATTCTTTACTTCCTGTTCATTGCTCTTACCATATGGAAGGCTAAGTATATCATGATGGAATTCATGCACTTGGGAGAAGAAGCCAAACCTCTTTTTCTAGCCATAATTGTCCCCTTAATCTTCCTTGTTTGGCTTGTTATCGCTTTAATGAAAGAAGGTTCTGAAATCTTTTTGTTACGTTGGTAAGAATAAGAAAATCTTTAAAAAAAGAAGGTTGAGGTGTGACACTTCAACCTTCTTTTTTGGTAAATAAATGCTATGAGAGGAATAAGAATTTTGCAAGGGATGGTGCTGGTTTGCATCCTGCTGGTACCTATTTTAATATTCATGTTTTTGAGGGGTTTTGGAACGAACGAATTTGAACTCCCCGTGTTTTTCGAAAAAGGTGTAGACAATCCATTTCAGGAATGCCCTATAACTGATACCATACAGCATTATATTCCTGATTTTGCTTTTACTAATCAAGAAGGAAATAGTGTAGGTAAGGCCCAAATGGAAGGAAAAATTACAATCGTGGATTTCTTTTTTACTTCTTGCCCAAGTATTTGCCCGGACATGTCTAGGGAGATGGAAAGGGTAAATGACATGTTCAGGGATGAGCCTCGCTTACAGATATTATCAATCAGTATAGATCCTGAATATGATTCCCCCCCAATCCTTAAAGAATATGCAGATCGACATTATGCTAAAGCTGGGAAATGGGATTTTCTGACTGGGGATAAATTGGAAACCTACAGACTTGCCCGTTGTGGATTTGTCATTCCAACTTTGGATGGAAATGGGGTAGCCGAAGACTTTGCACATAGTGATAAATTTATCCTTGTTGATGAATTAGGTCGAATTAGAGGCTACTACAGCGGAACAAATAGGGAGGAAGTTGACTTATTGATGTTAGAAGCAAAAATTTTATTACATGGAAAAAAGTAGCACAACCTTGTTTCAGAATGAAGCGAAAGTGAAAGGTTGGATTATCGGAATTTCGATTTTGATCCCGGTTGCCGTTGCCGTTTTGATTTTTATGCCAAGCAAACTCGATTTGGGAGTTGAATGGGTTTATTTTCTCCCTCACCTGAATGCTGTAATCAACTCAGCAGCGACACTTGCCTTGATCGCTGGATTAGTTTTCATCAAGAAAAAAAACATAGCATACCACAGAGCATCCATGAGCACAGCTTTTGGCTTTGGAGCAATATTTCTTGTGTCATATGTGATTTATCATGGCGCTGCGGAAAGCACCACCTTTGGAGGTGAGGGTACCGTTCGGATTATTTACTATTTTCTCTTACTTACCCATATCGTTTTTGCGGCCGTTGCGCTTTTCCCAATTCTATTCGCGTATTATTATGGTCATACAGATCAGCGGGAAAAACATCGAAAAGTAGTTAAATTTGCATATCCTATTTGGCTCTATGTCACTGTAACTGGAGTGATTGTCTACTTGATGATCAGCCCATATTACACTCATTGATTAAATAATCATTCACTTAATTTTGCATGTGATATGAAAAAATTTCTAAAAATTGCCTTCGTTTTTTTCCTCAGTATTTCATTTCAAGGACTGGCTTTTGCCCAATGTGCAATGTGCAGGGCATCGGTCGAAAATAATGTGAGCAACGGAGACACTAGTATTGGAGCTGGTTTGAATACGGGAATAATCTATTTGTTTGTGATGCCATATTTGTTAGCAATGATAATTGGTTTCTTCTGGTGGAGATCTGCAAAAAAAAAGAAAGCCAAATTGGCGGTATGTGGCACCAAATAAAAGAGCAAAGTTTGATCAGTGACTTTGCTTTTTTTATTTTTAGATGAAATGAGCCAAGATTCCCGTCGGCTGATCATCTTGGTCAGTATTTTCTGTCTACTTGCTGTATTAATTCTGAATTTCTTTTTTTTTCAAGAGAGCGAGGAAGAAGCCGGTTTCCTAGCACTTCAGGATCAGGTTCAGAAAGTTGATAAAGAATTTGATGAGGATTTCATAGAGATTTTAATGGCTGTCAGGCCGGATGTTAAGATTACTTATGATCATATCAGCACAGTTGGTCACAAGCATCCATTTTTTCTTCTAGATCCGACTGGTAATATTCTTTTTTGGTCTGATTTCACACTTACTCTGGACTTTTCAAAAGTTGACTTGAATAAAGCATACCAGTTTCTTGAAGACCCGTATGGAACCATGCTCTTAAAGATCAGAAAGGTCAATAGAAATGGGACCGATTACGCCATGGTTCATGTCCTAAGGATGGTGCTTCCAGGGAACATCCAAAATGATTATCTGATTACAGGTCCGAACCCGCAACTTTTTGGTAACGATAGTTTTGAGCTTTTTGAAAACCCTGAGCAAGGTGCTTTTCAGGTAAAAAATCTTGCAGGAATTCCTCTTTTCGGAATTACATTGAAATTAGGATACCTGCCTGCAGGAAGTGTTTCGAACCCTGCAATCCTGATTTTCTTCAGCTCTATTTTCCTTTTATACTTCTTGCTTAGTTCCGAATTCGTCTTGAAAAAATGGCGAAAAGGGAGACGCTGGCAAGCGATTGGGTATGGAGCTTTCATATTAGTGGCATTTAGAATAGTGATGCTTTTGCTTGATTTCCCAGGGAGCTATCTGAACTTCGATCTGTTTAATTCTGCGAACTATGCATCCTCTTGGTTAAACCCAAGTCTTGGAGACCTCCTGATCAACACACTTTGTGGTATCCTTATTTTGGGACTGATTACTTTTCAAATGGCCTCAAAACCAATGCACCAAAAGATCAAATTATTGAATACCAAGAATGATTTCAGGGTGTTTTTCGCACTGGCTATTTTGGTTAGTTCCATTGGTGTTTCCATGTTTTGGTCCTTGCCTCGAGACCTTATTCTTAATTCTCAGTGGGCCTTGGACATCAGTTCAATTCCTTCTTTTGACCTATTCAAAGGACTGAGTTTCCTCATTTTATTTTCTTGGGGAGCAGGTTATGTTCTGCTTTCGCTCACATTGATCAGCTTGCTATTAGAAGTTCATAGCAGGAAAAGTGATTACTATAAAGCCTTCCTTTTGGTCGGTTTACCGGTTGCCGCAGCTTTGTTTTTCTTCAGCATTTGGGGATCTGTTATTTGGGTAATCCATCTGACATTTCTAGCGTTAATCATCCGATTCGAGCTTTATAAAAACGTATTTCGTTTGGGATTTGAGACATTCTTAACCTTCTTTTTTGCTTGTCTTGTCACTGCAATCATCGCTGGAATCAGTACTTTTCAAACAGAAAAAGAGCAACTCATTCAATCCAAAATTCGATTTGTAAATCAAAATCTGATCGAAAAGGATGTGATGACGGAATTTTTCCTGGGGGAAATTTTCACCAGAATGCAAGGTGATCTCTTTATTCAAAATCGAATTTCCGATCCTTTATTTTCCAAAGAGCTCATTGAGACCAAGATCAGAAAAATCTACCTCGACAATTATTTTGATCAATTTGAAGTTCAGGTGAGGATTTTTTCTTCAAGCGGGCAGCAAATTCATGGTCCGACGGATTCAGATGGTTTAGTTGATCTGAAATTGAAATATATCAAAAGTGATTTTGCGACGAGCGTAAAAGACTTGTATTTCATTCCCGGCAACGATAGTTATGCGGGCAATCGGTTTATCGCATTTATTCCCATGGCAAAGGACAATTCTCCGCAAGGATTTATTTTCCTTGAATTGAATCAACTCCTCGTACAACCAAGCTCAGTTTACCCCAAGTTACTTCTGGATCGGAAATACATCGAAAAACTGGATCCAGTTCGATATGATTTTGCGATTTTCAAGGATAGCGTAGTAGTCAGAAGTTCAGGTTCGTTCAACTATTCTGTTTCGGGAATTCGGAGTCGCCTGGATCAAACTCAATTGGTGGAAGAGGGAATTCACTCTGGGAAATATCATCATTTGGGAATTATCAATGGGGACGAGATGATAGTGATTTCTTCTCCCAACATCAGCTTTTCGCACTTTTTCGGAAATATTTCCCTGTTTTTCGTAACCTTCGTTTTTCTGACTTTCTTGACAATTTTGATCAATACTGTCCAGAAAGGCCATCGAAATTTTGAGTTTAACTACTCTACTAAGCTCCAGCTTTACCTCAATTTCGCTTTTTTCTTTCCTATCATTATCATTAGTATCATCACAGTTGGCCTTTTGGCAAATAGCTACCGAGAAGACTTAGACCGTCAATACATCCAAAAGGCAGCTTTGATCCGAGGTAATCTGGGAGGATTCCTAAGCAATGAAAACCTGGAGACTGTTGACAGTGATTTGCTCAATGAAGAGGTCAATCAATTGGCTAACACTATTGCCAGCGATATCCATCTTTACACCATTGATGGTAAACTGGAATCAACCAATAGAGCGAATATTTTCGATAAGAAAATTCTCTCTCCTTTCATCAATCCCAAGGCATTGGCGGAAATAGTCGAGAAGAATCAAAACCAGTTTTTGGCAGATGAGCAAGTAGGGAAACTTCGATACAAATCTGTTTATCTCACCATTCCTGCACAAGACAATCAAGAGAACCTTGGGATTTTGGCTGTTCCTTTTTTCGAATCAGAGGCGGAGCTCAATTCATTGATTGCCGAAGTTTTGAGCAATATTTTCAACGCGTTCGTAGTGATCTTTATCCTCTTTTTGTTCGTATCCTATTTCGTTTCAAAGAACCTGACTTTCCCCTTTAGATTGCTCACGCAAAAGCTTAAGGCAACCAATCTTGATAACAATGAGCCGATGGTTTGGGGATCCAAAGATGAAATTGGTTTGCTTGTCAAAGAATATAATAACATGCTTTTCAAGCTTGAGGCAAGTAAAAAAGTGCTGGCGTCTACTGAGAAAGAATCTGCCTGGCGGGAAATGGCCAAGCAAGTGGCGCATGAGATCAAAAACCCACTTACTCCGATGAAGCTCACTCTTCAGCATTTGTTAAGGATGGAAAGTGAGGGAAAGCTGGATGATTTTTCCAAGCTGCGTAAGTCGCTCGAAACCATCATTCATCAGGTGGATGCTCTTAGCGGAATTGCTTCATCCTTTTCCACATTTGCAAAAATGCCGCTTCCGAAAAATGAGCGGATGAATTTCAAAATCATCCTCAATCAGGTGTTGGAGCTGTTTAAAAATGATCGTCGCTGTAAATTGATTTTTCAGGATGATTCTTATTCAGAAGAAATCCCAATTATGGGCGATGACAAACTCTTTGGAAGAGTGATTTCCAACTTGATAATCAATGCTATTCAGGCAGCGGAAGAAGGAGAAAGAGTGGTCATTAATGTTTGGCTATGGATGAGTGATCACGCAGTTTTTCTTGAGATTTCGGATAATGGGAGAGGAATACCGATGGAATTAAGAGATAAGATTTTCATACCAAATTTCTCAACAAAATCTCAGGGTTCAGGTCTTGGCCTCGCCATTGCAAAAAGCGGAGTGGAAACAGCCGGTGGTAAAATTTGGTTTGAAACTGAGATGGGAAAAGGAACGACATTTTACCTTACTTTTCCTTTGATCGAATAATTTTTGTTTTGTTAACTTGGTGCATTATGGTGGTGGAATCAGCATGCGAGTTTGGATAGTTTCTTGTGTTTTTTTGCTTGGCCTTTTCGGTACTGTCCATGCACAGGAAAAATGTCGCTGGGTCCCAAGTGATCTTTTTAGTAAGCCGACGGTCGCGGATTCACTCTCAATAGTCGAGTCCAGTATCCGTATCTCCGACAAATCCGGTAAAATCTACGATTTCAAATACGATCTGAGTACCAATTCCCTTCAGGTTCTTTTTGATGAAAATACTGTTCCTGACTCGACTCTCCTTTGTTATAGGACATTTGCAATCCGACTGGATAAGCCAATTGCTAAAAGAACCTTATTCGCCGATTATGATTCCTCCGCCCAATTCAAAGACAATCGAGTCCAGGAATTACCTGCTTTTGACTTTCGGGAAGAGCTTTTTCCCACGACTAATTTATATAAATCAGGAAGTTTGACGAGAGGAATTTCCTTCGGAAACACTCAAAACGTCTTTGTAAATTCAGCACTCAATCTGCAACTGGAAGGAGCGATCTCTGATAATTTGAATATTCGGGCAAGTATTACGGATCAAAATGTCCCCTTTCAACCTGAGGGAAATACGCAACAGATTCAGGACTTTGATAATGTCCTGATCGAACTCTTCAATGATAACTTCAGCCTTGCCGCCGGTGATGTTGTCTTGCAACAGCGACAATCAGAATTTCTTCGCTATTATAAAAACGTGCAGGGCCTTCAGTTCACTTCCAACTATAAAATGAAAGGGAACTGGACCGCGAGTTCGCAGGGATTTGCCTCGATCGCGAAGGGAAAATTTGCCTCGATCCAACTTCCAATATTGGAGGGAGTCTTGGGCCCATATCGGGTTAGTGGTCCTCAGAATGAGCGCTTTGTTATTATTTTGGCCAATTCGGAGCGAATTTTTCTTGACGGAAAATTGCTCCAACGGGGTTTCAATGCCGATTATGTGATCGATTACAATCAAGCGGAAATCACTTTCACACCAAAAATACTCATTACCCAATATTCCCGTGTTCGGGTTGATTTTGAATATTCGGAGAGAAATTATTCGCGATCAATCTTAGGTGCAAACCATTTTCAAACCAACGGGAAAGTCGAATTCTACCTGAATTATTACCAAGAAAAGGATAACCGAAATCGACCTCTTTTTACAGATTTTTCGCAGCAAGAACTTTCACTTTTGGCTTCGGTGGGAGATCAGACTGAGTTGGCTACAATTCCGAGAATCGACAGCGTGGCTTTTGACCCAAATCGGATTCTTTATGAAAAAGTAGTCGAAGAAGACGGGTTTGGAAGCTTCCTAACTTTTTATAGATACTCGACTGATTCCGAGTTAGCACATTTTGCTTTGTCATTTTCACAGATTGGCCCGGGTATGGGAGATTATCGCCGCGTCAGCCAGCTATCCAACGGAACGGTTTTCGAATACATTCCTCCCCAAGCCGGTCAGCCGCAGGGCGATTATTCCATTCTCACGCAATTGCCAGCACCTGATAGCAAGCGGATGGTGACTGCAGGAACTCGAATCAAGTTGAACAAGCATGAGAAAGTTTATACCGAGTTTGCTTTATCCTCAACTGATCGAAATCTTTTCTCTGAAATAAATGATCAGAACAATCAGGGGATGGGAATGAAAGTGGGCCTTCAATCCGAGAATCGTCAATTGGACATGTTTAAGGGATATACTTTTAAAGGTCAAACGGAACTTGAATACAACTCAACCAATTTCACTTTCATAGATCGATTTCGCTACATTGAGTTTGACCGGGATTGGGGATTGACACCTCAGGATCTGGAAAATGCTGCTGCAGAGCAATTCTTCTGGACACAGGTCGGCTTGGAAAAAGACGTGCTGAATACGTTCAACTATAAGGTTTTTCTGCGAAACAGAGAAAATGTACTAAGCGGTTCACAGCATACTGCCAACTGGAATTTGCAATTGGGTTCCAAAATCAGGTTAAGGCAGGAATTTTTCAGACTGAAAAGTTCCAAGGACAGTCTTGATTCGGATTGGACGAGATACCTTGGAAATATCAGTTTTCAATCCAAAATCTTGGTTCCCGGATACCAGTTTTCTTTGGACAGGAATTCGTTGCGGGATGCGGAAAGAGATTCGGTTCTCAGCACCGCCATGAATTTCAAGGAGCATCTGGTTTATTTGCGAAGCAATGATACGTTAACGTATTCCTTCTTGGCAGATGCCGCTTGGAGAGAAGATAAAGCACCTTTCAAAGGAAATCTTGTGAATGATACCCGTGCATTTACCTCGAATTTCACAGTTCGGAAACAATGGACTCAGCATAGTCTGAGCAGCACGTTTACGTATCGGGAGCTTGAGTACCTCCAGAGAGCCCTACCTACCGAGTTGACTGTAATGGGTAAACTGGATTATCAGGGGAGTCTCGGGAAAAACATCCTCCGAAATGAAATCAGTTACGCGATCGGAAATGGGCGAGAACTTCAACGTGAATTTATCTTTTTGCCGGCACCAAATGGTGATGGCACGCATACCTGGAGGGACGATAACGGGGACGGAATTCAGCAATTGAATGAGTTTTATCTGGCGATCAATCCCGAGGAAAAGCAATACATCAAGATTTTTGTACCAACTGATACCTACACTCAGGCTTACACCAGTATCCTGAATTATCGCCTTCAAGCCAAATTCCCGGAAACTTGGAAAGATGTAGGTGGACTTAAGACTTTCCTGCATCGATTTTCAAATACAACCAGTCTGAGCGTGGAAAAGAAAGTCACTTCGGATGATTTTGGAGATCGGATCAAGCCATTCATTCGCGGAATAGACCGCGAAGAGATTTTGTCATTGAGGCAAGTGATCCGAACAAGCTTTTTCTTCAATCGGGCTTCCGCAACTTATGGATTTGACTTGTCGCTTTTTGACAGTCAGTTGAAGCAACTACTTTCCGGAGGGTTTGAAGATTTTATTTTGCAGGATTGGAAACTGAATACGCGTTATAATTTCAGCGGGCATACCACACTCCGAATTTTGGCCGGAACAGGAAATCGAATTTCAGCCTCAGATTTTCTAGATAACAGAAATTACAGCATCGACCAGAATTCCATCGGACCGGAATTTGCCTGGCAGCCGACTCCTTCTTTCAGGACTACGGCTTCTTATCTTTTCACCGGAAAGGAAAATATCGATAATCCTGAGTTTGAAGAAAAAGCCCTACTGCATCAGGTTGGAATTGATTTTCGCTATGCGAAAGCAATCAAAACGACGCTTACCGGCAACTTGAAACTGATTCAGATTGATTATAACGGTGTTGCCAATTCCCCTGTTGGCTATGAAATGCTTCAGGCGCTTACTCCTGGAACCAACGTAACCTGGACAGTCAGCTGGCTTCAAAAGATCGGGGAGGGGCTTCAGCTGAACCTTGTTTACGAGGGAAGAAATTCTCAAGGCCTCGACCAAATCGTACACATCGGGAGAATGCAAGTTTCCGCGCTGTTTTAAAAAAAAATGTAACTTTGCCATCAGCCAAATAGTTGTCATACTAACTATTAAAACACTAAATAAATGCCCAAAAGCATCCTCGTTACCGGAGGTACCAAAGGAATTGGAAGAGCCATCATTGAGAGATTTGCCAACGAAGGTTTTGATATCATGACCTGCTCGCGAAATGAGAAGGAATTGGCCAGTTTGCAGGCAGATTTGAAAAGCCGGTTTTCTAAGATAGAAGTTCTGATTGTTCAGGCTGACCTTTCTAAAAAGGAGGATGTTAATAAACTTGCGACGGCGGTTAAAGCTTTTGCAATTCCTGATGTGTTGGTGAACAATACTGGAGTTTTTCTTCCAGGGGCCATTCACGACGAACCTGAGGGAAATTTCGAACTCATGATGCAGACCAATCTTTTCTCTGCTTATAATTTGACTCGGGCTTTGGTCAAAGAAATGATCGCCCGCAAATCAGGGCATATTTTCAGCATGGGTTCGATCGCCGGACTGACGGCTTATCCCAACGGAGGAAGTTATGCTGTTTCAAAATGGGCAATGTTGGGCATGACCAAGTGTCTGAGAGAAGAATTGAAACCACACCAAATAAAAGTAACTTCCATTCTTGCCGGGGCGACTTATACCTCAAGCTGGGAAGGAGTGGACCTTCCGATTGATCGTTTTATGAGCACAGAAGATGTGGCAGAGAGCGTTTGGGGCGCTTACAACCTTTCTCCCCGAACAGTTGTTGAAGAAATAATAATAAGACCCCAACTCGGTGATATTTAATATCCTATGGAGCCAATCATCAAAACTTTAGATCAAGTGTATTGCGATAGCCTAACCCACTATTCGCGGAGAAAAACCATCCCTGTGAAGGTTGGTGATATTATCATTGGAGGGGACAATCCGATTGTGGTCCAGTCCATGACCACTATTGACACCATGGATACGATAGGCTCTGTGGAGCAAAGTATCCGGATGATCGAAGCTGGTTGTGAGTTGGTGAGAATCACTGCCCCAAGTATCAAAGAGGCAGAAAATCTAAGACATATTAAGGCTGAGCTTCGCAAAAGAGGTTATACCACGCCTTTGGTAGCTGATATTCACTTTACTCCAAATGCTGCGGAGGTGGCGGCAAGGATCGTGGAGAAAGTTCGCATCAATCCAGGAAACTATGCCGACAAAAAGAAATTTGAAGTCATAGATTATACCGACGCCAGCTATCAGGAAGAATTGGACAGAATTCGGGAACGATTCCTTCCTCTTGTGAAAATCTGTAAGGATAATGGTACCGCAATGCGAATCGGCACGAATCACGGTTCTCTCTCTGACAGAATCATGAGCCGATATGGCGACACTCCGCTTGGAATGGTGGAGTCAGCCTTGGAATTTCTGAGAATCTGTGAAGATGAAAACTACTTCGATATCGTCATTTCGATGAAATCCTCCAATACCCAAGTGATGGTACAAGCATATCGAATGCTCGTGCAAAAGCTTAATGAAGGAGGATTCAAACCTTATCCTTTGCACCTGGGTGTGACAGAAGCAGGTGAAGCGGAAGATGGAAGAATAAAGTCAGCTGTCGGAATAGGAACTTTGCTGGAAGATGGTCTGGGAGATACCGTTCGGGTTTCTTTGACTGAGGACCCAGAATTTGAAGCGCCAGTCGCAAAAGCGCTGATTGATCGCTACGCACATCGGGATAATCATGCGCCGATACCTAAGATTACCCAGTATCCGATTAATCCTTTTGAATATAATCGAAGGTATACAATCGAAGTCTACAACTTCGGCGGTCATAATGTACCTCGGGTGATCACGGATATTTCCAAAATCGAAAAAATTGCGGATCGCGAAATGAAGCAGGTAGGCCACTTCTATTTGCCGGAACTGGACAAGTGGAAAATGAATGATCAGGGTTGCGACTTTGTGTATTCAGGTTCCAATCCCATTCCTTTCATGCTACCAAACGGCATGAAGGAAATTCAAAATGCTGCGATCTGGATTGAGTCTCACGATCAGACGAATAAGTTTCCGCTTTTCCATCTGAATGAATTTGCGAAAGCTGAAATATTTCATCCGGAGTTGAATTTTTTAGAGGTTTTTGATGAGGATATAGAGGAGGCAATTCTTGCAATAGCCGGAAGAAAAGATACAATCTTGATCTTAAGGACTGAGAATTTGCATAGTATGCCGGCATTAAGAAGAGCATTTGTGAGTTTGCTGGAAGCTAAGGTGAAAATTCCAGTGGTGGTGAAAATCAGCTATCCGGATCATTCTCAGGATCTTACTACGCTTTATGCAGCAACAGATGTTGGGGGATTGCTCGTGGATGGATTGGGAGACGGGATTTTTATGTCACTCGAAAAAGAAACCGGATCCACTCGTGAGTCGATTTTGGAACAGATCAAATTGCAAAACTCAGTGAGTTTCGGAGTCCTTCAGGCAGCCCGAACCCGAATGTCCAAGACAGAGTACATTTCCTGCCCGTCATGCGGGCGGACTTTGTTTGATCTACAAGAAACTACCGCGATGATCCGAAAGCGCACCGACCATCTGAAAGGTGTAAAAATCGGAATCATGGGTTGCATCGTAAACGGTCCGGGTGAAATGGCCGATGCCGATTATGGATATGTAGGTTCGGGAAAAGGAAAAATTACGCTTTACAAAGGCAAAGAGGTAATGAAGAAATCTGTGTCTTCTGACAAAGCCGTCGATGAATTGATCAAAATCATCAAGGAAGACGGGATGTGGAATGAGCCGGAGATGATGTGAAAGTCGAGATAGCTTTCGCATCTAATACAAGATAGCCTTCGGCAGATATTTCTCGAACCCAATCTTTAAAAATTATCTCGCAAAGCATATCTTAAATTAAACCAAATTCTTAAACAGCTGGTTAATCGTTTATAAATCCAAAGGTCATGTCAGATACCAAAGTAAAAGAGTTCTTTAAGTTAGGTGAGGTGGGAAATTACTTCGTAAACATATTCCGAAAGCCTGATCCGAATAAGACAACCAACTTCAATTTACGCATGATGCATGGAATCAATAAGATTAGCATCATCATTTTCCTATTTGCAGTGATTTTTTGGACAGTAAAGCGTTTTATTTGAATTTTTGGACATACCGGGACAGCTGTTCTTGTGCAGAAAGTTTATGCAATTCTGAACCCTGATCAAAGCATTTTAAATCCAAATAAATAGAAAAATAGCTTTTAGTATAGGGGTGGTAATTATAGTTGAAGATTAATAAGCCTCGAGATTACATCCTCAATCGGTACTACAAATGTTTGTTAAAAAAAGTAAACCCGACCAAAAACTTGGCCGGGCTTTTTTATGGTTTTTCGTAAAAGATTATTTTTTGTAAGTGACGGTTTTAATAGCCTCTACAGTTCTTTTTACATTTGGCAGCGTTACGTCAATGTATGCAGGAGAATAGCTCAATGGAATATCCATTGAATTTACCCTGATCACAGGAGCGTCTAAGTAATCAAAAGCATATCTCTGGAAGTGGTAGGTTAGTTCAGATGAAATCCCCGCAATCGGATTTGCTTCTTCCACGATCACGACCCGGTTGGTTTTCTTAACAGACTCCAGACAAGTAGCGTAATCGATAGGTCTGACAGTTCTAAGGTCGATCACCTCGCATTCGATACCTTCTTTGGCCATCACTTCAGCAGCTTCCAAAGCCACTTTCATCATTTTACCAAAGGAGATTACCGTTACATCTTTTCCTTTTCTTTTGATAGCTGCAACACCTATTGGAAGTAGGTATTCTCCTTCAGGTACTTCGCCTTTATCACTGTACATTACCTCAGATTCCATGAAAATCACAGGATCCGGGTCACGAATGGCAGCCTTCATCAAGCCTTTTGCATCGTAAGGATTAGAAGGAACGATTACCTTCAAGCCGGGAGTATTGGCAAACCAATTCTCAAAGTTTGATGAGTGGGTGGCGCCAAGCTGTCCGGCATTACCGGTTGGGCCTCTGAAGACGATTGGAACGCTATAAGCGCCGCCAGACATGGCAAGCATCTTGGCAGCAGAGTTGATGATCTGATCGAACGCAACCAAAGAAAAGTTAAAAGTCATGAACTCAATGATTGGTTTCAAGCCGTTCATTGCTGCACCTACTCCCAAACCTGCAAATCCAAGTTCAGAAATGGGTGTATCAATAACTCTCTCCGCACCGAACTCTTCCAGCATCCCTTGAGATACTTTATAAGCCCCATTGTACTCAGCTACTTCTTCGCCCATCAAAAAGACGCTTTTGTCGCGTCTCATTTCTTCGGACATTGCCTCTCTCAAGGCTTCACGAAACTGTATTTCTCTCATTGGTTCAAAACAAAATTTTGGTTCGTAAAAATAGAAAGGATTCGGCCAAAAGCAAAAATAACAGCGGTTTTGTCCAGTCTCATTTAGCCTTGAAAGACGGTTTTGGTGTTGACAAATTCTACTATTCCATTTCTGCCAAGTTCCCGTCCGTAGCCGGATTTCTTAATTCCTCCGAAGGGAAGGTAAGGATGAGAAGCAACCATTGAATTGATGAAAACGGCTCCGCTTTCGATTCTACTTGCCAGCTTTTCTGCCTTGATTTTGTCCCCTGTCCATAAGGAAGAGGCAAGTCCAAATTGAGAATCGTTTGCCAGGGCAATCGCCTCATCCTCAGATGAAATTTTGAAAATCAAAGCCACAGGACCAAAGAGTTCTTCGGAATAGGCAGGTGCATTTGGAGGAATATCGGTCAGAACAGTTGGGCTAAATAGGGTGCTGTTTTTCGCTGGTTTTTCGCCACCCATGACCAGCTTTGCTCCGGCTTTTACAGACTTATCAACTTGCTCGAAAAGTTCAGTTGCCAAATCCGGTCTGGCCATGCATGCGAAATCTGAACTTTCATCAAGTTGATTTCCGGATTTAAGTTTATTGAGATTTTCGCAGAAAAGACTTAAAAATTGCTCGTAAACCGGTACTTCAATAATAAAGCGCTTAGCTGCTATACAACTTTGACCGAAGTTGAGCATTCTGGATTTGACGGCATTTTCTGCTGCTTTTGCGATGTCTGCATCTTTCAAAACAATGAAAGGATCGCTTCCTCCCAATTCTAGCAGAGATTTTTTGATTTGATTACCGGCAGCAGAAGCAACCGCTGCACCGGCTTTTTCGCTACCTGTTAGTGTCACGGCTTTGATCCGGTCGTCTTCGATCAGCTTAATGGTTGTCGTCGAATCAATCAATATGCTTTGGAAAACGCCTTTTGGAAATCCTGCATTCGTAAAAATCTCCTCAATTGCCAGTGAGCATTGAGGAACATTGGAAGCATGCTTGAGAAGTCCTGTATTTCCGGCCATAAGTGTCGGCGCAGCAAACCGAAAAACCTGCCAGAATGGAAAATTCCATGGCATAACTGCCAGAATCGTTCCCAAGGGCTGATAAATCAGTTTAGCGCGCTTTTGATCCGGAAGTTCGATGGGTTCATCTTTTAAAAATTCCGCTGCCTTTTCTGCATAGAAATCACAAACCCAAGCGCATTTCTCTATTTCAGCTCTGGATTCTTTGATTACTTTTCCCATTTCTAAAGAGATAATCCGGGCGTATTTTTCGCCATTAACGCGAAGTTCTTTTGCAGCATTTTTCATTAGTTCGGCTCGGTGGCCAAACTCAGTATTCTTCCAAGACGAAAAAGCCTCCGATCCGGATGCTAATTTAGTTTCCAGTTCGGATGCAGTAAGAAGAGAATACTCTTGTAAAGTTTCCCCTGAGAAAGGGTTGATCGATTTAATTTTTGTCATATGATAACGGCTTGCCTTTTTCTTTCCACGATGTAATTCCCCCATCCATCATGTAGATATTTTTAAATCCTGCTGCTTTCATTTTGGCACCTGCAACCGCAGTTCTCTTCCCGCTTCTACAGTAAAGTAGGTAGGTTTTATTTTTATCGAGTTGCTCAATGCTGATCTGGAAAAGATCATCTTGGACATTGATGTTTTTCGCCCCGGCCAAATGACCTTCGGCTACCTCCTCGGGTGTTCTTACGTCAACAATAACGGTCTTTTTCTTCTTTTTAGACATCTTTTCAAATGTCTCTACAGAAACCACGGTCGCTGAATCTGTGGACTGAGCCAGAGAAATTCCGGTAAAAGCAAATAATGCGAGAAGGGTCAGGAGAAGGATTTTGTTGGATTTCATAATGATCGAGTTTGATGTGAATGATAGGAACTCCATATTGAAATGAAAATTTACAAGCTTTCGTTTCAAATGCCTACCAAGATCGCGCTGATTTCTGATTCCCACAGTTACATTGATCACAAGATCCTTACTTATTTGCAGGATGTGGACGAGATCTGGCATGCGGGAGATATTGGAAGTCTGGATGTTATGAAAGAATTGCCTGTGGGAAAAACAATTCGGGCTGTTTTTGGAAACATTGACGATCTTGAAATTCAGCAGGAATATCCGGAGTGGCAGGAATTCACAAGCGAAGGAGTAAAAGTCCTCATGACTCATATCGGGGGTACCCCGCCCCGCTATGCCAAAGGAGTCAAGCAAAGCATCCGGGAATGCCGGCCTAACCTATTTATTTGCGGACATTCTCATATCTGCAAGGTTGAGTTTGACAAGGAGTTGAATTGCCTGTACATGAATTCCGGAGCGATAGGGCAGCAGGGATTTCACATCATGCGAACCTTGTTGCTTTTTGACCTGGAAAGCGGACAAATAAAAAATCTTCGGGTGGTTGAATTAGGGAAGCGGGGGAAATAAAAAAGGCGATCAATTGACCGCCTTACTATTTTTACGAGATAAGATCTTATTTCGCGAAAGACTTTTTCAACTCTTCAACATCCACGTTTCTAATTACCGGCTGAGCAGACAATTGTTTGATTTTGATAACGCGAGTTGTTTGACCTAGTCTTTTTCTTTTCAATTTTCTCTTTAGAGTAGTAACTGCCATGGTCGTATGATTTTAATGATTTGTTTCGAAACGAAGCGCAAATGTAGGGAAACATTTCTTTTTTGCCCAAGATAATTCTCAATTTAATTCCCTGTGTTTTGTCAGATCGGGGATCGTTTCCCTTTTTTTGAATAAATTTGCCACCTAATTACCAAAAAGTAAGTATGCAAAAGCCAAGCCTTCCCAAAGGAACTCGGGATTTCGGACCGGTTCAAATGGCCCGAAGAAATTATATCCTAGAGACAATCAAAGATACTTTTAAGTTGTTTGGCTACCATCAAATAGAAACTCCCGCGATGGAAAATCTGAGTACCCTGACCGGAAAATACGGTGATGAGGGTGATCAGTTACTTTTTAAAATCCTGAACAGCGGTGATTTCCTGAAAGATGTGACCATGAATGATTTGTCAACCGGCTATCAGAATACGTTGAAGAAAGTTTCTGAAAAAGGTCTTCGATACGATTTGACTGTACCTTTTGCTCGATTCGTAGTGATGAATCGAAATGAATTGACTTTCCCGTTTAAGAGATTTCAGATTCAGCCGGTTTGGAGAGCAGATAGGCCTCAGAAAGGTCGCTACCGCGAGTTTTATCAGTGTGATGCCGATGTAGTCGGAACCGAAAGCTTGGTTTGCGAAGCAGAAATAATACTGATGATCCGAAGTGTTTTTGCAAAGTTGAATCTGACGGATTATAGCATCAAACTGAATAATCGAAAAATTCTGACTGGAATCGCTGAGTCGATTGGTGAAGCCGGAAAGGAAGGGCCGCTTTGCGTGGCTATTGACAAGCTAGATAAAATCGGCTGGGACAAGGTGCAGGAGGAATTGAGAGAGCGGGGATTTGAAATGGCTTCAATCGAAAAGCTCAGTCCTTTAGTGAACCTGAAAGTTGGTCAGACTGAGAAATTGGCGTTTCTTAAAAATTTCTTAGCAAACAGTGAAACGGGACTTCAAGGAGTTAAAGAATTGGAAGAAGCTTTGGAGATTTTGGAGTCGATGGGAGAGGACTTTTCTCATATCGAGCTAGACATTATGCTTGCGAGAGGATTATCCTATTACACAGGTGCGATTTTCGAGGTGAAAGTGAATCATGTGTCGATCGGTTCGGTAAGTGGTGGAGGCAGATATGACAACCTGACCGGGAGTTTCGGGTTGCCGGGAGTTTCCGGAGTTGGATTTTCTTTTGGAGTGGACCGAATATATGATGTGTTGGAGGAACTGGGATTATTTCCTTCGGAAAGCTTGAAAAGTACCGAAATACTTTTGACACATTTTGATGAGAAGGGATTTAGATATGCGCTGGGTTTACTTTCAAAAGTGAGATCAGCGGGAATCCAAACTGAGATTTATCCCGATCTGACCAAAATGAAAAAGCAATTAGAATACGCTGCAAAAAAAGGAATTCCATATGTAGGAATCTGCGGGGACCAAGAGATGAAAAATTCTGTTATCGCTTTGAAAAACCTCGAATCCGGAGTCCAGGAGTCCGTTTCTTTGGAGGGATTAATTGACAAACTAAAGCAATTCAGTCTACTTTAAAGATGCAATGGATAGGGATATTCACTCCGGCTTTTAGTGTTACATAAGAATCGCCAACAGCCCAAATGGTAGTGAACACTTGGTAAATTTGATTATCTGCTGTTTCAAATGTCAGTTTTACTTTGGATTGATGAAGATTACCAAGAGATTGGGATCGAAAAAGGTCATTAAGCCTTTTAAGTCTTTCGACCGGATCGGTCAGGACTTCTCTTTTAGAGAAATTCAAGCTTGGGATATTTTCTTTTTCTATGGTCTCTACGGTACTCATGGCTTTGCAAATTGTGGGTTGATTATTTTGTAGAATTTACGGAAAATAAGATAATGGAGTTTATTTGGGTGATAGGTTGAAATATTATTCCGTGATCGGTGAGATTCGTGCTTTTTCGTTATGTTTCATGCCATTAACGTCAGTGGTTTATAACTTTATATTTGTCAGGACTTTTAATAAAAAAATATGTTTGATCTAATGGGAATGATGGGCAAGGTAAAAGAGGCCCAGGCAAAAATTAAAGAAGCGCAGGCAAGAGTGGTGCATCTTACTGCCGAGGGAGAATCAGGCGCAGGTTTGGTTAAAGTCAAGGTGAATGGTGAGCGCAAAGTACTGAACATTGAAATAGATGAGTCGCTTATGACTCCTGCCGATAGAGAGATGCTCAGCGACCTGATTGTGGCGGCTACCAATATTTCCATGGAAGCAATAGAAGTGAAAATCAAAGCAGAAATGAAGTCTGCTACGGAAGGAATGATGCCAAATATTCCCGGAATGGATTTGGGAGGACTTTTCGGATGAAACCCTGTGCAATAGTCATACTTAATTTCAATGGGGAAAAGATGCTCAAAACATTTTTCCCTTCAGTTTTTTCCAGGAGTAAGTACGAAGTTTTAGTTGTTGATAATTCCAGTACAGATTCTTCTGTTGATTTTTTAGAAAAAAATTACCCCCAGGTGAGGATTATCCAGCTATCCGAGAATTTCGGATATGCCGGAGGATACAATTGGGGTCTTGAGGAATTGAGAGATCAATATGAATATTACATACTGCTCAATTCCGATGTTGAGGTTACAGAAGGCTGGGATTTGAATCTTATTTCCTGGCTCCAACAAAATCCTGATTATTCAGCGATACAGCCTAAACTCCTTTCCTGGCAAGACAAAAGCAAATTTGACTATGCAGGAGCAGGCGGAGGTTATCTGGATTCGCTGAGATATCCTTATTGTAGGGGAAGGATTTGGGATTCTATCGAAACCGATACCGGTCAGTATGATGACGATACTCAGGTTGATTGGGCGTCAGGAGCTTGCTTTGTCGTCAATGCGCAACTTTTTCATCAGCTGGGAGGATTTGATGCACATTATTTTGCTCATATGGAAGAGATTGATTTGTGCTGGAGAATGCGCCGTTCAGGCTGGAAAATCGGATATGTAGGGAGAGTTACTGTTTTCCATTTGGGAGGAGCGACTTTGGATAGATCCAGCTCCAGAAAATTACATCTGAACATCCGAAACAGTCTTTATATGCTGTTTAAGTTGGAGAGTTCTCTTAAGTTTTTATTGTTATTTTTATTCAAGGCTTTATTTGAAAATGTAGCCGCATTAACTTACCTGCTTACCGGGAAAAGGGAATTGGGTAAAGCGATTGTGGCAGGTTACCTTGATTTTTTAAAAACCAAAAATTTGATTGAAAAATTTAATCTCTCTAAGTCTGCTGTAAATTCTGTCCCTTCTCAAAGTAAGGTGAAATTTGTTTTTTGGAATTATAATTTCTTAGGGAGAAAAATCTTTTCAGATCTTTAATCAAAAAGTACAGGATTGTTCATCTTTCTGAAATATTTCCGAATTTTCATCATCATTGCCATGGACACATAAATAATCACCGGCGAACCCATTGTGATAAAGGAAGCATAAATAAAGAAAAGGCGGATGCTGTCGATAGGGAAGTTTAATTTCTCACCCAATCTGTAACAGACTCCGAAAGCTCTTTCCTCGAAATATAATTTTAGCTTTTGCATTTTTGTGGTGGTTAAAGTATAAACAAATTTATGAAAATTGATTCAACAAATAATTAATCTGAATGAATAGCAGTTGGTTTGCGAAAATCTTCCTTTTGTTTCCATTCCTTCTTTCTATAGGATGGCCAGGTTCAATAATAATGCCTGAAAGTGATTTTTTAAAAGATGCGAAAGTGAATCCTTCCAAGTTGGAATATTATAGAGACTCGGTTAGATTTTCTGTGAAAGGTACTATTCCAATCGAATCAGCACTTATCCCCAAAAACCCAAAGCTAAGATTCGTTTTGAAGTCTTCTGATCAGCTTCTTGATTTGGGAGAAGTTGAATTGCGAAAGACTGTTTCTAAGTACGAGTATAATCAAGATTTTATCCTTTCTTATTCTCCTTGGATGGAAGGAGCATTTTTAGAGGTCCATTTCTTTCATGGTAAAAAGTATTCGGATCTTCCGGATGAAAAGAAAATTTTAGCAAAAGGAATCATAACGACTCCTTTGCTCGCTAAAATCGGAGTAGTGAATGCGGATGAACCAATTCCCCAAGTAGGGTTGTACATCCCATCCGGAGTTATGACTGAGAATAATTTGATAGCCGGAGAATTTTTGTTTCGATTCGATCCTGGTTCATCCACGCTTAAAATGAATGCTGGCAATCAAAAATCCCTATCCTTACTTAAAACCTTTGTTACAGAAAATCCTTCAATCGCTTCATTAAAGATTACAGGCATCCAATCTCCTGAAGTTTCCGAAGGCAAAAGCAGCAAATTAGGAAGAGATAGAGCTAGTGTAATCCAGAAAAAATTAAGAAACGATGGGTTCATTTTCAAGGATAGTTTAGTTGAGATCAAATCAAGATGGAATGATTGGTTTGATTTCCGCCTCCTGCTTCGAGATTATGATAAAATTTCAACCCAGCGAAAAGATCTATATTATTCTATTTTGTTGAATGGATCTGATTTTCAAACACAATCCCAACAGTTAAAAAAAATTACCGGCTTTGATCAGGTATCTCGAGATTTGTTTCCAAAACTCAGGGCCACTACGGTTGAAATAAAGGCCAAGCGAGTTCCAGGTTTGGATCAAGTTCAGACCGGGCAGTTGAAAGCAGCTTTGGAACAAAGTGGAAACACCAGTACTTTAGATCAAATAGACTGGGCAATAGCGGGAGAAACATCCCCAATATTAGAGGATAAGGCTGCGATTTATACAAAAATGACAGAGCTTTTCAGATCTGCAATTCCTTACAACAACTTAGCAGTGATTAAAATGCTCCAAGCGCAAAGAACGTTGGAGGATTCGGTGAAAGTTAAATTATGGGACGATGCCTATCGATTGTTGGATCAGGCTTTAAAAATTGAAACCAACCCTTATGTGCTCCATAATCAAGGTCAAATTTTGGTCTTCCAGGGGAAAGTATGGGAAGCTTATAAAAAACTTTCCATAGCATCAGGTTTGACCAAAAACCAGGAATTTCTGAAGTATAATGAAGGATTGATAGGTGCATTGGATATCATGAGAGGCGATTATAAACTCGGGATTCTCAGATTTGATTACCCGTATTCTGAACCAGGTTTCCTTTTTAACAAAGGCTTGGCCTATTTTCTGGCAAAAGATTATTTAAACGCCAGTATTTTTTTTGAGGAATCTGTGGTAGCAGATAGAAACTATGGATACGGATATTATGGTCTTGCTATGGTAGCAGCGTTAAGCGGACAAGAAGAAATCGCGCTTATACAACTTCAAAAAGCCATTGAATCAAGCGGTTTGATTTATCAAAAGGCCTTAATCGATCCGATTTTTGAGGAACTGAGGGAGAAAAAGGAATTTTTCGAAATTTTAAAATTAAGAAGACCATAGGATTAACAATTTGTTCACGATTTCTTCAATTAAAACTCATTTTTACTAGTTGATTTGTACTTTACCGAGGTTCATTTTTTATAAAATTGAATTTTCCATTATTTTAGTATTGTGGAAAAACGTTTTTGGAAAGAAATATTAGAAAATATGCCGTCCAGCCAAATTTTATTACTGTTCAGAATTTGAAATTTGTTTTGGAATCTTTAACATTGAGTGTTATCTACAACAATAAACCTTAAAATTCTTGCCTATGCCCCATTTTACTTAACTGATTCCCTGCCCTCAAACCTACAGGTTTCGACCTTTTGCAGGTA
>JBKJKX010000118.1:0-5139 GCA_046597285.1 Algoriphagus sp. | reverse complement strand
TGTGTAGTTCAACAACCATAAGCTTGAAGGCTTTGTCAAATGATCTCCTTTCTCTTTTATTCATTATCTCTAAGTTAAGGGGCTTAACTTACTGTCCAATCAAATGTAGCAGGACCGGGTTTCACCCGATGGAAAAGAGTTCGACATTGTAGCAACGGGAATACGATCCATTCATGGAATGGATTTCAGTCCGGAAGGTGAACTGTTTTTCGCTGATAATAAAGGTGGTGGGAATGCAACCGAAGAACTCAATCTCCTTGAGGTAGGGAAATTTTACGGGCATAACCCAAAGAAATATGAAGGAAAATTCGAGGTAACAGTTCCCCCAGTTTTTTCTGTAGAACACGAACTGGCACCAAGCGGGATAGAATTAAATCCCTTGAAAAATGGTTTTGGTGGCACAGCAGGAAATCTATTTGTTGCATTTTATGGACCAAGTGAGCGCTGGAATCGGGGTGGTATCAGTAGAATAACAATTCAAAAGTCTAACAAAGGAATTCAATATCAAGAGCTTCCCGTGGCTGATATTCCAAAACTTTCAGATCTGGCTTTTGGTATAGACGGATCACTTTACCTAGCTCAACACGGGATTTCAGATTATTGGTACAATCCTACAGAAGTAAAAACAGGGAACTTTTACAAACTGATTTATGATTCCGGATTAGAAGGAAAGAATCCTACCAAAAGGGAAATCAAAGCTGAAACGATCCTCGAGGCTTCCCTTGAAAATGGTAAACAATTATTTGCATTCCGCGCCTGTTCAGCGTGTCATGGAGTAGACGGTGAGTCAGATTTGATAGGTCCGAATCTTAAAGGAGTCGGAAAAGAATTTTCCCAAGCAGAGCTTTTGGAAGAAATCATGATCGCCACTCGGATCACTAAGAAGGATGGGAAAGTTTTACTTGGAAGAATTGTTTACTCCGATTCAAACCAGATTTCAATCATGCTGGTGGGTAATCAGATTGTCCAGGTCCAAAAATCTGAAATTGAAAGGGCAGAGGAGGAAATAAAATCCCTCATGTACGAAAACCTCTTGGCGGAACTTTCTGAAGATGAAATAGATGACCTATTAAACTATATTTCAAGTCTCTAAATCCCGAAAACCAGATAACCATTTTGCTGTTATTCATTATATGAACTAATACTTAATCCATGAAAAAAATAACGATCCTTTTTTTGTTCTTGTCTTTTGCAGTTTCCGCTCAAGACATCATTCCTTCAAATGGCGGCAATATCGCCATCAAACCCATCCTTCACGGGACGTTTATAATGGAATATAATGAACTTACGATTTATGTAGATCCATACGGAGGTGCTGAGAAATTTGCAGGGCAGAAAAAGCCTGACATGGTTCTGATCACTGACATCCACGGAGATCACCATGATCAAAAAACCCTCGACGGGCTGGATCTTTCCGGAGCAACGATTGTCGCTCCTAAAGCCGTCGCGGACAAGTTGCCGGCGGGAAAAAGCAAGGCTGTCGAAGTAATTGGAAATGGCCAGTCGAAAACAGTTCATGGACTGAAAATCGAAGGAATTCCGATGTACAATCTTCCTGAAACTGATGACAGCCGCCACCCTAAAGGACGAGGAAATGGTTATGTGGTGGAAATTGGAGGAAAGCGTATTTATATTTCCGGAGATACTGAAGATATTCCGGAAATGAGAAGCTTGAAAAATATTGACGTGGCTTTTGTCTGCATGAATCTTCCTTTCACCATGGAAGTATCCCAGGCAGCTGATGCAGTTTCTGCTTTCAAACCGGACATCGTTTATCCTTTCCATTATCGAGGAAGCGAGGGGTTGGCAGATACTGCCAAATTCAAGGAACTGATGAATGCTTCTGCTCCAAAAGTGGACGTTCGACTGAGAAACTGGTATCCTGAGAATTAATTTTTCCAGTAAGAAAGATTATAATTATCTTCAAACAAAGGCAACCTAAAATTTTTAATATGATAGAAAAAACAGAAAATAGGGTAGAAGATCTTTCTTCTTTGAGCAAAAAAGAACTGCTCAAAAGGGCGAAAAAGTTTTCTAAAAAATACTATGTCGGAGATGGCAAAAATTTTAAGCTAAAAGACTACAGTTCCAAACCCAAAATGAATCTGGGAGATGAAGATAAACCTCTTGTAAAGGAAGCTTTGGAACTTGGAGTAGAGGCATTGGCGGCTCTGCAAGAAATCCTTTATGCACAAGACCGCTGGTCCTTGCTTGTAATTTTCCAAGCAATGGATGCAGCAGGTAAAGACGGCACTATAAAGCATGTGATGTCTGGAGTCAATCCTCAAGGATGCCACGTCTCCTCATTTAAGGCTCCAAGCTCCGAAGAATTAGATCATGATTTTTTGTGGCGATGCCAAAAACTCCTACCGGAAAGAGGCAGAATCGGGATTTTCAACCGATCCTACTACGAAGAAGTATTGGTGGTACGGGTTCACGAAACATTCTTGAATGCCCAAAAGCTTCCCACCAAGCTGGTCACTAAAGATATCTGGGAAGACCGATTCAAAGACATCAGGAATTTTGAAAAATACCTCGCCCGAAATGGAACGGTTGTGATCAAAATCTTTCTCAACGTTTCCAAGGCTGAACAGAAAAAACGGTTCATTGAGCGGATAGACGATCCCAATAAAAACTGGAAATTTGGCTTGGCTGATGCAAAAGAGCGCGGATATTGGGATCAATACATGGAGGCTTATGAAGAAATGATCCAGAATACCTCTACAGAAGATTCGCCTTGGTATGTGATTCCGGCAGACAATAAATCCTACGCCCGAATAGCGGTGGCATCTGCGATCATCCACGCGCTGGATCAAATGGATCTTGAATATCCAAAAGTCGGCGAAGAAAAAATCGCAGAATTGAACGAGATAAAAAAGGCATTATTAGAAGAAAAAGATTGAGAAGTCTTTGATGATTTAAAGACTCTTGACCGGAATAAAAACTATTAATCTATATGGGGATTTGAATTAGTACAATTGAAGCCAAGAGATACGACTTTTTTTGAAATTGGCCCAGATAGTCTGACTTGAATAAAACAGAAGTTGTCCCTACTATAGAGACAGCTTCTGTTTTTTCTGATCTACGCAAACAAATTATCCCAGATCATAGATATTCCCTTCCGCACATAACTCCACTTCAAAATCAACCTTGCGATTGCGGACACATTCCTGAAACATATTTTCCAGTACCAAATCAGAATTCATGGGATCATGGTGAAACAAGGCTAGTTTTTTCACCCCACACAATTTGCCAAATTCAACAGCATCTTCTATTGAGCTATGACCCCATCCAATTTTAGTCGCATATTCAGCGGCTGTGTACTCTGCGTCATGAAAAAGCAAATCTGCATCCTTGGCGATTTCATAACCGCTGGTCCATTCGGGTTCGTTGGGGAAATTGGGAGAACCTAATGAAAGTTCATGGTCCGGTATGTAGGCAAATACTGAATTTCCAGCGCTAAGTCTGTATCCAAGTGTTGGGCCGGGGTGGCAAACGTAGGCGGATCGGATTTTCACTCCACCGATTTCAAATTCAGAATCATTCACCTCGTGAATAAGCTGATGTGTTGGCAATTCGTTTAAGCGAACGGGAAATAAAGGTGCTGAAAAATACCTTCTAAGTCTATGAAGCAAGGGCTCCACCGTGGCAGAAGGGCCCCACAGGTGAACAACCACATTGGGATTGTAAAGGGGAAGGAAAAATCCCAGACCCATTGTATGGTCTATGTGAAGATGGGTAAGCAAAATATGAATTTCTTTGATTTCAGGTCCCAGGTGTTTTCCAAGACGCTGAATGCCAGATCCACCATCTAAAATAAGATAGGTATCTCCGTGCGTGACTTGTACACAGGAAGTATTCCCTCCGTATTTGTAATTTTCCGGATCGGGAGAGGGCAACGAACCTCTGCATCCCCAAACACTTATTTTCATATAGCAGGTGATTTCCAAAACATTGCCATTGCACCAAGGTATCGATCTGGTCTGCCCACGATCGGAAATGCCGTCACCGAAATCCGTACTCGTTCACCTTTCAAATTATCGATGTAAAAAGACCCATGAGCAGGCTTTTGCGTTTCCAGGGTTTGGACCAATGGAAGATCTTGCGGAGGCAATAGGTTACCATCGATGTCAGTTGGCTTAAAAACCGTAGCCCACTCTTCTACTTTCA
Source organism: Algoriphagus sp. (assembly GCA_046597285.1). GTDB lineage: Bacteria > Bacteroidota > Bacteroidia > Cytophagales > Cyclobacteriaceae > Algoriphagus. The sequence continues at coordinate 969 of JBKJKX010000118.1, read as the reverse complement.
TACTTCCAGTCTCTCCGAATCTGAGTCCCAAAATTTCTTCTGCTGGCTCATTATAAAACAACAAATTTCCGAGTGGGTCTACCAAAAAGACAGGCATACTCAGGCTATCACCGAACTGCCTGCCGAGAATTAATTCTAAGGGATGTGGTGCCATGAGTTATTGATTTTGAGATGAAAAAAGCAAGATAATATACCAATTATCTTATTATTTTTTCTAAAATAGACAAAGAATACTCATACAGTCAGTGTTTGAAAAGCTCTGCGGAATAGTTGAAATTGAAATCATTTTAAATTTTTAAAAGCACCAAATTCTGACTTAAATGACCATAGAAATCCTTCTTCGTTACATTCACTTTGTTAGCATTTTTGCAATCGTGAGTTCCCTTGTATCCGAGCATCTTTTGCTCAAATCAATCCTAAATAGAAAGGAGATTGATCGGATCTCTAAAATTGACGGAGTTTATGGATTTACAGTCCTTGTCCTATTGGGCGCGGGGTTAACACTATGGCTGGGTGGATTTGGAAAACCCGCGGAATTCTATAGTCAGAATGCACTTTTCCAAACCAAGCTGGGCTTGTTTTTGGTCATTGGTTTACTTTCGATTTATCCAACTGTTTTCTTTTTCAAAAAGAGGAAAGGTGATCCGTCTGAATTGGTCACCATTCCCAACTCCATCTTTTGGATGATTCGTTTGGAGCTTTTGCTTGTATTTACCATTCCACTTTTAGCAGGATTGATGGCGAAGGGGATAGGGCTATCAGACTAGTTCAACAGTCAAGACTTTGATAAAATGAATTATTCAAAGAATAATATTTTATGTTTATTAAAATCGCAAATCAGAGATAGGTTAATGGTCCTGCTACATTTGATTGGACAGTAAGTTAAGCCCCTTAACTTAGAGATAATGAATAAAAGAGAAAGGAGATCATTTGACAAAGCCTTCAAGCTTATGGTTGTTGAACTACACA
>JBKJKX010000105.1:0-41064 GCA_046597285.1 Algoriphagus sp. | reverse complement strand
CGTGGCTGCAGCAACGCCGCGAATCTGAAGACCCATTAACTCTTTTTTCAAAGTCACAACTACTGCGTGAAGATCCTCTGACCGGTGCATAGCCAATGCTTTAGCTCTTACTCTTTCAACCGCCACTTCAATCTTTGCTTCTCTTGCTGAAGCTTCGGCTTTTTGGAGATCGAGGAAGCGGGTGTAAGTCTGTTCGAAGACTTTCGCGAAGCGAGTAAAAATCTTCGTCTCTTCAAAAACCTTAGAAGTGATCAGTAGCAAATAGCCATGCTTAAATGGTATCGCATGGTTTTTTTGCCAGGGTGGAAGAGGGTAGCCGCTGTCGATAAATTTCTGGATGCCTTCCTTGAATGCGGGAATCTCCATGAACAGCTCGTAGTACTTTCTAAGCCGTTCCCCTTCATAAATCTCTTCGTAAATCTCTACCTTGTTTTTCCAGGCTTCATACATCCGCTGCTCACCAGGCTCATAGGTGTAAGGAACAGAGAAAACGCCGATACTAGTCCACTTTTGCACCATGACGCTGTCTTCTTCGCAGATGGCAAATGCGACCCCCTGCGATTCAGCACCGAGTCGCTTCAATTGGTCAAACAAAAGTTCAGCGGTTGCAATCAGCTCCTCACTTTTTTGCATCGCCATTGTTCTTGCCCTCACCCTTTCCAAGGCCAATTCTATTTCAGCTTCCCGTGCCTGTGCTTCTGCTTTTTGGAGATCGAGGAATCGGGTATAGGTGCCATCAAACACTGTGGCAAACCGTTCTAGTAACCGATGTGATTCCTCAGAAAGGGGAGTATTACTACCCAGCGCCACCATTCCTTTTGAGAAATACGCTGCATAAATAATACGCCGATCATCTTTAGCAACAGTGGTTGAAAACATCTCCGATTTGACCAATTCATTCCGATAACGATTATAGGCTTGTATCTCTTCACTGTTCATTTCTATCAGCAATGATTTCTCCTGTTCTTTCCATCCCTTGTAAATTTTATTCATTACAAAAGGCTCATCAATACTATGGGGGAATGATTGCGGCAATTGACTTCCCTGAACTGTGGCGAATACTTCCACCACATTTTCAGTTTCCTTTACAATGCCAATGGTAAGTTGTTCGACTGGCTCGCCTAATTCTTTCATTTGCTGAAAAAAAATCTGAGAGGTTTCAGTCAATTCTTCACTTTTTTGCATAGCCATTGTTCTGCTTCTTACCCTTTCTAATGCGGCTTCTATCTGTGCTTCCCTTGCCTGTTCTTCTGCTTTTTGCAGATCGAGGAAGCGGGTGTAGGTTTGCTCGAAGACTTTTGCAAAGCGCTTGAAAATATCATGCGCTTCCGGATAGGGTTTGAGGGCGATAAAAAGCAAGTTCCCCTGAGAAAAATTCGCTACATGATGAACCTGCCTTTCCGGCATGGGATGACCGCTGGCGACAATTTTCTCGAATACCTCGTCCAATAAAGGGTAGGTACGCAAATACCGAAAATGCTCCTGCATCTCTTCTCCAGCCAAATCCTTTACAATGAAAACTTCCCCTTTTTTCCAAGACTCATATTGACGGGTATGCCAAGGATCTCCGGCAATCGTCAATTTGAAAGGAGGATTCATCGTTCCATCAGGACTGCATGCCCAATTGACCATTTCTTTACCGTCGGTTTCCCATAATGTGATCCCGCTGCTGTACGTCACTACCCCTAAGGATTTGAGCTGCTGAAACATGACTGTTGCTGTTTCTGCCAGTTCATCACTGGCATTCATGGCAAGGGAGCGATTTCGTACCCGTTCCAATGCAGCCTCGACTTCCAGATCCCGTGTTTTATGCTCTAGTTCTACCGTTCGTCGTTTGATTGCCTCCCGGAGCATGAGATTTTCTTCAGAGATCTTTTCGATGGCGATGTTTTCTCCTTCTTGAGCTTTATAGTCTGGAAGGGAAGAATGCTGGTGGATCATTTTCCAGCCATCTTTTTGTTCCTTCATCAAGGAAGAAGCTCGGAATTTGGAGTAAAATACCCAGCCTTCCTCGCTCAAAACATACAAATCACACTGCTCATAGAAAAGGATCAAGCCATCTACAGGATCGTATTTAGTGATCCGGTTTCGCATTTCCAGGTTACCAGCTACCTGATCTATCGTGTCGACTATGAATTGAACAGCGTCTTTTTTAGTAAAAAAGACCTCGTTTTCTACGCTTCCTACTTGGGTATATTCCTCATCCAACAAAGCCTCGAGGGTCTCTGTGTCCCCATTAAGATAGCTTTTCCAGTACAGCTCATAAGCTATTCTTGCATCCTCAATTTGTTGCTTTGTGACTTTCATATCAATTGATTGGGATAGTAATACTAAAAATTGACCCTTCACCCAGAGTTGACTCCACCTTCAACTCTCCCCCATGCGCCTTCACGATATCATGGGTGATGCTCAATCCCAGTCCCGTTCCTTCGGTCCCTTTTTTGGTGGTGAAAAATGGCTGCATGATTTTGTCTTTGATTTCATCCGGGATACCAGAACCGTTGTCTTCAAAGGAGATCAAGACCTTCCCGTTTTCTAGTTTGGATGACACAATCAACCTCGGCTCGTACTTCCCACTTTTTTCCTCCGTCTCCGGTCTTCCGTCTCCGGTCTTCTTACTCCCGTCTTCCGTCTTCAACAATTTCTCCCGCATCGCATCAAACCCATTATTACACAAGTTCAATATGACCCTCGAAAAGTCCTCAGCGATCAATTCAACTTCCCCGATTTCATCTGATAGCTGCAGGTCAATTGCCACATCGATTGGAAGTTTGGAAGCCCGCATACCATGGTAAGCCAGATTGACGAATTCCTTTATAATTGGATTGAGAGGTTTGAAGGCTTTTTTGTTGTCTCCGGATCGACTGTGCTGCAGCATGGATTTGACAATCCGATCCGCACGGGTGCCATGCTCGTGAACCTTTTCAATGTTTGACCGAATATCAGCCAAGATTTCGCTGATCAGAGTCTCGTCTCTTGTTTCTTGGGTTTTGGCCCTTTCTTCCATTGCCTCATCTATTAATTCGATGGAAACCTCTGAGAAGTTGTTGACAAAATTCAGCGGATTCTTGATCTCGTGGGCGATGCCAGCGGTGAGTTGGCCGAGGCTGGCGAGTTTTTCCTGCTGAATGAGTTGGGATTGAGTGGCTTTGAGTTCGCTCATGGCAGACTCCACTTCGGCTTTGGCCTGTTCGAGTTTTACAAAATCCTCGTAACGGGCAAATGCAATGGAAAAAGCCTTGGCAAGCGACTGAACCAGATCTATTTCATTTTCATCCAAAGGAATCTCAGCGCCCACATATAGCATCCCTTGGGTAAAGGGCACGAAATGCAAATCCAAAGATTCCGGGGGTGCCGCTGCTCCCTGATAAGTGGTACTGTCCTGAATCTGATCCTGCTCCATCAATTGCTTGATCCATCGGACAAAATCTTCCTTATCCCAATGCTGTCTGTAAACCACGCCTTTTCGCCAGGCTACTACAGTCTGAAAAGTCAGGTCGCTGGCTTGATAGGCAAGCTTCAAAACCCCAAGGGATTTGCCATCAGGCGAAGAAAGATAGGCTTCTACTATTTCTTGTTTTTCACGGATAATAAATACCCCGCAACGGATAAAGGGAATTCCCAGCGTATTCAGTTCGTTAAAAATAAGTGGGGTTACCCGCTCCAGATCAGCAGCATTTCGCATCGAAGAAATGTCGGCTCGGACTCGGTCAAGAGAAGCTTGGCGCAACGCAGTACGAGCGCTGCTTTGTGCCATTTGAAGATCTTGAAAACGGGTATAGGCAAAGGAAAATACTGCAGTAGCTCTTCTCAACAGATCCCAACTCGCTTCCGAAATGGGGCCGGGGGATGCCGCTCCCAAAAATCCGTTTGGAAATTTATAGAGGTGGTAGGTCCGCTCAGGAATAGTATCTCCATAGAATTCACTTTTTCCCAATAGCTCAGATTTATCCTCGCAGTAATGAATCCACTCAATTCGTTGGTCACCTTGCATCAGAATGGAAGTTTTGTCCTGATCACTCTTGGAAAATTCTAGCATTTGACGGCCAACCCAAGTATCCTGTAGGTTTAAGTTCATCTGGTCAGAGATGGCTGTCGGCGGATCCAGACTGTTTTTGATTGTAAACCAGCACTGGGTCGAGCCACTACTTTCGTCGTGGATGTAAATAGAGCTCGTTTCCAGTTCTTCCACGCCTAGGGAACCCATCTCTTCCCGGAGCAGCTGCGCTACTTCGATCAGTTCTTCTGGATTTTGCATGGCCAAGGACCGAGATCGGACTTTTTCCAGCGCTACCTCAATCTGAGATTCCCTTGCTTGGGTCTCGGCTTTTTGCAAATCGAGGAAGCGAGTATAGGTTTGTTCAAAAACCTTTCCAAGGCGTTTGAATATATCATGTGCTTCCGGCACTGGTTCATAAGTAATGAACATCAGGCTTACTTTTGATCCAAACACAAAATGTTCATATTGATGAGAAGGGAACTGGACTCCATCCTGAAGCATTTTTTCAAACTGTTTCTCACCAAGCCCAGTAAGTGCGCGGTATAATTGTTTGATCTTTTCCCCTTCAACATATAGCACATCAAATTCGACCCCACTTTTCCGTGCATTACTGATATCCCCTAATGCCTTAGCCCTTTCTGTGTATACTGTGTAAGGCTCAATGAAGCCCCCATTGGGACTTGTTATATAGTCAACGTAAGAATTATTGTCATCACTCCATACATTAAAACCTGCTGTCCAAGTTTTAATACCCAAGGCACTCACCTGTTCAAATAATAACCCAGCCACTTCTGTCAGTTCATCACTTTTTTGCATGGCCATGGTACGGCTCCTTATTCTCTCCAATGCTGCCTCAATCTGTGCTTCTCTTGCTTGGGCCTCAGCTTTTTTCAAATCGAGGAAACGGGTGTAGGTGAGGTCAAATACTTGGGCGAAACGCTTGAAGATTTCCTCTTCCTCGCAGGGCATTTCGGTGATGATCACTAGGTATCCGGTTTTAAAATAGGCAGCATGTAAGCGTTGCCAAGCTGGCCGAGGAATGCCCGAACCTTCCATTTCTTCAAAAATTTTCTTGGATATGGGGATGTTCATCAGCCAATCGTAGTGATCACTGAGTTCCTTGTTCTCTAAGGTGACTGTACGGTAGGAATCTCCCTTCTGCCATCCTTCATAAAGAGTTTTATGAGCAAAATCGCCCACATTTGGAAGGAAAAAGGGCTGGATCAATCCATTGTCCAAGCTGAGCCACCATTCATCTTCTTGGCGGCCATTTTTACAGAGCACAAATCCACAAGTCCAAAGATTAGTTACCAGCGAATTGAGCTCACGAAAGAGCACAGTGGCGACGGCTCCGAGTTCATCTGCTTTTTGCATTCCCATCGTGCGGGAACGGACTTTTTCTAAAGCAACTTCAATTTTGGCCTCTCGGGCTTGGGCCTCGGCTTTTTGGAGATCGAGGAAACGGGTGTAAGTCTGTTCAAACACCTTGGTAAATCGCCGAAAAATATCATGGGCTTCGGGTACTTTCTCATAGGTGATGAACAGGAGAAATCCCTGAGTGAATTTGCAGAGATGGTTGATCTGGTAGGTAGGCAGTGAAAGCCCCTTCTCGTCAATGAAGTCAAAAGTGGGCTTCAGGTCAGGAAAAGATTTCATATGAGCATAGTGCTCATCGATCGCTTTATCACCGAGTTCCTGAACCAACATGGTCTTGTCACTCCGAACAAAATCACCCATTTCATCGAAGGAAGTTTCTCCCCATAAGCGAAGCTGAAATGGCTTTTGAAGCATCCCTTCGCTACTCATCCAGCAGGTTGCTGAATTGTTATCTTTCTGAAGGATATTGTATCCGGCACTCCAGGATGGAATGCCTAAAGCCTGCACTTCAAGAAATAGTAGATTTGCCGCCTCGGGCAATTCATCACTATGCTGCATGCCCATGGTTCGGCTTCTGACTTTTTCAAGAGCCGCTTCAATTTTAGCTTCTCTTGCTGAAGCTTCGGCTTTTTGGAGGTCGATGAAGCGGGTATACGTTTGTTCGAAAACTTTCGCGAAGCGCTTGAAAACCTGATGCATTTCAGGGAAATGCTCATAAGTAATAAAAATCAGGTTGCCGTAAGCAAAATTGGCAAGGTGGTCGATTTGAAAAGTGGGAAGCTCGAAACCCACATCCAACATGCTTTGCAGCAAATCGCCGACGCCAGGAAGAGAAAGCATGTATCGGTAGTGATCTTTTTGCTCCTCTCCTTCTTTTTCATAGACCAATAGCTCTAGGCCATTTTTCCTGGATTCATCAAACCGTCTGAATACCGGATGCTCGTTGAGCGGGATTTTGCAAGGAGAAGGATTGATGACCCCATCTGGAGTCCCTGGATAATAGGTGAATGCTTGGTCGCCAATTTCCCAGATATTGAATCCGCAGTTCCATTGTGGTACGCCCAAGCCTTTTACCTGTTGGAAAAGAACGGTTGCCACATCCAGTAATTCCTCGGAACGCTGCATAGCCATCGTTCTGGCCCTTACCCGTTCCAATGCCAGTTCAATCTCTGCTTCCCGCGCCTGTTCTTCAGCTTTTTGGAGGTCGAGGAAGCGGGTGTAGGTTTGTTCGAAAACTTTACCAAGTCGCTTAAAAATTTCATGGGCTTCCGGCACTGGTTCATAGGTAATAAACATCACGCTAACTTTGGAACCGAACACAAAATGTTCATACTGTTGAGCCGGGAGGAGTCCATCCTTCAGCATTATTTCTAACTGATTCTCATCAATACCTGAAAGTGCTAGGTACAATTGTTTGTTCTTTTCTCCTTCCACATACAGGACTTCAAATTCGACCCCGCTTTTCCTGGCATTACTGAGATCCTTTAAAGCCTCAGCTGTTTCTGTTTGCACGGTATAAGGATCAATAAATTCTCCATTAAGACTTAAATAGTCCACGTAGGAGTTATTGTCTTCGCTCCATACATTAAAGCCGGCGGTCCATGTTTTAATACCCAAGGCACTTACCTGATTAAATAACAGACCTGCAACATCTGTCAATTCATCGCTATGCTGCATCGCCATGGTTCGTGATCGGACTTTCTCCAATGCATTTTCGATCTGCGCTTCTCTTGCCTGTGCTTCTGCTTTTTGGAGGTCGAGGAAACGTTGGTATAATCGACCGAATTCGGTGGCAATCTTGATTACAATATCTTCTTCTTCTGTTGTTGCTTTTCTGTTATGTGAAAAACCAATGTAGCCGTAATTGAAATTTCCCTCTGTTACGTAAACACCGTCTGGGAAATCTTCCTGGGTTATTATATCTTCTTCCGGAAGTTGGTTTCTTAATTCATCAAACAATGCCCAAAGCTGAGGAAGTGTTTCTTTTGGAAAATAGACGGTACTAATGGACTTGGGCTTACTTGCTTTCCAGGTATCTATCGTTTCTTTCCACGTATCCATTGCATCCATATCAATGATCTGCTCTCCCATATTACCTCGTCCCCCTTTACCAGTTGATCGGAAAGTGAACCTGTTATTTTCTAAATCGAAAAGGGAAAGTTGTGCCTGAACCGGCTTGATACCCAGAATATCAAATTGGTTAAATAATACTGTTAACACATCCCTCAATTCTCCGGAATGATGCATTGCCATTGCTCTGGCACGAATTCGTTCCAATGCTGCTTCAATCTGTGCTTCTCTCGCCTGAGATTCTGCTTTTTTTAAATCGAGGAAGCGGGTGTAAGTTTGTTCGAAAACTTTTCCAAGGCGTTTGAATACATCATGCACTTCTGGTACCGGTTCATACGTAATGAACATCAGGCTTACTTTTGAGCCAAATACAAAATGTTCATATTGTTGAGAAGGGAACTGGTTTCCATCTTGCAGCATTATTTCAAACTGTTTTTCACCAAGCCCGGAAAGTGCTCGGTACAATTGTTTGATTTTTTCTCCTTTCACGTATTGCACATCAAATTCGACTCCGCTTTTCCTAGCATCACTGATATCCCTTAATGCCTCAGCCCTATCTGTATGTACTGTATAAGGTTCAATAAATCCACCATTGGGACTAGTTATATAGTCTACATAAGAATTATTGTCTTCACTCCATACATTAAAACCTGCTGTCCAGGGTTTGATACCCAAGGCACCCACTTGTTCAAATAATAAGCTGGCCACATCAGTCAATTCATCACTCTTCTGCATAGCCATAGTACGGCTTCTTACTCTCTCCAGTACCAGTTCTATTTCAGCTTCTCGTGCCTGTGCTTCTGCTTTTTGCAGGTCTTCAAAACGTTGATAGGCCAAATTAAAAGCGCCTGCCATTTTGGTAACTATGTTTTTTGTGTCCTCGGTAGGTGGCTTGGTAAGATCTACAGCTAATAATCCTTTCGACAGACGTCCGGCAGGACTCCATTGGTGCGTTAACTTTCCGGAATCGATGGCATTTATAATGATTTCAGCAATCTCAGGATGTATTTCTTTCCATTCTTCAACAGCTTTCAATAAGACTTCCTTCGGGAATTCCAGTGCAAAATAATTCTGTTCAGAAGTTCTCCAGGTTTTGACCCATCCGCCATTAACCGGATATTTTTTTGCATCATAGGTAACGGTATAGCTGCCGGGTGTGCCTATGTTCCCCGGACTTGACAGATCCCAAGCGGTCACGATGTCATTATCGTCAACCAGGTAAATAGTGGTTCCGGTAAGCCCATCAACGTTTAGCTTTTTCAGTTGATTGAGCAGTTCCTCAGTCACTTTGTGTAAATCATCCGTGCGGTGCATGGCCATGGATTGAGCTCTTACCCGCTCCACCGCCGTTTCTATCTGCGCCTCCTTTGCCTGCGCTTCGGCTTTTTGGAGGTCAAGGAATCGGCGGTATGTTTGTCCAAAAACACCTGTAAACCGCTTAAACACATTGAATAATTCCTCGGAAAGAGGGGTAGGTGAGAAAACAAAAAGAACCCCCTCCGGAAAATAGAAATCATAATGAATGATTTTCTCAGGCAACTTTGCAAGATCTACCTGGAAAGAATAATCAGGGGCATTGTTGATGGCCTGAAAGTAGCTTATCAAATCATCATCAACCAATTCATAGGTATGTGTTTCTTTCTTTGCTTCCCAACCATTTTGGATTTCGGCTAGTAATGAATGTTTACTCATATCCAAAATGCCTTTATCCAGAGATGTTTCACCTGATTTATTGGTAGAAGCTGTCCAGACTTCCATTATTCTGGAAAGGTTTAATATTCCTATTCCGGAGCGGATGGATTTTTCTACTCCCAGCTTGAGCAATTCATTAAATAGGGTGGATACCGTTATGTCCACATCCTCACTGGAATGCATAGCCATTGTTTTGCTTCGAACTCTTTCCAAAGCTGCTTCAATCTGTGCCTCTCTTGCCTGTGCTTCGGCTTTTTGGAGGTCGAGGAAGCGGGTATAGGTTTGTTCAAAGACTTTGGCGAAACGGACCAATAGGTTGAAAGTTTCTTGTTGTAAAAGATCTTGGGCACTGCACAACAATAAACCCTGAGAGAAGAAGGCTGCATGGTGTACCCTGCGGGTTATAATATGCGAAGCGTCCAACGGCATCTTTAAATCGTCCCGGACAAACCTAATCCACTCATCCAGATCGCTGCCTGTCAAATCAACTACCAATGACTCTTTTTTCTCCTTCCATGCTTTATACCACTTTGCATGGGTTTTCTGGTGTAGTGGGGCATCGAACTTGCGAGTAACCTGACTGCCTAGTTGGTCTGTTACCCACCACTCGATGACCTCGTTGTCTTCCCGGACAATGCCGATCCTGATCCGATCCGGGATTCCGCCCAACAAAGCAAACTGCTGAAAAAGTATCTCGGCGGTTTCGGGCAGCTCCTCGCTTCGCTGCATGGCCATCGTTCGGGCCCGGACACGTTCAAGGGCAAGTTCAATCTGCGCTTCTCGTGCCTGTGCTTCCGCTTTTTGGAGGTCTAGAAAGCGGGTATAGGTCATTTCAAACACATTGGCAAACCGAATCACAGCTTGTTCTTCTTCTGCTGTAAAAAATTCTTCCGCAAGAATCAGGAGATATCCATTTGAAAAATTTGCACAATGAAAAATTATCCTTTCTGGCATGTTAGAAAAAATTTCTTCTGCCACTATTCCCTGAACATGAGTGAGTAAGAACTGGTGATGCTTCTTGTTTTCATCACCGTTCAATTCTAAAACATGAAATGACTTTTTATCTTTCCAGTCTTTATATCTGCTATCCAGGACATGATCGCCCGTTAAGGGGAATTCAACAGAATTGGGAAGCAATGTGCCATCAGGCAGCACCACCCAGGCAGTTTGTGAATTCTTCTCTTCATCAATAAACATATACCCACAGGTAAATGTGTTAATGCCCAGCTTAGCGAATTCACTATATAGAAGTTGAGCCGCTGCTGCCAATTCATCACTGCTTTGCATCCCCAGAGCCCTGCTTCTTACTCTTTCCAATGAAGCTTCAATCTTCGCTTCCCTTGCCTGTGCTTCTGCTTTTTGGAGGTCGAGGAAGCGGGTATAGGCTTGGTCAAACACTTTGGCAAAACGGACAAAGATTTGTTCATCATAATATGGTCCGGTAGTGATGATCATCAGGTAGCCGGCACTGAAATAGGCAGCATACCATTTTTGCCAGGAGGGAAAATGAATGCCTGATGCAAGCATGTTTTCAAAAACAGTTTTAGTGGACGGCACTGTCATCATGTATCTGTAATGTACCTTCAATGCTTCTCCATCTTTGGACGTAGAAAACAATTCATTTTTCCTCTTCCAACCCTGGTACATTTTAATATGTACATCATCTACATTGTTGGGGACAAATACAGAGGGCTGTACGCCGTTTTCAAATGCTGTTCTAAATTCATCTTCATTACTGTTTTCACGGCATAATACTATTGCACAAGTCCACAAACTACCTCCCAGTGTTCGTAATTGGTTAAACAGAATTGTCGCCACATCATTTAATTCTTCACTATGCTGCATTGCCATAGTTCTGGCACGAACTCTCTCTAATGCTAATTGGATTTGTGATTCCCTTGCCTGTGCTTCGGCTTTTTGTAAATCAAGAAAGCGGGTATAGGTCTGTTCGAAAAGCTTCCCGAATTTTTTGAAAATATCATGAGCTTCCGGATAATGCTCCAGCGTAATAAACAATAGAAATCCCTGTCGGAAATAAATACAATGATTAATTTGAAATTCCGGCAATTGAAATCCTGCGGCTTCAATTCCTTTTAAAACATCTTTAACTACCGGAAGGGTTTTCATGTAATCATATGTTGCTTCCAGGGATTGGCCAGCTGATTCAAAAACAATAAATTCTTCCCCTCTTTTTTTTGCTTCGCGAATTTTTAAAAAGTAACTGTCTTCGGTTGACGGAATATGGTAAGGAGCTGTAATACCTCCTGAAGGAGTTGGGTTATAGCCAATAAATGAAGTATCCTCATTCTCCCAAATATTAAAACCACTTGTCCAGGTTTTGATATCCAAATCGCTTAACTGCTTAAAGAGCAATGCTGCAGTTTCGGCAAGTTCATCACTCACCTGCATGGCCATAGTTCTTGCCCGAACCCTTTCAAGAGCTAATTCAATTTGGGCTTCCCTTGCCTGTGCTTCTGCTTTTTGGATATCCAGGAAACGTGTGTAGGTTTGCTCGAAGACTTTTGCGAAGCGTTTGAGGATGTCATTATCGGCTGCTGAAAAAATTTCACCATGATGGTTGATAATAAAAATACTGGTATGTAATGATACACAACATGACCGGGTGTATCCTCCCGGACTTGAAAGGGTATCTTTTTTCTGTTTGGCATTCAGCTTCGACCAGGGTTCATGTTTAAACAGAAATGTGAAAAAATCTTTTTTATCCTTCTGTGTAAATGCTTCGGTAAAAAATCCCGAGCCTTTTTTTATGCTGTTTATGATATTGGTACAGAAAGGCTTTGGATAAAGCGGAATATATATTTCTTCTGTGGTGTCGGCTGTGCCCCCCGCTCCCCAGCAGCGGAGTGTTGTTTTAATATCACTGTTAATAGCAATAAATGAACCTCCATCAATACCAATATTCAAATGCAGTAATTCATTGTGTACCGAATGAATTACGTCTTGTAATTCGGAAGTATTGTGCATGGCTAAACTTCTGGAGCGAACTCTTTCGAGGCTGGCTTCTATTTGTGCTTCTCTTGCTTGTGCTTCTGCTTTTTGAAGATCGAGGAAGCGGGTATAGGTTTGTTCAAATACTGCCGCAAATCGTATGAAAATATCATGTGCTTCCGGACAAGGTTCATAGGTAATGAACATAAGATTGCCATAAGAAAAATTGGCAAGATGGTTTATCTGAAATGTGGGTAACGGGAAGCCAGCCTCCGCGCGCTTTTCAAAAACCGCCCTGATGCCAGGCAGTGTTTGAAAATAATCGTAATGCGTCTCTATTGTTTCTCCTTGAAGCACATCAACAAAAAGTTTATCGCTCCGATCCCTTGATTCCTGAAAGTGAATGAACGTGGCTTCTTCCGTGAGCGGGATTTTGTATGCTGGCAAAATAACGCCTTCCGTGCCGCTCATGTAAGAGGTGAAAACAGTATCGCCTTGTTCCCAGATGTTAAAGCCACAGCTCCAAGGCGGAACACCTAAAGACTTTATTTGTTGAAATAATAATTGAGCAGTTTCGTTCAACTCTTCACTTCGCTGCATGGCCATTGTTCTGGCACGAACTCTTTCCAAAGCTGCTTCGATCTGTGCTTCCCTTGCCTGTCCTTCAGCTTTTTGAAGATCGAGGAAGCGGGTATAAGCTAGGTCGAATGCTGCTCCCATTTTCTTGAGAATAGATTCTATTTCTACAGCGGGAGGCTCCAGCAGATCAATGCACATTCTGCCATTGTTCAATGGAATAGTAGGGTGGTAAGCCTTTTGTAAACCAATTGATTTAATAAACTCTTCCGCCTCATTGGCTTCTTTTACTTTATTGTTTTCCCGAAGCCAATTGGTTGAAATAAGTAAGGAATCTAAATCTTGTACTACCACAGTATATTTTTCGCCTTCACTCCATACTTTCCTCAAATAAAAATCAGGATGCGTAGAGTACAGGTCGAAAATGATATCCGAGGTAATATGCATGATGTCACCCTGCTGTTCATATGAAGTAAGGTCCCAATTCCGGAACAGTCCGTTTTTCTCTTTCAATAAAATAGAAGCGGCGGCCACACCTGGTATATCGAGGCTCATTATCTCTTCCTTCAGTTTGAATACCACGTCCATTATTTCAGTGGATTTGAACATGGCCAATGCTTTCGCCCTCACCCTTTCCACTGCCAGGTTTATCTGTGCTTCCCTTGTTTGGGCCTCCGCTTTTTTCAGGTCGAGGAAGCGGGTGTAGGTTTGTTGAAAAACCTTTCCGAAGCGAATCAGGATGGCATTCTCCTCAGTTGTATAGGGTGTTCCGGAAAAATTTTCAATATAGACGCCGATATCATCCTGTACCACTGTAGATATAGCCAATCCTGGACAACTAAAGTAAAAATCTCTGGCTTTATCTGTCAGTTCGGGGATATAATCCAATAGCTTCTCATAAAAGCTGTTTTTCTCTTCGAATGATAAGTGAGTGGTAAAAAACTCCTTCCCTTTTTTCTTTGCATCGGTGTATTGCCTATCCCAGGAAGAATCAAGATAGGGAACGCTCACCCGAGATGGTATGTCCTGTGTCTCAGCAACCCAAAAATTCCAATCTTTCTTTGGTTCAAAATCAACAACAATACCCGCATGTTCGGCATTAATTTTCAAGACCGACAATTGATCAAAAATTACCTGAATGACTTCTTTCAGTTCTTCACTTTTATGCATGGCCATAGACCGAGCGCGAACCCGTTCCAAAGCCAATTCGATTTCAGCCTCACGGGCTTGTCCCTCTGCTTTTACCAAATCCAAATACCGCCGATAAGTCTGCGCAAACTGTGAACTGAACCGGTGGATGATGTGAATTAACTCGGATTGGAACTCTTGGGGACTGAATGCATAAAAAAATCCATGCTCGAAGATGAAACAGTGTTGGACCTCTCTTTTGGGTAATTTTTCAATTGGTATCCGGATTTTATAATCTGGTGCTTGATTGAGCATTTGATAATAATCCAGCAAATCCTTGCCCTCCAACACATATTTGTGGAAAGGCGTCTGTGCTTTCCAAGCTCTGCGGGCACTTTTCAGCAAAGGATGAGAAGACATATCGAGGTTGCCGATATGCATTTTGACTTCTTCCCCGTCTTTACGGGCGGTCCAAAGCTGATTGTTTTCGTTCTCGTGATTCAGGATGCCGATCCCAAAGCGGGTGCCTTCGTCCACTCCCAATGCTGTAAGTTCATCAAACATCTTGACGATACATTTCCCCACATCCTCGCTGCTATGCATGGCCATAGTCTGAGCTCTGACTCGCTCCAAGGCTAGATCAATTTCAACTTCCCGGGCACGAGCTTCTGCTTTCTCAATATCTCTAAATCGGGAGTATGCCAGCGAAAATACCTGATGGAAACGCTTGAATAAGTCTAGCGTTTTTCCATCCAAAGGCTGATAAAGTGTCAAGCCTAATCCACCCTGACCGATAGAAAGGAAGCAATGACTGATTTCCTCCGTTTCATCTAATAATGGGTCAGGAAAATGGTTTTCATCCTTTCGATGTTGTCTAAATTTTACCAATTCTTTTCCTCCGAGAATTCCGGTGAAATGACCGTCTCTTGATGCCAGCATTTGTCTGACCATCCCATTTTCTACTGGGCTTTTGAGATATTCGGTTCGCTCTACTACCTCTTTGTCATAAGCGGTGAAATACTGGTAACAGAGATAGATTCCCTTTTCCTCATCAATAATGGCTGTCTGAATATTTCGGATTTGTGTGACGCCAAAAAGCTGTAACTGCTCGGAAATAATGCGGCAGATATAAAGCATGTCCGAGGGTTTGTTCATGCCCATTGCTACAGCCCTCACCCGCTCGAGTGAAGCCTCAATCTCCAGTTCCTTGCTTTTATTCTCCAGCTCGATAGTTCGTCGCTTGACCGCATCCCGGAGTTCGAGATTTTCTTTGCTGATTTTTTCAATGGCCAGAGTCTCGCCTTCCTGTACGCGCATATCAGGAAGGGAACCATGCTGCTGAATCACTTTCCAACCGGATTCGGTTTCATGAAGAAGTGTGGATAATCTTAACTTAGAGTAAAAAGTCCAATCCGGTTCACCCAAAACATAGACATCGCAGGTTTCATTGACTAGAACCATGTCATTCAAGAGCTTTGCCGAAATGATTCGGTTTTTCATTTCTGCCTTGCCTACAACCTCTTGCATCTGGGCTTGGTAAAATTCAAGACCATCAGCTTTGTTGTGGCAAACTTCACTTTCCGAAGTGCCGATCATCTCAAAATCCTCATCGAGGGTGGAGGCGAAGGTTTCAAGATTTCCTTTGGTATAGCTGTCCCAGTAGAGGTGATATACTTGTAAGGCTCCAGCTTCTTGTTGATTCGTTAGTTTCATTATCAATTTTTTGGAATGCTGATACTTAAAATGAAGCCTTTTCCTTCGGATTTTTCTACTGTCATCCCGATAGCGATCAGGACGTCCCGACGGCTTGGTTGTATAGAAATGCTGGTGGATTTTACTGACGATGGTTTTTGGGTATTCATTGCGAAAGTTTTATGGACTGGGGTACTACTTGCCAAATGATCCGGCAGTAGATATCGATAGTATGAATAATCCTAGAGAAGGTGCCTTCTGACTATCAGGCAAAACCTTCTGATTTTAACAATAAGGATTAATCAGTCTCTTTATAATCGGGTGTTTGAAACGTTTATCGAATCGGTAGTTCCAAAAAATTCCAAATTTCCATGAAGGGCATTAGGATATTTCCTGATAATAGTTGGCAAAAATTACATTTAACTCCAGACAAAATACAAAAAGTCTTGGTCTTGACCAGCTCCATCTTACTGATTTTCTCAGGGGTTGGTTAGGATGAGAAAAGGCTTCGTAAAAAGCCAATGGATGATTTCCGGATTAGAAATAATAGACTGGATTTTTTGGATAAATCCGGCTGATTTTAAAAAATAAAGGATGAAGGATTGGCTCAAGTCAGCGCAAAAAAAAGGGAAGAAAAAAATCGGAAAAAGACTTTTCACTTTTAAGCAAATTTGTGGCAATTTTAACGGAGAGGCAGTGTCAAGGTGAAAGTTGCCCCCTTTCCTACTTCAGATTCTACTTTGATTTCTCCGCCATGTGCCTTCACAATGTCGTATGCCAATGATAAACCCAATCCGGTTCCTTTGCCGTTTGGCTTGGTGGTAAAAAATGGATTGAAAATTTTATCCCTGATCCCCGAAGGGATTCCGATTCCATTGTCCCAAATGGCAATTTTCAAGCTTCTACTCAGGTTTTTTGAAGTAACCCTGACTACGGGTTTGTAGCCTTTCTTGTCCAATTTTAATTTTTCATTGACTGCATAGAATGCATTATTAAAAACGTTCAGCAGAACTTTGCCAATATTCAGAGGAATGACATTGACTTTAGGAAGATTTTTGTCCAGAATTGTTTTGAGTTCACACCTACAATTTTTTTCCTTGGAGCAATAACCATGAAATGCCAACTCCAGACTTGATTCAATTAAGTAGTTGATGTCAGTGAGTTCTTTGTGACCAGAACTAATTCTGCTGTGTTCTCCTATACTTTTTACAATCGAATCAACTCGTTTCCCGTGAAAACTGATTTTCTCAAGATTCTTGGCTAAAGCATCCAAAATCTCTCCTTCCAGCTTATGATCTCTCTGTTTTTCTGGTTTTGCCAATTCTGATCGGATTTCCAAAATCAAATCCTGACTGAGTTCAGAAAAGTTATTGACAAAATTCAAGGGATTTTGAATCTCATGAGCAATGCCTGCAGTAAGCATACCAAAATTGGCCATTTTTTCCGATTGAATGAGCTGTGCCTGAGTGGTTTTTAGGGTCAGATAAGCCTTCTCTATTTCCCTTGCATGCTGTATTTCTTTAGCTTCTGTTTTTTTTCTTTCTACCCTAAGAACACGATTTTTCTGATAAACATGGACTAGTCTAATTCCTAATATCAGTATTAAAGCAAAAGCTAAATACTCAAGATTTTTAAAAGCGATATGACCCAAAATCTTCGCAGAAAAAGCATTATTAAAAGAATTCAGCTCCCCGAAGGAAAAATTTTGCATGACATTAGTCTTTGGACATTTGGCGTATGCGCTTTATTCTTATATCAAAAGATACCTTGGACTCCTCATCAAGATTCTACATTGAAAAGTTTTGAATATCCCCTTGTTCACATTTCTAAAAAACCTCTTTTCATTAAGGTTTTTAGCAATTCACAATTGGCGATGAACATTCATATAATTTACTCAAAATCGAAACGATATCCTTTTTTAGCAATTCCTCATTTTATTAATTCATACTAAAAGCTATAATCTCTTCTACTTGAAAGATTCATAGCAAACTCATTGCATTTTCTGATGCGGATGTAGTTCATAACATGATTTGTCATCAATTATTCAGCAAATCATCAAACTCAGGTGCCGATTCAGCGATGCCCAACAGGTGCGATAGTTTGGATTGATGAAAAACTGGGGCCTATCAAAGGCCCAGAAAGCAAGAAAATCATCCGAAAAGGAAAGTTGAAAATGGGGGAGAGCTGATTTTTGGCCAAGGGTGGTCTTCCAATTGAAGGAAGACTAAGTCCCCTCAGCGGCATTGAATAGGATAGTCTCAATCAGCTACCAACTTACCATTGGCTAATAACACCTCTGGGATGAATCTATTTCAATGGTAGCTGATCTGGCAGCAGAAATTAACATCAAACTGTGATACCCATTTTGGGCGACAAAGTCAAAATCCTTGGTATTAGCCCAACCGTCAATTAGATGGAAATACCAATCAGGGAAAGATAACTTTTCGCATACAGCGGTTATTTTTTGGTTTAGGACGTGAATTGTACTTGACCTTTAATCCATTATTCTATTTGGCGTATACGGTGCTCCTGCCTTTTCCAGCTTCATCTCATAGTCGGCCAATTCCTTATAAAAGGCAGAAGCATCTTTCAAATATTGATCAAACTCACTTTGTGCGATTTCGATATTACGTCTGTATGTTGCTGTCGGAGGTTCAGTAGTACTCCAATGACCATAAATCACGCTTCCTACTCTATTCATGATAGAAGGTGAAATGGACTCACTCTTGTTTTGAAGCACCCCATCTCCCATAAGTGTATTTTGAAGCTTAAACAAAGAGGCATTTAATGCTGTGAATTGCGCAAATAAATCAGGAGTTGCATTGGGTGTTTTTGTCAATGCTGCCTTGATAAAGCGAAGCTTATCCCCGGCCTCATCCAATTGTCGGGCAGCACTAGAGGTCCTTCGGGAAAGTTCACTGGTTTGCTTTTTAAAAGCTGCCATCTCCACATAATTATCACTCGTTGGATGAACAGGCTTCACATTAAACTCTTGTGCGGCACCTTGTAGCTCCAATTTCCCATTAGTCATCACATAAAGTTCTACGCTGTATTTTCCAGGTGCTACCAAAGGTCCTTCCGGATCGCTTACCCAAGGTGGCTGGAACGCGGGAACGGTTAGATTGATCGGGTTGGGTGGAGGCAATCTCAGATCCCAACTTACCCGATGCAAGCCTGTTTTGGCAGCGCCTTCTATCCAACTTATGGCTTCCCCATTTTCATCCCGTACCAAAAGCATTACACTTGGTTCCTCTTCGATAGACTCTCCTCTCAGTTGATCCCAACCTGGGAAAGGAATACTGGTTTTTTGCTCGTTGAGAGTCTTTTCTACTTCTTTCCGCGCTGCTTTTTCTGATTCAGGAAGATCCTTTAGGAAATAGGTAAACACTGCGCCGAAAGATGGATTTTTACTGACAAAACTGTCTGATCCTTGAGAAGGCATCCCTTTTGCCTGAAAAGGCACACTTGGAACATACCACCATGCATCTCTCACCGGCAAGACCACATTAGAATTGGCATTGCCCAATTTGTTGATTTCCCTCAAAGGGGTGTAATCATCCAATACATAAATCCCTCTTCCAAAACTCGCCCCTACCAAATCATTGTCTCTACCATGAAGCGCGATGTCCCGGAAAGGTATAGTTGGAACTCCTGCATTCAACTTGGTCCAATTGACTCCTTTATTCACTGAAAAATAAATACCGTACTCTGTCCCGATGAAAAGTAAATTTTCATCCACATAGTCCTGCTTGATCACCCAAACAAGTGTATTGACGGGCAAGTCTCCTGCAATGGAACGCCAGGTTTTACCTTTATCTGTACTGATGAAAACATAAGAAGAATAATCTCCCAATTGATGGCCGTCGGCTGCGGCAAAGACCGTATTGACATCATGAGAAGAGGCTTCGATATTATTGATAAATGTCCGAGCAGGAACTTTGGGAAGGCTTCCACTTTTCCTCCAGTTTTGTCCATCATTTTCGCTCACATGTATCAGTCCATCGTCTGAGCCGGCATAAAGTAACCCTGCTTGTAGGGTTGATTCTGAAAGGGTGGTTAAGGTGGCAAATTTCGACATCGCCCCGTTATCATACAATGCGTCAATACTTGGAACACGGTCCATCATTTCCAGCTCATACCTCCCGATGTTAGTCGTCAGGTCTCCGCTGATTGCCGTCCATGAATTGCCGCGGTCGGTACTTTTCCAAACCCTTTGCGATCCAAAATAGAGTGTTTTATGCTCATGCGGACTTATCAGTATGGGGCTATCCCAGTTCCATCTTTCAGGAGGATCATTGGGTTCTGGCTGTGGCTGGATATTCAATATCTCTCCCGTGGTTCTATTATGACGGTGCAACAGGCCTTCTTGAATCTCCATATACACAATATTCGGATCTTCCGGATCGAAAGCGACATCATAGCCATCTGCCCCCAACGGGACGTACCAGTCCTGATTTCGTACCCCTTCTACATTAGTAGTTCTAGAGGGACCTAACAAGGTTCCAAGATCTTGCGCTCCCACTACTACATTATAAAATGGCTCAGCATTATCCAGACCCACCTTATAAAATTGTGAGACCGGTAGATTTGGGAAATGACGCCAAGCAGCTCCTTCATCAAAAGATTCGTACAGCCCTCCATCTGATCCCGCTATCAAATGGTGCCCATTTGCAGGATCAATCCACAAGGCATGATTGTCGCTGTGTTTTGCTCTACCTGTTTCGCCATTATCAAATGTCTTTCCCCCATCACGGGTTACTTGGATAAAAACATCCATCTGATAAACCAAGTCAGGGTTAGTGGTCGAAGCTTCAATTTCCTGGTAATAGTGCGGTCCGGTTCCTCCGGAAATATAACTGTTGCGCTTTTGCCAGCTTTCCCCTTTATCTGTTGACCTGTAGAATCCCTTATTTGCATTGTCTGACTCTATGGTCGCATATACTACTTGCGGATTGGCCGGAGTAACCGCCAAGCCTATTTTTCCCATATCTTCTTGTGGCAATCCCGCCTGTATTCTTCTCCAGCTCTCGCCGCCATCGATGGATTTATAGATCCCGGACTTCGTACCTCCACCAAGTAAGGCCCAAGTTTTTCTTCTTCTTTGGTAAGCTGCAGCATAAATAACATCAGGGTTTGATGGGTCAAATTCTGCGTCAGTGACACCCGTATCCGCATCTATTTCAAGGGCTAACTCCCAGGTTTTGCCCCCATCTTTGGTTTTATAAATTCCCCGTTCGCCTCCTGATGACCATAATGGGCCTTCAGCTGCCACATAGACCACATCAGAGTTTCTAGGATCGATTAAAATTTTTCCAATATGTTCTGAATTTTTCAGTCCCATCTGCTGCCAGGTTGCACCTCCATCCAAACTTTTATATACCCCATCTCCCCAACCTACATGCCGACCACTAACATTCTCGCCTGTACCTACCCAGACCACTTCCGGATTATTTGGATCCAAAGCCACAGTGCCTATAGAATAAGAGGCCTGCGAATCAAAAACGGGTGTCCAGGTCGTTCCACTATTAATAGTTTTCCATAAACCTCCCGAACCAACAGCCACATACCAAGTACTGGTATGGTTTGGGTTAACCGCTATATCAGCAATTCTTCCACCCATAACCGCAGGACCAATACTTCTCAGAGGAAGCCCCTTGGCAACTTGAGCTGCCATTTCCTTTTGATTGGATTGCCCCCAAGCAGGCAAAATGCTTATTGAAAAGAGAAGAAGAGCTGTAAATAAAAGGCCTACGGGTTTTTGCATAAGAGATTAAGTTAACCGAATAAAAAGGTACAAGAAAATTCAAGTTCTTAGGAACCATCTTTGAAAAAGACCATGAAAACCCCTTCGTTTATCCAGGCATTTTCTGCCATAGCCGGCATGGCACCTATTAATTCGCCCAAGACAAATTTCCTTGAGGAAAATCTTTTTCAGGGAATTGTGAGCTGAGTGCGCTAGTTGATTGCTTTGGGTTTGTATGATTCTATGAACTGAAAGTCCTTCGAAACTCTCGCAATGACGAATCGTGCAAGCCAATAGATCTAAAGTAAAACCCCTTATCCTTACCGCTCCAGTTTAAAATTTGCTTCCCTGTTCGGTCGCTGCTCCGCATTAGCAACTTTCCAGCCAGTACGGAACATCCATTCGGTCATCTTGTGAAGTTTTGGATAGTCTATATTTTCCGAATTATCCTTCGGGGTATGGTAGTCGACATGCAATAAAGTAGTGTACATAATCGATGGAATTCCCAACCTAGCATAGGGCAAATGATCGCTTCTGAAATACCAGCCCTCTGGGTGTTCTACTTTATCCCAAAGCGTATCGAGTTTAAATTTCGGTCCTTCGTCATTGGCTTCAAGAGCAATTTTAGCAAGGTCTCCTGAGGTAAGATGTGGCGGCTGAATACCCAGGATAGTTGCGCTATCGGGATGATTTCTTCCAATCATATCTCCGTTTAGCACCGCCACAATATTTTCAATGGGCACGGTGGGATTCGACGTATAAAACCGAGATCCCAATAATCCCCTTTCTTCTGCCCCATGTACCACAAACATCACGGAACGCTTCCCAGGATTTTTCATAAAAGCCCTTGCCACAGCAAGCATGGCAACGTTTACACTTCCATTGTCATCAGCACCATAAAAAATATCATCCCCATCTATTGAGTTTCGGATTCCATGAGCATCCGTATGACCGCTGTATAAAACATATTCTTTTGAAAGAACGGGGTCGGTTCCTTCTAAAATGCCTACAATATTTACGGAGGGATAACTGGAACGCTCAATGATAACCTGTGTATTGAGAATGGCCTTGGAATTCATCAATTCCTCTTTGGCAGAAGCATGAAGCCAAAATACCGGTATGGTAGCTCTCACAGTTTGATTAGGTCCGCCTTCCAAATCAAAACTGCCTTCTTTGAAATTTTCAACGGCGTCAGGCCAAGCTTTTTCGGTATCTGCGTCACCAATTAAAATAAGTGCAGTTGCGCCTTTTTCTATCAAGGCATTTCCATACTTAGCCATCATAGATCGTTGATAGCGCCACATTGGCAACGAAATATTATAGCTCAAGATTCCCGGGGCTGCATCAAAAGCAACTACTTTGCCCTTTACATCTATGTCGCTTAAATTAAGGGAGGCTGCATTTCCAAGATACATGATCGGCGCTTCCATATTCACGGGGGCCATTTGTGCAATTGCCACTTCGGTCCATAACGGTAAGAGTCGTCCGTTGATCTGAACACTGCTCGTGGAAGCAACCCGGTTTCTCCACATATTGAAAAACTGGTAATAAGTACCGTCATCACCGGCAGGTTTTAGTCCAATAGTGCGGTACTTCTCACCCACCCATATTGCCGCTTTCAACTCATCAATGGTACCTGCCGCGCGTCCTTTGAACCGAGCGTCTGCATGATCATATAAGTCACTTTTTATTTCATCAATCCTGATCGCTTCCAAAGAGGAAGGAGGAACATTATCAGCTTTTTGTGAAAAAACTGCTCCCGAAATAAGGAAGAGCAAAATGGTGGAGAATAATTTCATCTGTTTTTTATTGATTTTTAATTGTCAGATGGAATCTTGCAAGGCTCATAATCGTCCCAATATGTGACGTTCTCGTTTTGCTCGATTTCATGTAAGAATGAGTATTTAATAACCGTCGTGCATCTTTCTATTGATTCATCTCTTTTTGACGAAACTTGCAGAAACCTACGGATCCGCCTGTAATCTTACGATTTTCGCCAATATCCAAAAAAGGACTTTTCAATAAATACCAGAAAGTCTGTCTCTCCTCTTCCTCAAATTCTTTCAATCCAAATTTGACCTGATCAATAGGTTTATAAGTATAGGTCCCAAAAATGCGGTCCCAAAGAATGAAGATGTCCGCATAATTGGAATCGGTATAATGTTGATCCTGATCATGGTGGATTTTGTGCATGTTTGGAGTGGTAAAGACCAGACCAACCGTTCTGTCCAACCAAGCTGGAAAGCGGAGGTTTGCATGTTCAACAATCTGAAATAAAGTAGCTACCAAAAAATATATTCCTACAGTAAACAAGTCCAATCCGAATAATCCGACAGCTAAAATCGTCGCACTCCCAAACCAAAGCAAGATCTCAATCGGATGACCTCTAAAGTAGGTAGAGGAATCCAGCGTGGAATCGCTATGATGTACTCGGTGAAATCTCCATAATACCGGAATCCTATGAGCAATCCGGTGAAACCAATACACTACCAGATCAAGAAGTGCTACTCCGGCGATTATCTTCACCCCACTTGGAATCTCAATCAAATAAAATAGCCCAATCTGTTTTTGAATTAGCCATTCGATGGCAAAGACAGAAACAGTAGCATAAAAAAAGTTAACGATGAAAAAAACCACTTGAAACAAAAAGGCATTCCACAAATGCTTCCCCCTGTTTTGGAAAGAAAATTGGGTGTTCAAAATCTGTTCAAGGGAGAAAAAGACCGCAATCAATCCGATAACGATGTAATTCAAGTTGATAGAAAGTAAATATTCGAGAGTTGCCATTTTTCGAGTTTAGAGATTCATTTGACTAATTGATTTATTCCAAGGCGTTGGAAAATTTTAATATTTCACCCATCTCAATCTCAACCTGTTTCCTTCAATGCTCTCTCTTGCCGAAAGGATTAAAGTATCATTTTTGAATTCAAAGTCCCTCGTCAAAACTGTCCCCCAATTGATTGGATCAGTAGCGGAAAGCCGATGATGATCAATGACATTTTCCTTGGTTTCATAGTCTGCAAAGTAGACGAAGTTGGACTGATAGAATTTTAATCGTTCCTTCAAACCCTCCACATCCAAGCTGTCTACATTTTCAGAGACGTCAAAATCTCGATACCCTTTTGAAGTCAAATGAACCCCCATATGACCTTTTCCATCATACAAAATGTAGCCGTCGTGGTATTGATCAGTTTCATAATGGCTCCATCTCCCGGATATTGAATCATAAGATTCGATGATGTCTAGTTTCCACATTCCATGAAACCTGGGATCATTTTTTGGATCATTTAAAGTGCAGGCAAACGCATTCAGCAGAAATACCATCAGAGTCGGTATCGTGGAAAAAATGAGAAGCTTCTTTTTGGGGATTTTATCCATAGTAGAAAGTTGGGATCGCAATTCTAGGCAGCAGCGTCAACAGAGCCGCTATCAAGAACAGTTTTTTTAAGATTATTTTGATTTTATATTAAGTTAAATTTTACTTTTTGAAAATCAATTCACCTACTTCATGATCGACTGGTTCCAGGCTTTTCAAATAAAGGTAAAGTGCTTCCAGGTCCTGATCTGACATTCGTGAAAACGGACCCCAGTGCATGGGAGAAATCTTGATTTGTCTCCCTTTTCTGAATCTTTCCTTCCACTCTTCTACAGTTTTGAATTTGGATAACGCGCTGTTAGGATGTGGGGTAATGTTTGGAGATCGCACCCATAAATCAGGGTCTTCACCCACTGCTAGGTGAAATTCAGCATAGGGTTCAAATTCCGAGCCTCCTGAATACTCCGCAGCCATTGGCTCAAATGTCGTTGGATCAAACTGAGTATGGCATCCTACGCAATTGGCAACATACCTTGCCAAGTATTCCCCTCGCTGAATGGTCGCCTCCATGGGAGGGGCAACTGGTGCGGGAGTTGGAGTTTGGATAGGCTGAAAAGGAGAAGCAAAGACTCTTACGGCTTTTCCCATGAAAGTCCAATCAGCAGGTGAAACCTCATTTTCAATGGGAGTCATGCTTCTCAGATAAGACACCACAGCCACCAAATCTTCATCCGCCATGTTCCAAAAAGGCATCAATAAGGATAAAGATGCTATACCACTTGGCCTAACTGCATGTCGCATCATTCTGAAAATTTGTCCATCAGAAAATCTTCCAATACCTGTTTTGGGATCCGGAGTGAGATTGGGAGTGTAGAGAACTCCCAATTCTCCTAACGGAAATGCCGCTCCTCCTTTTAAGGGAGTTGGTTTTCCTGCATCCGCGGCGATCATATCTTCTACGCTAGATACATGGCAATTTGAACAATGTGCAGGTCCGTGTACCAAATACCTGCCTCTTTCGATGACGGTGGAATCAGTGCTTACCTGAAGATCAGGGTAAGGAATTTCATAGGTTTTATCCCAGGACAATTGAACATATAGTATGAAACCTCCAATTACCACAAAAATTAGAATCAGAATTCCGAAGATGATTTTCTTAGCCATGAGAATTGGGTTTAATGTTTAATTGAATGAGGTATTTTTAGGATTACTTTTTATTCCATTGCAAGACTATTTCGGTGATAAATAGGGGGATAGCCCAGGAAATCCAGATCAGAGTTGGACCTCTTTCCACGAAACTCCCCAACTCGATAATAGAAGGCATGGCGGCCAGCCATCTGAATATCACAAAAGCAAAAGTCACCACATAGCTCCGGATCATCCATTCCTTGTGTTGCTGAATCCTCTTTCTCTTGATTGAAATAAAAGCCATTGCTGCAGTACAAATCCAGGCAAAGGCAAGCATTTGAAGTGCAAATGCCCAAGTCCAGTGAATAGCCAAACCGGTAGTCCAGGCTAAAGTGGTGGAACTGATCGTGCCTATCAGAATAGCTGTCAAATACAACCTACCCATCCAGCGATGAACTTTCAGATAGTTGTCGCGGAAGGTCTTCCAAAACTGAAAAGGTCCCAGACTAAGAGCAACCAGTCCTCCGGAGACATGGCCAATCAGAGTCCATTTCATCCCCCAAAATCTACCAAATACCTCCTCATCAAACCCGAAATAGGGCAAAGCGTCATTTAGGACAAATCTGCCGGCGAAGAGGATCAGAAAGATCCAAAAAGTCAGAATTAACCAGGATTTGGGCTTGGACGGAGCAAGTGTGAGGTATTGGTTCATGGGGAGGAATTTTTACATTTTTGATGTTGTGTTCTTGGTGCTATTGTTAGGTTTTGGCTAAAAATTACTTGTGTTGTGGTGGACTAAAAGCAGGAGATTTTCACTCGCTTTTAAAAGGAAAATCAATAGACTATTCATGCATCACATGCACTTCCAACTCGATCTCAATCAAAAATTCCGGCAAGGCCAAGCCTTTAACCTCAAGCCAAGAACCAGTTGGGAATTGCTTGGTATAGATGGAATTTCTATAACCCGCATGTTCCAAAAATGCTGGCATATCAGTAGTAAATACATTCTCCACAACCACATCGTCAAAAGTGCATCCATAGTGTTTTAAGACCTTATCCAGATCGGAATAGCAGTTTTTCATTTGCTGCAGAAAATCACCAACAGCTGTGGGCCCACCTTCATCATCCATGCTCACCGCTCCGGATACTTTGATACTGTTTCCAATCTTTACGGCGTGGCTATAACCGTAGGCTTTTTCCACTTCAGGTCTGAGGCAGAAGTATTCTGGGGTTTCTTTTTTCATGAAGTTGTTATTTAGTAGGTCCTTTTTCCGATCGGATTATAACTTCCCAGTTTGTTTTTAATAAAAAATCTTATGTCAACGCTGAGGAAGTCAAAACGAGACTTTCTCAGCGAAGACAAAATCCTACTCTCCTGAAATATTAATTTCCTGGCTTATCATCGTTTCCGATATCCCTTATGCAGACATATTTACCATCCCGCTTTTCCCAAATGGCCATGTATTTACCTGTAGAAGTTACTTTACCTGAGGCATCCATCCGAGTTATTTTACCAGTCTCTGTTACGACGTTTTCATTTCCAAACACGTCCATCACTTCATATTTAACGCTAGTTCCAGCGGGTCTTTTAGCGAAGCTTTCCTCCATTTCTTTTTGAATGGCCGCTTTGCCAACTGCCATGGGAGTTCCCCCTCCCATACTCACTGCATCATCACTGTAATACGACATCAATTTATTTACATCACCTGCTATATCTGCTGCAGCCCATTCCGTTTCCAAGGCTTGGATTTCTGCTTTGATGGCAGTCATATCAGGCTTGACCGCAACCGGTTCAGACATTGGTTCGGGAGCCGCGGCTTCCTCCGGAGCAGGAGAGCTGCAGGCAACATTGAAAAGAGAAAGAGCGATGCACGCTGAGGCAATTCTGAAATAGTTTTTCTTGTCCATTCTTCTTGTTGTTTAGTGCCTACTCTGATCGGTTTTCGGCATACCCGTTTTTCCTTTTAATAGATATTGTTGGAATTTCTCAGCCACCATTTATCTCCGTTGGTAACTTTGCACTGCATATTTTTTACACATGGGATAGAATAAAATAGTCTTGCGCCTTTTTCAAGGCCAAGATATAAATCACCCTCGCTCTCAAAAGGTCCAAAGTGTAAATTCGGGAAGAGATTAGAGCCATCATATTTCTTATCGATAGACAGTTGACACGTGTACAAGGGATTCTTTTTTGATAGGATGCACTTTTTGATAGCTCAGATTTCTCCAAAGCCACTCCATCGGACCGTAATGAAAATAATGAAGCCAGATTGGGCTGATGATCAGCTGAAAAATCCAGATCGAAGAGACTACGTAAAGTAGTTCGTAGCGCTGCAATTGCCCGAAAAGTCCAAATCCAACCCCGGTGAAGATTACCATGCAGATCAGAGAGTGCATGATGTAATTTGTCAAGGCCATTTTCCCTACTGCTGCGAGCCTGCTCTTCAGCCAAATCAAAAGGTTGGATTTACAGAAAATCATAATCATTCCTACGTGACCCATTGCCATAAATACCCGACCCCAATAGTAGGTTATTCCTGATTTTTGGAAAGACAGAAAAGAAAAGTTGTCATCAAGGATGATTTTCAACTCATAGTAGTTGATTGCCAAGCCTATTATATAGCCTATGATTACCATTAGACCGTAAAATTTCATTGACTTTTCTCCCGAGAGAATATTCCATTTGAATAAAGCAATCCCAATCAGCATCATGCTCAAAACGTCCCAGAGGTCTTGTCTATAAGGCCATTCTGTGTCGTATTTAAAATTGGTGGGTGCCAGATGAGCTACCACACCAAAGTAACCTTGATGCATTTTTTCATTGTATTCCCTCACGACTTCTGGACTTTTTTTAGATTCCATTTCATCCCAAGATGATTTGGCTTCTTTGAGATCTTTAGTCAGTTCTTTTCCTTCTGCCGTAAAAGAATTTGCTTCAGCAACTTCAGCTACCCATTTTTCTGATCCCTGATAGTCAATATAATTCCAGGTGGTTCCGACACTAAATAATAGTACGGCAGTGATGATCAGTTTTTTGGGAGCCATCATCCGAAATGAATAAACCAAAAAACCCATCAGGGCATATTGGAAAAGAATTTCGCCCACCCAAAGCAACAGGTACCCATGGATCAACCCAAAAACTAACATCCAGGTAAGTCTTCGAAAATAGATGTCAGCAGCATTGATACCAGCACCTTTTTTGACTAATCGGTCGAGAAAAATGAACATCCCTACGCCAAAAAGCAATGAAAATAATGCTCTCATTGTTCCCTCAAAAAATAGATTGGTAGTTATCCAGGTATATAAATTCAACCCTGTAGATCCACCGGCAATTGTCGGGTCATTATAGGAAAAAGCTAACCCGAATCCGTTGATATTCATCAGCAAAATCCCAAAAAGAACAATACCTCGCATTACGTCTAGTGACTGGATTCGCTCTGATTCACCGGTGGGAATGAATGGAGGAGAAATGAGTTGGGTCATTGTTTTGGGGTGAGGTCAAGACAAATATTTTTAAAAAATTTCTGACATTAAATTAATCTGACTTCTCCTGATTAGAATCTCGGCTAGGACGAATGCATGGTTTTATTGTCCCGAGGTAGTGAAAAAATTTTCGGAGATGAATTTTAAATGGGTCAAGTCAATCAAGAATTCTGACAGGTAATTTTTCTTCCCAATTTGAGGAACTGAATTCAATCGTATTCCTTAGGAAAAGAAAGTTTGCGAAAGGATTTTTGCTTGTTTAGCAAGGAGGTTAATCGGGCAATTCATCCGTTTTCAAGAGGATTTTCCCTTCTATAATTCTTTTTGGAGCTCACCCAGGCGTGAAAAGGAAACTCAAGATTAAATCTTCTGTCTATCGGAAATTTTTCTAATCCGGGGGTTGAGGGTACTGCTGAGTAATCAAGCTCATTCCCAAAACGACCTGATTTCTAGTCCTATTAATCTGTCTTTTTGAAAAAAAATCCAACGATAATTGACGCCGAGCCACTTATTAAAGTGCCCTAAATTCTAAATGAAGTATGGTCGGAACTGGAGATTTACCAATGAATTAGAAAGCTCTCCCAACGCATATCCGCATTGTTTTTAATTCGAATCGAAAACTTCTATTCTACTAAAAGCTTGTGCTGGGATAGAAAATCAGTGACATGTTGGCTCGATATGGGCTTGGTGATATAATCTAAAACTTGAGGGTATGAAAATGCTTTGAGCCGGTCATTTTTGTCAATTGAACTGGTGATAATTGTAATTTTAAAGTGATTTTTAATTTCTTCATCAAGCTGGGTGAATTCTTCAAGAAACCCCCAGCCATCCAACACAGGCATATTGATGTCCAGAAGCAATAAAATTGGTTCAACAATACCTACAAAAGATTTGTCGGTAATCCTCTTTTTGATTTCAAAAAGTGCACTTTCTCCATTTTCAAATTGACTGATTGTGTTTTTGAACCCAACATTCTTTAGGATTTTACTCGTCACTATTCTTACAATAGAATCATCATCCACTAAAAAAACTTCGCCAATCTTAAATTCCCTCATATCGCTTTTCACTTTGCCTGCACAAAAATATCCCGATAAAGTTATTTCCACTATTTTCCAAGGATTTTTGATAGACCGAGAAATTACTTTAGGCCAAAACTTATGATAAAACATTTTTCTGAGTCTGACTTCTTGAAGATCAGTTCAACTCGTCTAAAAAACCTTCAATCCGACCGATTTATGGTAATGCGCCCTAATTAAAAAACTCTTTCTTATGATTGATAGCCGAATCTAACTGTTCATTCCATGATCACTAGCTGATAAGATTGGCTAATTTTGGGAAGACTTTTGATCGATTTATATCCTTAATCTTTCACCTTCCAAATCCCCAACTGATTGTGTTTTCCCTTCAAAACAAATTTCAAAAAGTCCCCTGGTAATTGATTTTTTTGGATTCGAAATTCTCCCGAATTAGAATCCCCTTCACCAATCAAATTATAAGAATCGGGCTGACCTGTAGTCTTAAATTGATTATCTCCGCTCACCCAGATCTCTACTTTTCCCTCGGGATCCATCGGCTTCCAGGTTAGGATGATTTCGTTCTCAGTTTCCCTTAAATCCGCTTGACTTATCGAAAGTGGCCCGATCAGTGAAACGCCGTCCAGCTCCATTTCCTGTTCCTGAGGAATTTCCAAATCCATAAACCGGGCAATTGTAGGCAAAATATCCACCATAGCCGGCTTTTCATTTTGGAAATAAGAGTTCAAATTCCCGGCATTCGTCACCATCCAGATTTTCCGCTCCCGATCAGATTGGCCGCCATGGTCTTGACCATCTTCACGCGTTCGCCCATGATCCGTCGTAATGAAAATCAACCAGTCTTCCTCAAAATTTTTCCTCCTGAAATCAATCGCTTCCCAAATTCTCCCGACTTGTTCATCGGCGATTTGCACCGCCCGATCCAATTCCGGACCATCTCCAAATCGATGCGCCACGTCATCCGTGTATTCCAGGTAAACCCAGCTAAGATCTGGAGCTGAGGTTTTCAAATAATGAGCAGCTTCATATGAAACCAAATTATCAATGTTGAGAATGTACAGCTTGTCCAGATCGTGTGGATAACTCACTGTATCCAGCTCAAATCCATCGAAATGATAGTCGAGCTTGATAGAGCCAGTTTCCGGCAATCCTTCCCCAATCAGCTTTGTCCGATTATCCACCCAAGTGGAAAAAATCGCTGTTTTTGCTTCCGGCCTCGCCTCCTTCAAAAATCTGAAAATCGTCCAATACCTGTAATTCGGTTCCTCTATTCCATTTCCCCAAACATGATGCTTATTGGCCCAAGTACCGGTAAGCAGACTATTGTATCCTACTGCTGAGATCGTCGGGGTTTCGGAGTAGCCTCCTATTTTTCCTCCGGTAAAACCGCGGGAATAACCTCCTTCTCCCGCTATCTTATCCAGATTGGAAGTGTTCACTCGCTCCATTACGTCAGCAGGAATCCCGTCCAAAATAATGAAAACCGCTTTTTTAGAACGATTTTGGGCAGTTAGCTCCAATGGAACGAGTGCTATCAAAACAAGGAAAAAGAGGAAGCGGAAAATCTTTTGCATAAAAGGATTTGGAGTTCCAACTTAGGCAGGATCAGGCTTTTTTCCGAAGGGAAAATTCCTCTATTTCCGAAGACGCCGCAAATACAATTTCTCCTTTGGAATCTCAGTCCCTCATCCGCTCGATTTTTTTGTATCTTTTTCCCACCAATCCCAACCGCTATGAAAAAAGCTTTAGTTCCATTTTTATTGATTTTGCTTTGCATCCCGGCATTTGCTCAATCCATCTCCGATTACCTTTCTGTACCATTTCCGACAGGTTTGGTCGCTTCTCCGGATGGCAATTCCATTGCCTGGGTATTCAATAACAACGGAGAGCGAAACGTCTTTTTTGCAAAAGCTCCAGATTACAAATCAAAAAATTTGACAAATTACACAGGCGATACGGGAGTTGATCTAGGTCCTTTGGTCTTTTCTCCCGACGGAAAAACTCTTCTGTTCGTGCGTGGAAATACCCGAAATCCTGCTGGCCAACCGGCCAATCCTGCGCAGCTTCAGGAAAATACAGATAAGAAAATCTATAGCCTGGATCTGGAAAGCGAAAAATTCCACTGGTTTGCACTCGGAGCATCGCCAGTTTTCAGTCCTGATGGACAAAATGTGGCTTATCTGATGGGGGGATCAGTTTACATGAAAGCTGCATCAGATACCACAGATTCCGCCAAACAACTGTTCACCGGAAGAGGAAACGGCTCCATGCTTTCATTTTCTCCTGACGGAAAACATCTGGCTTTTGTGTCTGGGCGAACTGATCATTCTTTTGTAGGGCTATGGGATCTGGAGAAAAAACAATTAACCTATCCGGAAACCAGCCTAGACTTTGATTCCTATCCTGCCTGGAGCCCTGACGGAAAAAAGCTCGCTTACTTGCGGGTTCCGAACATCAACAATCTTCTTCCTTTCACTTCCATCAGTGTAGCAAATCCCTGGAGCATCCGAGTGCTTGATATCGCCACTATGAAAGCTGAGGAAGTTTGGAAAGCCGACCCGGGTCTTGGCTCAGTGATGGTCGATGATTTACCTGCTCTGGCTGAAAGGCTTTGGTGGACTCCTTCTGGTTCATTGGTTTTCCCTTGGGAAAAAAACAATTGGATGCATCTCTATGCAGTCAATCCATCGACCAAGGAAGTCAAACACCTGACTTCAGGCAAAGGACAAGTGGAATGGGTTCAGACTTCCTTCACAAAAAATGAGCTTTTGATCACCCACAACATCGGAAATATCGACCGCAGGCAGGTATCAAGACTGGATTTATCCACATTTGAGCTGGAGCTTCTTTCAGATCCGCAGACGATCAATTGGGCACCGGTGCGAATTGAGAACGGTTTGGCTTGGCTTCAGTCCAACTGGGATCGACCGGGTTGGCCAATGATCCAAACTTATGGTCTGACGAATATGCTGGCTCAGGATCTTTTTCCGAGTGATTTTCCAAAGAATCTTAGCAAGCCTGAAGCCATCTCCTTGAATGCAAAAGACGGTTTTGAAAGCTATGGACAACTTTTCCTCCCAGCCAATTACGACCCACGCAAGAAATATCCGGCGGTGATTTTTCTCCATGGAGGCAGCCGAAGACAGATGCTTCTTGGTTTTAATTATGGAATGTACTACAGCCATACCTATGCGGCGCAGCAGTATTTTGCTTCGCAGGGATATATTGCATTTATCCTGAACTACCGAAGCGGTATCGGCTACGGGATGGATTTCCGTGAGGAAGAAAACTACGGTGCCGGTGGCGCAAGTGAGGTTCAGGATGTAATGGCAGCAGCGGATTACCTGGCAGCAAGGGCAGATGTGGATGCTTCGAAAAT
This sequence comes from Algoriphagus sp., assembly GCA_046597285.1. Classification (GTDB taxonomy): domain Bacteria; phylum Bacteroidota; class Bacteroidia; order Cytophagales; family Cyclobacteriaceae; genus Algoriphagus. Next base: position 7,497 of record JBKJKX010000105.1, on the reverse strand, counting down.
CATCCCATGGGGCGGAAGTTACGGTGGGTTTTTGACCGCACATGCACTTTCGCAGGCTCCGGGAAAATTCCTGACAGGAGTGGATATCCACGGCGTGCACAATTGGAACAATGATATTCCAGTTTTTGCTCCTTGGTATGCGCCGGAGAAATTTCCGGACATGGCTGAACTGGCTTTCAAATCTTCACCGATGAACTATGTCAAAAACTGGAAGGAACCGGTGCTGATGATCCACGGAGATGATGACCGGAATGTACTTTTTTCAGAAAGTGTGGAATTGGCCGAAGTGTTGCGAAAGCAAGGCGTGCATGTCGAGCAATTGGTATTCCCGGATGAGGTTCATTCTTTCCTTTTACACCGAAACTGGGTTGCGGCTTTCGAGGCTACTTTCCGATTTATCAACGATCAAGTAAACAAAAAATGAAAAGATTTTTAAGTTCTTTAATCCTCACATTCGTACTCTTTTCGGCCACTTTTGCCCAGCAAGATATCCTGTATTATGCTTTGGCGAAAGCTGAGCAAGAAGGTTTTTCAGGGGTGGTTTTGGTCGCTGAAAATGGAAAAATTCTCGTGGAAAAATCCATCGGAAAGAGATCTTTCGAAACTCAAACACCACTCCAAAAGACGGATATTTTTGAGTTGGCTTCTGTTTCCAAGCAATTTACTGCCTTGATGGTGATGAGGTGCAAAGAGAAAGGAATGCTGAATTTTGATGATCCTGTCTCTAAGTATCTTGACATTCCTTATTCCGGAATCACCATCCGCAATTTGCTGACGCATACCAGCGGATTGCCGGATTATCAGGCGATCATGGATGAGCATTGGGACAAAAGCAGAGTAGCAGGCAATCCGGATATTTTGGAATATCTCCGAAAATATCAGCCTCCCATGCTTTCCGCTCCTTGGGAAAAGTATGAGTACAGCAATACAGGCTATGTTTTGCTCGCAAGCATTGTAGAAAAAGCAACCGGACGGGATTTCATAGAATTGACTAGAGAATGGATTTTCAAACCATTAGGAATGAAAAATACAGACATCCGAACCCTGGAAGAAAAAGCTGCTGTCATGAATTTTGCAGCAGGCCATCTGAAAGACTCTCTCGGAAATTATATCAATGCCAATAAATTTCATTCTTCTGATTACACCGTTTGGTTGGGAAATAGAAAAGGGCCAGGTCGGGTTAGCACCAATGCCCAAGACTTGTTGATCTGGGATCAGGCTTTGTATTCAGGAAATCTGGTATCGGAAGAGACGCTTGAGGAAGCTTTTACTCCTCAAAAACTGAAGGATGGTACCCGGAGTTATTATGGTTTTGGATGGGATCTTGAGCCCAAAAGTCCTTTTGGCAGAATGGTCAGCCATACCGGTGACAATCCGGGCTACAAAACAATCATTGTCCGATATATTGAGGAGAATAAGACCATTATCATTCTGAATAATAATGCTTACCCTGATCTCATAAAACTGGTGGAAGCTGCGACTCTCTCCCTTAGAAAATGGTAAAAAAATTTAGCCTGAAATAAAATTGACCGAACTATCCAACCTTTTTTTCCGGCCTCCACTGATAAGTTGAAATGGAAATCCGCTTTGATGTGCTAGAATCAAGTATTTGTCCAAAAAATACTGCCTCATGCCGGGTTCCGGATGCTCTCGCAAAGGATCTGCTTCCCAAGGCAAATCGACATCTGTAATCAGGATTTTGGAATAGGCTCTTCTTTCAATTTCTTCCAAAATCCAATTGTGGACTTTATCAAATTTATGCTCACTCCAGACTTTGATCACGCGTAAGTCTGTATCCACAAACAGATATTTCTTTGCCCCATGCGCCAATTCATCTTCCAGCCGTATTTGCCCTCTTGCAATCTCTGAGAGATCTTCAAACTGATATGCCCGATTGAGCTTTTCCAGATATTCTCTGGCGTATTCCGGCACCCAAGGTTCACCGAAATGAGTAGCCAAATCTGATGCCAGCGTGCTTTTTCCAGTAGATTCAGGGCCTAGGATTAGGATTCGGTCAGGCTTCATATTTTCTGGAAGATTTGATCCATGCCATCAATCCGATGATCGCCAAGACTGTGAAAAACAGAAACTGAAAGGATGTCAAAATCAGACCTTTGTAGAAATAAAGCGGAACCGATACCAGGTCGGTGATGATCCAAAAAATCCAGTTTTCCACCTTCTTTTTGGCCATCAGCCACATTCCCACAAATGCCGAAGCAGTGGTGAATGAATCCCAATAAGGAACATCGCTATCGGTGAATTGTATCAAAACAAACAAAAGAACGAGATATGACCCAAAAAACATCGACACTGAAATCAGCCAACCTTTGAAATCCAGCCAGGTAACAGGAAGCACTTTCTGATTTCCTTGCGGATGCGTCCAGACAAACCAGCCATAAATCGACATTGCAAAATAATAAGCATTGATACCCATATCTGCGTAAAGCTTGTATTCGAAGCAAATCCAAACATAAATCAGCGTGGAAACAATGCCTGTCGGATATACCCAAATATGCTCTCGCATGGAATAGAAGACCGATGCAATCCCAAAAAATACGGCCACTCCCTCAAGCCAGGTCATATTTCGAAGCCCCTCGGCAAATCCGTCAAGAAGAAATTGGATATCCATGCTGCGAAGAAAAGGATATTGTTCGAAAGTTGGAGCATCGTCTTTGAGAGGGGCAATTTTAAAATAGGTTCTTCAAGAACACTCCCCTTGCCCCGAAGCAATCTCATTACCTATGAATTATAAACTACTTCGTCGTAACACCTTGCGGTGATGACCAACCTTTAAAAAGACAACTTCAGCAACTTTTCTCCAAGTTCCACGGTTTGCTTCTTATCTTTGCCAGCTATGACTTTGAGCACTTTATCAGCTAAAATCGACATCGACGACCTCGATCCAAAAGAATACATTATCATCAAAAACGCCCGGGTCAACAACCTGAAAAGCCTGAGCGTCGCCATTCCCAGAAATAAATTTGTCGTCATCACTGGACTCTCGGGTTCGGGTAAATCATCACTTGCATTCGATACACTTTTTGCCGAAGGCCAGCGAATGTACGTGGAGAGTTTGAGCTCATACGCACGCCAATTTCTCGGCAGAATGGAAAAACCCGACGTCGAATACATCAAAGGCGTAGCTCCCGCAATTGCAATTCAGCAAAAAGTCAACACCAAAAATCCACGCTCGACAGTCGGTACCACGACCGAGATTTACGATTATCTGAAGTTGCTTTTCTCCAGAATCGGAACAACATATTCGCCGATTTCCGGCAAAGAAGTGAAGCATAATACCGTCACAGACATCGTGGACTATGTTTTTTCTTTCGAAGAAGGTGACAAAGTCATGATCTCCTGCCCACTTCAAATCGAACGTACCCGGAAAATAGAACAGGAACTGGAGCTATTGCTCCAGAAAGGCTATACCCGAATCCTGATTAACGGTGAAGTATTTTTTGTCGAGGAGCTATTGGGAGAAAAGAAGGTTCCAAAAGGCAAATACGAGATTCTGATCGATCGGGCGACTGTTACAAAAGACGACGAAGACAATCAATTCAGGATTGCAGACTCTGTGCAGACAGCACTTTACGAAGGTCATGGGGATTGTAAAATCACTATTCCAGAAAAAATTACAAAGGAATTTTCTGACAGATTCGAGTTAGATGGAATGAGTTTCGAGCTTCCATCCGTTAATTTTTTCAGTTTCAACAATCCATTCGGTGCCTGCAAAACCTGTGAGGGTTTCGGCAATGTGATGGGAATCGACCATGATCTGGTGATTCCTGACAAGGAAATGTCGGTTTACGAGGGAGCGATTGCGCCTTGGCGCGGTGAATCCAGCCGCCAATGGTTGGAACCACTGTTGAAAAAGGGAATCGAATTTGACTTTCCGATTCATCGCTCTTACAACGAACTAACTGAGAAAGAGCAGAAATTGATCTGGACCGGAAACAAGTATTTCCAGGGTTTGAATGCCTTTTTCGAAGATCTGGAAACAAAGACCTACAAGATCCAATATCGGGTGATGCTTTCCAGATTCCGTGGTCGCACTACTTGCCCCGACTGCAAAGGAACTCGCTTGCGAAAAGACGCTTCCTTCGTCAAAATCAAAGAAAAATCCATCATTGATCTGGTGCTGATGCCGATTGAAGAGGCGTTGGATTTTTTCACCAAACTGGATTTGGCAGCGTATGAAGCCAAAGTAGCCAACCGACTTTTGAAAGAAATCCAAAGCAGGTTGGACTATATGGATCAGGTTGGTCTTGGGTATTTGACGTTGAATCGACTGACTTCCAGCCTATCCGGAGGAGAGTTTCAGCGAATTAAATTGGCAACATCTCTGGGTTCCGCGCTGGTAGGTTCCATGTACATTTTGGACGAACCCAGTATCGGACTTCACCCGCGAGATACCGACCGATTGGTAGGAGTGTTGAAGTCTTTGCGCGATATGGGCAATACCGTGATCGTGGTGGAGCATGAGGAGAAAGTCATGAAAGCTTCTGATCAGATCATCGACATCGGTCCGGATGCGGGCGTGCATGGCGGGGAGTTGCTTTTTCAGGGAAGCATAGAAGATTTGATCACTTCAGCGAACACGTACACTGCCAAATACCTGCGAGGAGAAGAGAAGATATTTATCAAAAATGGCAATCGAACCTGGAAGGATTTCATTCTGGTGAAAGGGGCCCGGGAGAATAACCTGAAGAATCTGACAGTAAAATTCCCACTGAATACCTTAACCGTCGTGACCGGAGTTTCTGGTTCAGGTAAGTCCACGCTGGTCAAAAAAGTGCTTTATCCGGCTTTAGGTAAAATGCTCGGGACGGTCATCGACGAAAGCGGAAAATATGACAGGATCGAAGGTGATTACAAGTCTATTACTCAGATTGAATTTGTCGACCAAAACCCGATCGGAAAATCTTCCCGCTCCAATCCGGTCACTTATGTGAAGGCATACGACGCAATCAGAACCCTCTTTTCAGAACTTCCACTTTCCAAGCAAAGAGGTTACAAGCCGGCATTCTTCTCCTTCAATGTGGATGGCGGCCGCTGCGAATCTTGCGCCGGGGAAGGCACCACCACAGTAGAGATGCAATTCATGGCGGATATTCACCTGCTCTGCGAATCCTGCAAAGGAAAGCGTTTCAAAAATGAAATACTCGACGTCAAATACAGAGACAAGGACATCTCGGAAGTGCTGGACTTGACAATCGATGAGGCGTTGGACTATTTCAAAGGAAAAACTCAGATCATCCATCGCCTTCAGCCACTTCAGGAAGTTGGACTCGGCTACATCGGAATGGGCCAATCCAGCAACACCCTTTCCGGAGGAGAAGCTCAGCGAGTGAAACTGGCGACTTTCCTAGGAAAAGGAGGGACCAAAACCGGGGATCATATTCTCTTTATTTTTGACGAACCTACCACAGGACTTCACTTCCACGACATCCGCAAACTGCTTCACTCCATCAATGCGCTCATCGATCAGGGTCACTCGGTGATCATCATCGAGCATAATACCGAAGTGGTCAAATCAGCCGACTGGGTGATTGATCTCGGACCCGAAGGTGGATATAAAGGCGGATATCTGACATTTGCCGGTACTCCTGAGGATATGATGAGAGAAAAGGATAATTATACGGCGAAGTATTTGAGGGAGAGCTTTGTGTAAGCTGGTCGGGATACGAAATCCCGAATATTGGTTCTCGAATTTTTAATCCTTAACCTAAAATCTCTCAGATTTTTTCCCAGATTTACCTTTCAAACCGGGATTTTAGCTCATCCCCATAGCTATCGGGAGGTTTAGAGCGCTGCTTTGACAGAGCAGAGGTCATGGGTTCGTCCGCGATAACTATCGGGACCCTTAGGTTCCAGGCTGCATTTTTGTAAGTCCAAATTTGAAGACTTGAACTACTTGAAACTTGGACTAGAAAAAGCTCGAAGTATTATTAAAAAAATTATCAACCAAATACTGCTCCTGTGGGAAGTTGAAAACTTCAACGATCTTATTTTCCTCAATCCTCCATAGCAAACAAGACATCGAATTGAGGACTGCTGTGCCGCTTGATGTACTCCAGTTTCTGTGACAATCGATTACATAATTGTCATTTACGCCCATCACAATCTGCTCGGCCTTGAAGCCGAATTCATTTAGCTTTTCGAAGTATTCCATTAGTTCACTTATCCCGTTTTTTGTGCCGCTAAATGGATGCTTTCCTGGAATGTGCCACTTGATATCTGTTGCCATCACGCGCTGCATTCCTACAAAATCAGCGTTTGCATAAGCCTTGAAAAAGCTTTCAATTAATTGAATGTTTGGGTGCTTTTTAGTCATTTTTTCTCAGTTAAGTTCTACAAAACTACTGCATCCAAATTCCAAAAAACTTTAACTAGATTAAGTTTATCATTTATTTCTCTTTTCGATCTGATTGAAATACTCCGGAGAAATCCCCAAAAAGCTAGCAATTCTTTTCTGCGAAAGGCGGTCTTTAATCACAGCATATTTTTGGCAAAACAGCTTATATCGTTGTTCCGCCGTTTGTGATAATTGATGGATGAGCCGTTCATTTGCTGCAATACTTGCGTTTTCGCTAAGCCTTCTGAAATAATTCGCGAAACTTTGAGAGTTCTCCAATAATTCATCAAGGGAGGTTTTGGAGATTTCAAGCAAAATCGAATCCTCAAGCGCTTCAATTCTCATGATAGAAGGCGTTCTCGCACTAAAGCTTTTGAAATCGCCGACCCACCAATCTTCATGAGGGAAATTCAGGGTATGTATTTTGGCTGATTCATCTACTAGTGCAGTTTGGAATAAGCCGGAAACAACAAAATTTTCACAGCGGCATATACTTCCTGGCACAAGAAGAAAACTCTTTCGCTTTGCTTTTTTAACAGAAAAAAGGCTAGAAATATAGTCAAATTCGGAGTCACTAATTCTGATATATTTCTCAATATGCGTTCTGAATTTTTTAAAATTTTCCTCTGATTCTCTTTCCATAAATTAATAGATCTCAAACTCCCCTTACCTAAAATGATTGCCCTTCTGCTTAGTTACAATTGCGATCAATTCATCTGGCTTGAACCAACTTAGTCCCTGAGGCAACATTAATTCTTCAAAAACTCCTTCAACCCTACCGCCTTCACTTTCTCCGATAGTGGATAGCCTTGATCGATTCGACAAATCACATAGCCTTTTACCGCTCCAGTGTCTTCCATAGAGATCTGAAGCCCTTTGGTGATCCTTGGCGCAAGAGTATTTTTGATCTCAATTGCTGTTTCTACTTTTCCGTTTTTCACCAAAAGCAAATCACACTCCGCTCCCTGATGTGTACGATAGAAATAGTATTCATACAACTCTCCGAAGGTATCGATGATCTGCTCGATCACAAAACCTTCCCAGGAAGATCCTACAAGAACCAGATTTTGCAATGTGCTCATAGAATCTACTCCGGTCAGCGAATGCAGCAAACCAGAATCCCGAATAAAAACCTTGGGAGA
>JBKJKX010000085.1:0-62439 GCA_046597285.1 Algoriphagus sp. | reverse complement strand
CCGAAATAATATTCATTGGGTCTTCCGGGACTTCCGGCTGCACCAAGAGATCGTCCGCCGCGGTTGGGTCCGATATTCCGCCAGGAATAACTTTCGAAGTAGGAGGGATCGATCGCTTGTTTTTGACTTTGTGCCAAAAGCATTTGCTCCGGCAATAATAGTCCTCCGACCAAAAAAGCCATGGTTAGAAATGAGTGATTTTTCTTCATAAAGTTGAGTTGGGTAAAATTGAAAGTACAAATTCCTAAAGAAGGATCAATCAGGAGTTTTTCCAGTGGCGGGAATTCAGGACTTGTGTAAGAAAGTAGGACATGAACTCACAACTTTCAACTTTAAATTTTTTAGAATAAGTAGCCAACGTTTGGTAGCCATTGGGAAATGACCTTCCTCATGCTCATAAAATCATCTAGACAAAACCTTTCATTTAGATTAAGAAATAGATTACCATTAAAGCATTTTTTTGGAAGTTGACCATAATGTTCCATTGGGTTTATGATCGTTTTTTCCGTCTGCAATTTTTTTTAGTCCCCCAATCAGAAATAATAATCCAATGAATACAGCAAATAATGAATACGCAGTTTCCAAAATTGGAACTCCCTGTTGCATATCCATATCAAAAATGAGTTCTCCAACTCCACGCACCAAATAGATACCTGCTATTAGAAAAGTAATAGGTTTTACAAATGGCAACTTTCTTATCCTATTATCTGCTGAAAGCCCATATAAGCCAAACAGAAAAAAGAAAAATGCCACAACGACGGTGATGAAATATGGATAAAAGGGATGTATGCGATCTGCAGCAAGCGCCATTTCATCTGCTATACCCGTTAATTCAAACATTTTATCAGCCCAAAAAAGCCCAATAATATGTAAGAGCGCAATTAAAATGTTTAGGTATCCTCCAAGTCTTAACATAACTCTTTCAATTTCCCCGTAATAAATCTTAATGTTTTTTTGTAGAGTAAAATCCACCATTCAAGTTTAAGTAGTTTTCTTGTTTAAGCCATGGTATTTGCGAAATTGATAAAACCCCAGTCCAATTATTGCAAAGAGTAAGTCAAAAATGAATTGACTTTTTGTTCTTTTACAATGCCTTCTAATTTAAAAATTATGATACGTCACTCAGTAATATTCAAACTCAATCAGCCTGCAGGTTCTCCAATAGAAAAGATCTTCTTGGACGAGGCTAGAAAACTGGAATCAATTCCTGGAGTAATGAAATTAGAAGTGATGAAACAGATCAGTTCAGGGAATCCGTATGAGTTTGGGATTTCCATGGATTTTGAGGATCAGCAGAAGTATGATTTCTATACCAATCATCCGGATCATATCCGGTTTGTGCAGGAGATATAGATTCCGAATGTGGCCATTTTTATGGAAATAGATTATTTGACTACCCGCTAATTTGCACCTAGAAAAAAAAGATTATGAGTAGCGGATAAGTGACAATTAGGCAAAAAAGACAGGCAAGAAAATGCCACAATTGGTTCTTTCCTATAAACTTCAGCATTCAACAGTGACATTGTAATTTCGGTAAAAAGTGAAGTTTTTGAATTTGAAGAGGGTCTAGCGATTCTATCAACCCTTGTTTTTACAGAAGAATAATTAACGTATTGATTTTCCGCAATGATGCCATTAGTCTTATTTTCTTTGCTTATTGAGCGGGAAGACGGAAGTGTCGCCCTTTATATCAGAGGGCCTAATAAATTAAACCTACATGAAGGTGTTAAACATCTTACTAATTATCGGATTGCTCTATGGTTGCACACCAGATGATAAAGAACCACAAATAAAACCAGATCTATCTTCAGCTACTACTGCAGCTCAAGTAATCCAGAATATGGGTTCTGGATTTAATTTGGGAAACACTTTTGATAATGGCTTACAATCTACTAACCCAGAGACTATTAAGCCAATCATTGACAAATACCAAGGAGCTGGTATGAAACATATCCGAATTCCAGTTACTTGGTTTGAGGGTTTCAACGGTAATACTTTAGCAGATTCAAAGGGAGTGGTAAACTTCAAGAATCCTCGTTTTATTCAGCTCAAAGAGGTCATAGATTATGCGCTAAGCAAAGATCTGTACGTGGTCATCAACGCCCATCACGAACGCCAATTCAATGAGAAATATGATGGATCCAAAGCAATGAGTAGTCAATTCTCAAATTTATGGTCTGGTATTGCCGAATATTTCAAAGACTATCCTGATAAACTGATCTTTGAGTTACTCAATGAACCTCAGGGATCATTCGGAGATACCAATGGCGGACCAACACCTGCCGATCCAAATGCTTTAGCCTTGACCAGAAAAATGTACCGCGTTGGTCATGAAGCTGTACGAAATACAGGAGGAGCAAATGCCAGCCGTGTGATTATGATTTCAACGAATGGGATGGGAAATCATCAAAGAATTAGAAGTGTTTACCCCACAAAAGCGGAACTCCCCGGCGAAGGCTCGGATAACTTTTTGGCCATACAGGTGCATACGTATGACCCATGGAGCTTTTGCGGGCAGAATGGGAGGATCGAGAATTATCCCGGCAAGGCGGAGGTAGAAGCCTCTTTGAAAAGTGTAATCACACATGCCAATAATCTGGGAGTTCCTTTGAATTATGGAGAATTTGGTATTGGTCGGGCTGAGCGGGAAGAGGAGAGAAATACCCAAGTAGCGCGTGAATATTACAAAACAATCGTTCAAACTACCTTGGCTGCTGGAATGTCTTCCACCGTTTGGGATGATCGAGGATGGTTTGGTTTGATTAAAAAAGATGGACCTAACAGCGAATTATCTTTTGTTTTTGATATTGTTCCCTATATGCTTCAGAATGAATAAGGATGAGTTAGAGGTTGGGGAGGTAGGAGGTAGGAAGTTGGGGAGGAATGAGGAAGAGGGGGGACTTTTGACAGAAAATGTGTTATAGCATTTTTAGTACATTATGTTAGCCAGGGTAAGGAACTTACTTAGCGCGGGAATAGTAAGGCTTTGATAATTCCTGCTCAATTGACCATAAGTGCATCTTTAAGGATACGCATAAAAAAAAACTTTACCTGGAATTCCTAATCCAATGGAAGTTCTAGATTTTTCCAGCTTCCGACCGATTTATACGGAATAAAATTCGCAAAAAGTTCTTCGGAGTACCATCCCAGCTCCTGAGTTTTTCGGATGACTTCCAGATGAAGTGGGTTTTCATAAGCATAGGCATGCATTGCCTCGTAAGTTTCCCAGATGCTGAAGGTGGCCTGCATAAACCAGGGGTATTCTCCTATGCCAATAGAAAATATTGAGCCATTGACCTGATCCACCTTTTTCCCCAAAGAGGGGACTTGACGCCAGAATTTTGGTAGAAACCTCAATTTGATTCTTGCTCGTGTGATCACCACAACAGGTCCTGAGGGAGTCAGGACTTGCGTGTCATAAGGGTTAGTTCCAGACCATGCTCCGTGTGCCTTGATCGCTTTCATAAAAATGGTGTACACTTCCGTGGTTCTGTTTTTAAACTCAGCAAATGTGTCAGATTTTTCAAAAAAGTCTTTTGCATGCCTCTCAGAGTCCCAGACACAATGAAGTGCATAGACGTTAACATTCAGCATTTTAGAAAATCCATTCTTTCCTCCGCTTCCCATCAACTTGAAAAATTTAAGGCCAGAAATTTTATCGAATTTTTTCGGTGCTTTTTGCATCTGGGCAAATATCCAAAAAGTATCCATCCCCTGAAATCTTAGTAGCGTGACTGAACTGACCTGAGAAACTGGTTGATCTTTCATTTATGCTGGTTGGATACTATCAAATCTTCTAATCGGAGAAAGTATTTTATTTACTCATTGCGAACTAATTACATTCCAAGACGTGCCATCTCTTGAACCTTGAATCCAAGGTTTCCGCTAAGCAAAAGGGATCATGAGAACTGTACCCGAACCCATATTTGAATGCTTGATTTGATTGCACTTATAGCTCTCGTAACATCCTTTAAAACTAAAATGGACTGAATCTTAGGTTTTTGATTGCAAACAGTATTTTCACGCACGTCTGATGTGACATGTATAAGTAATTCTGAAATACAAGGTATTGTTTAGTAAAACACCCAAAAAAGAAAAAAACCTCCCATAATGAAGACTCAGACAGCTTGCTACTTATTTCGTCCTATACTAATAAATCTTTCTAGAATAAATATTCTCATTATTAGGAGCTCAATAACCACTCGGATCAGCTAAATCATTTATTATAGGTAGTATTACATTTCTAAATTTCTCAAAAGTTATCAGACATAAAATCCTTTTAATTAAATTTTAGTATCCGATGAGAGAAGCACCATTACCCGCGAATGAACAAGATCGATTGAAAGAATTGCTCTCAATGGAAATCATGGATTCCGGCAGAGAGGAGCAATTTGATGACATCGTTAAGCTTGCCTCTCATATTTGTAATACTCCTATATCATTATTGACCTTTGTAGATGAAACCAGACAGTATTTTAAAGCAAAAATAGGTATGGAGCAGGAACAGACTAACCGGGAGGTGGCGTTTTGTTCCCATACAATTTTATCTGATGAAATGTTGATAGTGGAAGATACTACCATCGATGAGCGATTTCAAGATAATCCCCTTGTCACCGGTAACCCTCATGCTAAGTTTTATGCCGGAATGCCTTTAAAAACTTCTTCGGGGATGAATATTGGCTCATTATGTATTTTAGATACCGAAAAAAGGGTGCTCACGGAGGAGCAAAAAACCGCCATTAAGCTTTTAGCCAAACAGGTAATTAAAGAGCTGGAATTGCGAAAAGTAAACTTAGAATATCAACGGATTATCGGCAAACTTGAATCCACAGAGAACCTACTTTTGCAAGCTGAGAATCTGGCCCGTATGGGTAGCTGGGAATACAACAAATCTACAGGTGACTTTATTTGTACGGAAAATGTTTCTAAACTCTTGAATTTAGAGTCCGGGATTGTGATATCCGAATTCTGCGCTGTAGCTGATGTGCTGTCCCCGGAGGACAGTACAATCCTGAAAGAAAAATGGCAGGGAGCTATTACTGAAGGTAAGGACTTTGAACATATAGCACTTTTGTCTGGAAATATCGCTAAATGGCTGAATTTCAGAGTAAAATCCAATTATTCAGAGGATATGCCTGACAAGGTCATTGGGTATATTCAAGATGTAACTGAATCCCAGGATTATGAGATTGGGCTTTTAGTTGACAAAAAGAAAGCTGAATATTCGAATGCTGCAAAATCAGAATTTTTGGCCATTATGAGTCATGAGATAAGAACACCTTTAAATGCCATCATTGGTTTAAATTATTTATTGCTTCAAGAAAAGGACATATCTGATCAACATAAGGAAACTCTGAGGGCAATAAGGTTTTCTTCCCAAAACTTGCTTTCCCTGATTAACGATGTCCTGGATTTTTCAAAAATTGAATCAGGAAAAATTCAGATTGAAAAAACTAATTTCCGATTGATCGATCTTCTCCAAAGCATCGAACAATCATTAAGGGTGAAAGCTTCTGAAAAGAATATCAATTTCATGTTGAAGTTAGACAAAGAAATTCCTGAAGAGGTGGTTGGTGATTCGGTGAAGTTAACCCAGATTCTAAATAACCTAATCAGCAATGCCATAAAATTCACTGACGGAGGAGGTGTAGAGATCTTTGTCGAGTTGATATATGAGTCAGACTTGAATTATTTGATCCAGTTTTCCATAAAAGATTCAGGAATAGGTATTCCGGAAGATAAACAAAAGCTTATTTTTGAAAGTTTTGTGCAGGCCAATATTTCCACAGAGAGAAAATATGGAGGTACAGGTTTGGGATTGTCTATTACGAAGACTTTAATTGAATTGCAGGGAGGAAGCATTGTGGTGGATAGTACTCTTGGCAAGGGATCCACTTTTAGGGTTCGTCTAGAATATGACAAGCCATCGTTGCTTTCAGTTTCCCTTCCCATTGAGGAGGTTGAAGAAACAGATTTATACGGGTTTAGGATTTTAGTAGCGGATGATAATATCATTAACCAGAAAGTGGCTGAAAAACTACTTGAGAGATGGAACGCGGATCTGGAGATTGCAGAGAATGGGTTTCTTGCTCTTGAAAAGCTGCGAACGCAACATTTTGACCTAGTACTGATGGACCTGCATATGCCAGTAATGAATGGATTGGAAGCCATCCGTCAAATTAGAGCCAACAGATGGCAGATTCCTATTATTGCTTTTACAGCCAGTTCAAGTGAGAAAGAAAGGGAACAGGTAATGGAGATTGGGGGCAATGATTATCTTACAAAGCCCTTTAACCCCCAAGACCTGTTATCATTGATCAAAAAGCATTTAAAGAGTTTATAATGATTTTGGATACTTATTCCTCTTTCTTGCACTGGAGTTTTGCAGAACTCATATCATGTAGACAGTATTTGACACCACCGATATTTTTTAATTTCAAATGAATATATATGGAATTTTATAAACAGCTTATCGTAGATAATCCCAATCCTATTTATGTAAAAAATCATGAAGGAACCATTATCCTTGCCAATGAGGCCTTTTCATTTTTACATGGAATTTCTTTAGATGTACTCATTGAAAAAGGAACTGTTGATTTTGATTTTGCCAAGAATAGGGATAAAGAGCTTATCGAATCAGGTGATTCCGTAAGCTTTGAGGAATATTTTAAGTTAAGAGATGGGAAGAGGGTGTGGTACAATACGGTAAAAAAACCGATTTTTGGGCCCGATGGTGAAAGATGGCTGGTTTCCACCTCTTCTGAGATTACAGATCTAAAGAAGGCTTATTTGCTTGCCGATAAAGCCGTAAAAACTAAACAAACTTTCCTGGCGAATGTGAGCCATGAAATCCGTACGCCCATGAACGGGATTCTTGGCATGGCCAGGTTGTTGAACAAGACAGGTCTTACTCCCGAACAGGAAAAATACCTTCAGTTCATATATTCCAATGCAGACAACCTCTTAATGGTACTGAATGAAATAGTAGATTATTCCAATGCCGTAACTGGAAATATTATCCAAGAAAAAAAGCCGATAGATGTAATTGCTCAAATTCAAGAAATTGTATCGGGATTTGTAGCAAAGGCTAAAGAAAAAGACCTAGATCTAACTTTTACAAGACCGAATAAAGAATTCCCTATTGTTGAGGGTGATGCTTATTTGCTGTCCCAAGTAATGACCCACCTGCTCAATAATGCATTGAAATTTACGGAAAAGGGAAGGATTTGTATCTCTTTGGAGAAAGAAGAGCAGGTTGATGAAAAGGTTTACATTACTTTTTGTGTAGAAGATACAGGTATAGGGATCCACATAGATAAATTTGAGCTAATATTTGAAAGCTTTAACAAAGCCTATTCAAATACAAATAAACTGTATGGAGGGACTGGACTTGGCCTTAGCTTATGTAAAATGTTAGTCGAGCTTCAGGGAGGGAAAATTTGGCTTGAAAGTATTCCCACGGAGGGAAGTAAATTTTGTTTCACTTTGCCGTATGAAATCAGCGAGCAAAAAATTGTTCCCTCCCCAAAAGGAAAGGTTGAAACCCAAAACATCAAAGGCCTTTCCATACTTCTGGCAGAGGACAATAAAGTAAATCAGTTTTTGGCTCTTTCCTACATGGAATTAATCGATGCAAAGGTAGATATTGCCCTTGATGGTTTGGAGGCATTGGCTAAATCCAAAGAGAAAAAATATGATATTATTCTTATGGACATCCAAATGCCCTTTTTAAGTGGAATTGACGTGACTAAGAAGATCCGCCGGGAGAAGAACAAAAACAGATCCACGCCAATCATTGCTTTTACTGCCAATGTACTGCGCAACAATCTGGAGATCTATAAAAAAGCGGGGCTGAATGATTATTTGGCAAAGCCATATTACGAAGCCGAGTTATTTCAAATAATTGCATTACATGCCGGTTCACCTGGGCTGGAAGATAGGCAGGAGACATCTCCATCAAATCAAGCAGAACAAGAAACACCAATAGAGGAACCATTGTATGATTTCTCAGGATTGGGTGTATTGGGAAATGATGAAGATTTTCTAAAGGAGATGAAGAAGCTGTTTATTGATACGATACCCCAGCAAATAACTCTTTTATATGAGGCTGTTCAGGCTAAAGAATGGGAGTCAGTAAAGGATATTACCCACAGTTTGAAATCCACTTTAGGAAATATTGGGATAAAGGAGGCAGTAAAGGGCATTAAAATGATTGAAGAACTAGCGATTGAAGGCAATAAATTGAGAGAGATGAATGCTGAAATTGTAAAGATTAGATCCGTGATAAGTCAAGTGACTTCCGCTTTTTCAAATGATTTAAAAATTTAATTTTGAACTAAAAAGCTCTACTAATATTTTATGTTGTTGTTTTACTAAAACATAATATCTTGATAAGAAATCTATGAAAAAAAAGCTGCTGGTCATCGATGATGAACCATCCATCCGAATGATATTGGAACATTACTTTAAGAAGGAGTATGACGTTACGATTAAGCCAAACGGAAAAGAAGCAATGGATTGGCTTGAAAAGGGAAATATTACAGAGGCCATTATAGCCGATTATGAAATGCCTTTAATGAATGGTTTGGACTTTATTAAACAGGTAAGATCCAGTAGTCTTCATAAAAACATCCCTCTGATAATGCTATCAGGGAAAGATGAAACCAGCAATAAGATTACCTGCTTAAAAGAAGGAGCAGACGATTATGTGGTTAAGCCCTTTAACCCGGAAGAGCTTGATATTAGAATAAAAAACATCCTTAGGCGAATCAGCTATTAAGAACTCAAATGATTGCTACCCTTGTTTATCTCACTCAGGATAAGGAGGAAATCGAGAAATTTAAAGGGGATTATCGAACTGAGTTCCAAATAGAACATTTTGATAATTCTGCCGATTTCCTTTCCACCATAACCGCTGAGCACCAATTTGATCTTATAGTCATTTCATCAGGGATGGGGGCTTTGTCCGTCAGCTTGGCCGAAGCATTGAGAAAGGATTTAGGTGTGACTGTCCCCATTATTTATCTAACCGATTCTGTCTTTTCAGCAAGGGTAAAGGCCTCAATCCTAGACTTAGGTATTTCCGAAATTTTCAGCCTGTTACCTAATAAAGACAAGTTTTTGAACAGGCTCAATTATCTCCTAAACCCTACCTCTACCGGTTTTGATCAGGAAGTCAGTAAGCTGCCCGCATATCAAATGCCCATTGGCAAAAGGATATTAGATGTTTTGATTGCCGGATTAGCATTGGTGTTTTTGTCTCCACTGTTTCTTTTCGTTGCCATACTTGTAAAATTAGAGTCCAGAGGACCTGCCTTCTATTTCTCCTATAGAGTGGGAACAAATTACAAGATTTTTAAATTTTGGAAGTTCCGATCCATGAGGCAGGATGCAGATAAGATGTTAAGTTCCATGAAGGATTTAAACCAATACCAGATTGTCAAGAAGGAAGAAAAGAAGGCCGAATTTACCTTATGCGAAACTTGTGCGAATATGGGAACCAGTTGCCTTAATATGCTTTATAACAAAGAAGGAAATTTAATTTGCGAAAAGCAGTATCAGGAATCCAAAAAGGCTGAGGGTTCACCAGCTTTCATGAAAATTGCCAATGATCCTAGAATCACCCGAATTGGCAAAGTTCTTAGGAATACCAGTATAGATGAACTTCCCCAATTGTATAATGTGATACGCGGCGACATGTCTATAGTCGGTAATCGCCCTCTTCCCCTCTATGAGGCAGAAAAACTCACAACTGATAGCTATGCCACCAGATTCATTGCTCCGGCAGGAATCACTGGTTTATGGCAGGTAGTAAAGCGGGGAAAAGGAGGAGATATGTCCGAAGAGGAGCGAAAAGCTCTTGATATTGAATATGCCAAAAGTTATTCCTTAAAAAAGGATCTAGAAATAATACTAAAAACCATTCCTGCTCTTTTTCAAAAAGAGAATGTATAATGAAAAGATTTTTAATTCTAGCACTCACCCTCTTTCTCCCTATTCTCAGTTATGGGCAGGATCTTTCTACTCAAGAACTTTCTCCCATTGACAAGTTTTTCCAGTTTCCGGAATTGGCCATTGATAGGTTAATCCAAGCTGCTTTGGCTCGATCAAATTCTGTGGAAGCATTAACATTAGATGGAAACATTCTCACAGAGGATCTTCAATTGGCACGTAAAGATATCTTCAGCAATTTGGCTTTGGTAAGCGATTATCTTTATGGAAATCTTGGAACCATAGCCTTTTCCGAAGGAGGTCCTGCTATTGGAGTTGGTACCGGATTGACTACCAGATATACCACGGGCGTCCGTCTCAGCCTTCCTTTAGACCACCTCATTAGCAGACACAACAGGATCAATCGGGTGGAATACCAGCTTAAACAAGCAGAATTTGTACGGAAAACCAGAGAGGATGAAATCAGGCAACTAATCATCAGTATGTACCAGGAAGTGGTTCTTGCCAAAAGGATGTTGGATGTTCATACCGAGGCTCGAGAATCGGTAAAAATTAACAGGCAAATGGCAGAAAGAAGATTTAGGGAAGGACAGATCCCTCTGACAGAATTTACGGTGATAATTGAGTCTTTTACAAGAACTAATATCGAATACCAAACAAGTTATACCAATTACGAAACTTCACTGAGATTACTCGAGGAAGTAGCAGGTGTTAGGATTTCAGAATTAATGATACCGTAATGGCTCTTAAAGATTTAATTAGGCTTTTACTGCGTAATTGGAAATGGCTTGTTGCAATTCCGATTGTACTAGCCATGTCAATATTCTTTTTTACCAGGGGAGCTAAGAGAGTTTTTGTTTCGGATACCACTATTTTTACTGGCATAGCATCAGGATATTCTATTACAGGTAGTGTGGAAGCTGATTTTTATTCAGCTAGCACGGCTTTCGATAATCTTTTGGCTTTAATCAATTCAAGGGAAACCAAAGAAGAGGTAGCTCTTTGTTTAATCGCATATCATCTTATGCTGAATGATGTTAACCCGGCTTTATTAGACTGGAACTCCTACCTCAACTTTAAGGAGGTCCTACCCTCTGAACTTCGTAAGCGGCTGGCAAAGCCAAATTTTGGAGATACCTACGCTAATGTTAAAAACTACTACCGAGCGAATACCTCAAATGAAATTTATAAACTCCTTAATTCTGATGAAGATTTCTATTCTTTCAATGCCTTATCAGCCTTGAATTCCAGTAGAGTAGGTTCGAGCGATATCATTCGAGTGGAATATGAGACCTCAGACCCAGCTATTTGTAAACATACACTGGAACTGCTTACTGATGTGTTCATGACTCGTAACAGAATCCTTCGGGAAGGTCAGACAGAGTCTGTGGTAGAATACTATGAAGTGGAAGCTAGGAGAGCTTCTGAAAGGCTTGAGGATATTGAGTTGCGTTTTCTTGAGTTCAATGAAAGTAATAATATTATCAACTATGATGAGCAGACTAAGAATATCTCCGCACATAGAGAAATCCTCTACACCGATTATGCAGAAGTAGAGATGCAATATGTGGCGGCTCAATCAGCTCTGGAAACTATAGAAGCGAGATTGGAACAACGCGCCAAAACAACACTTAGTAGCAATGAAATAATAGAGCTTAGAAATCGTGTAGCGGCAATTTCTTCACAGATTTCTGACATAGAGATTTTCAAACAACCAAATCCTGGAACTACAGCTTACCAACAGTTAGAACAATTAAAGACCGAACTCACTAGAACCTCTGGACAGATGCAGGAAAATGTGCAGGATTACTATGCCCAGACCAATAGTATAGGTGGTATACCTAGTCAGGGCTTATTGGACGAATGGGTTCGCAATGTCATCCTGGTAGAGGAAGGTGCTGCCAAACTTAAGGTTATGGATAATCGTAAGCAGGATTTTTTAAATGAATATGAGCGAATGGCTCCATTAGGTGCTTCGCTGAAAGGGATAGAGCGGGAAATTGGCCTTGCGGAAAGAGAATACCTAACTTTTCTAAATAGCCTAAACGCCAGTAGGCTTAACCAACAAAATATAGCCCTCACCTCTCAACTCAAAATAGTTGACCCCCCTTTTCTACCAGCAAAACCCAAGAGTTCTAAAAGGATTATTCTTATTTTAGTTGGAGCCATGGGTAGCTTTATGTGTGTATTAGGCATTCTCTTAGCACGGGAGTTTATGGATAATTCTGTACAAAAACCATCTATTATTTCTAAGGTTACCGGATTGTCAGTGGCAGGTATTATCCCTTTACTTGAATGGAACAGAGTTTCTACTGCTAAAGAAGAGGAGGCAATTACCCAACTTGCCCGACATCTATTATTAAAAGTAAAAAAGAATAACGAAGAACCCTTTTTAGCAGGCTTTATTAGCACATTGGAAAAAGAAGGTAAATCTGTTGCTATTCAACTAATAATAGAAAAATTTGCAAGGTTAGGTATAAATGTGATTGCATATAAGTCCGCTGATCTTACCCATAACCAGCTCGAACTAGACTCCAACTTTATAGATCTTGGTGCTGGAGGTAATAAAATTGTTCTGATAGAATTCCCACCTGTATCGGAGGAAATATTTCCTTTAGACTTGCTTTCTAAGCTAGACCTAATCCTACTTACTATCAGGTCTAATCGCGGATGGAGTAAAGCAGACCAAAAATCATTTGAAAATATATCTGGTCAAACTTCTGCAGAGACAGAGGTTTTACTGACAGGTGTTTTACCAGAGCATAGTGAGGAATTTGGCTGATCTTAAAGAAAAAGATTGTGGATAAACCCAATCTTGCCAGCAGAAAAATTAAATGATCAAAAATCAAAAGAGACATTTACTTCTTATTTATTACGGTCTTTAGTTATTGGTCCTCCTACCCATTGACTAAAGAAAACTCGCTTACCGGCAGAAAATCTTAGCTCCATAAAAAGATTATCTTTATTTATTTAAAATGAAAAGTTAAGGTTTTACCATGCGACCCTCTCCATTTTATTCCACGACCCCTATCAATAAGCTATTAGCTCCTCTTGGGATCATGACAGCAATAATTCTGGGTTGGTTCACCTCCAAAACGGGGATATTTGTGCCGGGAGGTTTAGTGGCTTTTCCTATTATTTTTGGGTGTGTAGTAATGGTTTTTCTCAATCCCAAGATTGGCTTTATTTCCTACCTGCTACTTTGTTTTTTCGTCAGTGTATTGAATAGACATGTTTTAGGAGTCCCCTTTGGATTAGGGTTGGAAGCGCTATTAATTCTCACGTGGCTTTCTATTATTTTTCATCGGTCAGAAAGATACAAAGGTGAGTATCTCAAAAATGATCTTTGTATACTGGCATTGGTATGGTTTATCATCAACATCCTGGAAATTGCCAACCCCGCTGGAGCCAGCTTTGTAGGCTGGTTTTATGAAATGAGGTCCACCACTCTTTATTGGGTATTGACCGTTCCGTTGGCCTTTTTGCTCTTTAGGGAATACACTGATTTGAAGCTATTTTTTTATTTGATAATTGGTTTTTCCTGTTTAGCAGCTTTATATGGCATGAAACAGCTATATATTGGTGTAAGTCCCATGGAGCAGCAATGGCTAAATGATGGGGCAGCTAGAACACACGTTATATGGGGTAAATTAAGGGCTTTTTCGTTTTATGGTGATGCTGGTCAATTTGGTGCATCACAAGCCCATATCTCTTTAGTATGTTTTATATTAGCATTAGGACCATTTTCAGTTTGGAAGAGACTAATTGTAGCCTTAGCTGGATTACTTCTCTTAAATGGGATGTTGATCTCGGGAACTCGAGGAGCTATATTTGTCCTTTTCACCGGAAGCTTTACATACCTATTTTTAAGTAAAAAACTCAAAATCCTAGTAATAGGATCCGCCATTGCTGTCGGTGTATTATTTTTTTTAAAATATACAAGTGTCGGTCATGCCAGTGAAAGTATCGTACGATTACGTACTTCCTTAGATCCTAATGACCCATCCCTTCAGGTAAGATTCAAAAATCAGGAAATATTAAGCGATTACCTTGCCTCCCGGCCTTTTGGTGGAGGAGTAGGCGTAATTGGAGCCTGGGGTGAGAAATACAATCCTGAAAAATTTCTTTCCACAGTGGCCCCGGATAGCTATTTTGTTAAAGTCTGGGCGATGTACGGAATCGTGGGATTCATCATTTGGTTTGGTATAGTGATGTATATCACCGGCAAGTGCTGTGGGATCGTCTGGAATATCCGGGATGATAAACTACGTCAGATATTAATGGCCCTTACCTGCGGTACTGTTGGGATTATTTTTGCCAGCTATGGTAATGAAGTGATAAACCAGATGCCTTCATCTGTTATAGTATACCTATCATGGGTATTTATTTTTCTAGGACCTAAATTTGACCGCCAATTATCTGATACTCGTGGATAGACCCTTGGTTTCAATCATATCGATAAACTATAACCAATCACAGCTCACGATAGAGATGATAAGTTCTTTGAAGAAGGTTACTTATCCTAATATTGAGATTATAGTAATAGATAACGATTCTCCGTCCGAAGATCCTGAACCCATATTGGAAGCTTATCCGGACATCACGTTAATTAGATCCAAAGAAAATTTAGGTTTCTCCGGAGGAAATAATCTGGGCATCATAGCAGCAAAAGGAGACTTATTTTTATTTCTAAACAACGATACAGAGGTAGCACCAGACTTTTTAGAACCACTCGTAGATCATTTTAAAACTCATCCTGACACAGGAATTGCTTCACCAAAAATAATATTTTACGGCACAGACGATAGAATCCAGTATGCTGGATGTGAAGGTTTAAACCCTTGGACGGGAAGAGGTGAAACAATTGGATATATGGAAAAAGATATGGGGCAACATGATGTGTCTTTTATTACAGGCCATATTCACGGAGCCGCGATGATGGTTCCTCGCAAAGTAGTCCAAAATGCTGGCCTTATGCCAGAGTTATATTTTCTGTATTATGAAGAGCTAGATTGGTCAGAAATGATCAAGAGGGCAGGATATACCTGCCACTATGTAGCTTCGTCTACTATTTACCATAAAGAATCCATGTCAGTGGGAAAGGCTTCTGTACTAAAGACTTACTATATGAATAGGAATCGATTGGTCTATATAAGGCGGAATGGGAAAGGATGGCAATACTGGGCCAGTGCTCTATTCTTTTTTAGTGTAGCCGTACCCAAGAATTCACTAAAATTATTGATTTCAGGTAAAACCAAACATTTTAAAGCACTGTGGAAGGGTATTTGGTGGAACTTTAAAAATTCAAATGTTAAAAAAAATCGGTATCTTAATCCTTACCTAGATTCCTCCTCAGCCCCTAGGAACTAGATGAATAACATTAAACTAATATTAAAAGAACGAGAGGCCTTTATCCACCAACGGAATCCTCATTCTTCTGGAATTAAATTTTATTTCTACCTAATAGGTGATGTAATCAATAGCTTCTATAAAACAATAGCCGCTAAATGGTATCTAAGGGGAATTGAAACCGGGTCATTTTTATCTGTAAGAGGTAAGCCCCTGCTTGATAACCAAGGATATATCATCCTTGGAGATAGAGTGCGTTTATGGTCGAATATTAACAGAGTAAAAATTTTTGTAAAAAAAGGGGCCATGTTACGCATTGGAAATAATACCAGAATTAACGGAGTACATATTTCAGTCAGTTTAGAGGTCGTCATAGGGAATAATGTCAGGATAGGGCCTTATACCATTATTCTGGATGATGATTTTCATAATGTGACAGGTATAAATGAAGCCGCAAAGAAAAAACCAATCATCATAGAAGATGATGTTTGGATATCCTCGAGGGCCACCATTTTAAAAGGAGTAACTATAGGAAAGGGAGCTGTGGTAGGCGCTGGAGCGGTAGTGACCAAGGATGTTCCAGCGTATACTTTAGTTGGTGGAGTACCTGCCAAACCAATTAAAAATTTAAAATAATTTTTTTGAATGGATTATCAAGAAAGAAAAAGCCTGATCGAAGAAAATAGAGACCTTATGCAAAGAAGGCATCCTGAAGCCAATGGATGGAGATTATACTACCTCATACTCAAGGATCTTTTTCAGGGAGGAATCAAACTTCTAAATGGAAAGTATGCTCTCAGGAGAGCTGAGATAGGTAAATATGTCTCAGTATATAAAAAAATGAAATTGGTAAACAAAGGGTATGTTAAAGTTGGAGACTACACAAAAATCTGGTCCAATATAGATCAGACAAAGATCTATGTAGAAAAAGGGGCTTCCTTGGTCATCGGTCAGCATACGTTTATCAATGGCGCATATATAGCTGTAGAATCCTCTCTAGTTATAGGCAACCATGTGGACATAGCTCCCTATGTAATGATCATGGATGCACAGATGCCCCATACTTACAAAAGCATACATAGAAAACCTTCTTCTATAGTCATCGGTGATCATTCATGGATCGCTACCAGGGCCATTATCCTTAGGGGTGTTACGATAGGCGAAGGGGCTGTAGTGGCAGCAGGATCTGTTGTGACCAAAGATGTGCCTCCATTTACGAGGGTAGGTGGCATTCCTGCCAAAATCATTAGAAATTTAAGCTCGTGAATCTATTCATTTTGGTTTTAAATATCCTGTTTTACAGCATTTGGATTTTCCTTCTTCTGAACGTCCTTTACTTAATTTTCTTTGCTCTGGCGGGTTTTCGAAAGCCTAAAGCTACCCAGACAGAAGCCACTCGGTACCGGAAGATCTGCATATTGCTCCCTGCCTATAAGGAAGATTCTGTGATTATAGATTCCGGACTTGATGCTATTTCCCACCTATATAAAGGGGAATATGATGTCTGCGTCATAGCAGATAAACTGGAGCCCCAGACTATTCAGACCTTACGGGAAAGCAGCGTAAAGGTGGTGGAAGTAAAATTCGAAAAGAGCACCAAGGGCAAAGCACTTTGGACCGCCCTAGCGGCTCTACCGAAGGATTTTTATGAAATAGCTATTGTGCTGGATGCCGATAATTTGATGGGAAAAGAATTTCTTAATCAGATAAACTTGGCTTTTGAAGATGGATATAGGGTCGTGCAGGGGCATAGGACGGCCAAAAATATGGATACTCCATTTGCTATGCTTGATGCCTGCAATGAGGAGATAAACAACCACATTTTCAGAAAAGGCCATCGAAATGTAGGTCTTTCTTCCGCCCTCATTGGCTCCGGGATGGCATTTGAATATGATTATTTGGTCGAGCTTCTTGATGGCATAGGGGATACTGTAGGAGAGGATAAGGAAATAGACTTTAGAATATTAAAAGCTGGAGTAAAGATCGAATATCTGAATGAGGCCCTGATTTACGATGAAAAAATAGCCAATGAAAATGTGTTTCAAAACCAGCGAACAAGGTGGATAGCTACCCAAATAGAATTTTTGAAGAAGTATTTTGTTGAGGGTTTTGTGCTATTATTTAAGGAAGGAAATGTCGAATTCTTTGACAAGGTAATCCAAACAGTCTTGTTGCCAAGGATATTGTTAATGGGAATATTAACCTTACTTACATTACTTTCAGTTTTTATTCCTTTTGGACCACCGGCCTCTTTTTGGCTGGTGATCTGGATATTGGCAGCTGTAGCCTTATTGATCTCAGTTCCAAAAAAACTATATACTAAAGATCTTCTGCAAGCAGTATTAAGACTTCCTCTAGCATTTGTGTCCATGGCGCTGGCCTTGTTCAGGATCAAGAGAGCAAGCAAGTCTTTTATGCACACACCTCATACTACCCGGCACAACAAACCGACAAAAGAAAACTGACATGCCATGGGAATTGATCATAATACCTGCAATAATTTGCTTGGTCATAGGAATTAGAAGCGGCCTTCTATTGAAAAAGGATAACTGAAAGTCCTTAAGTTTAACTGACAATAAATGTTAAATAAAATTTTTGCCAAACTTACGAACAAGCATTTCTTATCACTTCTCGGAAATGGGGCCATGGCCTTATTTAGCGTTATTACCTATGCCATCCTTTACAGAGTGCTCACACCTGAGGAGATGGGGAATTGGGTCTTTTTTCAGTTTGTAATAATATTTTTTGAAACCATTAGGACCGGTTTTCTTCAAAATGCCTTAATACTTTTCTATGCAGGTGCAGAAAAAGATCAGGCAAAAAAAATAGCCGGCTCTTGTTGGTTTATTGCTATTGTCTTGACAGCTGCTTTTTTGTTGTTAAATTTTATCGGCGTAATAGGTTTTCAATTTATATCAACTTCCGATCCCAGTGTATTGTTGTTAGTCAATTGGTTTGGGTTAAGCTTGCTCGCCACACTTCCCTACAACATAAGCTCTTGGATAAGTCAGGCAGAAGAACGTTTTGATCTAATTCTTTATATCAGGATAATAAACCAAGGTTCTTTCATTATTTTTGTGATAATATTACTTCTGTTGGAGAGTATTAATTTAGAAACAATTGTATATGCTTATCTGGGCAGCTCCATTTTGACAAGCTTGTTTTCAATTTTTGCGGGATGGTCAGGTATAACACACTTTGCATGCAGAACGAAAGAAAGTATTAATCAGATTTTCAATTATGGAAAATACAGCGTGGGAACTGTGTTAAGTTCGAATCTATTAAAAAGCTCGGATTCTTTTATTATAAAAGTGATGTTGGGGCCTGCCGCCCTAGCCATTTATAATGTTCCCCAACGGCTTCTTGACATCGTTGAGGTTCCATTGAGGAGTTTTGTAGCAACGGCGATGCCTGAAATGTCTACCGCTCACAAGCAAAATAATAAAGAAAAGGTGCTCATGATCATGAAAAAATATTCTGGTCTATTAACAGCTCTTTTGGTGCCTGTTTCTATTGGTGCTATAGTTTTCGCTGATTTAATCGTTTTAATCATTGGTGGGGAGCAATATGTTGATACTGAAGCTGCTAATATTTTCAGGATCTTTATGATTTTTGGGATCTTTTTTCCTATTGACAGATTTTTGGGGATTACGCTGGATATGATTAATCAACCCCAGCTTAATCTTATAAAAGTAATCATTATGCTTGGCGTAAATATAGTGGGTGATATAGTGGGTATTCAGCTTTTTGACAGTTTATACGCAGTAGCAGTGGTTACTATATTTGCCTTCTTAGCCGGCGTGTGGTATGGATACAAGTCATTAAAGCGATATCTTGATTTTACAATTGCAGACATCCTCTCTTCAGGATACAAGGAGTCAAAAATATTTATTGCTAACCTTTTACAAAAAAAGAGTTCCTAAAACAAATAAAAATGAGAGTTGCACACCTCATAACCGTACATACAGCTCCTGAACAGCTTAGACGTTTGATAAGTCGTCTGCAACACCCTTCTGCTGATTTTTATATATATATTGATCTGAAAACAGATATAATTCCATTTTTTATACTTAGGGAATTACCAAGAGTATATTTTATAAAGAATAGGATAAAGATTTATTGGGGTGAATATAGTCAGGTACAATCTACTTTAATTGGATTTCAAGAGATTTTAGCTTCAGGGAAAAGCTATGATTTTATAAATTTTTTAAGTGGCAGCGATTATCCTTTGCAACCTTCAGATAAGTTTCATAGTTTTCTATCTAAACACAAGGGTAATGCCTTCATGGAATTTTATAATATTGAAAAATATTGGCAGGAGGCAATAAGTAGAGTCTCAACCTACCATTTAGGTAAGTATAGATTCAAGGGTATATATCAAATTCAGAAAATTTTAAATTTTATTACCCCTTCAAGAAAAGTTCCTTTAGCGATGGTAGCAGTGGGCAGATCCTCGTGGTTTACCCTACCGATAATATGTATTCAATATATTACAGACTTTCTGGAAAGCAATCCTAAAGTTGTTCGATATTTCCAAATGGTTTGGGGCAGTGACGAAATTATATTTCAAACTATTTTATATAATTCCAAATTCAAAGATAAATTGATTAATGACAATTTGAGATACATAGATTGGTCCATTGGAGGAGTAAATCCAAAATTGCTTACCATGGAGGATAAGGATAAGTTGGTGGAATCTCAAAAATTCTTTGCTAGAAAATTTAATGAATCCATAGATGCAGAAATTCTAAATTATATTGACAGACAAGCTTTGGGGATAGCGAAAAAGTGAGCTGTTGTCAGTAACGGCGAACCTTGACTAAATTTTATCTGAAAGAAAAGTAACCTATGAGTACTGGAATGCACAAATAAAAACTTTAATACTTAACGAACACATATGCGAATAGGAATAGAAGCTCAACGCCTTTTCCGCCCCAAAAAACATGGGATGGACATTGTAGCTCTTGAGCTTATCCGACATCTACAAGAGGAAGATTTAGAAAATGAATATTTTATTTTCGTGAAGCCAGATGAAGATAACCAAGTCATTAAAGAAACTCGTAACTTTAAAATTGTGGAAGTGGAAGGTGGACCGTATCCTTTTTGGGAACAGGTAAAGCTTCCCCAGAAAGTAAAGGAATATAAAATCCAACTTCTTCACTGTACAAGCAATACAGCGCCTTTACGACCGGGAGTACCTTTGATTATCACCCTCCATGATATTATCTATTTAGAGCGGCTTGTTCTGAAAAAAGGAACTTGGTACCAGCGAATTGGAAATCTATACAGACGCTGGAATATACCTAAGGTGGTGCCTTCCTGCGAAACCATCCTCACAGTTTCGGAATATGAGCGTGAGCGGATAGAAGATCATTTTAAACTTTCTAAGGATAGAGTTCAAGTAGTCTATAACAGTGTAGGGGATCATTTTTTAGCCGAGGCAGCTGAAGTCGATTTAGTAAAAATTAAAGCCAAATATCAACTACCCGATAATTTTATATTCTTTTTGGCAAATACGGATCCTAAAAAGAATCTTAGGGGGGTACTTCAAGCTTTAGCTATTTTACAGGCGCAAGGTAATTTGAAGCTTCCATTGGTAATGCTGGATTTTAAAGAAGAATATCTAATGGATGTCCTAAAAGAAATCGGAGCTCCTGATTTGAGACCAATGATCCACATTAGTGGATATGTACCAAACAAAGAATTGCCTTTTTTCTATAAACTTGCAAAAATTTACTTATATCCCTCTCTTAGAGAAAGCTTTGGCATTCCTATATTGGAAGCAATGGCTTGCGGAACACCGGTAATAACCAGTAATACATCCTCAATGCCTGAGGTGGCAGGAAATGCTGCCTTACTCATAGATCCTCTTGAGCCTCAAACCATAGCCGATGCGATTATCAAATTAGAAAATGATACTGAACTTAGGGAACAGCTGATAGATAGGGGTTATTTAAGAGCCGAACAGTTTTCATGGACTAACACAGCAAAGAAAATCAGAAAAATATACGAGGATAATGGCAAAAGAGCTTACTGACTAAAGATGATAAAAGGACGAGATATCGTAATTGTGAGCATGCAATCCTGGGATACGGAAATCGGCAGTAATTGCAAAAACATAGCTATAGAATTTGCAAAAGATAACAGGGTACTATATGTCAATTATCCATTAGATCGTATCACTGTAATCAGGAGCCATAAAGATCCAAAAGTCCAAAAACGTCTGTCTATAATAAAAAACCAAAGGCCTGATTTAGAGGAAATTCAAAGTAACCTGTGGAATCTGAATCCCAAGGTGATATTAGAATCCATTACGTGGTTACCTTCAGGGATAATTTATGATAAATTAAATTACCATAACAATAAAAAATTTGCTAACAAAATCCAGAAGGCAGCAGATCAATTGGGATTCAAGAATTTTATTTTATTTAATGATAACTTGGTAGAAAAAGGATTGTACTTAAAAGAACTATTGAAACCTGAAAGTGCAATTTATTATTTGCGTGATAATCTCAATTTTATTCCTTTTCACCAAAAGCATGGACAAAAAGCAGAGAAAGAGTTAATAAGCAAGGTAGATGTAGTTACAGCAAATTCAGATTTTTTAGCTGATTACGCCAGGAAATTCAATCCCCATAGTTATATGGTGGGGCAGGGTTGTGATATCGATCTTTTTCAGGATGTTTCTATTAAAGTAGCTTCGGAAATGGAAACCATTCCAAAGCCTGTGATTGGATATATTGGAGCACTTACAGCTAACCGGCTCGACATACCATTAATTGTAGGAATTGGCCAAGAACTTCCCCATGTAAGCTTGATTTTAATCGGTCCTGAAGATGAGGCGTTTCAGCAGAGTATTTTGCATCAAATGAAAAATGTTCATTTTTTGGGGAAAAAGCTCCCTGAATTACTGCCAAGTTATTTAAAAGGATTTGATATTGCTTTAAATCCTCAATTAATAAACGAAGTAACAGTTGGAAATTATCCCCGTAAAGTAGACGAATATCTTGCAATGGGAAAACCTACTGTTACTACTAATACACCATTTATGGCATATTTTAAAGATCATGTTTATCTGGCCAACGATCTAGAGGAATATATTAAAATGATTTCTAAAGCCTTAGAAGAAAATAATCCGGAGAGTGAACAAAAAAGACGAGCTTTTGCCTCGGAGCATACTTGGCAAAATAGTGTGCAGACAATAGGAAAATGCCTTAATCTGGCAAAAGAAAGCAATAGAAATAGCTAAAGAAATGAAATGGAAATATTTTCAAAACTTAAAAATGATCCTAAATTAAAGCAAGGGGTTTTGCACCTTTTGATTCGCACAGGCCAAGCAAGACCAAGGCAATGGGTATCGTGGTTTATTAACCCATTTGTTCATAAACGGGGAAAAGGTTCCATTATCAGAAGCTCTACTAGGTTAGATGTATTGCCGTTCAATCCTTTCATCTTAGGAGCAGGTTCAATTATAGAATCATTTTCTACAGTTAATAATGGAATGGGAGGAGTTTATATTGGAGAAAGATCTATGATTGGGATGGCTAATGTACTAATAGGACCTTTAACAATAGGAAAGGATGTAATCATTGGGCAGAATGTGGTTTTTTCTGGCTTGAACCATGGATATGAAGACATTCATGTAGCTATTAAGGATCAGAAATGTTCATCTGCGGAGATAATAGTCGAAGATGAAGTATGGATAGGAGCAAATACTGTAGTGACAGCAGGAGTGGTGATAGGCAAGCATGCTGTGGTAGCTGGAGGCTCTGTTGTTACTAAAAATGTCCCCCCTTATACAGTTGTGGGTGGAAATCCTGCCAAAATTTTAAAGCAATATAATCACGGTACTAAGCAATGGGAGAAAGTTTTGACAACTAATAATTCTTAAATCTACATCTTATTAAACTATGTCTTTTTTATTACATTTAATATTTTGGCTTTCCCTATTCCTAATATTTTATGCTTTCATCGGCTATGGTATAGTAGCCTATATTCTGGTGAAATTGAGAAAGGGTTTTCCCATACCTGCTGTACCGGCAGAAGAGGAATTACCTGAGGTTACACTGGTAGTACCTGCCTATAACGAAATGGACTGCCTGCAAGCCAAAGTTGAAAATTCCCTGTCACTGGACTATCCGAAAGAAAAGTTTAAAATCATCTTTGTGGTGGAAGGATCCAATGATGGATCGGAGGAATACCTGAATCAGCTGGATGGGATTGGGGTGATCGGAGGACCTTCCCGAATGGGGAAGATTGAGGCCATAAATATGGCCATGCCAAAGATCCAAACTCCTATTGTAGTATTTACAGACGCCAATACACAGCTGAACCCTGAAGCGATCAAAATGATCGTGCGTCACTATCAGAACCCTGAAGTGGCAGCTGTAGCAGGGGAGAAGCGAGTATTGATAGAAGAAAATGCTAAAGCTACCGGTGCAGGGGAAGGGATATATTGGAAATATGAATCGTTTCTGAAGAAACTTGATTCAGATCTGCAGACAATAGTTGGGGCTGCGGGTGAACTTTTTTCTATCCGAACTGAGCTTTTTGAACCGGTAGAAGCAGATACCTTATTGGATGACTTTATGATCTCAATGCGTCTGGCAGAGCAGGGGTATCGAGTAATCTATGAACCTGGGGCCTATGCTTTGGAAAAACCCTCCTTTTCTATGGGAGAGGAAAAGAAGCGAAAAGTGAGAATTTCCGCAGGTGGCTTCCAATCCATGGGCAGGTTAATGCATGTAATGAATCCGTTCAAATATGGGTTACTGGCATTTCAGTTTGTTTCTCACCGGGTGATGAGGTGGGCAGTAACTCCTTTTTGCTTGGTTATCCTCTTATCAGCTAATATCTTTTTGGTGGGCCATCATTGGGTGTATAATGCTAGCATGATAGTGCAGGTCTTCTTTTACATTTTAGCCTTAACAGGCGCGGTTTTAGAAAGTTATAATTTGAAGGTCAAAGCTTTTTTTGTCCCTTATTACTTTTGCTTTATGCATTATGCAGTTTTCTTAGGCCTAAAAAGATATCTAAAAGGCAACCAGTCGGGCATCTGGGAAAAAGCTAAAAGAGCTTAATTAATACTTTTAAAAAAAGTCAACTCACGACAGAGTTTATGATTTTATTTTCCGATACAGAAATTCCTAAAAATATTCTCCAGCAGATCATCTGTGGTAATCTCGCCAGTAATCTCGCCAAGGAAATAAAGCGATCTGCGAATATCCATTGCCACGAAATCATTGGTTACCTGATTATCCAAGCCGGTTAAAATATCGAGTAAGGACTCTCGGGTTTTTACCAGAGAATCGTAGTGACGCACATTCGTTACGATGGTGTTTCCGGTTCTGAATTTGTCCAGATTCACAAGTTCTAACACACGAGCTTTTAGCTCCTCTAGGTTTTCTTTTTTTCCTGCAGAAATAAAAATCGTGTCCGGGTGCATTGCCTTTAACTCGCTAATAATATTTTCCTTAGCCTTATCTGTTTTATTTGCAACTTTCAGAAAAGGAACGCCCAGATTTTCAAGCTTATTGATGTCTCGATTGATCTCGACCAAGTCGGTATTACTCAGATCAAAAAGGAATAAAATCAGGGAAGCTGTCTTCATTTTCTCCTGAGTTCGGCTGACTCCGATTGCTTCGATTACATCGGTGGTCTCTCTCAAGCCTGCCGTATCGATGAACCTGAAAATCACTCCTCCCAAATTGATTTCGTCTTCGATCAGGTCCCGGGTTGTACCTGCGATTTCAGATACGATTGCTTTTTCTTCATTCAATAAAGCATTTAAAAGGGTTGACTTTCCGGCATTTGGCTTTCCGGCTATGACAGTTGGAACACCATTTTTGATGACGTTGCCAAGGTCGAAGCTCAAGATCAAATCTTCCACCACCCGAAGCAAACGTTCAACCAGCTTTCGAAGGTCATCCCTACTTGCAAATTCTACATCCTCCTCGCCAAAATCCAATTCCAACTCGATCATCGAAGCAAAGTGAATCAACTGAGTCCTCAATTCTTGGATCTCTGAACTGAAACCGCCTCGCATCTGATTCAAAGCGGCTTGATGACTTGTTTCAGAATCTGCATGGATCAGATCAGCAACGGCCTCAGCTTGAGCTAAATCAAACTGACCGTTGAGGAATGCACGCTGAGTGAATTCTCCGGGCTTGGCAGGTCGAATTCCTTTGCGAATGAAAAGCTTTAAAACCTGATTGATGATATAAGAAGATCCATGCGTGGAAATTTCCACGACATTTTCTTTGGTAAAAGATGTGGGGGCAATGAAAATGGACACTAGCACTTCATCAATGATCCGCTCGCCGTCCCGAATTGTACCAAAATGAATGGTATGAGAGGGTTGGACTTCCAGGTTTTTACCATAAAAAACAGAATTGGTAGCCTGAATTGCATCAGGTCCTGAAAGTCGGATCACTGCAATTGCACCAACGCCCTGTGGGGTGGCCAAAGCAATAATTGTATCGTTTCGCTCAGCGAGATTAAAACTCATTTGGCGTTAAAACCTTTATCAACCAGAGTAGTCAATCCATCTAAAAATTGAAGTGCTGTACGGTATCCCGGAAGTTGGGTGATATTCTGAAGGGTAGGGTCGATGATCACAAAATTAGGGTAGGAGTTCACCCGCATCGCAGCGGCCATTTGAGCTTCTGTGTATTTCTTTCCTTTGAAGTCAAAGGAGCGATTCGTGTCTTCAGCATTAAGTTTCACTGCGTAAAATGTATCATTCACGTATTTGATAACGCTTGGATCCGTGAAAGTTTCTTTGTCCATCTTTTTACACCAGCCACACCAATCTGTATAAACATCCACCAAAAGCATCTTTGGGTTCGTTTCTGTGGCAGCTATTGCATCTTCGAATTTCATCCACTCGATTTTATCCTGCGCTTTAGCTGACAGGGAGAAAAAGAGAAACGCGACAATGATTCCAATTTTTTTCATAATTCTCATGTGATCAAATTTTAAACCAACCTTAAACTCCGGAAGTTCCAAGCTTTAATTTTGGTTTGAGGCTTTTGATAAATGCGCTGCCCAGAAATACCACTCCTGAAACAGCCACTATCATACCCGCAATCGAGCTATCCATTAAGTAAGCAAGGTAGTATCCAAATACAGAAATAACCAAGGCAAGAATGCAGGTCAACTGAATCAAAGACACTAATTTCTTTGTCCAAAGGAAAGCTGTAGCAGGCGGTACCACCAAAAGTGCAACAACCAAAATAGCTCCAACAGCTTCGAAACTACTGACTGTGGTATAGGAAACCATGCTCATCAGGGCGAGATTTATAGCCCCTGCAGGAAGTCCGATTACAAGGCTGAAGCTTTCATCAAAGCTTGTGATGGTTAACTCCTTGTACAATAATAAAATAAAAGCTATAACAAGACCTAGATTAAGGACTGCCAGCCACATGATTCGCGGACCAAAATTGATACCGGAATCGGAAATCCACAGGTCAATTGGCAAATAAGCGATCTCTCCATAGAGCACACATTCCTGATCCAAATCCACTTTATAAGCCAGGAGGTTGATCAGGATAATGCCGATGGCAAAAAGTAGAGTGAAGGTAATTCCGATCGAAGCATCGAGTTGGACTCTTGCTCTTTTGCGAAGCCAGTCAATAATCAACGTCGCTAAAATGCCCAGAATCCCGGCCCCGATAATTACCTCTAATCCTCTCTGACTTCCGGAGATGAAGAAACCAATGACAATTCCCGGAAGTACCGCATGTGAAATAGCGTCTCCAGTCATAGACATTTTGCGAAGCATCATAAACACACCGAGCAATCCACAGGAGATTGCAATAAGAGTTGCTGTGAAAATGATGAGGAAAGCGTTTTGATCAAAGGTCATCTGTGTCTCTTGGTATGTTTTCCTGATGTGGGTCAAGCTTGGGGAAGTTCAACCGCTTTTCAAGTAATGTTTCTAATTCCGGAGTCAGCAAATGCTCCAGCTTTTCTGCCGAATCATGCACGTGATCCGGAGCGATATTCATGGACTCATTCAGATACAATTCCCATAATCTATGAAGCCTGACGATACGTTTAGCTTCCGACATTCCCGAATCGGTTAGAATTATAACCTGTTCATTTTTAGTTATTAATCCTTTTCTAATTAATCTGTAAATGGAATTGAGGGTTTTGCTCGATTGATGAGGGAAGGCCTGATAGATTTCATCTATAATGAGGAATTTTTTCCCTCCCTCCATGGCCTTGTAAAGTGTCTTCATCAAGTGATCCTGATGCGTCTTTTTGAGGTAATTTTTACGGGCAATGAACCGGGAGATTACACCTTTCTTTGGAGCGAAAAGGAAAGAGATCAAAGCCAAAAGGGAAAGGCAAACGACCACCCAAGGTCCTGTCGGCATCTGCGGCAACACGAACGAAACGTAAGTTCCTAGGATTCCTGATACTGCCGAAAAGACACCTGCTAAGATCAAAAGGATCCCCAGCCGATCTGTCCAGAATCTGGCTGCCGCCCCGGGTGTAATGAGTAAAGCTGCCATCAGCACTACCCCGATAGCCTGAATTCCAATCACAACTGCCAAAATCATCAGAACATTGAAAATCAATCGGATCGATTCCATCGGGTAGCCGATCGCTTTGCCAAAGTCAGGATTGAAAACCAGCAAGCTAAATTCCTTCTGAAAAAGAGTCAAAATGATGATAATCACTAAGGCCAATCCTCCATAGATGTATAAATCCTCTTCGAGAATAGCGATGGCATTTCCGAAGATAAACTGATTCAAACCTGCCATTTCAGGGTTTCCAGACTTCTGGATTACCGTCAAAAGCACTATTCCAAACCCAAAAAAGATGGAAAGTATGGAAGCGATTATGGCATCTTCACTTAGTTTGGTTTTGGATCTAAGCCAAGAAATAAGAAATGTAGCCAATGCTCCCGAAGCAAAAGCACCTGTGACGATGTAAATAGGGTTCTTTTCTCCGGCAAGAATAAATCCCAGACAAATCCCCGGAAGTACTGCATGCGAGATGGCATCACCGAGCAGCGCTTTTTTGTCAAGAAAGCTGTAAGTCCCTACATAGGCAGATCCGATACCCAAGAGCGTAATCCCAATCACCACAAAGGCAATCGAGGCATCCTGAAAAGTGAAGAAATATAGAAAATCTTCCATATCAACTTTTGAGTGGATTGAAGTCTTTTTGGCGGATGAGCTCTGTCACTTTTGTGAGCAGGTTCAGCTTTCCTCCGTAGGTTTTCCGCAGTAATTCCTCCGTCATGACCAGCTCAGTAGGACCGGAACCCACTAAGTGAAGGTTTAGCATAATGATCCAGTCAAAGTAATTCATTGCCGAGTGGATATCATGATGAACCACCACGATGGTTTTACCTTTTGAAGTCATATCCTTCAAAAGTTGGAAAATAGCTGTCTCAGTAGCCATATCCACTCCGGCAAAGGGTTCATCCATCAGATATAAATCTGCTTCCTGTGCCAAAGCTCGAGCAATGAAAACCCGTTGCTGCTGTCCACCTGAGAGTTCCGAAATTTGTCGATTTACAAACGACATCATGCCGACCTGATCTAGGCAACCCAAAGCAATCTCCTTTTCTTTTTTGCCCGGTCGCTTGAACAACCCAAGCTTTCCGTAG
This sequence comes from Algoriphagus sp., assembly GCA_046597285.1. Lineage (GTDB taxonomy): Bacteria > Bacteroidota > Bacteroidia > Cytophagales > Cyclobacteriaceae > Algoriphagus. The sequence goes on along the minus strand of JBKJKX010000085.1, from coordinate 33,515 downwards.
GTCCCCATCATCACAACATCAAGGACAGAAGCCGGAAAGTTCCAATCAACGGATTCCCGTTGGGGCACATAGCTGATTCTGCTTCTTACGTCCTGAAGAGTTTTGTCAAAAATCTTTACGTAGCCACTTGTTGGTTTGACCAAACCCATAATAGCCTTGATCAAAGTTGATTTACCGGCACCATTTGGACCAAGTATCCCGATCAATTTTCCAGAAGGAAGTGAAAGGTCCACATTCCAGAGAACAGGACTTTGATCGTAACTAACCGTGAGGTCATGGACTTCTATGACAGGAGAGGAGACTTGATTGATCATGGTTTTAGGTTTTCAAAAATGACTTGAACATTGGTTCGGACCATCCCTATATACGTTCCTGCCGGTCTACCTGGAGCATCCAAACTGTCGGTAAATAAGGGCCCTGCCATCACGATTGTATGATTTTGATTTGCGCATCCGGCAACGACAGCTTCGATTGCTTTAGGAGAAATGGTTTGTTCTGCGAAAACTGCTTGAATATTCCGATCAACAATAAATTGAACCAAACCCGTCAAATCCCGGAGCCCGGGTTCGCTCAGAGTGGAAAGTCCCTGCAATCCCTGAACCTCCAGTTTGTATGCTTTCCCGAAATAGGCGAAAGCATCATGTGCTGTAATCAATGCCTGATTTGCTGACCGAAGTTCATTGACTTTGAGTTGAATTTCCGCGTTCAATTCTGCCAGTTGAGTTTGATAATTGATTGAATTTGCTTCAATGGCTTCCTTCCATTCAGGTTTCCAATTGATGATTTCAGAGGCAGTGTGTTCCATAGCCTTTGACCAAAGGTTGACATCAAACCAAATATGGGGATCCACACTGTGTGCTTCCGGTCCGCTTCGAAGCAGAAGTTCAATCGGTAGTGTTTCGGAGGCGTTGATTAAACTTTTTCTGAACGCCAGTTTTTCAAAAATCTCAGTCATTTTCCCCTCCAGAAAGAGTCCATGGTAAATGACTAAATCGGCATTCTGTAGCAAATCCAGATCACGAACTGAGGCCTTGTAAAGATGAGGATCAACTCCGGCAGGCATCAGGGCGACCACTTCTGCCTTATCTCCAACCAGGTTTCTGACTCCATCGGCCATAATACTCGTGGTGGCCACGATCAATGGTTTTTCCCGCTGCTCAGGGTTGTCAAACTTGCATGAAAAGAATAGAAGAAATGCCAGTATCCAGAGGTATTTCATATGATTATAATTTATTTTCAAAGGCCATCCCGATAGCTATCGGGAGGAATCTCGCTTGGCCGATAATCATCCCTGTGTGAGTCTTGGAATATGCTCGATTTCATGACTGCTGAACGAGTATATTACCGGCTACATCCTTGGACATAAACAAGGTTTTTTTCTGGTCCACGAGGATTTCCAAAGACCCATCAAATTCCACTTTATCCAAGACTTTTATTCTTGCTCCAATGTATGCACCTGTTTTATCAAGGTGTCTGAGGAAGGCTGCAGAGCTGTCCTTTACGGCTACGATTTGGCCGGTTTGGTCAACCTCCATTTCATTCAGGGCGACTCTCGGTCTGGCCTTCACATCACCAAATTCATCCGGAATAGGATCTCCATGCGGGTCAAATTTGGGATAGTTTAGATATGCATCAAGTCTTTGGATGAGTATGGGAGACTGAATATGCTCCAATTCCTCGGCTACTTCATGGACTTCATCCCAGGCGAAATTCAATTTTTCAACCAAAAAAACTTCCCAAAGTCTATGCTTTCGGATGGTCTGAAGAGCTAGTTTTTTGCCTTCATCCGTGATGTGAACCCCATAGTATTTTCGGTATTCGATCACTTCCTTTTCACCCAGTTTGCGCAACATATCGCTGACAGAAGCGGGTTTAGTTTTCATCTCTGCAGACACATCATTGGTGGATACTCCTTTCTTACCGCCTTCGGAAAGGTGGTAAATAGCCTTTAAATAATTTTCTTCTGCTGTGGTAAGCGTCATGGACTTTTTGATTGACTGAGGCAAAGGTAGAAATTAATTTAGAGATAGCTAAATAAATAATCAATAGTGACTAAATCAAGTGTGGATAAGCAAGTTCGGTTTGTGTTTTCGATTTTAGTCCTGGCTAAAAATAAATTTCACATATTTAAAACATATTTTTAATGTACTGAATAGAAGCATATTGATTGACAGATAAACAACAAATACAAGGTCGATCAACCAATTTGGCCTGGATGGAACAAGTTTCCAATTTGTGAAAATGAGTGTAAAATTGGATGGGTTGGTGGATAATTAGGACTATCTAACCCCAAGGGAATCTCAGGAAAGCAGGTCTTCGATCGCTTTCAGAAAGTCTGCTTTTTGGAAATTCCAATGGATGGAATTAGGAGGTTGGGCTGTAAAGTACTCCTGATCCAGCGCTTTGCTAAATTGGAATCTGGCTTGCTGAGCATTTGAAAAATCAACCGAAAATCCTCCTGAAAAGGGTTCTAAAAAATTCTCCCATTTCTCATTCGGCGTGATCAAAACAGGAACGCCTAAAGCCGCAGCTTCGAAAAGTTTGGTAGGCATTTTATCCTTGATGGCCGGCAAATTCTGATACGGAAGCAAAGCGAAATCGGCCATTCTCATAGCCTCTATAATTTGTCCGTGCGGAACTGGAATTTCAGAAAATGACAAATCGATTTCAGGAACATTTAAACAAACCTGAGAAAGCTTCTCACCGAATTGAGGAAGTGTGAGATGTCCAATAATTTTCAGTTTGCTTTCAGGAAACTCTTTTAAAACTGACTTGAACCAATGCACCGCATCAAAGATCCCGAAAGCCGGAGTGATCGTGCCGGTAATGACAAATTTATATCCGGTTTGCAGTGGAAATCGGACTGGCTTCATCGTCTTGATAAGTCCGGAATAGTTGTTTTCCAAAACTAAAAAAGGCCGCTTTTCCGGCATTTCTTCAGCATAGCATTTCTCAGCAAAAAGGTAAAGATCGATCCCTTTTATTGACTCCGTCTTTTGAATGAATCGGGTTATTCTTTCTTTTGCTTTCGTAGTAAGAGTAGGATTCAAATCGAGGTTGGCTACATAGTTTTCCTGAATATCATAAACAAGGCGGTAATTCAACCAGTTTTTGAAAACCGCCGCAATAGGCAAATACTCATAGGTGCAACAAATCAATATCCTTGGTCGGATTTGAATCAAAAGTCTAAGAAAATGGAATTGAGAAATGGCCCTTTTCCACTTGGAATGAAACGAGCTTCTTGAGGAAAAAAAATTGACTCCATCCCCTTGATCGAGCATTTTAGCCGAAAATCCTATGATGTTTAGGCTGTATGTATTTGTTTCGTGCAGCGAATGCCCCAGCTTTTCCCAAGCTCTGACATCTTTTACCGGCTTCAGGCTTGAAGCCAAAAGAATAGGAATTGGTTTTGCCGGACTTTGACCCATAAACGAAACTACTTAAAATAATGGAACTGAAAACCATCATCGAAACTGCCTGGGAAAACCGGGAATTATTAAAAGAAGAGGAAACTCAAAAAGCAATCAGAGCTGTAATTGCGGAATTGGATTTGGGTTTGCTGCGTGTAGCAGAACCAATGGATGACGGAAACTGGAAAGTAAATGACTGGATAAAAAAGGCAGTGATCCTTTATTTCCCAATTCAAAAAATGGAAACCATTGAGGTTGGGCCTTTCGAGTTTCACGATAAAATGGCTTTGAAAACCAACTACGCCAAACAAGGTGTACGAGTGGTTCCCCACGCGGTCGCTCGATATGGAGCATTTTTGGCAAGTGGTGTAGTGATGATGCCAAGTTATGTTAATATAGGCGCGTACGTGGACAGTGGCACGATGGTTGATACCTGGGCCACAGTCGGTTCTTGTGCGCAGATCGGCAAAAATGTTCATTTGAGCGGCGGAGTGGGTATTGGAGGAGTTTTGGAACCAGTTCAGGCAGCACCGGTAATCATTGAAGACGGAGCATTTGTTGGATCTAGAGCGATCATTGTCGAAGGTGTTCGTATAGGAAGAGAAGCGGTGATCGGAGCTGGAGTAACGCTTACAGCAAGTTCAAAGATTATTGACGTGACCGGAACTAATCCAATTGAATACAAGGGTTTTGTACCGCCTAGATCAGTTGTCATTCCGGGATCTATTTCAAAAGTATTCCCATCCGGAACCTATCAAGTTCCCTGTGCCTTGATCATAGGGCAGAGAAAAGCTTCAACAGATCTCAAGACCTCTCTCAACGAAGCGCTCAGAGACAATAGTGTAGCTGTTTAAACCATCTAAAATGAAAAATTCAACGCTTGCCTTCCTAGCTGTGATTCTATCCGGAATGTTTTTGGCTTGTTCCAAGCCAGACCAAGATGCGGGAGACCAGTATTTCACTGAAGGTGAATACACCAAGGCAGCGGAAGAGTATTCTGAAAAACTTAAGTTCAATCCGACTGATGTGCGTATGCTTTACAATCGTGGGCGTGCGCATGAGGAACAAAAGGAGTTTGACTTGGCCAAAGCTGACTATGAAAAAGCCTTGGATCTCGATCCTAAAAATTTTCAGGTTCTTTTGAGCCTTGCCAACCTTCATCACCTGCAAAAGAATTATAATAATGCAATGCTTTATGCAAGTAGGGCAGAGGAAATTCCAGGTGCACCTGCGATGGCTTCATTTATGAAAGCCAGAGCTCTTCAACAAATGGGGCTTTCGGATGACGCCATGAAATCTTACGGAAATGCAATCAAACTCGACAAGGATTTCGGCCAAGCATATTTGAATCGTGGTTTTTTGAAAATTGCATTGGAAAAGAAAAAAAGTGCCTGTGAGGATTTTAAATTGGCCCGCACACTGAATTATGCTGGCGCTCAGGATGCCCTCGATAAATATTGTAAATAATTAAAAAAACCGGCCCTAAGTCGGTTTTTTTAATGTTCATGCTTTTCTTCCTTATGATCGCACAGATTCTCAGAAGTAAGTTCCCCCGAACCAGAGCAAGTTTTACAAGCACTCACTTCTTTTTTGGAGCCATTGCAGACTGGACAAGTTAGTCGTCCATTTCCTGAGCAGCGTTCGCATTCATAGAACTCGGGAATATTGAAAATATTAATTCTGGTGATCATCCCTGTTCCGGCACATCTGCTGCAACCCACCACACCTTTCGCTTTACAATAATTACAATCTTGTTCAATCTGTTTATTTCCATCGCAAGTGAAGCATTCCCGATACCGATAGCCTCTTCGATCGCATAGCTGACATATTTGAATGGCGTTTAGTGGTATCTCCAATTTTTTCTGAAGCTCTTTAGCTCCATCATAGTGATCACCGGTGAATCCACTTAACTCCAAGTACTTATTCAAAAAATTCGAACTGTTGTCATATTGACCCAATTCGAATAAAGTTTCGGCAAATAAGTAGGGCATTTCCTGAGGCAAGGGAAAACCTGAGTCGATCAGGTTTCTGAAAATTCCATTTGCAGCGGTATAATCTTTTCTCTCCATCGCTGCTTGAGCGCTTTTCATCCAGCTATCAGTCTGACCGAGATTTGGTCCGAGTTGCGCAAAACCTGGAAAGCTGAGAAATATGCCTGAAAGGAATATTGAAAAGAGGAGGGTATTAAGAATCTTGTTCAAGTTGGTAAGCTGGTTCTGATTGAATTGGCAATAAAGTTATAAGGAATTTTATCTAAAAGTTAAACTTTGCAAGTGGCAGGAATTGAAGGAGGTTTTCTTATAGACGGGTTTGGTGGTTAGAAAAATGTCTTTATTTTTAAAGTTCTCTCGTTTTCATGGACTCAAATGCTTTAGTCGATCTAAATATTTCAAACTTAAAATTTTAACAACTGCCTAAAATAAAAATTATGTCAAGACCAATCACAGACATCGAAAGTATCGGACCTGCTTACAAAGAAAAATTATCAGCTGCAGGTGTGTCCACAGTGGAATCACTTTTAGAAAAAGGAGCTTCCAAATCCGGAAGAAAGTCGATTGCAGAAGCTTCAGGAGTTGATGAAGGAAGGATTTTAGATTGGGTCAATATGGCAGACCTGTTCAGAATCAAAGGTGTAGGCAGTCAGTTTTCTGAATTATTGAAAGCTGCGGGAGTTGACACAGTCAAAGAATTGCGAACCAGAAATGCCGAAAACCTCCATGCAGCTCTGACCAAAACTCAAGATGAGAAAGGATTGACCAGAGTGGTTCCGCCACTTTCCAAAGTTGAAGACTTCATTGCCCAGGCGAAGGAATTGGAGCCAATGGTGACCCATTAAATCGTTTTTCAAAAAACCTTTAGTTTCAGAAAAACCTTTTTGCCCATGGCAATGAGGTTTTATTTGTAGTTTACCTCTCAAACCTTTTTCAAAATGAGTAATACCGAAAAATTCAAAGCACACCTCTCAGAAGGCCAAGTATTTAAGAAAGATTACATCATCCTGGGAGCAGGAATTTTGGATGGTAATCCCGTCGAAGGTGCACAAATCAAAATTCCTTTAAAAACTCTTAATCGCCATGGATTAATAGCCGGTGCGACTGGGACAGGAAAAACCAAAACCTTACAGGTACTAGCAGAACAGCTTTCCCTGAAAGGAATTCCTTCAGTTTTGATGGATCTGAAAGGTGACCTTTCCGGTTTAGCGAAGCCGGGGGTTTCGAATGATTTTATCATTAATCGGTCTTCAGTTATCGGTGTTGAATACCATCCGCAGGGATTGCCAGTTGAACTCATGTCTATCTCCAATGAAAAAGGAGTGAGGCTAAAAGCTACTGTTTCAGAATTTGGACCGGTCCTAGTTTCTCAGATTTTGGAGTTGAATGATATACAGCAGGGCGTGATTGCTTTGATTTTCCGCTATTGCGATTTAAATCACCTTCCCCTTTTAGATCTGAAAGATCTGAAGCGAGTGCTCCAATTCGTCAGCAATGAAGGTAAAGAGGCCATTGCAAAGGAATTTGGACAGGTATCATCTACTTCGGTCAGTACGATCATGCGTAAAATCATCGAACTGGAACAGCAAGGAGCGGACCTTTTTTTTGGAGAAAGGTCATTTGAGGTTGAGGATTTTTTACGGACGAAAGATGGTAAAGGAGTGATATCAGTCATTCGTTTGACCGATATTCAAAGCACGCCAAAACTGTTTTCAACTTTCATGTTGAGCTTGCTCTCTGAAATCTACGAGACATTCCCCGAGCAGGGAGACGCAGATCAGCCCAAGCTTTGTTTATTCATTGATGAAGCGCATTTGGTGTTTTCTACGGCTTCCAGGGATTTACTTGATAAGATCGAAGCGATTGTCAAGCTTATCCGATCTAAAGGAGTTGGAGTCTATTTCTGCACTCAGACCCCGACGGACGTTCCAGAAAACATCCTCGGTCAGTTAGGTTTAAAAGTTCAACACGCGTTAAGAGCTTTCACAGCAAAGGATAGAAAAGCCATTACAAAAACAGTTGAAAATTATCCTGATTCGCCATTTTATAAAACATCTGAGGTCTTGACTTCGATGGGAATTGGAGAAGCTTTGGTTACTGCTTTGAATGAAAAAGGTATTCCTACACCATTGGCTCATACCTTGGTAAGAGCGCCAATTACCCGAATGGATATTCTGACGGAATCAGAAATTGAAGCTCTCGTGAGAGATTCTCAATTAGTCGCCAAATACAATCAGGAACTAGATCGCGATAGTGCTTTTGAGATGCTGGAAAGGAAAATGGAACAGGTGGAGAGAGAGCAGGAAAATTCAAAATTGCCTGGACCAGGTGCTCCCAGAACAGGAAGCAGAACAAAACAGGATGAATCATTCATTGAAGGACTCAGTAAAAATACGATGATTCGCCAGGTAGGAAGAACTCTTTTCAGAGAGTTAGCCAGAGGAATCTTAGGTTCTTTCAGCCGTAAAAGCAGATAGGTTTAAAATATTGATTATTAAATGATTATATAATTGAAAATTGGGGTAATTGGAGGAGGGGCCTCTGGCTTTTTCGCAGCAATACACGCGAGTGGTCCAGGAAGAGAAGTAACTATTTTTGAAAAATCTCCAAAACTTTTGTCTAAGGTAAAAGTCTCCGGAGGAGGCCGATGCAATGTGACACATAGACCTTTGGAAATTTCAAGACTGGTCAAAAATTATCCTCGAGGAGAAAAGTTTTTGAAGAAAGTTTTTGTCCATTTTAAATCCGAAGACACAATAGAATGGTTTGAAAATCGAGGAGTAGCCCTCAAAGTTGAATCGGATGGAAGGATGTTTCCCACGACCGATGACTCTCAAACCATCATTGATACTTTGTTGAGGGAGGCTCAAAAACTGAAAATTACCATTTTAACTTCGTTTGGAGTCAAAGCGGTTCGACCGCTTGAGCAGGGTTTTAAACTGGATACAGATCAAGGTGAATTCAAATTTGATGTCCTGATCATCGCAAGTGGAGGGCATCCCAAAACCGATAGCTATCAGTTTTTACGTAATCTCAAACACACCATTTCAGCTCCAATTCCATCACTTTTTACTTTCAATACTCCTGGAGAAAGTTTGAGAGAATTAATGGGAATATCAATGCCGGATGGTTTAGTCAAACTTGAAGGGACTAAGCTGAACTACCGGGGACCAATTTTAATCACCCATTGGGGCTTGAGCGGTCCCGCAGTTCTCAAGCTTTCCGCTTTCGGAGCAGAGTGGCTCCATGATCAACAATATCGGGCAAATGCGATCATCAACTGGAATGCTGAGATGGGAGAAATTGATTATTCCGATCAATTGGCAAAATATAGTCTTAATCACCCCGTGCGAAAAGTTAAAACTCATCCACTTTTTGGTATGCCAATTAGGCTTTGGGAACATTTAACAGACATTTCTGGAATAGAATCCCCACAAATCTTCAACACTTTAACGAAAAAGCAAGTCAACAAATTGGTGCAGAATCTTTTTTGCTATATTTTACGCGTGAATGGCAAAACAACATTTAAAGAAGAGTTCGTTACTGCGGGCGGAATTGCTTTGAATGAGGTTAATCCAGAAACCATGGAAAGCGTTTATTACCCCAATTTATACTTTGCCGGAGAAGTGCTGAATATTGATGGGATTACTGGCGGGTTTAACTTTCAAGCTGCGTGGTCTACAGGTTTTCTGGCTGGACAATCAACATTTAAAAATGCGATATGAAGCATAATTACCCGGAATTGAATCTAAGAATTCTGGAAATGTCTGAAGGTGATGAGGAGTTTCAAATGGAACTTACAAATGCCATTCATAATGGTCTTCTGGAGCTTCAAATGAAATATAAAGAAGGTCTTGAAGATAAAAACGAAAAAACTATTCAGCTAATCAGGCATAAAATCAAGCCGACTTTGAGCATGTTTGAGTTTAATGATTTGAGCGACGAGCTTCTAAATGGTAAAGAAATTCTTGAATCCAAAGGCTTCTGTGAGGAATTAGATATTCACTGCCAAAACCTGAATAGAATGCTGGAAATAGCGATTGAAAGGGTTTTTCAATTGACCAGATAGAAAAATCTCCATTCGTTGGAATTTTGATTGGAAATTTTTTAAGGAAATTTGTTTCCGAAGGAACATTGATTCGTGCTTGATTTTTTACGAAGGATGATTTTCTAGTAAAGCTTTTTAATTTTAGGGCTATGCCAATTATCAATTCTAGCTATCTAGGTCCTCCGACCTACTTATTCAACGGACATCTAGAAACCATCATTCCAAGTTTGTTCAGAAAGGTAAATGGAGTCAAGTACATACGAGAAAAAATCACAACCCCGGATCATGACTTTTTGAATCTTGACTGGTCAAAAGTCGGTGGAGATCGATTACTCATTATTTCTCATGGCTTGGAAGGAGATTCAAGAAGGCACTATGCAATGGGTTTGGTCAAAAAGTTCAACTTAAAAGGGATCGATGTTCTTGTATGGAACAATCGATCCTGCGGAGGTGAAATCAATCTGAATCCTATCCTTTATCATCATGGTGCAAGCTATGATCTCGATACGACAGTTGAGCACGTTCTAAAAAGTCATAATTACATAGAGATTTTTTTGGCTGGAATCAGCATGGGAGGCGCTCAGACCCTCAAATATTTAGGTGAAAAAGGCTTTGATTTGCCCAAAGAAATCACTCGTGCCGCAGTTTATTCCACTCCTTGTAATCTTGCTTCTAGTGCTGCAACTCTCAAACTGAGGCGAAACACTTTTTATAGAATGAGGTTTTTGAGCAAACTGAAAAAGAAAATTGAAGGAAAAGCAGTCCAGTTTCCTAATTTGATTGATTTGGAATTACTGAAGCGAGTAAATGACTTCGATACTTTCGACACTCTTTTTACTGCCAAACTTCATGGTTTCAAAGATGCAAACGACTTTTATCGAGGCGTAAGCGCGGATAATTGGATGAAGTTTATCCAAATCCCAACCCTAATTATCAATGCTCTAAACGATCCACTCCTCGGAATAGAATGCTATCCGACCGTTCTTGCAGAAAAGAAAGCTGAAATAATACTTGAGATGCCAAAAAGGGGAGGCCATACCGGATTTGTAATTCCTGGACAGGAATTTACATGGGCTGAAAATCGGTTTGAAGAGTTTTTACTGGAGTGAAAACTAAAACAGGAAACCATTTTGGCTTCCTGTTTTAGAATATTGAGTGGGGAACCAGATTTTTAAAACCGCTTCAATGCCATAGCGGCAACAGTTCCTCCGATTGCCAGAGAACTTGTCGCAGCAGGCGAGGGAGCGTTTAGGACATTGATCGCATATTCGGACTCACGAATCGAAAAATCATCCAACAAGCCTCCAGTTCGGTCACAAGCTTGTGCTCTTACACCTGCCCCACCTTCAACAAGATCTGACTCCTGAATTTCTGGAATCAATTCTTGTAAAGCTTTTGTGAATGCAGCTTTTGAAAAGGAGCGATACATCTCTCCAAAACCAGTTTGCCAATATTTGGCAGCAACTTTTTGGAATCCCGGCCACGCCAGTGTTTCTGCGAGTTCTCTCAGATTGATTTGAGATTTCTTGTATCCTTCCCTTCGGAAAGCTAAAACGGCATTGGGTCCGGCTTCAACTCCACCTTTTTTCATCCGGGTGAAATGTACCCCAAGGAATGGAAAATTTGGATCAGGAACAGGGTAAATCAGATTATTAACCAAATATTCTTTCTCCTTTCGAAGCTTGAAATATTCTCCTCTGAATGGGATAATCTTCACATCAATCGGTTCAGTTTCGCTCATTTGAGCGACTTTATCTGAATAGAGCCCTGCGCAGTTGATGACCAGTTTTGCATGGAAATCACCTTTGGAAGTTTCGATCCTGTTGATTCCATTTTCATGATTGATTTTCAACGCTTTATGGTTCAAGAAAATGAATCCCCCGTTTTGAATTACTTTTCTTCCGTAGGCTAAAGCAACTTGAAAATAATCCACAATTCCTGTTTGCGGTACGTGAATCGCAGCGACACCAGCACAATATGGTTCATAACCTTTTAGCTCATCCAACGTGATCGACCTCGTACCAATCAATCCATTTTGAAGTCCTCTTTCAATGAGTCCATTTAACAGAGGGATTTGTTCTTTTTTAGTGGCAACGACCACCTTACCTGTAATTTCGAATAGAATTTTTTCCTCTTCACAAAATTGAATCAATTCATGATATCCGCCGATGCAGTTGATCGCTTTCAGCGAACCAGGTTTATAATAAAGTCCGGAATGAATCACCCCGCTGTTATTCGCAGTTTGATGCTTGGCTAGTTGATCCTCCTTTTCTAAAATGGCAATTTTAAGCCGGGGATTACCGTTTTGGATTTTTAATCCGGTAGCAAGTCCTACAATACCCCCACCAATTATAACTACATCGTAAATCATGATGATAAAATTTTGAAACCAAATATACTGGTCGAAACAGTATTTTTTCTTCGTGAATTTATAATCACTTTTTATCGTATTCAAAAATTTTAACTCATTCAATTAAAAAAGCCTCAACAATGAATTTAATTTGCGGTTCCATTGGTTAGATGCCAAATACGCTTAGATGATTCGACTAGTCCTTTTTTTAATTTCCTTTTCAATTTTCACACAAGCCTTCGCTCAATTTACCGTAAAAGGAAAAGTTACCGACGCAGAAACCGGTGATCCTATTCCATATGCCTCAGTCTTGTTAAAAGGCACCTCAATTGGAATTTCCACCGACTTTGAAGGGTATTACCTGATTTCTGCAAGGTCCTTACCCGATAGCATCGTTGTTAGTTATCTGGGGTATGTAAATGCAGCAAAGGCCTTGTCTCAGGAAACTGACCAAACGATTAATTTCCAATTGAAACCGTCAGATTTTGAACTGGCCGCATTTGTATTCGAAGCCGGAGAAAATCCTGCATTTGAGATAATTCGAAAGGCGGCTGATAAAAGAAATGAATTTGATAAAAGAAGCCTTATAGCCTACGAAACTAAGAATTATACCAAGATAGAGATTGACATTGATAATCTATCTGATGATTTCCGGAATCGAAAATCAGTCAGGGGTGTGACGGCTGTGTTGGACAGCATAAAAGAGCTGACAGATGATGAGGGGGATAAGATTCTTCCTGTGTTTTTCTCCGAAACTATTTCCAAATATTACTACCGCAACAACCCTGAACTGCGAAAGGAAATTATCGAAAAGACCAAGGTGACGGGTGTAGGAATCACAGATGGTTCGACAACTTCACAGATCACGGGTTCAGTTTTCCAGGAATATAACTTTTACAAAAACTGGCTTCAGATTCTTAACAAAGACTTTATGTCTCCAATCTCTGATGGCTGGAAGACTTTCTATGATTACGACTTGTTGGATTCAGTGGTGGTGGGACAGGATTCCTGTTACAAACTTTTTGTCTATCCCCGAAGAGAACAAGATCTTGCTTTCAGCGGAACTATCTGGATTAATAAAGCAGATTATTCGCTGAAACAGGTGGATTTGAGTATTCCCAAAACAGCAAATCTAAATTATGTGGAGCGAATCAAAATTCAGCAAGAATTGGTTCCAACCTCAGCAGGGCCCCTGATTCCATCCAAAACCCGAGTATTATTAGAAATAGGACAAGTCACTGCCAATTCAGCTGGACTTTTGGCCAAGTTTTATACATCGATTGATAGTGTGATTGTAAATGAGCCGAAGGAAACGGCATTTTTCAATCAGGCGGTAGAATTGAAACCTGATTTCGATCAGCATGATCCTGCATTCTGGCAAATCAGCAGGCCTGATCCGTTGAGTTCTGATGAAATTGCGGTGTTGCAAATGGTCGATACACTGAAGGAAATCCCGATTATCCGATTTTATTCAGAGGGTTTGAAGTTTTTTGCGACAGGTTACAAGCCTTTCGGAAAGCTGGAAATTGGACCATGGCCGGGTTTTTTCAATTACAATGATGTGGAAGGTGTCAGGTTGGGTTTTGGTCTGAGAACCAATTTTAAGTTCAGCAAAACATGGGTCTTGAGAGGTTACTTTGCCTATGGCTTTTCAGACGAAGAAATTAAATACACCGCTTCAGTAACCCGTATTTTGGATCGTGAGAGATGGACAACCATCAGTCTTACTACCCAAAAAGAAATTGATCAGGTCGGATTGGAGATATCAAACCTGCAAAGCAACAGCATATTTCTGGCAGCCAGTCGATTTGGCACTTTGAGAAGTCCTTATTTCAGCACCAATCACCGATTGAATTTTCAACGTGAATTTTTCAAAGGTTTTCTCTTTTCCGCAGGACTGGCATCAAATCAATTCGATCCATTGTTTGACTTTTTTTATCTGGAAAAAGATACCAGAGAATATAAGTCTAACTATAGGACGACAGAAATTCAAGCTGGAATCCGATACGGTCGGGATGAAATCATCATCATAAATGACAACGAACGGGCTTCGCTCGGCTCTTTGAAATGGCCGATTTTTGAATTGAACTATGCTCGAGGAATGAATTGGTTGGGTGGTGATATCGAATACAGCAAATTGAGCTTTTATGTCTATCAGCGAATCAACTTAGGACTGCTTGGAGTAGGTCGATATGAATTAGATGCGGGGAAGGTTTTTGGAGAAGTACCATTTCCTCTCATGAAAAATCACTTGGGAAATGAGACGCTGTTTTACACAACAGCTGCCTTCAACACGATGAATTTTACGGAATTCTCTTCGGACCAATTCATTAGCATTCGTTACAGACAATCCTTTGAGGGATTTTTGTTGAATTCTATTCCTTTGATCAAGAAACTTAAATGGAGATTTGTGGGAAATGCGAATGTGCTATGGGGTTCAGTTCAGGATTATAATATTGAAAATGTGCCCAAAGTCGATCCCGAAGGCAATCCTTTGAAAACTTTTGGTCGCCTGAGATCAGATGTTCCTTTTGTTGAACTAGGCTATGGAGTGGAAAATATCTTCAAGTTCTTTCGGGTTGATTTTTTCCACAGGATGACTTATCTGGATAATCCGGGGGCGAAGCCATTTCATGTGAAAGTAAGCGCTCAGATTATTTTGTGATTTTGGAAGAAAATTTCATTTCGTTCCACTAAACAATTGTGTCTAAAAAAAAACATTAATTTAATGGGAAATTAGCTAGATCAAAAGATTCATCGCTTAGGCATTATTGAGAGAATCAATCGATTAGCTGCACAGAAATCGGATTAAATTTTAACCCATTTTGCCATGAACGTCTTTTCCAAATTAATTCTTGTTTGTTTTTTTCTGGTTTTGTTGACATTTTCCTTTTCTACTTTTGCTCAAACCAAGGCCGAAACCTTCACCGCAAAAAATGCTATTTATCTTGAAGCAGGCGGAAGTTCTGGCAGATATGCAGTTAACTACAGCAAGATATTTCATCAAAAAGGGAAACTAAAGCTGAATTCGAGTGCAGGTTTTTCCATGTGGCGTAATCAAATAAATGATTTCAAGACGATTTGGCTTCCCGTTATTCCTTTGGAGGTAACAGCCTTTTACGGCAAGTCAAACCATCATCTGGAATTGGGTTTTGGGTTTACTTCCTTCTTAGATAGAACTTTAGATGTTGATTCCGAAACATTAGAATTAGAAGATAAAGTGGTCTTTGGTGCTGCTATCCCTTTACGAATTGGTTACAGATACCAAAAACCTGAAGGGGGATTCTTTTTTAGGGTTGGGTATACGCCATTTTTTAGTGTTCCTTTAGGAGGAAGAGAAGATTGGGTTTTCACACCAATTTTTGCTGGATTAAGTATTGGAAAGAGTTTTTGAGTTAGGTAAATCCTTTTGAATCAATCAGGAAAGGAATTTTACATTTTGAATTTCCATATCCTTTTTAGCTGAAGGATGGGAAATCGAATATCATTTCCACATTCCCTTCTCCTAAATTTTTCCTTTGCTATCGGGTTGTGCATATTTGCAGCTTAAACCAAATGCCTGTTTGTATGGGCAGAAAGAATTTAATCATGTCAAAAGAAATTAACATTACACTTCCTGACGGTTCTGTCAAAGTGTACGATCGAGGAACTACCGGATTACAGATTGCTTTAAGTATTAGCGAGGGTCTAGCCCGGAATGTTCTTGCAGCTAAAGTCAACGGTCAGGTTTGGGATTCATCCCGAGCGATTATGGAAGATTCCAGTGTGCAATTGCTCACTTGGAATGACTTGGAAGGGAAAAGCACTTTTTGGCACTCTTCTGCACACTTGATGGCTGAAGCGTTGGAAGCGCTTTATCCCGGAGTAAAGTTGGGAATTGGACCTCCGATCGAAACCGGTTTCTACTATGATGTCGATTTTGGTGATCATACCCTTGAAGGGGCTGAACTCGAAAAGATCGAGCAAAAGATGACCGAATTGGCAAAATTGAAAAGCGAATTCATCCGAAAAGATATTTCCAAAAATGAGGCTGTAGCTTATTTTCAAGAAAAAGGGGATGAGTACAAGCTTGATCTTTTGGAAGGACTTGAAGATGGATCAATTACATTCTATGAGCAGGGCAATTTCACTGACCTCTGCCGAGGACCGCATATTCCAAACACTGGATTTATCAAAGCTGTAAAGCTGACCAATATCGCCGGAGCATACTGGAGAGGAGACGAGAAGCGTAAAATGCTGACTCGGATTTATGGGGTGACTTTTCCCAAGGCAAAAGAATTGCAGGATTACCTGACTCTTTTAGAGGAGGCTAAAAAGAGGGACCACCGAAAACTAGGTCGGGAGCTTGAGCTTTTCATGTTTTCGGAGAAAGTAGGTATGGGTCTTCCAATGTGGTTGCCGAAAGGAACTCTATTGCGTGAACGCTTGGTCAATTTCATGAAGAAAGCCCAGGATAAATCGGGTTATCAGCAAGTAACTACCCCGCATATTGGCCACAAAGCTCTTTATGAGACTTCTGGTCATTATGAGAAATACGGGAAAGATTCCTTTCAGCCGATCACTACTCCAAATGAAGGGGAGGAGTTTCTGTTAAAGCCGATGAACTGTCCTCACCACTGTGAGATCTATAAGCATAAGCCACATTCTTACAAAGAATTGCCTATCAGATATGCTGAATTCGGCACTGTCTACCGCTACGAGCAAAGCGGTGAATTGCATGGTTTGACCCGCGTTCGAGGATTTACTCAGGACGATGCGCATATATTCTGCCGACCTGATCAGGTAAAAGAAGAGTTTATTAAGGTAATTGATTTGGTTTTACATGTTTTCAAAGCGCTGGGTTTTGATAATTATACTGCCCAGATTTCTCTCAGAGATCCCGCAAAAGCGGAAAAATACATTGGAACGGATGAAGCTTGGCAGAAAGCAGAGTCAGCAATCATAGAAGCATCCGCAGAAAAAGGGCTTGAAACGGTTACTGTTCTAGGTGAAGCAGCTTTCTATGGTCCAAAACTCGACTTTATGGTCAAAGATGCTTTGGGCAGAAAATGGCAACTTGGAACGATCCAGGTCGATTATAATCTGCCTGAGCGATTCCAGTTAGAATACATCGGAGCAGACAACCAAAAGCATAGACCTGTAATGATCCATAGAGCACCATTTGGATCTTTGGAACGCTTTGTTGCTGTTCTGATAGAGCATTGCGCTGGTAATTTCCCACTTTGGCTGGCGCCAGAGCAAATTAATATTCTTCCAATTTCAGAGAAGTTTGTTGGTTATGCAGAGGAAATTAAAGCCATTCTGGATGAGCATGGAATCACGGGATCGATTGACAATCGAGATGAGAAGATTGGAAGAAAGATCAGGGATTCAGAAGTTAAAAAGGTGCCATTCATGCTGATAGTAGGGGAGAAGGAACAGGAAGGGAGAATGCTTTCAGTGAGAAAACATGGCGAAGGCGACTTAGGGAATTACTCTCCGGAAGAATTCATAAAGTATTTTCAGGGAATCATTTCAGAATCCCTGAGTAAGTAATAATTTAGGTAAAATAGAATTCTGCTTTTTTGAATTAGAAATAATTCCGATATTTGCAGGCAATTTCACAAAAACAACCGAAGCAAACTTGAGAGACAGACAACCCTTCAGAGGTAGACAAGAAGAACCCTACAAGGTAAACCAAAAGATCAGAGCCCGTGAGGTGAGAGTAGTTGGTGATTTCGTAGAAGGCGGAAATGCCGTCTTAGCTACAGACAAAGCCATTAAAATAGCTCAGGAAAATGATTTAGATCTGGTTGAGATTTCTCCAAATGTAGATCCGCCTGTTTGCAAGATTCTTGACTACGCGAAGTTCAAGTATGAGCAGAAAAAGAAGCAGAAGGAAATCAAATCCAATGCTGCTAAGGTCGTTTTAAAGGAAATTAGATTCGGGCCTAATACCGATGATCATGATTTCAACTTTAAATTGAAGCATGCAATCAACTTCTTAAAAGAAGGTGCAAAAGTGAAGGCATACGTTCATTTCGTAGGCAGAAGTATTGTATTTAAAGAAAGAGGAGAAATGTTGCTGTTGAAGTTTGCCCAAGCTCTGGAAGATTTCGGAGCAGTAGAGCAACTTCCGAAATTGGAGGGAAAAAGAATGAACATCTTTATCGCACCGAAAGCAGGAAAGAAATAATTTCAACTAAACAATAACAGCAAAATGCCAAAAGTAAAAACCAAATCCAGTGCAAAGAAGCGGTTCACTTTGACAGGAACCGGCAAAATCAAAAGGAAACACGCTTTCAAAAGCCATATCCTGACGAAAAAATCTACTAAAAGAAAGCGTAATCTGACCAAAACTGGTCTTGTTCACACTTCTGACGAAGGTAGAGTAAGAGATATGCTGAGAATCTGATTTTCAAATTCTCATTATATTAAGGTTAATTTATTCACCAGATACATTGGTCCAAAGATCCTGATAAATCAGGGCACCAAGTGTCAAAAAACAAAAAACTATGCCTAGATCGGTAAACGCGGTAGCGTCCAGAGCAAGAAGAAAAAAAGTGCTAAAAGCCACAAGAGGTTACTTCGGAAGAGGTAAAAACGTATGGACTGTAGCCAAAAACAAGTATGAGAAAGGTCTTCAGTACGCATATAGAGATCGTAAAGCCAAGAAAAGAGAATTCAGAGCTTTATGGATTCAGCGTATCAACGCTGGTGCAAGAATGCATGGCGTATCTTATTCTCAATTGATGGGATTATTGAAGAAAGGTGAGATAGAACTTAACCGAAAGGTTTTGGCAGATCTAGCCATGAATCACCCAGAAGCATTCAAAGCTGTAGTTGAAAGAGTAAAATAAGGTGTGCACTGCCTTATCTTACAAAAGCCTTCCTTTGGGAAGGCTTTTTTGTTTTATGGAATTTGGATAAAACCGGAAAAGAAATAGGTTTCCATTTCGGCTTTAAAACAATTTGAAAATCCCATAAACTGAAACAGATGCGATAGAAGCAACACTGAGCCAAAACATGATTTCAGACCCAAGACCTGAGGCTAATTTCAAAAATCTGTTATAGGACCTGAAATTAATTGCCGCAAACACAACAATTAAAAGTAAAACAGACCCAACAACTCCACCTGAAAGTATCATGAAAGTTGGCATTTTTAGAAACAGGTAGGCAATCACCCACAGGCAAGGGAAAATCCAGGCAAGAATGGCAACCCACTTTTTACGGTCCTTAACGCTTTCCGGATTTATCCATCCAAGTTGTCCGAAGATATCCGGGAACAACCTCGACCAATAAGCTAAAGTGGCAAATACGCTGGAGTACAAAACAAAGAATGCTCCCGCCAAATAGGCCAATCTGGCTTCGCTGCCTAGAGTTTGGGTGTAAATTGTCGCCAAGGAATTAATCAATTCATTTCCTTCAGGAATTGCTTCCTGACCATGTAGAATTGAGGCCCCAAGAAGATAAAATGCAGCTGTTACAACCGTGTAGATAATCATCGCTACCACCGCATCGAGCTGCATGATCTTTATCCAACCATTCGCCCTTGATTTCCACTCTTCGGATCCATCATTTACCCCTGCATAGGTAGCATATCCTTTTTCCAGGCACCAATACGTGTATGCAATGATTTCATCACTGGCAACTCCGGTGATTCCAAATGCACCTATGGCAATGAAAACAAGATCAGGAGGAAGCTCGAACTTCAATCCACTCATCACGTCTGAAAATGAAAATCCAAGAGGTGTATAGGATATTGCTACAACCGAAGCAAGAGTAAATAGAGTGAATCCTGCGACCATAATAATCGCAGTTTTTTCTATGACTGAATAATAGTTTTTATAGATTAAAAAACTTGAAAGAATTCCTAAAAAAGGTGCCCAGATTTCTAAAGGGATTTGTGGAAATATCATGCAAATAGCAATTGCTGAACCTCCAAGCATACCACCTAATTGCAAAATCTTAAATAAGGTTAGCGTAAAAGTTGCCCATACTGTCCAATTCCCTTTTCTAAATGAAGGACCAGGTAGTTTCGAAAAAGAAAACATGAGCGTTTTCCCAGTTATGATTGCATTCTTTCCGAATTCAAGTTGGATTGCAACTTTTACAAAGCAGCTGACGAGAATAACCCAAAATGTAATAAATCCTCCTTTTGCTCCCAGGACAGTGGTAGCGATTAATTCTCCAGACCCAACGATTGAAGCTGAAAGTATGAAACCTGGGCCCAAAAAATTTAATTTTGATAAAAATGAGTGAGGCGGTTCTTTGGTTGGAATTTGTGACATTGTTTGGGCTATTCTTTTGAATATAGCAAATAATGACTTTGATAGGCAAAGTGAGTTTTTATTTCACATTAGAAATAAATGGATTTAAAATTAAAAAGGCTTCCATTCTGAAAGCGGTTGTGTCCCAAAAGCTTTCGGGAGGAGATTTGAATTCCCGTACGCCGCGCCTGTGCACCTTGGAGCTCGGATATGAATCCTGTGTTTTAAGATAATTAGGGAGTATGATGCTTTTCACCCTCTCTCTTCCTTTGACTGATTTAAGTACTTTTCCCAAGCCATAGCCTTATTTTTGAATTGGAAAAATTCAACGTGAATAACAGTTTCAGGATTTTATCGGAAAGTAAGATCCTTGGTGGATTTGGAATTTTGAAAATGGAATCTGGTATTTAGATCAGAAGTCTTTCCTGTGTAAGTTTTCTCAGCATATTAGGAAAGTAAAATTTACTCTATAAAATTATCCATAGACTAAAAAAAGAAAAGGCTTCCATTTTGGATGCCTTTGTAGCGAGAGGGAGATTTGAACTCCCGACCTCAGGGTTATGAATCCTGCGCTCTAACCAACTGAGCTACCTCGCCATTTATTTTCATTTAACTATTTCAAACTCTTTGAGAGATAAACTACCGTCCTCCGCGGGAAATAATCCTTTGCTTTACCTCCCGATGGCTTTTGGGATGAGATGCCTTTATTATAAACCATTAATTAAGGAAGAAGAAATATCAATAAATGATTTTCTTGTAGATTTTTGAAATTATTGCCTATATTAAAGCACAGTCGAAAATCGAAAATGGAGAAGTGAAAACCATCTGTTTTATGCTCCTGATGTCCTCCCTTGTAATTGGGAATGCAAATATGAGGTCTTGTACTGGGAAAAACAAGTTGACTTAATCCGAAAAATTCAATTTTTCATAAAGCAAAAGTAAAAATCATGGTTAAAAATAAATTTGTATCTGATTATCAAATCAATGCATCTAAAAAAATAGTATTCCATTATATAAGTTCAGCAAGCGGGCTTGAAGAGTGGTTTGCCGACGAAGTTAAAATTGATGAGGATAAGAATTATATTTTCAATTTTGATAATGAGGATCACTACGCGAAGCTCGCTTCACTCAGAATAAATACTCACGTCAAATTTGAATTCTTCGATCCAAAAAATCCTATTGAGGCAGATCATTCATTTATTGAATTTAAATTAGAAGAAAATGATTTGACTCAGACGTTATTTCTTAAGGTAATTGACTATTCAGACACTTATGACGAAGATGAGTTGGTATCGATTTGGGAAGGTTTAATTGGAAGACTTAAAGAAATAATTGGTGGTTAATTTCAATCCAAATCACCAAATTTGAACTCTCACTCCGGTGAATAGTTATTCGCTGTAGAAGTAGTTTAAACCATGAAGAAATTAGACAAGCTTATACTTGGGTCTTTTTTAGGCCCATTTTTATTGACTTTTATCGTGGTGGATTTCATCTTGTTGACTGTCAACATGCTGAAGTACTTCGATGAGATTTTTGGTAAAGGCTTGGGCTTTTGGATTTACATGGAGTTGATCGGCTATTTTGTAATAAGTATCTCACCGATGGCATTACCCTTAGCTGTTCTGCTTTCGAGCCTCATGACTTTTGGGAATTTAGGTGAGCATTTTGAGCTGACTGCAATCAAGAGCAGCGGTATTTCCCTTCTGAGAGCCTTAAGACCAATTGGTCTTTTTGTCATTGTAATAGCTTTTGGAGCTTATCTATCAAACAATTATTTAGTCCCAAAGGTAAACCTCAAGACCTTCAGTTTGCTCTATGATATCCGAATGAAGTCTCCTGCATTGGAGATCAAAGAAGGAGTTTTTTACAATGGAATACCTGGATACAGTTTAAAAGTAAATAGCAAGCCAGATCAGGTCAGGTTGAATGATATTATCATTTATAACCATTCAGATGGCCAAGGGAACTTGAATGTAACTATGGCCGACTCAGGGAGGATGGAATCTTTTTTCAATAAAAACTATATGAAATTGACCTTGTACGAAGGTCAAAATTATAAAGAGGCTAGGTCCACTAGGGGAATTTCAGAAAAGCCGGTAGAGTTTAGCCGAACAAAATTTAAGGAGAACGTGATCATTTTCGATCTTGATGCTTTCAAACTAACCAGAACCCCTGAAGATCAATGGTCTACTAACCGATCTATAAAAAATATTGCAGAACTCAAATTGGGACTTGATTCCATCAACACTCTTTTAAACGATCAAAAATTTCAGAATTATCAAACAGCGGAGAGTATCTATCCATTTTTTACCCGAAATAGAAAACTTGTTCCGCTTGAATTTATCCTAGAACGAAAAGCCAAAGATGATACATTAAGGCAAATAAGGTCTCGAAGAGATAAAGCAAAGAACGATTCTATAGAAGCAAAGGAAACGGAACTTGCCTCCCTAGACACTAATAGCGTCAATGGGAAGCAAATCCCTGTTGTCGTTCCTGAACCAGAGACCCTAGTTGTTGCGAGTAATTCTGAACTGCCAAAGAGCGATTCAATGTTTCGGAAAAAGAAAGTCTTCATATCAATTGAAAGTCAAGCTCAGGCTGCAATCAGAATAGACTCTTCGAAAATTGATTCGTCCGATTTAAAAAGCAAAGTAGAAAGTGCTTTTTTCAGGGAATCAGAACCGATTACAACTGTTGATACTTCTGGAGTAATTGATCCTAATGAATTGAAAAAAGCTAATAGGATAACTCCGCTGACTGCCAAAGAGAAGTTTAGGCTTGATTCTGTTGTGAATGAACGAGGATTAAATTCCAACGCGGTCACAATGGCTTTGAATAATGCCAGAAACTTAAAAAACAATTTTAACATAAAGACTTCACAAATTGACAGTTATGATCGCGAATTTCGTCGATATGAAATCGCCTGGTACCAAAAATATACCCAGGCGTTCGCATGTTTTGTCATGTTTATGATAGGAGCGCCATTGGGTGCTATTATTAAAAAAGGAGGACTCGGAATGCCTGTAATTCTTTCTATTACCTTTTTCATCCTCTTTTATATGCTTACAATTACCGGAGAAAAATGGGCAAAAGAGGGAGTTGTAGATCCATTTATTGGCACATGGTTTTCCAACTTATGTCTAATTCCGTTTGGTCTGTTTTTCTTAAGGCAAGCGAGGAAAGATGCAAGATTATTTGAGCCAGATTTCTACCTGGAATTATGGAAAGGGATTCAAAATCGATTCAAAGTTATTAGAGCAAAAGATGCTTAATCTTTTATTATTGTAAATAAAGCCTTACTTTTGTGTCTGTTTTAACAAAAATTTGACTAAACATGTATTTAACACCAGAGACAAAACAAGAGTTGTTTAAGAATCATGGACGGTTGAAATCTGAAACTGACACAGGTTCACCTGAGTCTCAGATTGCCCTCTTTACACACAGAATCAAGCATTTGACTGAGCATTTGAAGTCAAATAAGAAGGATCACTCTTCAAGATTAGGTTTGTTGAAGTTAGTAGGTAAAAGAAGAAGCCTGCTGGATTACCTCCATCACAGAAACATTGAGCGATACAGAGCAATTCTTGCCGAGTTGGGACTCAGAAAATAACCCTTAGGTAAGGTTCTCTATGTTGAGAATCTTACTTTTTTCTTTTTTTGGTTATTAGTACAATTTTTAATCATCCGACGCTTTAATTCTAACAAGTATTTATGTTACCAAATTTAATCACTAAGACCATCACCCTTGAAGATGGCAGAGAAATCATTATTGAAACCGGCGCATTAGCCAAACAAGCAGATGGTGCTGTTGTAGTAAGAATGGGAAAAGCAATGCTGTTAGCAACTGCAATGTCCAAAAAAGAAGCTGGCGAAGGGGTAGATTTTTTACCAATGTCAGTAGATTATCAAGAAAAATTTGCTGCTTCCGGGAAAATCCCAGGAGGATTTTTGAAGCGTGAAGGAAGACTCTCAGACTATGAGATTTTGATCAGTCGGATTGTAGACCGTGCAATTCGCCCAATTTTTCCAGATGATTATCATGCTGATACTCAAATAGCAATTACTTTAATGTCCTCGGATGATGAGGTTTTGCCTGATTGTTTAGCGGGTCTTGCTGCGTCTGCTGCTCTTGCGGTTTCGGATATTCCATTCAATGGACCAATTTCTGAAGTAAGAGTTGCTAAAATTGACGGAAAATACAAACTCAATCCTGGGCCGAAGGAGCTTGAAAAAGCGTCCTTAGAATTCATCGTTGCTGGATCAATTGATTACATCTTGATGGTGGAAGGCGAAGCCAATGAAATTTCGGAAGATGAAATGGTTGAGGCGATGCAATTGGCCCATGAAGAAATCAAAAGACATTGCCAAGCTCAAATCGAACTTACCAAGATGGTAGGTAAAGAAAAGAAAAGGGAATATTCGCACGAAAAATCAGATCCGGCTCTTTTTGATAAAATGAAATCTGATACTTATGACAAGCTTTATGCCTCTGTAGGTAAGTTAATTGCAAATAAGTCTGAGAGATCATCATTGATTAAAGCAATTAAGGATGAGTTTGTAGCTAGTTTGGAAGAAGGTCATGGTTATGAGGCATCGCTGATTGGTCCATACTTCCACAAAATCCACAAAGAAGCCGCAAGAAATCTTACGTTGAACGAAAAGAAAAGATTGGACGGCAGGGGATTGGATGAGATCAGACCGATCTGGTCTGTGGTTGATTACTTGCCTTCAGCGCATGGATCTGCCGTATTTACAAGAGGAGAAACCCAGTCTGTCACTACTTGTACGCTTGGAACTAAGCTTGATGAGATGATGATTGATGGGGCAACACATTCAGGTTACAATAAATTTTATCTTCACTATAACTTCCCTGGATTCTCAACTGGAGAAGTGAAAATAAACAGAGGACCAGGAAGAAGAGAAATTGGTCATGGCAACTTGGCAATGAGAGCCTTAAAAAAAGTGCTTCCTCCAGTAAATGAAAACCCATACACGATTAGGATTGTATCTGATATTTTAGAATCAAATGGTTCTTCTTCTATGGCAACCGTTTGTGCAGGTACATTGGCTTTAATGGATGCTGGTATTCAGATCAAAGCTCCGGTTACAGGTATTGCGATGGGTATGATTTCCGACCCTAAAACAGGTAAATATTCTATTCTTTCTGATATTTTGGGAGACGAAGATCACCTAGGTGATATGGATTTCAAGGTGACTGGTACCGCAAAGGGAATCACTGCTTGTCAGATGGATTTGAAAGTTGAAGGTTTAGATTATTCTGTTTTAAAAGAAGCTCTATATCAGGCAAAGAAAGGAAGGCTTCATATTTTGGATGAGATCAACAAAACTTTGGCAACTCCAAGAGCAGAACTGAAGCCTCATACTCCGAGATCCTTCATGATGTTCATTCCAAAAGAATTGATTGGAGCTGTAATCGGACCTGGAGGAAAAGTAATTCAAGAGATCCAGAAGGATACACTTTGTACAATTGTCATAGAAGAGGTAGACAACCAAGGTAAAATAAATATTTTTTCAGCAAATCAAGATAACCTTGATGCTGCACTCAGACGCATTAAATCTATTGTGGCTCAGCCGGAAATAGGAGAGACTTATACAGGTAAAGTAAAAAATATTCAACCCTTTGGAGCATTTGTGGAATTTATGCCAGGGAAGGATGGTTTACTCCATATATCCGAAATCAAGTGGGAAAGACTTGATACAATGGACGGTGTCCTAGAGCCTGGAGAAGAAATAGTCGTTAAATTGATTGATGTTGATAAGAAAACTGGCAAATTCAAACTTTCAAGGAAGGTTCTATTGCCTAAACCTGAAAAACCATCATCTGGAGAACAGGCTTAATTAATCAAATGATTACTTTGTACGTATTAAAAAATTCAATTTCACATATCATAATTTCTGAATGAGGCAGCTAAAAATTAGCAAACAGATTACCAACAGAGAAAGCCAGTCCCTTGACAAATACCTTCAGGAAATTGGAAAAGTAGACCTGTTGACTGCAGATGAAGAGGTAGTTCTGGCCAAAAGAATCAGAGAAGGTGATCAATTGGCGTTGGAGAAGTTAACCAAAGCCAATCTTCGATTTGTTGTTTCGGTTGCGAAGCAATATCAAAATCAAGGTCTTTCTCTTGGAGACTTAATCAATGAAGGTAATCTTGGTTTGATCAAGGCTGCACAAAGATTTGACGAAACCAGAGGTTTCAAATTCATTTCCTATGCGGTTTGGTGGATCAGACAGTCAATCCTTCAGGCATTAGCTGAGCAATCCAGAATTGTTCGTCTTCCATTGAACAGAGTAGGTTCACTTAATAAAATCAGTAAAACCTTCAGCGAATTAGAGCAAAAGTTTGAAAGAGAGCCTTCACCTGAAGAATTGGCTGAAGTCCTTGAAATAACCGCAAGTGAAGTTGTTGACACGATGAAAATCTCTGGTCGTCACGTTTCCATGGACGCTCCTTTTGTCCAAGGAGAAGAAAACAGCCTTTTGGATGTTTTGGAGAATGATGGAGATGAGAAACCTGATGATGGTTTGATGACTGACTCACTTCGAAAAGAAGTTCAAAGAGCACTTTCCACCCTCACCCAAAGAGAAGCAGATGTCATTACTCTTTATTTCGGATTGAATGGAGAACATGCCATGACTCTGGAAGAAATCGGAGAGAAATTTAATCTGACAAGAGAACGGGTAAGACAGATTAAAGAAAAAGCAATACGCAGGTTGAGACATACCTCCAGAAGTAAGACCCTTAAGCCTTACCTGGGTTAAGAAAAACAATCGAAAAGGGGTCTCAAGCCCCTTTTTTTAATTTAAAATATCCGAACTTTTCTCTGCTTATAAATTGCTGAAAAATAGCTCTATTAAAATAGCTTTGGTAATTTTAACAAGTGCTGGTTTTTTTTCACCCATTAGAATTGATAAAATTTACCCGATTTAATATACTGTATTAATGAGTCAAGAAATTGAAAAGATCAAAGTTCTGATAATTGGTTCAGGACCTGCTGGCTATACAGCGGCTATTTATGCAGCAAGAGCAGGATTTACTCCCGTGCTTTACACTGGGGGCCAGCCCGGTGGGCAGCTTACAATTACAAACGATGTTGAGAATTACCCTGGATATCCGGATGGTGTAGTTGGCCCGGCTATGATGGAGGATTTTAGAAAACAAGCTGAAAGATTTGGCACCCAAGTCCGATATGGCATGGTTACTAAGGTTGATTTTACTTCGAGGCCCCATAAGGTTACAGTAGATGAAGACATCAAAATAGAAGCTGAAACTGTAATTATTTCAACAGGAGCTTCTGCGAAATGGCTCGGAATTGAAAGTGAAGCCAGACTAAATGGGAAAGGTGTTTCTGCTTGTGCAGTATGTGATGGTTTCTTTTTCAAAGGACAGGTGGTAGCAATCGTTGGGGCAGGGGATACCGCGTGCGAGGAAGCATCTTATCTTTCAAATATTTGCAGTAAAGTCTACATGATTATTCGTAGGGATGAAATGCGAGCTTCGCAAATTATGCAAAAACGAGTATCTAGTAACCCAAAGATTGAAATACTTTGGAACACAGGAACGGATGAAATATTGGGGGATGAGGAAGTTATCGGAGTCAGATTAATTGACAATAAAACAGGAGAAAAGCGTGAATTGGCAATTTCTGGCTTCTTTGTTGCTATTGGTCATCAACCTAACACGGACATCTTTAAAGGCTTTATTCACATGGACGAAGCTGGTTATATCAAAACTATTCCGGGAAGTACCAAAACAAATGTTGAAGGTGTATTTGCCTGTGGTGATGCACAAGATCATATCTACAGACAAGCTGTTACTGCTGCCGGAACCGGTTGTATGGCGGCCTTGGATGCAGAGAGGTATTTAGCCGAAATAGAGAATCATTAAACCCAATTCATGAGGTCTTCTTTTCTTTCAATTTTCATAGGAGTAATTTTAAGCATTGGAGCTTTTAAGGCCAATGCTCAGGTTTTTCCTAAGATCATTAAGAAAAACAGCACTTCAACTCCGGCAAGTCAGGAAAGACGAAATATTGAGTTGAGAGGTATTGATCAAGAATCCTACCTCCGAACTCTTTCCAGCACAACGGACTCAATTATTTTTGAAAATAACGTCAACCTAACCAGGGTTCGATCTATTGTTAGTGAAGATCAAAATCCACTTATTTGGGCTCCGACGAATCAGTTGGTAAAAGTCTCAGAAGAAATTCAGATTGATAGTATCTGGATTACAGCATTCGAGCACTTCTCAACTTGGGATTCCGAAAAGATTAATATTTATGATTTTGATCCTAAGAAATTTCAGGATAGTGTCAACATCCGATTATATGATCAAAGGTTTGGATATGAATGGAAACTCCCTTTAAATACCACGCCAATTACCTCACCATTTGGGGCCAGATGGAGAAGTTGGCACTATGGAGTGGATCTTGATTTAGAAATTGGCGACCCGGTTTTTGCAGGCTTTGACGGAATAGTGCGTGTGGTCGGTTATGATCGATATGGTTACGGTTATTACATTGTGGTGAGACACAAGAATGGACTAGAGACTCTTTATGGTCATTTGTCGAAAACTCTGGTAGATGTCGGACAGGAGCTTAAAGCTGGGGATTTAATTGCAAAGGGAGGAAATACCGGAAGAAGTACAGGTTCGCATTTGCATTATGAGCTCCGTTTTCAAGGATCTCCTTTTGATCCTGAACGGGTTTATAATTTCAAAGAGTCAATAATAAGGGATCAAACATATTTGATT
Source organism: Algoriphagus sp. (assembly GCA_046597285.1). Classification (GTDB taxonomy): domain Bacteria; phylum Bacteroidota; class Bacteroidia; order Cytophagales; family Cyclobacteriaceae; genus Algoriphagus. The sequence continues at coordinate 4,693 of JBKJKX010000085.1, read as the reverse complement.
ACCGCTTCTACTTTTGCACATATTTCAACTGTTGCCAAAGCCAAAACCAGTGCATATCATCGAGTCCGGAGTGGAGAAAATCTAGGTTCAATTGCAAGAAAATATGGCGTTCAGATCAGCACTTTGACTAAGTTGAATGGAATTTCAACCAGGTCAATTTTGCGAGTTGGACAGAATCTTAAGGTTAAATAAAGAGACTGGTACTTAAGAAAAAGGAAGATGTTAAAATTAGATATTTTGGTGATAGCTGCTCATCCGGATGACGCAGAATTAGGTTGCTCAGGGACCATTGCTGCTCAAGTGGCTAAGGGATACAAAGTAGGAATACTAGACCTTACCCATGGGGAAATGGGTACTAGAGGCACACCGGAAATTCGTCTTCAGGAGTCAGAGGATGCGGCTGGAATATTGAAACTTTCAGCACGCGAAAATCTGGGATTCAAGGATATTTATTTCAAAGATGACGAAGTGCATCAGCATAAGTTGATTCAAATTATCCGGAAATTTCAACCTGAAATAGTCTTGGCTAATGCTATTACTGACAGGCATCCTGACCATGGGAAAGGATCAAGTCTTGCGACACATGCTTGTTTTATGAGTGGCCTTCGGAAAATTGAAACCAGTTATGACGGAATAGTCCAAGATCCATGGAGACCCAAGTTTGTTTATCACTACATCCAGAACAACTTAATTGAGCCGGATTTCATCGTAGATATCACACCTTTTTGGCAGACTAAAATCGAAAGTATTTTAGCTTTTAAATCCCAGTTTTACGATGAATCTAATTCTGAACCCCAGAGCTTTATTTCAGATCCTGAGTTTTTGCCATTCATTGAGGCGAGAGCCAGAGAATTGGGACATAGAATTTTTACCAAGTATGGAGAAGGTTTTACCAAAGAGCGTTTCCTTGGTGTGTATGATCTTTTTGACCTTAAATAGCTATGGCGCCAGTCTTGAAATTCCCCAAGAATTATCTTCTGCTTTTTCATAAAGTATTCGGTCATGAAGGCGACTCTGTCGGCCCTGCCAGAACTCTATCTTAGAAGGCAATAGTCTATACCCGCCCCAATGCTCAGGCCGGACCATTGATTCATTATTAAATTTCCCTTCAATCTCTTCTTGCCTCTTTTCCAATATTTCCCTTGATTGAATTTGTTGGCTTTGAGGAGAGCTCCAAGCGCCTACTTGAGAAGCATAGGGCCTCGAAAAAAAATAGGCATCAGACTCTTCTGCACTTACTTTCTCGATGACACCTTTAATGCGAATCTGACGCTCTAATTCAGCCCAGTAAAAAGTTAAAGCACCTTTTCCCAGTGCTTCAAGTTCCCTTCCTTTTTCACTTTGGTAATTTGTAAAAAACACAAATCCATGATCCAACTCTTTGAGCAAGACAATCCTTCCATTAGGAAAACCATCCAATCCCATTGTAGATAATGACATTGCATTCACTTCTAACACCTCTGATCTAAGTGCCTCGCCAAACCATTCTCTAAACTGATTAATTGGACTTGAACTTACTTCTTCAATATCAAGTGATTTTAAAGTATATTCTTTACGGATTGAAGATATTTTCATCGATAAATTTTTTGATTTTTTCGAATATAAAAGTACCATAGCCATTGCATTTAAAAAATTATGGTCTATATATTGTTAAAGAATTAACATTGATACCAGGTATGAAGAGAGGAGAAATCCAAAGTCCTGAAGCAGGTGATCTTTTGATCTCTGAACCGTTTCTTCAGGATGAAAATTTTGTTAGATCTGTAGTCCTCCTTTGTGAACACAATAAGGAAGGTAGTTTTGGTTTGGTCATCAACAAGCCTTCAATTTTGAAACTCAGTGAGCTTATAGAAGAATTGGCTTTTTTAGAAAAAAAAGTCTTTGTGGGTGGTCCAGTTGAGCAAAATACTCTCCATTTCATTTATTTGGGGGACAAGCAATTAGAGGGTAGCATTTCCCTCGGTAAAAATCTTTGGTGGGGTGGCGATTTTGAATCACTCATCTCAAAATTAAAAACAGGTTTATTAGATCCTGATTCCATCCGATTTTTTCTGGGATACAGCGGCTGGGGCGAAGGCCAATTAAAAGATGAATTGGATGGAAAGACGTGGATTATTTGCAGATCAGAAATAGACCTTCATACCTTCGAATATACCCCAGAGGAGCTTTGGAGAAACTTGCTTAAAAACATGGGAGGGGAGTTTATGGTAATTGCAAATTATCCCCTTGACCCAAGATTAAATTAGGCGAAATGTCTATTTTTGCCCATATTGCCACAAAATAGTACCTTTTTATGAGCGAGAATAGTAAGGATTTGTCTGAAAAAGGCAAGGTGACTCAAGCTTCTGAACAAGAAGAATCGATGAGTATCAATAGCAAAACCAATCCTCAAGAAGAGGTTGATTCTGGTGAAGTAGTATCTAGTGAGGAGGTTCAGGAGAATCTAATCATCGAAGCGGAGGCAGAAGTCGAGCCTGAAATAATTGAAGAGACTTCGGAAGAGATTTTAGTTTCGACTTCCGAAGAAATTGTTCCTTCAGAAACTGAAATAAACGACGGAGTCGAAGATTCTACTTCTGAAAATGTTTCAACTGAATCTGCAGTAACTGAAATTCAAAATGATCATGTATCTAGCCCCACCGAAGAAGATGAGGAGGATCATTCTGAAGAACATATTGACCTTGCTGATTTAACCAAAATACAACTTGTAAGTTTGTTGAAAGATAAAGTTACTCATGGTAATCTGATCAAAATAGATAAGATTGTTCATGACATCAAGGCTGTTTTTGATGAAATTGTAAACAAAGAAAAAGAAGAAGCTTTATCAAAATTCAAAGCAGATGGGGGATCAGAAGATGATTTTGAATTCCGGCCTAGCGATGAAGAAAGAGAATTCAACAAACATTATTACGAATATAGAAATCAGTTAGGCTCACTTCGAAAAGAAGCTGAGAGGCAAAAAGAGAAAAATCTTGCTGTAAAAACTGAAATACTCAATAAACTCCGGGACATGGTTGACGGTGAAGAGACCACTCTAAGCATGTCGACAATCAAAGGAATTCAGGATCAATGGAAATCCATTGGACCAGTTCCTATCTCTCAAAACAAAAGTCTTTGGGCAAGTTATAATGCATTGATGGATCGCTTTTACGACAATCGAAGCATCTACTTTGAACTGAAAGAACTTGATCGTAAAAAGAACCTAGAACATAAGAGTGAACTTTGCGAAAAAGCTGAAGCGCTCGTAAATGTAAAAGATCTGAAGGATGCTATAAAAGCATTGAATGAACTTCATGATGAATTCAAGCACATTGGACCTGTTCCAAGAGATGCGCAAGAAACTCTTTGGCAGAGATTTAAATCCGCTTCAGATATGATTTATGATCGCCGTAAGGAATTTTACGATGGTCAAAAAGAAGTTTTCAAAAAGAATCAGGACGGAAAAGAAGCGTTGATCGAGACTTTAAAAACCTTCATAGATTTCAAAGCTGATCGAATTAAAGATTGGAATACAAAAACCAAAGAGATTCTTGAGATTCAAAAGAATTGGGAAAAAATAGGTCCTGTACCAAGAGAAGCCGGAAAGGAAATCAATAAGGCGTTTTGGGCTTCTTTCAAGCAGTTTTTTCATAATAAAAATTTGTTCTTCAAAGAACTTGATGAAATCCGTGCTACAAATCAGGCGAATGCTGAGGCTTTGATTGAGAAAGCGGAGGAGCTAAAAGATAGTACAGACTGGCAAAATGCAGCCAATGCTTTCATGAAGCTTCAACAAGATTGGAAAACCCTTGGTCCTACACCAGAAAAGAGCAGAGATGCTCTTTATAAAAAATTCAAAGCTGCGTGTGATTCGTTCTTTGAGAGTCGCAGAAGTTCTAATAAAGCTTCAAACTCAGAGTTTGAATCAAATCTTAATAAGAAGCAGGAAATCTGTAACCAAATCCAGGAAGCTGCAGGGGTTGATTCACCAAGTGAGGAACATTTGATCAAGTTGATAGCTGAGTTCAATGAGATAGGATTCGTTCCTAGGAAGAATATGAAGGAGATGCAAGTTCAGTTTAAAGCTGCTGTTGATTCATACCTAGAAAAACTCAATCCTGAGAATTCTAATAAAGAAGACTTCTTGTTCCGTTTGAATCTGAACAAAATTCAAGCTGACCCGAACTCAGTTAAAACATTGAATAAAAAAGAGCACGGCATCAGAAAACAAATTACTGATTTGGAAAATAGTGTTACTCTTTGGAGAAATAACCTAGATTTCTTTGCTGCGTCTAAGACCGCGGATAAATTGAGAGATCAGTTTGATATTAAAATTCAAAAAGCTGAAGAGGAAATCGATAAGTTGAAGAAGAAGCTTTCTATTCTTAAAGAGTTTTAAATTAATCTCACTCAGAATAAGGGAGATAGAATATTTTGGTTCTGGGTGTTTGGAGTGAATATCTAGAAGGTCTATATTTGCACCACCATAAAGAAAAAAGCCTCTTTAGCTCAGCTGGTAGAGCAACTGACTTGTAATCAGTAGGTCGCTGGTTCGATCCCGGCAAGGGGCTCAGGAAGGGAAGTAGAAATGCTTCCCTTTTTGTTTTTTAGCATAATGAAGAATACTTAATTTTTTGTTTCCATTTTATACATCCCTAATCTGGACAGGTACTACATCGGCCAAACCCAAGATGAGGAGCGGAGGTTGGTTGAA
>JBKJKX010000054.1:0-8237 GCA_046597285.1 Algoriphagus sp. | reverse complement strand
GGAGAAGTTTAAATCCCCTTCATTTCGATACGCATGGTTTGGAAGTTTAACAGAAGGCAGCATGTCGATTTGCCTTTTTCGCAACTCTTCCATCGAGAGATTGGGATCGGCTTCCTGGCTGTACTGGATAAAATCCAGGTCATTTGGTCGCTTCACAATACCATTCGTGATGTGAATATCTACTAAACCATCATTGTCCATGTCGAAAATCAGCGGCGCCCAACTCCAATCCGAGGCAAATATTCCGGAGAAAAGTGCGATGTCGCTGAATCCGTCTTTACCCCGATTCAGTTGCAAATGATTGCGGACATATTGGTCCCCGTAGCCAAATTGCTTCTTGATCTGATAGACTTCCGTCTTGTCTTCGCCTACGGATTTCATCCAGATTTCAGGATCCTCAGGAAGCATGTCGGTGGTGAAAATCTCGGGTAATCCGTCGCTGTTGATGTCAGCCAAGTCATTTCCCATGCTGTAACGACTGGTATTGGAGATCAAGGATTCAAGAGATTCTTTGAATGTTCCGTCTTGCTGATTCAGATAGAGGTAATCGTTTTCGGTAAAGTCGTTGGAAACATAGATGTCCAACCAGCCATCACTATTTAAATCTTCGATCCCTACTCCTAAGCCAAAACCCAATGCGCTTGAATAGATTCCGGCTTCTTTTGTCACGTCTAGAAATCCTTTTTCCCCTTCCACAGCGAGGTTTTTGAAAAGTCTATCCCCGCCCGGATCCGATTGGGATCTGATTTCTGCTTTTGCAAAAACCTCAGGAGACTTGACGGAATGATTCAACAAATACATGTCCAAATCCCCGTCCCGATCATAATCAAAAAAAGCGGCATGCGTGCTGAATCCGACAAACCCGACTCCGTATTCATCCGCCAAATCGATGAATTTCTGTCCTCCCTGATTGATGTAAAGTTTGTTTTTGCCTTGAATGGTGTTGTAATTTCCAACCTGAGAAACATAGATATCCAGCAAGCCATCGCCATTCACATCTGCCATCGTGACGCCTGTGGACCAACCTCCTTCGCCATCCACTCCGGCGGATTCGGTGATGTCCTCAAACTGGAAATTGCCTTTATTCAAGTAGAGTTTGTTGGGTACCTGATTTCCGGTGAAATACAAATCCACCAAACCATCGTTGTTGATATCGCCGGCAGCAACTCCGCCACCATTGTAGAAATAGAGGTATTCGAGAATATTGAGATCGGTGGTAGACGTCAAGTTGTTTTCAAAACTGATTCCGGTTTTTTCCGCAGGGAGTAACTCAAAAAGTGTGGGTTCTTTCTTCTTTTCGCAGGAGAAAAGAGTGATGAAAATGAAAAGAAATGCGCTTGACAGGAATCTCATTTTTTGCTTGAATACTTCCAAACCTCAGCCGATGCGCTGTTTTTTACGACCAAAATCTTATCCTCACCTAACTTGCTGAATGCGCGAACGTCTCCTTCCAACCTTAATCCATGATGGGCATTTGGCCAAAAAGTGAACGTACCATCACCATTTCCAAGCATGATTTCTCCAAAGCTCGCGTCATACTTTCCAGTTTCCGGCTTGGATTGGGCCAGGTTTCCTCCAAGGATCAGATCCTGAATTCTATCCCCGTTCAAATCCAGAATCTGAATTGCGAAAATCCAGGATTTCTGGGCCATAGTTGGAAGTGGCTTCCATTCGAATTTTCCATTCCCCTGATTCAGAAGGACTCCGGACTGGAATTGGTTGACTTCTTGAATGATGGATTTGGCAATAATATCAGCAGGGAAAATGTCCTCAATTGTCTGATTATTGTAATTGCTGTACCGAATGTACTTTTTCTTAATGCCCGGAATCTGTCTTTCGAGTTCGTGCTTAAGCGTGTAAGGAATATGAACAGTTCCTTCCTGACGTGTGAAAATATGTTCGATAGAGCCGTTTTGGTCAAAATCATTCAGGTACATTTTGACAGGATTCGCTAGGGAAGCTTTGAATCTTGTATTCAATCCATGATTTCCCAGGACCAAATCAGGCAATCCGTTTCCATCAAAATCGCCGATTTCAACAGTTCGATACCATCCCTTCAGATTTTCCAATTCTGGCATTGCGACTTTTTCAAGTTTACCGCCAGTATTTTTTAAGAAAATCGGGGCTGTCCACTCGCCGACAAGGACTAAATCCTGCTTTCCGTCACCATCATAATCGACTACTTTTCCATCGGTGATCATCCCGATCTCTTTTAGATTGGGTGCCAAAGCTGTAGTTTGGTCGGAGAAATTGCCCTTTCCGTCATTGATCCAAAGGCTGCTGTTCGCCGGTGCCCCATATACGAACGGTACCAATCTGCCACCGATAAATAAATCCGGGGCGCCATCTTCATTCAAATCAATTACTTGGACAACCGAGCTGCTGCCAATATTGGCGGCAAAACCCATTTGCTCAGTTTTGGTGAAATTTCCTTTTCCGTTATTTAGGTAAAGGCGATCGATGAGATCAGGGGATCCGAGGCCGGATTCATTGCCCCCGGAGCAAACTAGTAAATCCTGAAATCCGTCACCGTTGGCATCAAAGAAGACAGCATCTGTGTCTTCGGAAATCGCATCCTCGTTGAATACTTCCTGCTTTGAAACTTGAAAACTTCCATTTGAGCGTTGGAAATAGACTTTACCAGCATATCCTTTGGCTCCGCCAAAAAACAGATCTTCCAATCCGTCGCCGTTCAGATCTGCTTTTGCAAAAGCAGGACCTTCTGTCGAAAACATATGATAAGTCAGTCGATCCCGGTCAAAATCCACAGCAGGATTTTCCTCATGAGTGAAATCGAGTAACACGGAATTGTCTCTTTGGAAGAATGAAGACTCAGGTTTTGTAAAGAAACTTTCGCCTTTCGGCAAATTGCCAGCTGCTTCCCATTTCAAAGTCAATAATTGATCGGTTGGTTGATTTTTTATTTCCGTAAAACTTCCATCGGGCCAAAGTATTCGAATCAGATCGACGGAGGTTTTTTCTCCCAATCCAAGGGTAAGTTTGGGATCGACGGATGATTGAAAACCACGGTTAGGCATTTGCTCCAAGTAATAGATTTCATCACCCGCTTTCACTTGAATTTGAGTACCGATTGCTGCTGTATTTTTCCCTTTTCCGATTAGATTAAATTGGAGGAAATGTCTGTCAGTATAAAATGTTTTTCCTGTATTTTTGAAGATTTGGGCAGGTTTATTCACATTATTCACCACAAGATCAAGAGTGCCGTCATTATTCAGATCTCCATAAGCCGAACCGTTGGAATGAATTGGTTCGCCTAATCCCCATTCCTGAGCAGCATTTTCAAACTTAAGATCTCCGAGATTTCGGAAAGCAAAGTTTGAAATGGGATTGATGGGAATCGGATCAGTAAGCGCTTTGTAGTCGACACCTTCCTGAGAAATGATTTTGATCTTCGTCTCCTCATCGTCGATGAAATTGAGGTAATCCAAATCTGTGATATCCTGATAGATCCCATTGGCTACGAAGAGGTCGCGCTTGCCATCATTATCCATGTCAAAAATCAAGGCTCCCCAGCTCCAGTCCGTGGCCTCCACATTCGCCAAGCGTCCCATTTCGCTGAATGTCCCATCTCCATTGTTGATATGGAGCATGTTTCGAGAGAATTGATAATGGTAGCCGTGGGTTTTGTTGAATTGAAATTTATCCCAACTTTCGAAGGTTGTGACTTGTTTCAAACGGGTTTGAGATTCAGGAATCATATCTGTCACGAAAATATCCAGCAATCCGTCTCCATTGATATCGGCGATGTCTGCCCCCATAGATGCTGCTGAAATGGATCGCATGGAAGATTCAAGAGATTCCGTAAAAGTCCCGTCCTGATTGTTGAGGTAGAGATAATCGCGCTCAAAGAAGTCATTGGATATAAAGATGTCAGGCCAAGTATCCTGATTTATATCCCCAATGGTGATACCAAGACCAAAACCTATGACTGAGCCATAAATCCCAGCTTCCTCACTTACGTCGGTGAACTTCCCTCCCTCATTTCGGAAGAGTTTATCTCCACCGATAGGATCTCGTTTCGGACGCTCATTTTTCATTTTATTGAAGCTGCCGATTGCCTGATAGCTATTGTTCAGTAGATAGACATCGAGATCTCCGTCCTTATCATAATCAAAAAAAACAGCATGCGTGGAAAAACCCTGATCAGCTAGTCCGTAATCATCAGCCTTCTCTTTGAAAGTACCGTCACCTTGATTGATAAAAAGCTCATTTTGCTTGTTGTCTCCTGAAATATCTCCTGAGTTGCAGACGTAAATATCCAAAAACCCATCTCCATTGACATCAGCCATCGCTACGCCTGTACTCCAAGCTCTGGTTCCTGCTACCCCAGCTTTATCTGTTACATTTTCAAATTTGAAATCTCCTTTATTCAGATAAAGCTTATTTGGGCCGAGATTGGCTGTGAAATAAATGTCCAGTAAGCCGTCATTATTCACATCACCCAATGCCACACCACCACCGTTGTAGTAATTCCGGTAGGTGAAAATGTTAAACTTCTCATCAAATGAAAGTTCATTGACAAAGTCAACGCCTGAATCTTTTGGAGCAATTTGCTCAAATAAAGTTGGCTTCACTTCCTCTTTCTTCTGACAAGAGATGGATGCCACTAAAAGCAAAAGGAAGAGAAAATTATGTTTCATGAGGGATTTTCTTCTTTCTGCTTCTGAATTTTCAGATCTACAATTTCAGCTCTCACTATGGAAATATGCTTTTTGAAAATTCGGATTCTCCGATTTCCATCAATTTTTACAAAAGCGATCAAGCTTTTATCTTCATTGGCTACTTCTATAAAACCCGGACCATACCATTCCTCGAAAAGAGCAACGACATCTTCACGTAGTTTTTCAACTGCCAATTCTTCATTCCAAGGAGCCCAGCTTTCATAAGTGAATTCCACCGGCATAAAGTAGATTTTCTCATCTTCAAACTTTGGGAAGAAGCGCATTTTCGCAGAATTTTCTGATGGAAGGTCTACTGAATGCTCCACAGAGAGTTCTCCTGGCCCATTACTTAAAATGCCTTTCTTGTTCAAGTCCCAGCAAGTTTCGTAAAAAGCCTTTTTGTCCATACCAAGCTTTAAGCCAAGAAAAATTTCATTCTCAACTTTTCCGGAGGATAATCCTCTGGACTCCATTTTTTCATATTCTGACTTGCAGGAAGCGATAGAAAGGGATAGGATTAAAACAAACAGAAATTTATTGGATCTTAAATGCAAGAGGTTTTTCATTGTTTCTCAATGTGATAATATGGGGTTCGTTTTCGATTTTTATTGACAGGAAACTTCTGATTTCACCGGGGACGAATAGTCCGCTTTGTTCTGGAAGAAGGGATTTCCATTGGTTTTTTCCACTTGGTTTCACTACCCACCCGTAGCTTCCCATTTGTCCTCCAAGTTCCGGTTTAATACGGCTTTGATTGCCCCCGAATATAAGTGAGGAAGAGCCGGAATCGGAAGGAATGGCATAAATGGCAAAGATCGGTGAGGCTTGGATTTCCTGCGGTAATGGGTTCTTAGATAACTTTCCATTTCCCTCATTTATCCAAAGAGTAGTTTCCAGCAAATCTGCCTGTAAAGTTACTGATTTTGACAGAACTGACTCAGGAAATAGGGCTTCTAAGGTCTTGTTTTGATAAGAGGAATAAGTCAGTAATTGCTTCCGCAATGAAGGGATTTGCTTAACCAAACTGTTTTTGAGAACCCACGGATTGGAACTTGTTCCGTCAAATGAAACCAAGATGTGATCTAAAGAGCCATTTTGATCAAAGTCGTTGACGACCATTCGAAGTTTGGATTTTTCGGAGGATTTAAGTCTTGAATTCAAACCCCAATTTCCAGCCAGAATATCCGGTTTGCCATCCCCATTGATGTCTTCAACCAAAAGACAATTCCAAAGCCCTCTTGTTTCCGTAAGTCCGAATTCGGATGTCTTTTCGATGAATTTATCCTTTGAAATGGTGAAAATCCGAATCGACATCCATTCACCTGCTACGATTAATTCTTGTTTTCCATCATTGTCTAAATCAGCAATTGCTCCCGAAGTGAGCATGCCTAGTGACTGAATTACTTCTCCAAATTTTGATGAAATATCGAGAAAGGAACCCTTTCCATCATTTTCCCAAACTTGAATTCCGGTGGGGATACCATAGGCAAACGGAATGCTTCTGGATCCAATAATCAAATCTTCGTCACCATCCTGATCGATGTCATTGCTGAGAATAAAAGATGTCGGGAGAGGGGAAAAGATTTGAGTACTTTTTGAAAAAATGCCCTTACCGTCATTCAGATAGAGTCTGTCCTGATAAAGTGGTGAACTGGCACCGAACTCAATACTCCCGCTCCCCACTAACAAATCGGGAGCACTGTCTCCATTTGCATTAAAAAAGAGAGCGGTTACGTCTTCCGCCAGACTATCTGATTGGAATAAGTCTGCTTGATGGTTTCTGAATTTTCCTTCTTTTTCCTGAATCAAGAGACTTGATGCTTGGCTTTTGCCTCCAGGGATAAACAAATCCTCCAAGCCATCCTGATTGACATCTGCTTTTGCGGCTTTTGGGCCTTCATTGCTGATCATCCAAAACCGAAGTCTGTCCCGATCAAAATCCGCAAAATCACTCTCGTGATGGTTAAAAGGAATCTCTTTGTCAGAAAGAGAAAGTAGTGAATTCGGGGCAACAGAATTTTCTTCCAAAAGAATTGCATCTGCCTGGACCGGAATCAGGATTTGGTTGGCTTTAATATTTTCGAATAAGCTTATTTTCCCATCTGGCCATTGGATTTTGACTGAGTCCAGTTCAGTGATTTTACCTAATCCAAAATGTAATCTAGGATCGACCGAGGACATGTAACCTTTCACCGGCTGAAACTCCTGGTAAAAGGTATTTTCACCCGAAAAGCAAGTGACCTGAGTTCCAAACGCGTCTCCCAAATCCAATTGAAGGTAATTGCCTGATCCATTTTCACGACTTGTATTTTTGTAGATAAAAGCACGCTCATTCAGGTTATTGACCACCAAATCCAAGTCGCCGTCATTGTCAAGATCTCCATATGCAGAACCTGTGCTGAAAGTGAGTTGATCCAAACCCTGTGTTGCTGCCTGATTTTCAAATTGCCAGTTACCTAGATTTTTGAACCAATAGTTCTGCTGAGGAACAGAAGGAAACTCGTCGATCATTTTGGTGAGGAGGACTGAATCCTCTCTATAGCCTTTTACTTTTTCCTGATTGTTGACATAGAAGTCAACAAAGTCAAAATCGGTTAAATCCTTAACTATTCCATTGGCGACAAAAACATCTTTCCATCCGTCATTGTCGGCATCAAAAATCAAAGCGCCCCAGCTCCAGTCAGTTGCATCCATTCCGGTTTGGCGGGAGATTTCAGAGAAAACTGGTTCTTGGGTTCCAGGCTTAAATCCTAGATTTCTTTGAAGCGTATTTCGTGTGAATTGATGATGGTATCCGGCTTTTACACTTGCCTGATACTTGTCCCATTCTTCGAAAGGAGTTTTGGTCTTGACCCTGGCCATATCCGCCGGAAGCATTTCGGTTACAAAAATATCCGGACGCGTATCATTGTCCAGATCGGCGATGTCGGCCCCCATCGAGCCCATACTAATTTCGTTCAGTGTTTCAGGTAATACTTCAGCAAAAGTGCCATCCTGATTGTTGAGGTAGAAATAGTCACGCTCAAAAAAATCATTCGAGACGTAAAGATCCGGCCAGGTATCCTGATTGAGATCTGCGACAGTCACGCCCAGACCATAGCCTATTGCACTTCCATAGATCCCGGCAGACTCACTCACATCGGTGAAAATCGCACCGTCATTTCGAAATAATTTGTTTCCACCGTCCCGATCACGGGTTTCGCGTTGGCCTTCTCGAAGGTCAAATACTCCGACTGAGCGACCTGAATTGGCTAGGAGATAGAGATCCAGATCTCCGTCTTTGTCGAAATCAAAAAATACTGCATGCTGCGACAGCTTTTCCTCGGCAAGCCCATATTCTTTGGACCGTTCTGAAAAAGTAAGATCACCTTGATTGATTAATAGTTCATTGTGGCGCTTTTCTCCACCAGCGGGACCGGATTTACTGACATAAATATCGAGTAAACCGTCTCCATTGATGTCTGCCATGCTCACACCAGTGGACCAATATCCTGTAGATTCTAGGCCGGCTGATTGAGTAATGTCCTTGAATTTCAGGTTTCCCTGGTTGAGATA
>JBKJKX010000162.1:0-37246 GCA_046597285.1 Algoriphagus sp. | reverse complement strand
CAAAAGGTTGAGGGGAATGAACAGCGTAAACGAGTTTTTGAGGGGATTCAAAGAAGAAAATCATGTCCTTTGGCTGGTAAGATTCAAAGGTAAGGAATTGGTGGGAGGTTTGGAAGTTTGGAAGTGGGAAGTGGGAAGTCAGGAGGTGGGAAGTCAGGAGGTGGGATGACCGATGTAGGAAGACGGGAGGTTGGAGGTTAGGAAGTGGGAAGTTTGGATGTGGGAAGTCGGGAAGTGGGAAGTCGGGAAGTTGAATGACCGATTCAATTCGTCACTCCGAGGAACTAGGAGTCTCATTCTTTGGAATGGTGATGAAAAGAACGATTATCCATGGAGATTTATGTATGAATTAAAATTCATGGCCACTTCGGTCTCCGGTCTACCGTCTTCCGTCCAGGTTGTTCTCTGCTTTCAAAAATTCAACAGCGGCTTCGATCAGTTTTCCGTGACCTACGGGAAGTGAGACGGCTTTGAGATGGGGAATCTTAATGGTGAATCGGTTGAGATTTTTGGAAGTGACCATTTTATCAAATTTCCCGGTGAAAAGGGTAATGGGCGTTTTCTCTTTTCTGGCGTACTGAATGATTTTTGCCAAAGACAGCTGAATATTTCCAAAGACTTTCCAAGTGAAGTAAACCTGAGCCCGTTTGGATCGTGTTTGCATTTGAGTTTTCACAAATTTTATCAGACTGGTTTCCAATATTCCCACGCTATGAAGCCCATCCATAATTCCAAAAAATCGTTGAGGCTTGAAAATTACCCTCCTGAAAAATGAATGGAAATAGGACGGGTAGCTATTCAGATTGTACAATAATCCGGTTTTGATTCCGTCAGGCGCAAGTAAAATCAAACTCTTAACCTGTTCGGGGAAAAGCTCATAGGTGAGCAAGGAGAACTTTCCGCCCATACTGTAACCCACCAAATGGAAATCAGTGAAACCTTCCTGTAATAATATTCCCTCAACAATTTTACTCCAAATACCTTTTGTCAACACAACTGATGGATCGTGCCAGGAACCCTTCCCATGAAGGAACATGTCGAAAAACAAGAAACGTTGTCCGGGTTGAATCAGATTTTTAAAAGGCAGCATGTCAAGGTGACTTTGTCCGAACCCATGAAAAATCAAAAAAACATCCGGTCCGTTGCCCATTTGCTCAAAAAATAACCGTCCCCAAGAAGTATCCAGCGTGCTCATTCAGAATAAAATTTTCAGATCAAAATTAGATAATTCCCCCAATAAAATCATTGTAGATTTAGTTGTTAACAAATAATATTTCATTAAAATCTGTTTTTTATAATAATTCGTTTTCCATCAATTTAAAAAATGGCTGAGATCAAAATTAAATTCTTTAAAAAACCACGGAAACTTTGTGACCATTGAAAGTTTCCGTAGTTTTGTCCTGCCCAAACAAGAGAGAAGAAAGATGAAAAGTAAAATTTTGCAAATAGCTATTGAGCAGTTTAGCAGATATGGTGTCCGATCGGTCACTATGGAAGACATTGCCCGATTGGCCGGAGTATCTAAAAAGACGATTTATCAGGAGTTCAAGGATAAGAAGGATCTGGTGAAAGAGACTTTTGCCGCCGTTCTTTCAGAAGATAGGGAGAAGATGTGCTATATCATGGATCATGAAGATGGTGTCATCGAACATTTGGTAAAAGCATCCAAGATGCTTAGAGAGCGCTTAGCCAACATGAATCCGATGGCCATTTTGGAGGTTCAGCGCTATTTCCCGGAAGCATGGGTTCAATTTGAAACCTTTAAAGAGGAGTTTGTGATGGATGACTTGGTTAAAGTTCTCGAAAAAGGAAAGTCATTGGGTTATTTCCGGGCTGAAATTGACTCAACCATTTTAGCCAGACTCCGAGTAAATCAGATATCATCATCCTTTGACCCGGCAAATTTTGATTTGAAAGGGTATAATATTCTTGAACTGCACCTCGAAATGATGGACCATTTCCTTCATGGAATTTTTACTGAAAAAGGACGAACAGCCTACTACCAACAAAAAGCCAAACAAGAAATTTAATGAGTGTGATGAAAACCTACCCCTCAATCCTTTTTGCATTTTTCCTTTCTATTTCCGGGCTTTCTGCTCAGGAGGTATTGGAACTCAATCTGCGAGAGTCACTTACTTTTGCACTGGAAAATAATGTAAACGCGAAAAATGCACACCTTGAAACCTTGATTTCCAAGGCTACTATCAAGGAGACTACCGCAACTGGTTTGCCTCAAATCACTGGAGCTGTAAACCTCAATTACAATCCCACGATACCGGTGGTCTTTTTGCCTAATCAGCCTCCATTCGGCGATCCTACCAATCCTTCGGATGTGATCCCGGCGAGATTCGGTGTAAGCTTCCAAAGTGGAGTGGCCGTAAATGTGACTCAGATGATTTTTGATGGTTCCTTCTTTGTAGGCTTACGGGCTGCAAAAACGTTTCAATCGCTCACTCAATTGGATGTGGTAAAAGCTGAAAACGATGTCATCGAAAATGTGAAAAAAGCATTTTTCGGAGTATTGGTAAACCAGGAAAGGATCAGGTTGGCAACAGCCAACTTATCCAGAATTGACTCACTTTTGTCTGAAACTAAATCAATCTACGACGCAGGATTTGTCGAGAAAATCGACGTGTCCAGAATCCAGGTACAAAGAAACAATACCTATACCCAGTTGGAGCGAAGTAAAACAGCTTATGAAATCAGCAAGCAATTGCTGAAACTTCAAATGGGACTTTCTCCCGACTATGATATTAACATCACACAATCTCTTGGCGAACTTAACCCTGAGGATGAGTTGCTCGAAATCCTGACTATGGAAGCAATCAATCGTGTAGAAATTGATCAATTAAATACCAATATGGAGTTGGTGAGCCTCGACTTGAAGTTTAACAAGTCTCAGTATATGCCAACTCTTGATGCAACTGGGTTTATCCAAAGAACAGGGGCAGGTAATACTTTGCAGAGAGTTTATAATCCAGATAATTGGTTTCCCAGCTCCTTGATTGGCTTAAGATTAGAGGTCCCAATTTTCGACGGTCTGGCAAAAAGTGCTAGAATTCAGAAAAACAAAATTCAACTTAATCAGCTCGAAAATCAGAAAACCTTCCTGGATGACAACATCGCTCTTGAAATATATCAGGCAAGGACAAGCCTCAGAAACGATCTGAATATCCTTGAGGTACAGCGGGAAAACAGGGAGCTTGCACAGGAAGTTTTTGATATGGCAAAAATCAAATACACGGAAGGTGTAGGGTCAAATTTCGAAGTAGTCGAAGCTGACGCGTCATTGATTGAAGCTGAAATCAATTTTCTGGGAGCTCTTTATGATGGTCTGATCGCTAAGGTAGATCTTGAGAAAGCACTCGGGATATTGAAAACGAACTTAGATAACTAAACCAACTATTATTCTCCTTTAAGGATCCTCACCACCTCAACAAAAAAAGAATTCGAATCTGCTTTAATCCATTTAGCAAATGAGTTGAAAGCAAATCGAGTTTTAAATCACTCAAGAAAAAATTATAAAAATGAAATCGAGCATGACCAGTAGTTCACACATTGGGATGATTATTCAACATGCGAGATTCCATGTGGCCAAAAAAACAAATTATAACACATGAAACCAACATTCAAATTCTTACCATTATTCCTGATCGTTCTATTGGCGTATAGCTGTAGTTCTGGTACAGGAGAAGGGCTTGATGCAAAGAAAGCTGAATTAGAAAAGCTAAAAACTGAATCTACCGAATTGGCTGAATCCATAAAGAAATTGGAAACTGAGATTGCGGGGTTAGATCCGGAGTTTGGGAAGCAGGGTCAGAAGACAATCCTGATCACCACTGCCAATGCACGAAAAGGCAACTTTGAGCATTTCGTAGAAGTGACTGGTTCTGTTCTCTCCAAAAAGAATGTGAGCATCAGTGCCGAGGCTTCTGGTCTTGTACTCCAAGTGCCAGCTGTGGAGGGTATGAGAGCGAGCAAAGGGCAGGTGCTTGCCCGAATCAATGCGGAATCCATCCAGAGAAATATTGATGAGCTTCAAAACTCATTGGATTTGGCAAATACGCTTTATGAAAAGCAGGAGCGACTTTGGAAGCAGCAGATCGGGACGGAAGTACAATTCCTTGAATCTAAAAACAGAAAAGAGGGTCTAGAAAGAAGCCTCAATACATTGAAAACTCAATTAGATAAAGGTGTCATTCGTGCACCTTTTGACGGAACAGTTGAATCGGTGCAGGTGAGAACAGGAGAGCTTGTTCAACCGGGTATGGCGATGTTTCAGTTTGTAGGTGAAAACGATCTCTTCATTGAGGCAGACATTTCTGAGGCTTACATTGGAATTTTGAGCAAAGGAGATTCCGTTGATGTGAGCTTTCCTTCCCTCAATGAGGAGTTTAAAACCAAGGTTTCTTCTATTGGATCGATTATCAATCCCAACAACCGAACTTTTAAAGTAGAAGTAATTCTTCCCCGCATGAAAAACCTGAAGCCAAATATGATTTCTGTGTTAAGAATCAAGGATTATGAAAACCCGGAAGGTGTAACCGTTCCCAGCCATTTGATTTTGAGTGATAATAAAGGTGATTATTTATTCACTGTCGCCGAAAACGTCGCTAAGAAAACATACGTGAAGAGAGGAAAAACCTTCGACGACCAAACTGAAATCCTGGACGGTCTTTCGGGAAACGAGGTTTTGGTTGACAAAGGCTTCCGCGAAGTGGGAGATAATTTTAATGTGAACGTTTCGCAGTTGTAAGATCATGGCTGAAAAAGAAAAGTCAAAAACCATCCGTGAGTTCGGATTGTCCAGTTTCAGTGTGGACAATGCCACCTCAGTGGTCATCATCTCTCTGATCATCACGGTCATGGGTTTGGGAGCGTATCGCTCCATGCCGAAGGAAAGTTTTCCAGAGATAGT
Organism: Algoriphagus sp.; assembly: GCA_046597285.1. Taxonomy (GTDB): domain Bacteria; phylum Bacteroidota; class Bacteroidia; order Cytophagales; family Cyclobacteriaceae; genus Algoriphagus. The sequence goes on along the minus strand of JBKJKX010000162.1, from coordinate 32,328 downwards.
TATCCCTACTGTGTACATAGGAACCCCTTATCCAGGCAACTCGCCTGTGGATATGGAAAATCTGATTTCACGTCCGATCGAGAAGGAATTGAAGTCTCTCAACGACGTGAAGGACATCAAGTCAACTTCCGTTCAGGATTTTTCTTCGATTGTAATCACCTTTAATCCTGGAATCGAAATCTCCAAAGGAATTCAGGATGTAAAAGATGCAATAGATCGGGCAAAAAGTGAGCTTCCTACCGATCTGGATCAGGAGCCTAATGTTGTCGAAATCAACACTTCTGATTTCCCGATCATGAACGTGAATATTTCCGGAGATTATTCGGAGACTGAATTGAAGAAATTCGGTGAGTATTTGGAAGATAAAATCGAAAAGCTTCCTGAAATTTCAAAAGCCGACTTGTCAGGAACAATAGAACGGGAGATTCAAATCAACGCCGATCCTTATAAAATGGAAGCTGTCGGTGTAAACTTCAGTGATATTTCTGGGGCTATTAATTCCGAGAACTTAACAGTTTCAGGTGGCACCATCCGTACGGGCGAATTTCAAAGAACTCTTCGGGTGGATGGCGAACTTACTGATCCTGATCAGCTTCTCGATATGATCGTGAAGACTGATAATCAAAAAATCGTTTACCTCCGTGATGTAGCCGAGATCAAGGATACCTATAAAGAGCGGTCTACCTACGCCAGAAATAAGAACCTTCCCGTTGTGACTATCAACGTTGTGAAGCGCTCAGGAGAAAACCTTCTAAATGCTGCAGATAAAATCAAGGAAATAATTGAGGAAGCTAAAGCAGAAAGATTTCCAGCCGATTTGGAAATCGCAATTACCAATGATCAGTCAAAACAGACCCGGTTGCAGGTAAGCGATCTGGAAAACTCTATCATTTTCGGGATCATTTTAGTGGTCTTAATTTTAATGTTCTTCCTTGGATTCAGAAATGCACTTTTCGTGGGATCAGCTATTCCGCTTTCCATGTTCATCTCATTTTTGATTTTGAATTCCTTCGGAATCACGCTGAACCTGATGGTCCTTTTCTCGCTGATTCTTGCATTGGGTATGCTTGTGGATAATGGAATCGTGGTGGTGGAGAATATTTACCGACTGATGTCGGAAGGCAAACCTGCGATGGAGGCTGCAAAAGAGGGTGTTGGTGAAGTTGCATGGCCGATTATTACTTCTACTTTGACCACGCTCGCGGCATTTTTACCTTTGGCTTTCTGGCAGGATACCATCGGGGAGTTTATGAAATTCCTTCCCATCACCCTGATTATCGTACTTTCTTCTTCACTTTTTGTCGCATTGGTGATTAATCCTGTGATGACATCTATGTTTATGACAGTAGATGATGTGAATAAAGAAAAGCCAAAGCAAAATTCTATAATCGTTGCAGGCAGTTTTCTAATTCTTGCCACCATATTCTACCTGTTAGGCTGGAATATTTTGGGGTCGCTTTCTTTGATTACTTCTGTTTTCATTTTATTCAACATATTCTTTTTGCGAAAAGCAATTGCATGGTTTCAGAATGTATTGTTGGTCAAAATGGAAAATACATATGAGTCAACCTTGCAATATGCATTAGCTGGAAAGAGACCCTATGTATTCTTTGGAGGAACGGTTCTCATGCTTTTCCTTTCATTAGGCTTACTCGTTATCAGAGCTCCAAAAGTTCTGTTTTTCCCGGATAATCAGCCTCAATTGGTGAACGTCTTTGTGGAATTCCCAATCGGGACAGACATCGAAGCAACCAATAAGTTTGTAGATGAAATGGAGGATGAAGTGATGGTTGCTTTGGAACCTTATAATACCATCATCGAATCTGTGATCAGCCAGGTAGGTGAGGGCACAGGCGATCCGATCGAGGGACCAAGCAATCAAGCTACACCAAACAAGGCGAAAATAACCATTGGATTTGTGGATTATATTGACCGTCAGGGAATCAATACCAACGGAGCGATGGAGGTGATCCGTGATTTGGTAGTAAAATATCCAGGGGTCTTGATCACGGTTGACAAGCAGCGAAATGGTCCGCCAGTCGGAAAAGCAGTGAACATAGAGTTTGTAGGTGAAGACTATGAGCAGTTGATTGACTTCGTAAATGAAACCCAAGAATATCTGAACAGTAAAAACATAGCAGGTTTAGAAGAATTGAAATCTGATTTATCGCTTGGAAGTCCGGAAGTAGTGTTGGATATCGATCGGGAGAAAGCCAGAAGATTTGGCCTTTCTACCGCTACGATTGCGACAGAGCTGAGGACTTCTTTATTTGGTTTGGAAGTATCCAAATACAAGGAAGGTGAAGAAGATTTTCCGATACAGTTGAGGTTGGATGAGAAATATCGATATGACATCAATACGCTTGTCAATAAAAAAATAGGCTTCCGCGATAAATTCGGTGATAAGAGAGAAGTGCCGATTTCTGCGGTGGCGGATGTGAAATATGGTTCTACTTATGGATCCGTAAAAAGAAAGGATCTCGAGAAAGCGATCACAGTTTTCTCTAACGTCTTGGATGGATTTAATCCGACCGAGGTCAACCAGAAAATTCAGCAAGCGATGGCGAATTATCCTGTTCCGGACGGCATCACGGTGAAGTTTACCGGTGAGCAAGAGGAACAAGCCAAGTCCATGGCATTTCTTGTCAATGCATTAATGATTGCTATTGCGATGATCTTCCTGATTATTGTAGCGCAGTTTAACTCGGTAGTAACGCCTTTGATCATCATGGCATCTGTAGTGCTGAGTACCATTGGGGTATTCCTCGGATTGACCATATTCAACATGGACTTCGTCGTGATCATGACTGGTATCGGAATTATCTCTCTTGCTGGGGTGGTGGTGAACAACGCAATCGTATTGATTGACTATACGAATCTGGTAAGGGAGCGAAAAAGAGAAGAGATGGGGACCAAACAAGGGGAATATCTTTCATTTCCTGATTTGATGGGCAGCATCGTGGAGGCAGGAAAAACCAGGCTTCGTCCAGTACTGCTTACAGCGATCACAACAGTCCTTGGTCTGATTCCTTTGGCAATCGGGATGAACATTAATTTTGCGACTTTATTAAGTTCTTTTGACCCTCAATTTTACGTAGGAGGAGATAATGCAAATTTCTGGGGACCGATGGCTTGGACGGTAATATTTGGGCTAACCTTTGCAACTTTCCTTACGTTAGTCATCGTACCAGTCATGTATTTGCTGGCAGATAAGTTTACAATGAAGCTGCGCAAAATTAAATCATGATTGTTTAAGGTTGGTGGTTTTTTTTGAAGAAACCTCCGGGGCAATGTCCCGGGGGTTTTTCTCTTTTAAGGCAGATCAAACCTTCCCATTACGGGTCGAAATTCTTACTTTTGCTTTCCCAAATTAGAGAAAAAGAGATGGATGAATATAAGTGGTACGTGATGTACACAACTTCCCGAGCAGAGAAAAAAGTAGCAGAAAGGCTCCGGGAAAAAGGTTGGGAGGTTTATTTGCCTCTGATCGAAGAACTCAGACAATGGTCCGACAGGAAGAAAAAAGTAGAACGGGCGCTATTCAATGGCTATGTGTTTGTGAAGACCAACCGAAACAAACTTTGGGAATGTTTACAGGTGCCGGGGGCAGTGAAATTCGTTCACTTTTCCGGTCATCATGCTACCGTGCGAGATGAAGAAATAACGTTAATACAAAGAGTCCTGGCAACAGGAGTAGGAGTGGAGACAGACGGAAGTGAAATTGATCCCGGGGAGCAAGTAAAAGTCTTGGGTGGTCCACTTCAGGATTTGGTGGGTGAGTGTATAGAAAAAGGCAATAAAGATTATTTTCTTATTCGAGTTCCGGGCATCTATCAAAACATGCTGGTCCAAATCCCAAGGAAATTTTTGCAGGTAATCGAGAAAGCACCATCAAAATAGTTTTCAAAAAGGCGGCTTGAGTCGCCTTTTTTTATTGATTCTCCCTCAGGATTTTGCTCCCAATTTTAAGTTTTTTCGATGTTGTGGAATCAAGATGTTGGGGTCTGGTAATCAGTATTTGAGTCCCCGGATTGATTTGAAGCTGTCTTTTATCAATTAATCGATTTCCGACTTCAGCGGGTCTGACTGATGCTTTTTGCAAAGAATCCTGAATTTCCATCATTGTAAAATTCCGAATGAGTCCAAGATTCAAGTTGACGGTGTCCGAGGCCGGAAAAACCTCCATGCTGTAGCTGCCTGGATTCAAAAGTGTTAAAGAATCCAGTTGCTCAGCCTGTATCATAAAGAGCATTACTTCAGTGAATGGCTCGCCGTCCTGAGAAGTAGCATCCAAACTCATTGCTAACAGTAATTTCTCACCTTGATATTCTTCTGGGCTAGAAATAGAATCTGTGGTAGTTATATATCCATCTTGCGGGGAAGAAGATTCATTTCCCATTTCTGAAAAGAAGAAGATTCCAACCACTGCTAAAACGACAACAGAAGCTGCATACGGAAGGATTTTTCTAAATCCCATTGACTTAAGTTTAGGAGGAAGTGAAGCGGGAGGTGGTGACGCCATACTTGGGCTTGTAGACCGATTTGAAACTCTTGGAGAAACCGTCGGTTCGTCAAAATCCCCTGCTAACTCGGGGTAAACCTTATCAATTTCATTCAGATTCACCGGGCCTTTGCTTTTTCTATCAATTATAGGGGCGGACAATCCATCCTCAGCAGTTTCAAATTTTTGTAAAGCTTCTGGTACTAGAGCTTCAGTTTTAACATTTCGCTCCAACACGATGTCTTTTTTACGCTCAAATCCCTCGATAATCTGAATTAAAGTCACCCGCAAAATCAAAATGAACATGCCTTCACTTTTTGCTTTCACATCGAAAAGCCATTCCGTAAAATCATCATCAAAGATGAATTGCTCGGTATTGTTCAAAGCTTGTATTTCAAAATTTTGACCGTGACGACCCTCCTCAATCGATACCTGCATCACATTTCCCAATCGGATGGATTCGATTACCCGTTCTTCTTCCGGAATACTCAGTCCTGCAGATAGCAATATTTCCTCCCAGGCCAAACGAACGGTGCAACGGGTCCACTTCTCAACCTGCATCATATCGGGAATATGATAAAGCACTTTCCCCTGTTTTTTGCTTGGTGGACTTGGTGTCAGGCTTAGAGAAGGTTTCGGGTCACTGTGCTGATGAAGCGAATCAGTCAGAGGTTTGAAACGACTGACCCGCATTCTATCCAGGGTCAGGGTATTCATATTGCTGAGCCGGGCAGCGAGACTGTCGATTGCTCCGCGAATGTCTGTGTAGAGATTAATGTCTTCCTGAACTTTTCGGGTATCGGCAAGATTGTCCAGTTCTTTGACACGCGCATTCAGCTCCTTGATTTTTTGATCCCAATATTTGAGATAATTGATAATCCCAAGAGAATCATAAATGTCCGCATCTGGAAGAATCACAGGAAATACCCGGCTGTAGAATTCGCCCTTTTTCTCCACTTCCAAAAGTTCAAACATGCAATTTTTTGACTTCAGGTATTTATCACTGATGATTAATACCACGAGCCTGCCTTGGCCGATTTGCTCCATATATTCCTGGATCAGTCCTTTGAATCCCAGGTCGGCTTTGTCCCGAACCAGCTGGATTGAGTTAGCATGGAGTTCAGCCTCGATTTCGTTTGCAACGATTTCACTTTCTCCGCCCCAAGCATAGGATATAAAAACTTGATGATCAGCCATAAAAATCAAAAAAAGATGTGATTTTGAAGGTACCGATCATTCCTGAAAAGGTCAAGAAATAAAAAAAGCAACCTGTCAGGGTTGCCTTTTACTGGGAAATAATTTCTTTAGTTTTTATTTTTTGGTATCAAATACATTCGGTACACGATCTGTGCCTGAGCAAACTGGTCATTGTATCTATTGGAGCCGGCATTTCCGTCAAGGTTGTCATTAAATGTCCACAGAATGGTGCCTTCTCCGGCGATATCTGCATATTTTCCAATTCTGTAGCTAAGGCCTGCTCTTATAGGTAGATATGGAATAGTTGAGGTATTCCTTCTTGGAGCCTCGCTTTCTTCAAATGATTTGGTTTGGTCGGTTGCTACGTGCATCACGCCTAATCCTAATCCACCATAAATGTTGAACTTACTTCGGTTCATATGATGATCGTATGGAATGAGATTCACTGTTGGCATCACATCCAAAAAATAAAGCGAACCCTTCGCTGTAAATGCGGACTCATTTTTGATCCAGTTTTCCTCAATTACAGATGGTGGGTTTCCGCCACTACTGATTTGCTGAAATCCAGCTGTGCCCCGAAGGTCAAACATCGAGTTTATTTTTCTAGAGTAGGAAGCAGATACTGAAGGCTTGATCTCAAAATTCCAATCTCGATACTGCCCGCCATTATCTAAATATGCGAAAGAGGGACCTATGCCAAATGAAATTACATTGTTACGAGGGATCTTCTCTTTGTAGAAACTTTGGCCGCTGGCCAAACCCGAAACCAAAGAAAAAAGAAGAATAAAAGAAGTTTGGATGGATCTGATCATGGTGGAGTTTTCTAGGAGATGGAAAAGCAACTGAGTACGCTTCGCAAATTTGAGACCAAACAAGAGTTGAGTGGTTTGCAAACCATTAGCTATAAACAGACGTGACCTGGATTTATTGCTTTTATTGACCTGGATTAAGCCCCATCAAAAGCCCGTTGAATTTCTTCCTCTGTAGTTTTCAGCTTTGATTTGCAAATCTTTACAAGCTTTGCAGCCTCCTGAACCAATTCTGCGAGTTCGTCCACGCTCTTCTTTCCTTCTTCTAGTTGTGCCAAAATAGACTCAAGTCTGGTCATAGCCTCGTTGTAGTTGATGTCGCTCATTTTTCCTCAATTTGTGTAATGGTACTGCTGATTTTTTCCCCTAAAGTATAGGTTACCAATTGATCCTGAATCTTTGCTTTTGTCAAGTGAATGGGGATTCCTTTGATTTCTGACCTAGTATATCCTCTTGCGAAAATAGTCTCAGGGTTCAGCTGTCGCAAAGAAGTTATTCTTGATTCCAGCCTTTCATTTTCCTTTTGGAGAAAGTTATCCAATGCCTTTTTAAAATTTTTCTCCAATGAATCCAACTGAATCAATTGAACACTCATCCTGTTTTTGGCCAAAGTGGAAACCTGGTTGGTTTTTGAAGCCAGTTTTTCTCTCTCCAAGTTTAGCCTGTTTCCAATTCCTGACTTGATCCGATGGCTGAATTGATTCAAAAGGCTTTCTTCTTCCCGAAGCTTTTGGCGTGTTGCACGGTCAAGGCGGGCAAGTGCAATGCCAAGGTTTTCCTCAAATTCCCGGAATCCGGAAAGCAAAAATTCAGCTACCGCGGTCGGGGTCTTGAGCCTCGTGTGCGCGACCAAATCTGCAATGGTCTCATCTCGCTCATGACCGATTCCTGTGAAAACGGGTAGCTGGCAATTGGCAATTTTCGCTGCCACTCGATAATCATCAAAGCAATCTAAATCCAGTTGAGCCCCTCCGCCACGAATGATTACAATGGCTTCCAATTGAAGTTTTTCCCGCATTTCTTCCGCCAAAGTGATGGCTTGAATCAGACTTGCAACGGCCTCATTACCCTGCATCATCGATGGAAATAGACGATGGTAAACTTTATATCCGTTTGGATTATGTTCGATTTGATTGATGAAATCACCATAACCAGCTGCAGTTTGGCTGCTAATAATCGCGATTTTCTGCACGAGAATCGGAAGTTGGAGATTGGCATTCAGCCTGAGCAAACCTTCCCGAGTGAGTCGATCGATGGTTTCTTGTCGGACTCGCGCTCTTTCTCCAAGAGAAAATGAGGGGTCAATGTCTTTCACATTGATGCTTAGCCCAAAGACAGGATGAAAATTCACGTTGACCAAGGCCAGGACTTTCATTCCGTTTTTTAGACTACTTCCTGTCTGGGATTCAAATCTGGCTGCGACCGTTCGGTAGGTGAATTGCCAAAGATTTGCCTTGATTTTGGCCATCACTTGGTTTCCCTGTTTTTCTACCAACTCAAAATATGCATGTCCCTGTGGCGCTTGTCGAAAGTCCGCAATCTCACCAATCACCCAGTAAACCGGTTCCAGCTCATTTTCCAATACTGATTGGATGAGATGGGTAAGTTCGGTGATGGACTGAGGATTTTGCATCTCAGTTCATTTTTTCAAACTGTAATTTGATTTGATCGCTAAGTTCCTGAGTAGCGCGGAGCATCGGTAATCTCACTTGATCTCCGCAGATTGACTGATGTTTCAGGAGATTTTTGATGCCTACGGGATTTCCTTCCAGATACATCAGGCTATTCAGGTTGAGAATTGAAAGAGCTGCTTTCAGGCTTTCCTTGTCTGTACCATGGCAAATTGCCTTGAAGGTTTGTGGAAGAGCGTTTGCTAAAACTGAAATAATCCCTGATCCACCTAGGCTATTTAGAGCCCGAGTCATGAGGTCGTCCCCTGAAATCAGAAAAAAGTCTTTTGGCATTTCTGCCAATATCTGCATGCATTGCTCCAAGTTGCCGCTCGCTTCTTTCATCCCAATAATAGTAGGATGCTCAGCAAGTTTCAGAGTTGTAGCCGCGGTCACGTTGGACATGGTACGACCCGGGATATTGTATAAAATCACAGGAACCGGGCAAGCATCAGCAATTGCAGTATAATGCGCGATGATGCCTGCCTGACTTGGTTTATTGTAATAAGGACTCACCGACAGGATTGCAGAAATCCCTGTAAAATCTGTGTCGGAAATATCATCTAAAACGCCCTGAGTATTATTTCCGCCTATTCCATAAACCAATGGAACTCGTCCTTGATTGAATTCAAGGCAGGTTTTGAGCACTTCTTTTTTCTCCGGAGAACTCAAAGTAGCAGACTCACCGGTCGTGCCCAAAACAACCAAATAATCTACGCCACCATTGATTACATGATCCACGAGCCGTTTAAGTCCTGCGAAATCAATCGAGAAATCTTCTAGTAACGGTGTGACCAATGCTACTCCTGTGCCTTTTAACTGGTTCATGATTATTATTTTGGTAGGGGCTGCAAAGATAATGTCTTAAGCGGTTTTTCGTGGCCATCTGAATAAAAAATAGGGTTTAGTGAGTTTAAAGCATGAAATCAGGAATAGCACCAGTAATACTTCGTCATAAATTCTTATTTCAAAATTCAGCTTTCAGCTTTCAGCTTTCAGCCTTCAAACTTCATCCTATTAACTTTCTTGCCTCTTGCCTCTTGCCTCTCTTTTTTAAATACCCACCATCGCCAGAAACTCCTCTTCGGAAATCAATGGCACCCCAAGTTTCAGCGCTTTTTCCTTTTTGCTTGGCCCCATTTCTTCCCCCTCGATGATGAAATCCAGATTTTTGGAAACGGCCTGAATATATTGTCCACCATGTGCCTGAACAAAATCAACGATTTCATCTCGCTTGAATCGATTTAATCGTCCTGAAGCAAGGATCCTTTTACCCGCAAGGGAAGTTCCCAATTGGTTTGATTCCCGGTTTTTGATTTCAAACTTTAAGCCGTGGGATTTCAGCCTGGAAATTAGCAGAAGGTTTTCAGCTTGCGCAAAGAATTCGCGGAGGCTGTGGACAAGCGTTTCACCGACTCCATTGATATCAAGCAATTGATCATTGGTCGCTTTCTGAAGGTTTTCGATGGTGCCAAAGTGCTTAGCAAGTAACTGCGCTGTGTTTTCTCCGATGTTACGAATCCCAAGTGCAAAAAGCACTTTCTCAAATGGCTGATTCTTGGAAGCTTTTATGCCTTCCATCATATTCGAGATCACGCCTTCTTGAAACGTATTTGCTTTCAATTTTTTGATTCGCTCCGCGAGTTCATGAGGAAGATCCAGACCAAGTTCCAGCAAAATCCCGTGGACAGTTCCTTGAGTGCTGCTGGCTTTCATGAGAGTTTCGAATTCAACTCTTCTACCCAGAAAAATCTCCAAAACCACCGCAACAGGAACATAGTCTTCCAGTTTGGGAAGATCTGAATGATCTTTCAAATGTGCGATCAGGTATTCCACCATTCCGGTATTGGAAGGGACTTTTTTCTTCGAAATTCGAATGTAATTCTGAAACTCACGAAGTTTTTCAAAAAGCGGAAGAGCCGTTTTTTCCGTCAGGAAGTCCTGAATTTGTTTGAAAGGAATTTGCTCAGTCAAGGCAAAAAGTGCCTTTTCAAGTGTGATGTATAATAATCCGCTTGCCTCTTTCTCATATTGATCCTGACTCATTTCCAGACCAAGCAATTCTTGCTCCTGACCTTCGAGTTCATAGATGTCTGCGTAGCTCGTAATAAATCCCCGATCGATCAAAGCTCGAATTCGCTCGGTGCCGAGAGAATCGATGTCCATCGCCCGCTTATGTACAAAATGCTCGATCCTTCCCAAAACCTGTGGCGGACAATATTTGGCATTTGGGCAAAAATGCTTGGCTTCACTCTCTTTTCTTTCGAGTTCTGTTCCACATTCAGGACAATGTGTGAGGTAGATAATCGGGAGTGCTCCCGGTTTTCTCTTTTCAGGATTTGCAGCCGTGATTTTCGGAATGATTTCACCACCTTTTTCCACAAAGACAAAATCTCCGGCGTGAAGTCCCAGCCGCTCGATCTCATTGGCATTATGGAGGGAAGCTCGCTTGACGGTGGTACCGGCAAGACTTACCGGTGAAAGATTAGCCACAGGTGTAATAGCTCCTGTTCGGCCAACCTGATAAGTGATCGAAAGGAGTTCCGTTTCTGCGCTTTCCGCCTGATATTTGAATGCAATCGCCCAGCGTGGATTTTTGGCGGTGAAACCAAGTTCCTCACGCTGATAATAATTGTTGACTTTTAAAACCACCCCATCGGTATCCACCGGAAGGGTAAATCGCTTGTCTTTCCAGTCTGCAATGAATTGAATCACATCTTGGATTGAACTGGTTTTTCGGTGAGTAGGAGAGATGTTGAATCCCCAGCTTTCGATCAAAGCAATTGCTTCGTCGTGGTTTCCCACTCCGATATCTTCGCCCAAAAGCTGGTAGAAATAGCAATTCAACCGACGCTTGGCGACTATGGCACTGTCCTGCATTTTTACCGTACCGGAAGCTGCATTGCGCGGATTTGCCAGCAAAGCCTCACCATTTGCCTCGCGTTCCGCATTTATCTTTTCAAACTCTTTCAGCGGAAGGAAAATCTCTCCCCTCACTTCGAATTTCTGAGGGATATTTTCACCCGTAATGACCAAAGGAAAATTGCGAATGGTCCGCACATTTTCTGTGACCACATCACCACGAGTACCGTCACCCCGAGTGACAGCCCGAGTCAATCGCCCATTTTCATAGACCAGACTGATTGCAACGCCGTCGAATTTCAATTCGCAGAAATATTCATAATTGGTATGCCCAAGCCCTTTGGCCACCCGCTCATCAAAAGCCAAAAGCTCTTCGATCGTGTAGGTATTTCCCAGAGAGAGCATGCGGGATTCGTGAGCCACCGTCTCAAATTCCTTAGTGATCATCCCGCCGACGCGCTGACTTGGGCTATCGGGGCTAAGCAGTTCGGGAAATTCCTTTTCCAATAGAATTAATTCCGCCAAAAGCCGATCAAACTCAAAATCAGAGATTTCGGTCCGACTCTCCTGATAATACAGATGATTGTGGTGGTTAATTTCTTTGGTGAGCTGGGCGATTCGGAGTTCGGCTTCCTGTGGATTCATTGGCTGTGTAGAAAAATTCGGGCTAGTAAAAATAGGTTTTCGATAGGGAAGGAGCAATATTTTTACCAAGGATCGATATTCTGCAATGGTCTTTTTATATCTGGTAAATAAGGAGGTTTTTAGATCAGGACTTCATTTGTGACGTTAACCTTCAGGTCATTAAAATCCTTCATGAGTTTTTCCCAAGTATTTTTCCTCAAGCTTCCACCTGGGTAGAGTTTAGATTGATATTCTCTGGTAATTACTCTTAATGAAGATGATCTTCGGTAGGGAGTTTCAAAACCGACTTCTTTTATATCCTCAATTTTGTAAGTATAGTTTACCCATGGCCATACGTGATTTTTAACCACCAAATAGTTTTTATCCAGATAAAAGTAATGAAGCTGATGACCTAAAAAGGAATAAAAAAATCCAACGATAACTGAAAAAGCAAGCAGTAAAGGTCCAAGATTTCTTGCTGAACCAAAGGTTAATAGGAAGTAAATAAAAAAAGCAATCATTCCATATATCAATATTCCGTTGAATGATAAGAAATGGTTGTTACTGAATTTAATCATTGCGCTGAGATTAAGATGCCATACAGATTCAGGTTTATGAGGGATGGGCGTTTGTTTCAGTTCGACAGGCTCATTGTTAGTAAGAAATTGATGGACTTGTTCAAGGGTCATTCTGAGACTGGGCATGTTTTGATAATAGGACGCGATTATATCTATCTCTTTTCCGCTCTTAAGGTCTAAATTGGTCGTTTCCGCAATAATCATCCTGCTCCGACTTCTCCCAATCAATTCGATTTTTTTGATTTCATTCCAAGGGATGAACTCAGTGCCAAACCGGTTACTAAACTTGATACCTTGGTTATTGAGCTGGATTTTCTTGCATGTCCTCAAGTAGTGATAGACCAAGGCAATTGCTGCGGCTACCAGTAAAAAGCTTCCATAGATCGGAGTTTTAAAAATTGAATCCACCTTGCCATTGCTTACGTCAAGGAATAAAATGAATGCAAGGAGATAACTTAATCCACCAAATACTATCACTAAAATAATTGGGACTATGATCGCATTTATCGGGTGAAATTTGCTTGTTATAGTCATTTTAATGGCAACAATTTGATTTGAGGTGTAATTGATTGGGTGTGTTTTGGACAAATGTCCTAGTCCCAAATTAGTAACTTCAGTAATCTGATCTATCTGGCTACAAATATCTTTCTATAAAAATCGCAGAACTTCGCAGCAATTCATCGCCCCGGACCATCATTCCTTTGAACTCCATAAGGATTCATGAAAGTTGCACCGACGTTCGTTATGTGACGCCTAATATCCAGCAGATTACCTCTTTTGCTTCACCAATACTTTTTCATCTGCTTGATATTGGTGCAAAAAATCGGGGCAAAAATCATAATCATTTGGCCAGTATATTCCACGGCCATTTTCATAAAGTGCAACTTGTTGGAAATATGTCGGGTCTGAAAGTGGCTGGCTTAGTTTGTCTTCGCTTATAAAAGGCTCGAAATCAATAGTCTTGTCTGTTCCATCGCTGAAGGTGAAATGGATTTTTCTGTCTCCCTCTAAGCTGTAGTTGGTTATACTTATCATCGCCTTGCTGTTTTAATCTAAAGGTTCAATTTTATCCAATGGTTCACGATCACTGGCTTTTTGCCAATTATTTATCAATTCATCCCGATGCTCTATTGCCCATTCAATAGCTAATGTTTTGGCTCTTTTTGGTAAATGTCCTTCCATTATTTCTAACGTCTTAATATCAACCAAAGCTTCATTTTCTTGGTATATCACATGAAAGTGCGGTGGATTATGGTCGTTATAAAACATCCGGATGATAATTCCATAGAATCTGCTTATTTCTGGCATCGGTTAGGCATTTAAAGACTAGCAAGTTTATCCATGTTTTTAGCATCGAACTTTCCATTAGGAATGTTGATTTGGTGGTCTAATGAATCTAAAATAAGAATTTCGTCAAGACGATCTATCGAGCATTGAAATTTTTTCTTTGAAATAGCCGGACATCATTGAACTTCCTCCACAAAGACTAGCTTTCTAAGCTCGTTAATTAATTCGAAACTGGATTGATTTGGATTTGTCCGCCTATTGCTTTTAAGACTTTCATTATGGTGGCAAATTGAGGTTTGGCACCATCTGCAAGTGCTTTGTACAGACTCGGTCTGCTCAAGCCTGTCTCTTCGGCTATTTTTGTCATTCCTATCGCTTTTGCGACATGGCCAATGGCATTTATAACATCTGCGTTATTTCCTTCTTCTAAAACGGTGTTTAGATATTCGGCAATCATTTCTTTACTGTCCAAATAATCGGTTATGTCAAATTTTGAAGTATCCATATTGCTATTCATTTAACTTTTTCCAGATTTTTTTCGCTTTTTAATGTATCTACTTGGATACAATAATACATACAATTTGAAGAGAAATAATCTTTTTCCGCAAAGTCGCAAAGATTTATGGTGTTAATCTGTTGGGAGCGGGAGGTATCTTCATCGACAAAACGTTCGAGGTTCAAAAAAAACCTCAAACGTTGCACACACGTTGCGCCTTAGCGCCTTCGCTGGATTGATTTCATAGACAAAACGTTCAAGATCCAAAAAAGACCTCAAACGGTAAGTATAATTTGCGCCGCAGCGCCTCAGTTTATAGCCATCTAGCGTGAGAGTTAATTACTTTTACCACTGGCAAATTCTCTCTTTATTATAAACCTTAGCATTTCCACTTCCCCAAATCCCTATGTCTAAAAAAACCAGTGCGGAAGGAAAAATTTTGGAAGCAGCGTATCGGCTTTTTCTTGGGAAAGGCTATCGGCACACGACAATGGACGAAATAGCGCTGGATTTAGGGATGAGCAAAAAGACACTTTACAAGTATTATCCGGGTAAAATGGAGCTCCTTTCGGCTTCTTTCGAAGTACTGAAAACAAAAATGACCGCAAAAGTTGAGGCCATTCTGGAGAACAAATACATCCCATTTCCGCTGAAACTTAAGTCAACGCTGACCGTCATTGCTACGCATTTAGCTCCGATTAATCCTGAATTATTTGAGGATTTGAGAGAATATGCCCCTGAGATTTGGGAAGAACTCCGGCTCTATATTAATGAGTCGGCGTTTGAGAGATTTCAAAAGCTGATCGCGCAAGGAGTGGCTAAAGGTCTGGTGAATCCAAAGATCAATATCAGCCTAGTTGTGATGCTGTATGCTGCTGCCGTCCAATCACTTTTAGACCCAAAATTCCGGAGCCAATTTCCAGATTCGATCCAAAAAGGAATGAAACTTTCTACCTCGGAGGTTTATGATCAGGCGATCACCATCATTTATAATGGGATTTTGACGGATGAGGCTCGAAATGAATTTACAAATGCCTGAAGCCTGTTTTGGCTGATTTCCCTATCTTTGCGCGCTGATCCCAACTGGAAATTAAGATTCCGGAAGCGGGTTAACCATTCGATCCCTAACTAATTATGAGTAAAAATTTCAAACGCTATACTGTCACTTCAGCGCTTCCCTACGCAAATGGCCCACTTCATATAGGACATTTGGCAGGATGCTACATTCCCTCCGATATCTACGTTCGCTATTTGCGGTTGATGGGTCGGGAAGTGGCTTATATCTGCGGTTCAGATGAGCACGGAGTAGCCATTACCATCAAAGCCCGCAAAGAGGGATTGACCCCGCAGGAAATTGTGGATCGATATCATGAGATGATGAAGGGAAGCTTCAAGGAGTTTGGGATCAGTTTTGATCATTATTCCCGCACTTCTGCGCCGATTCACCATGAGACAGCGAGTGGACTTTTCAGGGATTTGTATGACAAAGGGGAATTTGTAGAGCAGGTTACTGAGCAATATTTTGACGAGGAAGCCGGGCAGTTTTTGGCTGATCGCTATATAGAGGGTACTTGCCCAAAATGTGGCAACGAACATGCTTACGGAGATCAGTGTGAGAAATGCGGAAGCTCGTTGAGTCCAACTGAATTGATTAATCCCAAATCAAAACTAAGCGGAAACACACCAGTATTGAAAGAAACCAAGCACTGGTTCCTGGATTTGGCGCGATATTCTGATTTTTTGAAGCAATGGATTTTGGAGGAGCACGCGCACGATTGGAAAAACAACGTGTTGGGACAATGCCGATCATGGCTTGAGGCCGGCGACGGACTACAGGCAAGATCGATGACACGGGACATGGATTGGGGAATCAAAGTGCCTGTAGCAGGTGCTGAAGGCAAAGTTTTGTATGTCTGGTTTGATGCACCAATCGGTTACATTTCTTCCACCAAAGAATGGGCAGCCGAGAAAGGAATTGATTGGGAGCCTTATTGGAAGGATCAGGACACCAAGTTGGTCCATTTCATCGGAAAGGACAACATCGTGTTTCACTGCATTATTTTCCCTGCAATACTAAAAACTCACGGTGACTTTATCCTCCCGGATAATGTGCCTGCAAATGAGTTTTTGAACCTCGAAGGGGACAAAATTTCTACTTCACGCAATTGGGCGGTTTGGCTTCACGAGTACTTGGAAGAATTCCCTGGCAAGCAGGATGTGCTTCGCTATGTCCTAACTGCGAATGCTCCTGAGACGAAAGACAACGACTTTACTTGGAAGGATTTTCAGGGTAGAAATAACTCTGAACTGGTGGCGATCTATGGCAATTTTGTCAACAGAGCTGTGGTTTTGACTCATAAATATTATCATGGTGTAATTCCCCAGCGCGGTAAACTGACTGGCTATGATGAAGAAGTGATTGCGGTTTTGGAAGAGTTTCCTAACAAGATTGCAGCTTCGATCGAGCGTTACCGATTCCGGGAGGCATTGAGCTTTGTGATGGAGTTTGCCCGACTGGGCAATAAATACCTGGCAGATACTGAGCCTTGGAAAGTGATCAAAACAGACGAGGGTCGAACAGCCACCATTTTAAACATTGCCTTAAATATTGTCGCTAACTTGGCGATCGTGTCTGAGCCTTTTTTACCATTTACCGCAGGGAAGCTTTTCAACATGTTTGGTTTGGAGAAAATGACCTGGAATCAGGCAGGCAATAGCCAATTACTTTCCGCAGGCCAAACATTGAAAGAAATGGGATTGCTTTTCGAAAAAATAGAAGATGAAACAGTAGAAAAACAAGTTCAAAAACTCATGGAAACCAAAACTCAAAACGAGGTAGCAAATGTGCCAGTCACCCCTATGAAGGAAATCATCTCATACGATGATTTTGCAAAACTGGATATGAGAGTGGTGACAGTTCTGGAAGCAGAACCAATGCCTAAATCAAAGAAATTGCTCAAGCTGAAAGTAGATACAGGACTTGGCCATCGCACCGTATTGAGTGGCGTCTCGGAGCATTTTGATCCGGCATTTCTGATCGGAAAACAAGTGACGATGCTGATCAATCTGGCACCACGGAAAATGATGGGAATTGATTCAGAAGGGATGATCCTGATGGCTGAGGACAAAGATGGCAAGCTGAAATTGCTTCATCCTCATGAGGCAACGGCGAGTGGATCGACGATTTCTTGAGTAGCTAGTATCAAGTAAGAAGTATCAAGCTGGGTCCTTATTTGAAAATTGAGCATTTTCCATTGATCATTTTAAATTTTCAAATATCAAATTGGGGCTATCCTTGAACCTAGATTTTGAGCATAATCCATGGATCATTTTTCAGTTGTATTTCTCTGTACAGTTGAGAAACAAGCTACTGATTGTCCAAAATATGAATTGAATTCCCATAAAAAAACGCCCAAGAATCGATGGATTCTTCGGACGTCGAATTGGTTGTTTTTTCTCATTTACTCTGCATTCACCGCATCAAAAGCAATCTTGGTCTTATCCCAAGCCACGCTGATCTGAGTGGTTTTTGGGTCTTTTTCTTTCACTTCGAAAGTTAAAGCCTCTACCGTTTCTGACAAATTCTCTGGTTTTACCATAAATCGAATGACGTCTTTGCTCTGATCATAATCGTCGGCTAGGTGCATATCCCAAACTTGGTTGAGGATGACCGTCCACTCGTTTGCTCCGGGGATGGTAAAGAACCCGTATTTCCCGGCTTCTATCCTTTTTCCATTAATGGTGACAGGTTTGTCGAACTGGATCGAAGTTGCTTTATGCGCTCCGGTGACCCAAACTTCGTTCATAGCCACCAAACCTCCGAAAACCTGTCTGCCTCGGACACTCGGAGCGGAATAATCAAGGTGAATATGATTGCCTCCGGTCATGGCCATCGCAGACGTGCGAGGGCTTTTTGATACTTCTGGTTTTGGCGTATGCATGGAGTGATCCATGGTTG
This sequence comes from Algoriphagus sp., assembly GCA_046597285.1. GTDB lineage: Bacteria > Bacteroidota > Bacteroidia > Cytophagales > Cyclobacteriaceae > Algoriphagus. The sequence goes on along the minus strand of JBKJKX010000162.1, from coordinate 14,346 downwards.
TGGAATCCATGTTATTCATGTCGTTGACTTTATTGTCAGTGGACTTTTCGGATGAGCAGGCTACAGTTGCTAGGATACTAAGTGATAGGAGATACTTTTTCATAGGGAATTGGGTTAGGGTATAAATTAGTTAAGATGTTTCTTTAATAATTGTGCATTCAATGCCACGATCACGGTGCTTAAGCTCATCAGCACTGCTCCAATTGCGGGGCTGAGTATAATGCCGGCACCAGCCAGTACTCCTGCAGCTAGTGGGACAGCAACAATATTATAGCCAGCAGCCCACCACAAATTTTGGATTATTTTTTTATAAGTAGCGGTACCGAACAATATAAGATTAGAGATGTCTTGGGGATTGCTATTGACTAATATAATATCTGCTGTCTCGGCTGCTACATCTGTACCTGAGCCAACTGCGATTCCTACATCTGCCTGTGCCAAAGCTGGGGCATCGTTGACTCCATCTCCTGTCATAGCAACGAATTCACCTTTAGATTGAAGATCTTGAATGATTTTTTGCTTGTCTTCGGGTAGGACTTCTGCGTAATAATCGTCCAATCCAAGAGAATTGCTGACTGCCTTAGCAACCAATTCATTGTCACCTGTAGCCATTACTACCTTAATACCCTGCTTTTTCAAGGTATCGATCGCAGCTTGGGATTCGGGTCTGATTTCGTCCGAAAGGGCTAGATATCCGAGGATTTTACCCTCTTTAATTACGAATACAACGGTTTCGGAATTATCGCGGAACGCACCCTCTGGTTGGTCAAGGCCTAGTTCTTTGAGCATTCCCGGACTTACGATCGATATTTCATTTCCATCCAAAGTGGCCTTTATGCCTTTCCCGGTGATATTTTGAAAATTCTTTGGATCACTGAGTTTCAGATCCATTTCCTTGGCTTTGCGAAGGATTCCCGCTGCAATGGGATGTTCAGAATTGCTCTCAAGGGATGCAGCCATTTGTAGGAGATGCTCCTTAGCTAGCGTATCATCCAGGCTTTCGTAGCGAGTCAATCCAAACTCCCCTTTAGTGAGTGTACCTGTCTTATCAAAAATAATTGTGGTGATCTTTCTTGAATTTTCGAATGCTGTTCGATTGCGGATCAACAAACCTCGTTTTGCACTGACCGAAGTGGAAATAGCGACAACCAAAGGAACTGCCAATCCCAAAGCATGAGGGCAGGAAATGATCATAACCGTGACCATCCGCTCCAATGCATATTCAAAATCTTTCCCTATTGAAAGCCAAACTATGAGGGTAATGATTCCCGATCCGAGTGCAACGTAGAAAAGCCAGCCGGCAGCTTTATTGGCTAAATCCTGAGTTTTAGATTTACTGTCTTGTGCAGTTTTGACCATCCCGATTACCTTGGAAAGGTAAGTGTCCTCGCCAATGTGTTTCACTTTAATCTTGAGCGCGCCATTATCATTGACTGATCCACCGATGACTTCTTGACCTTTGGATTTGGCTACGGGTTTAGATTCACCGGTCAGCATGGATTCATTGACATGACTTTCTCCTTCTATGACCTCTCCATCAGCGGGGATTTTTTCTCCCGGTTTTACTAGGATGAGATCTCCTCCTTGTAGTTCTTCGATGGGTATTTCCTTGCTATTTCCTCCACTATCAATAACTCTGGCTTCTGAGGGCATCATTTTGGCAAGTTCTTGAAGGGCATTGGAGGCACCCATTACTGACTTCATCTCAATCCAGTGACCCAATAGCATGATATCGATGAGACTTACTAGTTCCCAAAAGAAGATATTACCTCCCAGTCCAAACACCACTGCCGAGCTGTAGAAATAGGCTACTGATATGGCTAATGCAATCAGGGTCATCATTCCGGGAGCTTTCTTCCTGATCTCGGATACCAAACCTTTCAAAAAAGGCCAACCTCCATAAAAGAAAACAATGGTAGAAAGAACGAACTGAATATAGCGATCTCCGGTAAAGGTGAATTCGTAGCCCAGCAATTCCTGAATCATCGGAGCCAAAACGATAATTGGAAGGGTGATGACCAGAGATATCCAAAATCGCTTCTTAAAATCGGCAATCATGTGTTCATGATGATTCCCATGATCCTGATGATTCTTTTTCTCTTTCATGGTCGAATGATCGACTTGTCGGTTATCAGAATGGTGTTGATGAGATGAAGAATGATCCATGATAAGATTTATTGATTCGTGGAATATTATTTATTAAAATCTAACCGTCAATCCTCCTCCTGCTCCAAAGCGATTGTCATAGCTTCCCATGACGGAGAAGTTTCTCGAGAAAATATAACTGGCACCTGCTGACCAGGTGGTTTCTCCCTTGTAATTGGAGTTCTCACCAAATTCGGGCAGGGTATTGGTCCATCCGAAATCCATCTGATATTCATATCTACCAAAAATTGATGTGCGTGGAAAAATCATAATTTCCCGATTGATTCTAATTTCCGGTCTGAGCTTGTGATCCAGTCTCACATCAAGGTTGAAGAGGTAAGGAGTCAAGAAGCGAATACCCACAATAGCGGTTGTGCTAATTTCATCTAGGCTTTCAGGAATCTCATTTTCCATATTGACTCCGGCAAAAACCCTAAAATAATCATATAAGTAGCGCTCGTAGGTAAACTCTGCTTCCATGTTCTGATTGTAGCCATATTCCAAATTCAGATTAAATTGATTCCGAATATTCGAAGACATCAGGTTGATCTCGGTCATGTGTGAGGCGATTTCGGCAGTTCCCCAATTAAAGAAGTGATTTCCTTCTTGGAGCATTTTATTCAAAGGGAATGCTTTTAATCTTGGATCCCTCGGAGTATCGTAGGAAATCACCCGAGCCATACCACCCATCATATGATAGAGTACATGGCAATGGAAGAACCAATCTCCGGATTCTGTTCCTTCAAGCTCAATGGTGATTTTTTGCATCGGCGGGACATTGACGGTATGTTTCAGTGGAGAATATTCTCCTTTGTCATTGATTACTCTGAAGAAATGGCCATGAAGGTGCATCGGGTGATGCATCATAGTCAGGTTATTCATTGTGATCCGGGTTACTTTTCCCCCTTCAATTTTTATCTTGTCTGCTTCGGCAAGGGGTACACCATTCATACTCCAGATGTATCTCCACATATTTCCGGTGAGATTTAACAGTATTTCTTTGACCGGAAGATCCTTATCGAAATTGGTTTTCTCGGTGGCCTTTAAGTAATCGTAATTATATTCTGCAAACATGTCCATTCCTGGCATTTGTCCCATCGAATCCTTCATTTCCATTTTTTGCTCATTCGGCATTGACTCCTTCATGCTTTTGTCATGATTCATTTTGGAGTGATCCATCTGCATTATGCTGGTATCCATCTTGGACATTTTCATCGCAGGCTTGGTCTCTGTTTCTTTTTTCATTTTAGAGTGATCCATACCTGAATGATCCATTTGATTCATGCTGGAATCCATTTTGGACATCTTAATAGAATTCTTACTCTCCGGTTTCTTTTCCATTTTGGAATGGTCCATGTCCTTGTGATCCATTTTCATCCCTTTCATTTTCATCCCTTTCATCTTACCGTCCATTTTCATCCCCCAGTTTTCCATCATTTCCTGCGGTTTTTCCTCGGAAGGATTCAATTTCATAGCCGGTGCACCCATTCGCATATCCATTTTGGCCATTTTCATCATCATCCCTATCTTATCTGGACGAGGCACTTCTTGGGCAAGAATCGGATTGCCGGTTCCTAAGAATGCTGAGGTGGTTCCTGAACCATCTTGTGCCATGGCTCGAATTTCTACTTTTCCAGTTTGGGGAATGGTCACGATAAAATCGTAGGTCTCAGCTATAGCGATAAAGGTTTTGTTTCGGGAAATAGGTTCTACATCCAAGCCATCAGCAGAAACCAAAAGGGGATCTTTCCCTCCAAAGGTCAACCAAAACTGGGAAGAGGCAGAACCATTGATCATTCGAACTCGCACTTTATCTCCCGGCTTAAATTCGGGATATTCAGTGGTGACCTGACCGTTATTTAAAAAAGCATTGTAATAAATGTCAGCGATGTCGGCTCCTTCCATCCGCTGCTTCCAGAAGTTGAGCTGGGCTCCAAATCCACCTCTGCCAATTACCATATTTAAAGGGGTGGCTGTACCTTTTTTGATATTGTACCATTCATTGCCCCGCTTTAGATTACGGAGGACGTTCATGGCTTTCTGTTCAGTCCAGTCCGACAGCAGAATCACCAAATCTGAGTCGTAATCCAAAGTTTTTTCCTTCGGCTCAATCACAATTGATCCATATACTCCACTTTGCTCTTGCAGCATAGTATGTGAATGGTACCAATAAGTTCCTGATTGAATTAGCGGGAATTCATATTTCTGAGTCTTTCCCGGCATGATAGGAGGAGTATTTAAATAGGGCACCCCATCAAAGAAATTTGGAAGCAAGATGCCGTGCCAGTGCACAGAGGTCTCCACATCCATCTCATTTTTGACGTAGATCACGGCGTATCCACCTTCTTGAAAAGTCAGGGTAGGACCCGGAATACCATCGTTAACAGTCATGGACGGAACTGCCTTTCCGGTTTTGGAGATCATTTCCTGTTTAAGTGTGAGTGTATAAACAACAGTATCGCTTGGTATTTGCTCAGCTTTTGCAATTGCTTGTACGAAGCACAATGAAATCAGCAGAGAACCTATTTTTATTAATTTGTTTAATTTATAATTCATGATTTTCAGTCTTGATTTTCTATTCTTTCAATCATTGCTTTCATTTGGGCAATTTCCTTTTTTTGAGCTTCGATGATATCGAGAGCCAGCTTTTGTGCCTCCGGATCTTGTAAGTGGGCTTTTTGACTGACCATAATTGCTGAGGAGTGATGAGGAATCATCGCTTTCATCCATTGTACATCAGCGATCAGGGTTTGATTTCTAAGCATCGTCAAGGTGACCACGAAAATCACCAATGCCGAAGCGAGGATGATGTAATTGGTTTTCTTACTTTCATACATTCCCCACATAAAGAGCATCATCGAAATCGCCATCGGAGCGATCATCAAAATGGTCATGTAAGTTCTGGTCGTGCTAAGCATGACATGATCTAAAATGTCAGCATTCAAAAACATCACTCCATACATAATGACAAAAGAAACTGCCATCATAATTGCGAATCTTTGATAGGATTTGTTTTTCATAGTTTGGGTTGTTTTTGGTTTGAAATATTTAAAGTTGATTGTCAGATGACCGGTGTTAGATGACCGATGTTTGGTGCCGGGTGACCGATGTTTGATGACCGATGCTGGGTGTCAGATGACCGATGTTGCAAATTGCGAATTGTCAACTGATGCCTGCGCCCGATATCGTGGATGCCCACTTCTCGCTGCTAAGTCAATAAACCTTCGAGGTTAAAAAGAAACCTCAAAGGTTATCTACTGCCAACTGAAAACTGCTTACTGCCTACTGCTTACTGAAGACTGCTCACTGCTAATGCTTATGTTCCCCAGCAGAATTTACTACAGGTTTTGTGCCAGCAAAATCCATGACCGGTTGCCCCTTTAGGTAAGTCGCTTTCACTTCCCCGCAGGTAAGCATCGCTTGACCGTAATAGGGGTTTCGGATTTCAGGGGTTTCACTCAGCCAAAAGGCTCCTTTATTGTCAAAAGCCATCGGACAAAATTCCTTGTACACCTTGTCTTTCGTCAACCCAAAGGTTTCCGTCAGTTCTAGAAACGCTAGTGAAAGCGTAGCAAAGTGCATTCGTTGTTTTGCGATATCAGTCTCTTTTGCCATCATTCCAGCAGCTTTTTCTACCTCACCTCGGACCGACATCCATCGATCATGAGCTGCACCTTTGACCAAACTCATATCCACTTTGGAAAGGGTAGCTTGTATGAGGGCAGCGGCTTTCTGAGTTGCCGGTGCATCGTCATTAACCAAACTGTTTTTTACTTTGAAATACTCCTCGGTCAACTGAGTCAGCTGCGATTGAAAAGCCGTAGAAACTTCCAGTGTTTTTGTTTCAGGTCTATTCATCATGCTATAGCCTCCAGCCAATTGAGAAGCTGCATCGATCGCAAAAGCACCATTGGTCACAATCTCTTCACCAGCCTCCAAACCACCCGATACGGCATACATTTCACCCATTTTAGAGCCAATGGTAATCTCGCGCATTTCAAAAGCAGGGTATTCGGAATTTGGAACTTTGACATAAACAATGGAACGCTTTCCCGACCAAAGTAAAGCGGTACGAGGTATTGCAATTCCAGCATTTTGAGACTTCGTATTCGTTTTCACTTTTGCGGAGACAAACATCTCAGGAAGAAGCTTTCCCCCAGGATTATTCAGCTCTGCACGAAGGGAGGCAGCGCGAGTACCCGGGTTCAAAATCGGATCGATGTAAGTGACTTTCGCTTGGTAGGTTTGACCGGGAATCCCCGCAGCCGTGAATGATATCGGATTACCGACAGCTACCATCGGCAAATCCGATTCATACGCATCGAGCATCACCCAGATTTTATCCAAGTCCACAATGTTGAAAAGCACTGTACCGGTATTTACATAATCACCCATAGCGATATTGCGCTGAGTCACCACACCGCTATGTTCTGCCAGGACTTCAAACTCCGTTTTAGGCGTTCCGGAATTTTCGATAGTTGAGATTTGATCCTCTGATAATTTCCAAAGCCGTAATTTCTCCCGCGCCGCTTGGTACAATTCGGGGAAAACCGACTTCGTTTTCGCTGCCTCAAGTAATTCCTTTTGTGCAGTGACCAATTCTGGAGAATAGACTGTCGCCAATCGTTGACCTACTTTCACCTTTTCTCCTGTAAAACTCACAAATAGCTTTTCTATTCTACCGGGAAATTTTGCCGTAACGGAAGCATTCTGACGTTCATCAGCTTGAATTTTCCCAGTCAAAAGCAACTCTCCGCTACTATTCATGCCTCCAACAATGGATGTTTGAATGTTTGCCATTGCAATAGCTTCAGCAGTCATTTCATGCACCATCGGATTGGTAGTTCCGGACGTATTTCCGGTAGCAAGAGGTATCAAATCCATTCCACAGATCGGACAATCGCCCGGTTCATTCAATTTTATTTGTGGGTGCATCGAGCAGGTCCAGAGTTGATTGGCCAAGGCTTCCACCCCGTGATTGTGTTCTGCCTCCACCGTTTCAGGTGCAGAAGGACTGATCAGCCAGCCGATCGTGATCCCTAGGATAAATAGTAATCCTCCAAACAGGTATCGGTTTCTAGTTTTAGTTTCCATGTGATTAATTAGAATAAGGTTGAACTCCAGTAGCTGAAAGCATATCCAGCATGGCCAGGGAAGTATATTGTCTGGTAATGGCTCCGATTTTTGAAAATTCATAATCCAAAATCAGTTGCTGAGCTCGAAGGACTTCTTCGAAATCTTCCCCATTGGTAGCATAAGCAGTCAACAGCAGGCTGAGGTTTTGCTTCGCCAGCTCGAGTTGTTGCTCATAGAGTCGGACTTTCCGATTTGCATCTTCGAGATCCCTGAATGCTTTTGCCCAGCCGATCTCCAACTGATTTAAGGTGTTTTCTTTCTTGAATCGAACTGATTCTTGAAGGAGTTCGGCTTCTTTGATTCGTGCGTTGGTCTTTTTGCGATAGATCGGAAGTGTCATCGTCACCATAGGCATGAACATGTCTTCACCACCCATTGGCATTCCGTCTTCTATCCGAGGTTTGAAGGGCATGTAATTTACTCCGGCACCCAGCATCGGTCTTCCGTCCAGTTTGGCCATTTGCGTCTGAGATTCCAGTGCCAAAAGCTCTGCATCGTACATAGCAATCATTGGATTGTTGGTACTGATGCTATCTAGAATGGCTAGTTTTTCCAGATTCATTGCAAATGGAAGTAATGGTTCCGGATTGGTAATCTGAGCTTCTCGAGGGGAATTCATCAGTTTATTTAATTCCACTTGGAGCGGAATCTTATTTGCATTTAGCAATTCCAGATCATTCTCCAATTCGCTGATTTGAAGTCGAATTCGCAGCACATCAGTCATGCCCGATCCAGTGGATCCCATAGCCGCCGGAGAAACCATAGCGGAAGATTTCGCTTGACTGGACATACCCTGGGCTTGATTTCCCATCGAATTCATTCCGCCCGAACCTGTGGAAAAACTAGCGCTTGGCGAAGAAGCCATAGGTGAGGAGCTTGGACTTGCAGATGAAGTCGCCGCACTTTCGAAGCGGATCAAAGCCATTCGTTCGTATTTGCGAAGGATTTCCAGATTTTCTTGCGCGATTCGGATTTCCTGCTCCAATTCTGCCAAGGCATACCAAGTAGTTTTGACTTGGTAGAAGAGGTTGTTTTTGGCATCCAAGAAAAGCTGATAGCGCGCCAACGCCATTTGATCAGCTTCAGACTCTTGAGCTTTCAGCATTCCAAACCAAGGAAACATTTGCATCAAGCGGATATCCGCCTGCTGATTTCCCATAAATCGCTCCATAGGGCGAATGAAGAACCCAACCTGAAGCTCTGGATCAGGAAGGCTGACTTGATTGCCAATCTCCGTTGCGGCTAAGTATTCGTTATAGAAGGCTTTCAACTCAGGATTATTTTCCGCCGCCTTGATCAAATACTCATCTAACCTTTGTGCTGAAGCAATTCGCACCAGACTAAATAGGAGAAGAAGTGAAAGTAACTTTTTCATAATTTATTGTTTTTTAATTTTCGCTCAGCCCACCAGCAATACAAAGTGGGAACGATAAATACTGCAGTAATCTCCAGCACCATACCTCCCAAGGAAGGTATAGCCATAGGAATCATGATATCTGATCCTCTACCCGTGGATGTAAAGATTGGTATCAAGGCCAACAGGGTAGTGGCCGTGGTCATCATACAAGGAAGCACTCTTCTTTTTCCAGCTTCTAGGACTGCCTCACGGATACCTTGAATTGTATTGGGTTTATTTTCCTTGAAACTTTGGTCCAAATAAGTGGCAACAACCACTCCGTCATCTGTGGCTAGTCCAAACAGGGCAATAAAGCCCACCCAAACCGCTACACTAAGGTTATATCCTTTCATTTGGAAAAGATCCCTCACATTAGTATCAAAGAGAGAGAAGTTCATAAACCAATCTTGACCATAAAGCCAGAGCATCAGGAATCCTCCTGAGAATGCCATAGCTATACCGGTAAAAACAAACAGTGTTGTAGATACAGCTCTGAACTGAAAATACAGTATCAGGAATATCAGAATCAAGCAAAGTGGCACAGCAATTTTAAGCCTTTCCTCGGCACGGATTTGATTTTCATACGAACCTGAGAAGATGTACCGTACACCGGCTGGAACTACGAGTTCACCGGAATCGATCTTGCCCTTCAGATATCGCTGTGCATCCTCGACGACCGTTACTTCTGCAAAACCTGGCATTTTATCCAATAAGACATAGCCAACAAGGAAACTGTTTTCTCCTCTGATCATTTCCGGACCTGGCCGATAGGTGATATTTGCCAATTGTCCGAGCGGAATATAATTGCCCAGTGGAGTAGGGACCTGGATATTTTCGATGGCCGCTGGATCATCCCGAAATTCACGGGCATAGCGAACCCGAATCGGGTACCGCTCTCGTCCCTCCACGGTGGTGCTCAATTTCATTCCACCAATCGCAGTCTCGATAAAGTCCTGCACATCGACCACATTCATTCCATAGCGTGAGATTTGTTCCCGATCGATGTCGAGTTCGAGGTAAGGTTTACCTACAATTCGATCTGCGAAAACAGCTTCTTTCTTGACCGATGGTACTTCTTTGAGGTATCGCTCCAGTTTCATCCCAAACTCTTCGATGGTCTGAAGGTCAGGTCCATATACTTTGATCCCCATCGGAGCCCGCATGCCTGTTTGCAACATCACAAGTCGAGTTTCAATAGGTTGAAGTTTGGGAGAAGAAGTGACACCGGGTAGGTTGACCACTGCAATTATCTCTTCCCAGATATCATCAGGTGATTTGATTTCAGCCCGCCACTGACGAAAATATTCCCCGTCTTCATCTGGTATCAGGTTGGAGCTCTTAATTATACTCGGAGTATTAAGACTTGGATCATAGAATTCACCCGACTGCAATTCATAAAATCCATCATCGTTTGTCTTAAAACGAAGGCGATTTCCGTCGGCATCCGTGGCATATTCCGATTTGTAGTTGATCGTGTTCTCAAACATGGAAATCGGTGCAGGGTCGATGGCAGTCTCAGCTCTGCCTGCCTTTCCCACCACCATATCAACTTCAGGAATAGCTGTCACCAACATATCCAATTTTTGCAGGGCTTCCTTGTTTTCCTGAACCCCTGAATGTGGCATTGTAGTTGGCATCAGAAGAAAAGATCCCTCATTGAGCGAAGGCATAAATTCTTTACCCATTCCAGGAAAAGTATGGCTTAAACCAGACCAGAAACCTGTGGTGCGAATATTGACTCCAATCACATCAAAGGATTTGGGAACGAATCCAAATACCTTATTAAATCCCAGCCAAACACTTAAGCCCAAGAAAATAACAAGTAAAGGGAAACTCAAAAACTTTGCTTTATGGGCAAGGCACCAAATCAGAATGCGAGGATAAATCCGGATAAATAAAGAAAACCCGCCTAAGACGAAGACAAGTAGTAAAGCGATGAAAATGAAGTTTGTAAAGGTGCTGACGGATACGCCCAAAGGCATCCATTGCTGTGTTAATAACCAGGTCACGGCTAATAAAGTCACTGCAATGATCAGTAGGCTTTTATGCTTTTCTATTTTCTCAGGAAAATGGAATGCTGCTGTGTGGATGAGACCGTAACCAAAAAGCAACCAGCCAGCCCAAGGCCAAATCGTAAAAGCGATAATAGGCCCTAAAATTACCAAGCCGTAGTTTAGGTAGCGACCGATTTGTCCCTTTGAATTTTTGATGGAAAAGATCCAATGCGAAAAAGCAGGCATGATTAACAGGGTGAAAATCACTGCTGAAATCAGCGCAAAAGTTTTGGTGTAGGCTAAGGGCCCAAAGAGCTTCCCTTCCGCAGCCTGAAGCGTAAAAACCGGTAAAAAGCTGATAATCGTGGTACTGACTGCTGTGATAATTGCCCCCGATACTTCCGCTGTTGCATTATAGACTGATTTGAGCTTGGACTGCCCTTCAGGTGCTCTTTCGAGATAATGAAGAATATTTTCATTGAGAATAATCCCCAAATCAACCATTGTTCCGATGGCAATTGCAATCCCTGAAAGTGCTACGATATTGGCATCAACCCCAAAATATTTCATGAAAATAAAACACATCAGAACAGCCATCGGTAACAAGGCTGATATCATTAATGATGCTCTGATGTTGTACACCATAACGATGATGACAAGTATGGTGATGAGGATTTGCTGGGTGATCGCTTCGTAAAGTGTACCCAATGTCTCAAAGATCAATCCTGAACGATCATAGAAAGGCACGATGGTTACTTTGGATACTCGACCATCAGCCAGTGTTTTGGATGGTAAGCCTCCTGAAAGCTTCTCGATTTCGGCTTTTACACCTTCAATGACTGCCAATGGATTGTCTCCATATCGGGCGATGACCACTCCGCCGACAGCTTCCGCGCCAGACTTATCCAAAATGCCACTCATATTTCGGACTTGCGGACCAATATTTACTTTGGCAACATCCTTGATCCGAATCGGAACATTATCAGTGACTTTAACAACGGCCTGATCCAAGTCGGAGAGTTCTTCTACATACCCTAGACCTCGAACAAAATAGTCCACTTTATTGACCTCAATAGTATTAGCACTGACATCAAGATTGCTTTTTCGAACAGCCTGCATCACATCCATAAGTGTGACGCCGTAGGCCTTGAGCGCCGTTGGATCCACATCCACTTGGTACTCTTTGATATAACCCCCGACAGAGGCCACTTCGGAAACACCCTCGACGGCGGTTAGCGAATATCGGACGTAATAATCTTGGATTGTTCGGAGTTCGTGAAGATCCCAACCTCCAGCAGGATTACCATCTGCATCCCGACCTTCGAGTGTGTACCAAAATACCTGGCCCAACGCAGTTGCATCTGGTCCTAATCTAGGCTGAACGCCCTCAGGTAAGAGTCCTGCTTGCAGCGAGTTGAGTTTCTCCAAAACCCTAGACCGACTCCAATAGAATTCAGTATCCTCGTTGAAAATGATGTAGATACTGGAAAAACCGAAAGCGGAACTACTTCGCACACTTTTTACTCCTGGCAATCCGAGTAGTGAAGTGGTGAGTGGATAGGTGATTTGGTCTTCCACATCCTGTGGCGATCGTCCCATCCATTCAGTAAAGACGATTTGTTGGTTTTCCCCAATGTCAGGAATGGCATCCACCGGTACAGGATCTCTTGGTAGAAACCCAATGTCCCAATTGAAGGGAGCAGTTACTATTCCCCAAGCTATTATAAGGAGGAGAAGTAGTACAGTGACTAGTTTATTTTCAAGAAAAAACTTGATGATTTTATTAAGCATAATCGAATCCGGTAAATGAAATAGAAAGAATCAATTGCCCAAACAGGCAACCGCTTATTCTCCCAATTCAGAGGAATTGGGCTACCGGAAAGATTAAATTAAGAAGGATTGATGAAGAACCTGAAGGTCTTGCTTTAGAACGGGAGGAGGGTAATCTGTATAATTTTCTTTTTTCTCAGTTGCAAAAATGGATACCCCGAAGAAGGTATAAACTAAGGAAACAACGAATTCTGGGGAAATTTCAAGGTTGAGTTTTGACTTCTGGGGCTCTTGGTCTAAAACGAGCAATTCAAACTCCTCATCGCAACAATCTTTCTCTTCGTGGGAAGTTGTATCCGCTGTAGAATGACAATCAGCCTTCTTTTTGGTCATCTCACATTCAATATGAGAAGTGGAAAAACCAATTGCGCTCTCCATCTCTGTACCCATGCAGAGGTGAATAGTCTTAGCCAATCCGACATTGCTCAGGAGGATCATCAGAGAAAACGCTATGGAAACAATCTTTTTCAACAATTCAAATTTACGAAAATAATGGCAATGGGTTCAAATTTTTAAAATATCTAAAGACTAACCACCTATAAATCAGGATTTATAGGTGCAACTGTTTCAATGGACAAGATTTTCTTTTTTAGGTTGTATTAGAAAAATATGCCCCGCAGCATGACCACGGGGCATATTTTCTAGTTATCTAATTGCCTGTCCTCCCTTTTTAAAACCAGCTCATAAACACATGGAATTACGATCAGGTTAAGTAAAGTTGCAGTCAGCAATCCACCGAGGATGACCACTGCCATGGGGCTTTGGATTTCATTTCCCGGTTCACCACTTTTCATAGCCAATGGGATCAGGGCAAGCCCAGTTGTCAAAGCTGTCATGAGAATCGGGTTTAATCTGTCCAAAGCTCCTGTTTTTAGTAGTTCAGTTCCCCTCATTCCTTCTTTTCTCAAGTCTTCATACCTGGAAACCAGCAGTATCCCGTTTCGTGTGGCTATACCAAACAGGCTGATAAAACCGATTGTAGCGGCAATACTGATTATTCCTGAGGTAAAGTAGACGATCAAAATGCCGCCAATCAGCGCCAAAGGCAAATTGATCAGCACGATAAAGGATAGTCGGACATCTTGAAATTCATAGTACAGCAATAAGAAGATTACCAAAATTGCGAGCCCTGCCGTGACTAATAATAGTCTGGAAGCTTTGGCCTCACTCTCAAATTGGCCGTCATATTCCACTCGGTAGCCTTCCGGAATCTCAATTTCATTACCGATGATTTCCTGGATATCATTGACCACACTGCGAAGATCTCTGCCTTGAACATTTGCCGCCACGACGATCTTTCGCTGAACATTTTCCCGACTGATCGTATTGGGAGTACTGACAGAACCAATGGTTGCCAGCTCATTTAACGGAATTTGTGCTTCGTTTGGCAAGCTGATCATAGCAGTTTCCAAGGCTTCTTTGCTGCTTCTTGACTCTGGCCGATATCGCACCATAAGATCAAAGTACTTCTGACCTTCGTAAACTTCTCCTGCTTTTTCCCCTGCAAAAGCGATATCAATTTGCTCCATCATATCACCAACAGTCATCCCATGTGCTGCTAGAATCTGTCTTTTTGGAGTGATACGGAGCTGAGGCACTTCCACTTGCTGATCTACGGCCACGTCTGCAATGCCAGAAATGGGTTTGATACTGGTTTCGATCGCTTTGCCGATTTCATAGAGCTGCTGCAAATCCGCTCCAAAAATCTTGATTGCAATATTGGCGCGCGTACCGGAAAGCATGTGGTCAATTCGGTGAGCAATAGGCTGACCGAGGGTGATGTTAGCACCTGGAACGATGCTCAACTTCGTTCGCACTTCTTCGAAAAACTCTTCCTTTGATTTG
>JBKJKX010000111.1:0-6832 GCA_046597285.1 Algoriphagus sp. | reverse complement strand
CCTTTGTGACAAGTCAAGGTTGTAAGAATCACTAGATCTGGAATCTGTATGCGAACTCAATTCGATTCGGATAGTAGGATTATCCTTCAGCACTGCGATCAGTTTGTCAAGTTCTATTGCTGCATCAGGCCTGATATCCGCTTTATCTAAATCGTAGTAAATGTTTTCCAACACAACTGATTTGTCCAAAATCAGCTGATCCAAAATGATAGTGGTATCAAGGGTAATATTGGTTACTTCCTGAATCAGAGTTGCTGGATCCGGAGTTTTTCCTTTTGTGGTGTAAGGCACTGACTTGGAGAAATAACCGTTTTTCGAAGCAATGATTGTGAAGTTTGCATTTGACTCAAGGGTAAATCTCACTCGACCGTTTGTGTTCGAGAAATCACCACCGGAATTTTTGTTGCTTCCATCATACAAAACAACTCTCGCTTGCTCCAACACTTTATCAGGTTGGCCAGCGATCCGTTCTTTGGTAGTTACATTGAGCAAGACATTGACGATTTTTGGTTTTGGAGTTTTGTCTTCGAAAAAGTAAATATCATCATCTCCCTCTCCACCATCACGGTTGGAACTCATATAGCCAGACTTTGGATATTCGGTGAAGAACAGACCGAAATCGTCATTCGTGCTGTTGATGTTTTCACCAAGATTTCGGATGATCTGTTTTCCGGATCCATCGTTTTCTGCTACAAATAAATCCAGCTTTCCATAACCCGGATGTCCATCGGAAGAGAAGAAAAACTTTCCGTCAGCCTCCATTCTAGGGAAAAGCTCATTTCCTGGTGTATTGACAGTGGGGCCTAGATTGACTGCATTTCCAAAGTCGGCGTTTGCCAGTCGGGTGGCTTTATATAAATCTATTCCACCAAATCCTCCCGGCCTGTTTGAGGCAAAGTATAATTCGGTTCCGTCAGGGCTAAAAGCAGGTGTGGAATTCCACCAGGATTCTTCTTCATTCAATGGCATCCAAATGGGCTGAGTGAATCCTGAACCTCTGAAATAAGAGACAAAAAGCGCCGTTTCAGGCAAATCTTTTGCGGAAGTGGAATTGCCTCGGGCATAGATGATGGTGTTTCCGTCAGGACTAATTGCGATAGCTGCCTGATTCAGCCCCTCCTCATTTTTGAATTCAGGAAGAGCTTGGACCGCTTTTGTGTCTACTCGAAGGCCTTCAGCCCGGGCTCGAAATAGTTTGGTATACGGCGATCCGTCGGCAGAATACAACCCGGAAGCCTCTCTACCGGAAGTGAAATAAATGAAGTCTTCGCTCAAAACCGGCGCATAATCAGCGCCTGCGGTATTCAATTCTTTATAGTTTACCAGCACATGATTTGGCCAGTAATTTTCGATTCCATCTTTGAGTTTGATCGCTTCTATTTGGCGTTGGATTTCAGATCCGTAAGTTTCATCCTGCGTATATTCTTTTGCTTTTTCAAAAGCCGACTTTGCCTCCTCGTTCTTCTCCTGAGCTTTTAAGCTCAATCCTAGTCGATAATAATTTTCAAAAGAGGGATCTTCCTCAACCAGCTTTTCGTAGTAGGGACCGGCTTTCTCGATTCGGTTGGAGAGGCGATAACTTTCAGCAATTACCTGATTTGCTTCCTTGTTTTCTGGATCATCGGTCAGAATTTGCGAATAGGTAGAAATTGCATACTGATACTGGCCGGAAAGAAATTGGTCATTTCCCTTTTCCTGGAGGCTTTTGCAGGAGCTTGCAACCAAAATAAGAAAGAGGCTAATCCATAAAAAATGGTGTTTCATGCTTTTGTAATTATTTTTTGGAGGCCTGATGGATTTGGATTTCTCTTTAAAATTGAAAGTAGGTAGGGATCTAAATTCAATTTTTTCATTGGAGAATGTCTTATTCATTTGGCTATTTCTTCTGAAAGGGGATTGTTGATCTATCTTGAATATTACTAAATTAATCTGGAAAATATTTGTTCAACCAGCTTTTACCTGCTGAAATCCAAACATTCTCCAGCTCTTCTTTTCGTTGAATAAGCGGATTGATTACTAGCGTTTCCGCTTCTATTTCTCCTTCGATTACTTTTGATTTGATTCCAAGTGCTGATGCAACTTTCAATTTCCCGTTGATGGATTTGTAACTTACCTTACCTTGATCGGTCAAGTTGATTCCCAACATGTTTTCAATCTCTCGCAACGCTTTCACTGAGCTGTCAATGGAGCATCCGCTTGCACCCAGATTACTTTCATCCACCGCCATAATCAAAACCTGGTCGTCCAGAATTTGGAACGAACTTGGCATCCCGTTTCCATGTGTGTTCCACCCATCGCAAAATGCTTTGAGCCTGTTAGTGACAAGTTCTTTTTCGGTGGGAGTGAAACTGCGACCGGCCTGATAGATCCAAACGCGGGAATAGGCAGGCATTATATTGAAATCAACGTACATCTTGGATTTGAATTTAGGGTAAAGAAAAACCCTTTCTACCTAACGGCAAAAAGGGTCAAATTGATTCAAATTTTAAGTTTCAGATTCCCATGTCTTTTGCGATCATTTCAGCCAGATCGTAAACCATCACATCTGCTTCTCGATTCTTGTTTTTGATACCATCGGTCATCATAGTAAGGCAGAAAGGACAACCGACCGCAATCGCCTGAGCTCCAGTGGCCAAAGCTTCCTCGGTACGCTCGACGTTGATATCTTTTGTTCCGGGTTCCGGCTCTTTAAACATTTGCGCTCCGCCTGCACCACAGCAAAGCCCCTTGGTTTTGCAGCGCTTCATCTCTACAAGTTCCACATCCAATGCTCGGATCACATCGCGTGGAGCTTCATAGACATCATTTGCCCGACCGAGATAGCAGCTGTCATGGAAGGTGATCTTTTTGCCTTTGAATTCACCGCCGCCTTTGAGAGCAACTTTTCCTTCGTTGATCAATTGCTGAAGAAATTGCGAATGGTGCATTACTTCATAGTTTCCGCCTAACGCCGGGTATTCATTTTTGATCGTATTGAAGCAGTGCGGGCAAGCAGTCACGACCTTTTTAATCTCGTATCCATTCATCACCTGAATGTTTGAAACTGCCTGCATTTGGAATAAAAATTCATTTCCAGCTCTCCTTGCAGGATCTCCGCTACAGCTTTCTTCCGTTCCGAGGACTGCGAAACTCACACCCACTTTATTCAATATTTTAACAAAAGCTTGTGTCACGGCCTTGTATCGCTCGTCAAAAGATCCTGCACAGCCCACCCAAAAAAGAACTTCGGGGCTTTCTCCTTTTCCGGCCATTTCAGCCATTGTTGGGACTTTGTATGTTGACATATTTTGGATTTATGTTTTAAGATTTATGATTTTGAGCTTTTCATACGCCATTATCATAAACCACAATTTTATTTTTTTTTAGTATTTGAAGAGTCAAAACCTCCAGCTTCCCACATCCTACTTCCCGCTGAC
Organism: Algoriphagus sp.; assembly: GCA_046597285.1. Classification (GTDB taxonomy): domain Bacteria; phylum Bacteroidota; class Bacteroidia; order Cytophagales; family Cyclobacteriaceae; genus Algoriphagus. The sequence continues at coordinate 3,416 of JBKJKX010000111.1, read as the reverse complement.
ATCCAACACCGGTCATCCAGCATCCCACTTCCTTCTTCCATCCTCCCACTTCCAACTACCATCCGTCATCCAAAATCACTTCATCTCCTCATCCTTCACTTTCTCCGCCCAATTGAAACGGTCAGATGGACTGAATTTCCAGGGAGAAAAGCTTGTTTCTATGTTTTGGAACATCGTATTCCACTGTGCCGGTGTTCCGGATTCTTCCATCGCCACATAGCGACGCATCTGAATAATGATAGAAAGTGGGTCAATATTTACCGGGCAAGCTTCTACGCAGGCGTTACAGGAAGTGCAAGCGTTGATTTCTTCTTTTGTGATGTAGTCTCCGAGAAGAGATTTGCCATCTGCGAATCCCGGACCGCCGGCATCCATACTTTTTCCGACTTCCTCAGCGCGATCCCGCACATCCATCATGATTTTCCTTGGAGAAAGTTTCTTTCCGGTAATGTTGGCGGGACATTCCGCCGTACATCGGCCACATTCCGTGCAGGAATAAGCATTCATCACATTGACCCATGTCAGGTCATTGATGTCTTTAGCACCAAATCTTCCAATTTCAGCAGGAGGATCGGATGGAGTTTCCACTGGAATTCCCAGCATCATATTCACCTCATTGGTAACCTCGGGCATATTGATCATCTCGCCTTTTGGCTTCAGGTTGGAATACCAGGTGTTTGGGAAAGCAAGAAAAATATGCAGATGCTTTGAATAGGTGACATAAATTGCGAAAGCCAGAATACCGGCAATGTGGAACCACCAGGCAAATCGCTCGATGAAAACCAGGGCTCCATCCGACATTCCTTCGAAAATCGGCCGGATCAACCCGCTGAAAAACAAACTGCCCATAGCAAGGTAATGCTCCGAACCTCTTTCCGCTAGAATCTGATCTGTCGCGTTCATGGTTAGGACGGCGCACATTAAGATAATCTCAACGATGAGAATGACATTTGCATCGAGAGCCGGCCAGCCATTCAGTTCAGGCTTAGTGAACCGCTCGACTTTCATCACATTTCTGCGAATCAGAAATGCTACGCAGGATATCAAAACTGCCACTGCTAGGAATTCAAACATGTTCATCGCTGCAGTATAAAGTCCTCCGAGGAATGGAGCAAAAAGTCGGTGCGTTCCTAGAATTCCGTCCAAGACGAATTCTAGGACTTCGAGATTGATCACGATGAAACCCACGTAAATCAATAAGTGTAAAAAGGCAGGTACGATGCGTTTGAACATTTTTTGCTGACCCAAGGCAACTAAAAGCATGGTCTTCCATCTTGCCTCCGGTAGGTCATTTCGGGTTTCAGCCTTACCCAAAAGGATGTTTCTACGAAGAAATCTGATCCTTTTGCTCAAAATAAAGCCAGCGAAGCCTAAAATTAAAAGAAATACAATCTGCGGTAAAAAGCTCATATTGATGAGTTTAGCGTATAGTTTGGGGGTTGTTAAGTAATTATTTTGTCAAATGATTTGGTTCAAATACTCAAATACCTACCTTTGCATCACTTTAAAAAACGGTGATATAGCTCAGTTGGTAGAGCATCGGACTGAAAATCCGTGAGTCGGTGGTTCGAGTCCACTTATCACCACCAGCCCTGATGAAAATCAGGGCTTTTTTTATGCCCTCTTGAATTTGAATTTGTCCCATTTTCAGCCAATTGAATAGCTTGCAAAGTAATAAATACTCTGCATGCATACTATTTTTAAAGATTAATTTAGATTCAATTTACAGTTTATAGCTATAAAACCTACTTGATTAACAAGGTGAATCCGGAACTGTTTCTAGTATTCTCCGTTCCGGAAAGTTTTTCAACTTTTTAGAAAATTTTTCTACGAAAGTGTAACATTCACTTTCCTTATGCATCAATCTCTTAAATGAAGTCATTTTTTGAAGTTCACATTTGGCCGAAAAAAGGGCAACTCTATCGTCTGGTTTATCTCTGGGTCAGAGATAGAGCATTGGCGGAAGATGTACTTCAAAATGTCTTTGAAAAATCATTTGAAAAAGAACAGGAGCTGAAAAATCATCCCAATCTTTCGGGATGGCTTGTGAAGAGCCTCAAGAATGAAGTGTTGATGCACTTTCGAAAGTCAAACCGATTGGAAAGTTTGGACGGATTGGAGGAGATACAGCTGGAAGAATCTTTTTCCGAGGAGACCAAAGATTCTATCCACAAGGTGATGAGTTTAGTGAAAGGTCTTCCGATCAAGCAACAGGAAGTTTTCCAGCTCCGAGAAGTGGAAGGTTTGAGTTATGAGGAAATTGCCGAACATCTCGAGATCAGTCTAGATCAAGTGAAAGTAAATCTGCATCGGGCGAGAAAAAGCATCCGCGAAAAAATGATCAACCAGAAGTCAAAATGAAACGAATAGAAGAATTACTTGAGAAATACTGGAATGCCGAAACCAGTCTTATTGAGGAGCAGGAACTCAAAAACTTGCTTTCGCAGGCAGATGGATATGAAGAAGAGAAAGATATGTTTTCGAGCATCGCGGGATTGGCAACCCAGGAACCTGAGAATTTGAAAATGCCAAAAGGTAAAGTCAGAAAGCTCAACTCAACCTGGCTGAATTGGGCTGCTTCTATCGCAATCCTTGCCGGATCGTTTTATGGTTGGAGAATGTACGAACAAAAGCAAGCCGAAAAAGAAGCATACAATCAGGTGATGATGGCTTTTGCGCTGATCCAAACCAACCTTTCCAAAGGTCAGGAGCGATTAGAGTTGATGAACGATTTGAAATATCTGAATACGACCAACCAATTATTTGAAACAACAACAAAGAAATAAATCATGAAATCGAGCAAGACGAAGACATCACACACTGGGATGAATATTAAATATGCGAGATTCCATGTGGCCGCTAAAAATCAAATTATATACACATGAAAAAATTAATCCTAATCCCGCTGTTGCTGTTGGCGTTTGTTTTTCGGGCGCAAGCTCAGGAGGATGCCATTCAGCGATTTTTCTCAAAGTACATGGAGGATGACCGTTTTTCACGGGTCTATATTTCCTCGAAAATGATGCAAATGGCTGGTGGGTTTCTGAAAAACAATTCGGAAAACGATAAAGAATCCGAAGAGTTAGGAACATTGATTTCCAAAGTCAAAGGAATTCGCATTCTGAATTCGGAGGAAGTGGACGGCATGACTTTATATAAGGAGGCTATGGGCACGCTCACCAGAAATATGTACGAAGAACTGATGGATGTGCAAGAAAAAGGAACCAACCTGAAATTTATGGTGAGGGAAGAGTCCGGCCTTGTGAAGGAACTACTGATGCTTTCTGGAGATGGAAAAAGCTTTACACTGCTTTCTATGCAGGGGAATTTCACTTATGAAGACCTGAATATGCTGGCAGAAAAGACAAATATGCCGGGAATGGATCAGTACGGTAGAGGAAGCAAAGGCCCAAAAG
>JBKJKX010000067.1:0-5749 GCA_046597285.1 Algoriphagus sp. | reverse complement strand
TGATGGTGAGTTGTGGTTTCAATCTGAAATTTCAAACGAGCCAAAAAACTAGGCTCACACACTGTTGAAAAAATTTCAGAAATGAATAACTCTTAAATATATAAAAGTTGACTGCTTTGAAAAATCAGCTCATCAAATAAATCGGTTTTACCAGATTGATTAAGATCCAATTTCTATGCTTTGTATACTCGAAAAGTAAATTGGATGAATGAGCGCTTTGGTATCTTCCAGAATCCCAAACATCCTGCAGGAGCTATTTCCAGACTGGGTCTGAGAAAACCTTCATTTGCTTCCGGCAACTGTGGTAAAAAAAATCCAACAGAAAACTTATTTAGATAAGCGCATTGGGTCGAAGTGGCAGCGGGACTTCGTTTGGCATGTGGGGTGGAATCTTTGCCACTTCTTGACCCCACCCGAATACCGGACTCTTCGCAAAAAACGCTCCGTGCGAATTTACTTTACACTCAGCCCTCCTTTTGGGTTAAGAAAAAGGGACGATAAAAAAACGATAGGAAAAGCAGATTTCAAACCCAGGGAATTTTCTTACAAGTTAGAAAAGTAGAAATTTTTACCTTGGCCTTGATTTCCAATTAAGTTTCAAAATTGATTTAAGAAAATGCTGCATTCCAATTTCCGCTCTCCTACCAAATGGATCATTCTTTTGCTCCAGCTCATATTCACTGGCACCTATGCTCAGTCGAACTTACAGTCAGCCAATTCGGTGTGGAATGTCGAGGAAAGCAAGCGTGAAGCAAGTACTGTAACGATCAACGTGAATGAAGGCACTTGGATGAATGTGGATATCAGTCCCGACGGAACTTTGATTGTGTTTGATCTTTTAGGTGATATCTACTCGATTCCTGCAAGCGGTGGTTCTGCTAAGCCCTTGACTTCGGACTTTGCCTGGCAAATGCAGCCATCATTCAGTCCTGATGGAAAGCACATCGTCTTTACTTCAGATGAAGGTGGCGGAGAAAACATTTGGATTATGGATGTGGATGGCGGAAACAAGCGCTCGGTCTCATCGGAGACTTTTCGAATGGTGAATTCTCCTGCTTGGAGTCCTGACGGGAATTTCATAGCTGTGAGAAAGCATTTCACAGGCACAAGATCTTTGGGAGCTGGAGAAATATGGGTTTATCCATCTTCTGGTGGCGAAGGTCGAAAATTGACATCCCGTCCTAATGAACAAAAGGATATGGGTGAACCTTCTTTTTCGCCGGATGGTCGCTATGTATATTATTCACAAGATGTGACTCCGGGAGATTTTTTTGAATATTCAAAGGACAGTGAAAAGGGAATTTATGCCATCAAAAGATTGGATCTGCAATCCGGAGAAATCGAAGTAGTCATCAGTGGTCGTGGTGGCGCTATCCGCCCTACCCTTTCACACGATGGATCAAAACTGGCTTACATTTCCCGGGTAGATTTTCAGAGTACACTTTTCATTTATGATTTGCTGACTGGAAAGAAAACAGCGGTGTATGACCAGTTGGATCGAGACAAGCAAGCCGCTTGGGCGATTCATGGAGTTTATCCTTCCATGTCCTGGACTGCCGATGATAAAAGTATTTTGTTTTGGGCCGGGGGAAAAATCAATTTGGTACAAACCGAATCAAAAACTTCAGCAATTATCCCTTTTGAGGTGAAGAGAGAAAAAAGTATCAATAAGACACTTAGATTCTCCAAAAACATTGACGCCGAGCAGTTTGATGTGAAGATGCTTCATCATGTTGAAGTTTCTCCTGATGGACAGATGGCTGCTTTTGAAGCCTTGGGATACATTTATATCCTTGATTTGCCCAATGGCAAGCCGAAAAGACTTACACAACAAACGACACATTTTGAATTGGCCCCAAGTTTTTCCAGCGACGGGAAAAAGATTGTGTTCAGTACCTGGAATGATCAGGAACAAGGCAATATCCGAGTGATCAACTTAGAGAATTCTGAAAGCAAGAATCTCTTGAATTGGCCAGGAAAATATACAGAACCATCTTTCTCACCCGATGGAAAGACTGTGGTATTCCGCAAGTTTAAGGATGAAAGTCTGTTGGATCCCACATACAATCTAGCCACAGGAATATACCAAGTCTCTGCGGATGGTGGAGCAACAAAACTAATTACTACCCAGGGTCGGTCCCCACACTTTGCCGATCGAAATGATCGCATTTACCTCCATCTTGATGGGGAGATGCCTAGCCTTGGCCGTATTGACTTGGACGGGAAAAATTTTAAAACCCTCTATACCGTTAAGTATGCCACTGAATTTAAAATGGCTCCCAATGGTAAAGAACTTGCATTTGTGGAGCATTATCGGGTCAAAAGCATCCCTTATTCTGAGTCCGAGGAATCGATAGTCATCACCGATGCAGATTCTAATCCTCAGGTAAAAACAAGGTCAGAGTCAGCAGGAACCAACATTAGTTTTAGCCGAAACAGTAATGAAATTCACTGGAATTTGGGGGCAAATTTGTACAGTAAATCAACTGATATTCCGAAAGAAGTTAGGCAAACTTATATCAGTTTTTCACAGCCAATAGCAAAGCCAACAGGAATTTCAGCCTTGGTAGGCGCACGAGTGATTACTATGGAAGGTGATGAAGTGATTGCTGATGGAGTGGTCTTGATTGAGGGCAATCACATTATTGCTGTTGGAAAAAGGGAGGAAGTGACTATTCCTCAGAACGCGACTATTATCGATATAAAAGGGAAAACAATTATTCCCGGAATCATCGATACCCATGCCCATCAGCCCAATGGATCGAATGGCATTATTCCTCAGCAGAATTGGAGTGCTTTTGGTACCCTGGCTTTTGGGGTTACGACGATGTTCAATCCGAACACCTTTACAGAAGAAGTCTTCGGCGCTGCAGAAATGCAGAAAGCTGGAAACATCGTTTCTCCTCGAATCTTTTCAACAGGGATGTCCTTGTATGGAGCGTATGAACCAGGCCATACTGCCATCGTAAATGGATTGGAGGACGCAAGGTTTCACATGGACAGGTTGAAGCGTGTAGGTGCCTTCGCCATTAAGATGCATCACCATCCAAGAAGAGAGCAGTACCAACAAATTATCCAGGCAGCATTGGAATTTGAAATGCTGGTCCTATCAGAAGGCGGAGCCTTGCTACAGCAGGATCTTGGAAAAATAGCCGATGGTGCCACGTCAATAGAGCACTCGGTGGCCTTAGAGAAACTCTATGAAGATGTGTATCAGTTTTGGAGCCATTCAAAGGCAGCTTCCATTCCTACTTTGGTAGTTTCTTTTGGAGGTATTTCTGGAGAGCATTATTGGTATGCAAAAACTGATGTCTGGAAGCATCCAAGATTGAGCAAGTTTGTTCCACAAGACATTCTTGCCCCTAGGTCGATGAGAAGAATGATGGCACCTGATCACCACTACAATCACTTTAATGTGGTAAAGACCGTCAAAGCGATGAAAGACCGCAATATTATGGTCGCCATTGGAGGACATGGACAGCGCGAAGGCCTTGCTGCGCATTGGGAAATGTGGATGATGGCACAAGGTGGGATGAGTTCGCTGGAAGCATTGCAAGCTGCCACTATTGTTCCCGCCAAGCATCTAGGCATAGATTCCAATTTGGGTTCTATCAAAGTCGGAAAACTCGCTGACTTAGCGGTGATAGATGGTGATGTTTTGAATGACATTCGAGACTCTGAGAAAGTCATTTACGTGATCCAAAACGGTCGGATATACGACGCCGAATCCATGAACGAGATTGGAAATACCGATAAAAAGCGAAAGAAATTTTATTTCGAAGCAGAGGATTCCAAGAAGAAATAAATGAGCATACCAAGTGATTAATAAATCCACCCATAAGGTTTTGAGCATTCATGTTCCGAGTTGCAGCACACGGATTCTAGCAGAACGATTCCTTTCAGGGTCATTAATTGGATAAATTCTTTAAGCAGAATCAAAGAATCTAATTCTATAGAAAACCCGCCTTTAGCAGAAATTTTAATCGGATAGGCGCACGGGGATGACGCAGCAGGGGGCCGGCGGTGGGTAGTGTGGAGAAGCATTGCTGCGTCTTGACCTTTTGGTTCTTTTGCGTCAAGGCAAAAGAACATCAAAAATATCGGCTCATTTTGGCAAAAGGTTACTTTTTGGTTTCCATTCTCAAAGTTGCTATTTCACCGATCCAATCCCAACCACTTCCCCTCCCCGCCTCTTGCTTTCCTCCGCAGCTTCCATAAAGGCATAGATCTCCAGCGTCTCCGCGGAATCCACCGGTGATACACCTGATTTAAAGAACTCAGCAATCTTTACAGCCAAGGGTTCATAGCCTTCGTATTTTCCCAGAACCAAGTTTCCTTCCGTGCCGAAAGCAGTTCCACCATATTCATGTTTTCCAGTTCTAGTTCCTCTGAAAGTCCCTATTCTTCCATCGTTCCATTTTCCGATTACCAGATCGGCTTCCGGCGTATGCACTCGACTGACTGATTCGCAACCGGGTCCCATCACGGTGAATAGAATTTCTACGCCATGGATTCCGTACCAAAACAAATCCGGATGGCCAGCTTCTATCGTGGCAGGACTGAAGGCATCACAACCGAGCACCTTTCCGATTTTCCCCTCATGCCTTACTGCCTGGGCATTAGCCATGTATCTCAATGAAGAAGCTGAGAAGATCGGAACTCTAGCGGACGCTGCTTCTTGATAGATCAATTGGGTATCTGCAAAACTCGCCGCTACGGGTTTATCGATGAAAAAGGGCTTTTTTGCCTCAATCACTTTTCTGGCCTGAGCTAGTCTCGGTTTTCCATCGTTGGTTTCCAAAAGTACCACGTCCACTTTTTCGAGTAAAGCTTCAATTGAATCTGTGATCTCAACCCCCAATTCTTTGACTTGCTTGATGTAATCAGGGATCCGATCCATGGAAGATTTGATATCTCTGCTGCCAAAGGGATAAGCTGCAACGACTTTAAATCCTGCCAATTCAGGTCTGGGCTTGGAGGTGTTAAATAGTTTGGTGAAAGCTGGAGAATGAGAAGTGTCCAAGCCAATAATTCCGATTTTAATGGGATCTGCTTTGGACTTTCCCAGTAGTGAAAAGGGCAAAGTACTAATACTTACTACAGCTCCTATTGTAGTGGTTTTCTTTATAAATGATCTACGTGATGATTTCATAAGTAATTGTTTTTCAATAATATATTAGTAATTATATAAGGCTTTGATTTTAAAACCTTCATATTAACAAACCTTCGAGGTTGAAAAAAAACCTCAAAGGTGATAACTGCCTACTTCCAACCTCCTGACCTCCGACTTCCCACTTCCCTAAACCTTAAAAAATATCTTATTCCGGTAAAGGAAATAAAGAAAAAGCCAGACCAACACCAGCGCTCCCAAACTCTCCAAAACTGAATGCCATCTTTCATCCAAAGGGGAATACAGGCCTTCAAACAAAAGCCTGGAAGTGTATCGGAAGTTGACAAAGCGATAGACCATGTAGATCGTCAAACTATTCATTCCGATAACGACGAAGAAAAAGGACCATTTTTTCCATTGAAGGATATCGATAATCCCATAAAACCCAGCCATAAACAGGAAAGCCATTCCTCCTGTCAAGAGGATGAAGGAGCTACTCCACATTCGCTTGGCAATCGGGAAATGAAGACTCCAGATCATCGCTATTCCAATGCAAATCGCTCCTGTGATCAACAATTGGAAGAATTTTTTCCGATCTGAAACGGCTTGATTGTGTAAAATTTCCCCTGCAAACGCACC
>JBKJKX010000008.1:0-105581 GCA_046597285.1 Algoriphagus sp. | reverse complement strand
TGTGATTTCCAATTTTCAAATTCTTCATTATTTAATTGAAATCTGAATGAATTTGGGAAACGGTCTAGGTTCCTTTTGACAGCCTGATTTAATGCTCTGGTTTCAACCCCGTATAATTCAGCCAAATCCCGGTCAATCATAACCTGGATGCCACGAATCGTGAAAATTCGATTTTCCATCTCATTGCTGGAGAGGAGGTCTTTACTCATGAGTTAAAAATTAGGTTAAAGAGTTATGATGATTTTTTTTAAATTATTTGGCTCCGAGGGGACTTCATAATTAAAGCAACTATTGAAAGCAGCAGGATTCGGTTCAACGTTAAGCATTAAACATTTCAACCATTCTCCCCCAAACTAAGGATTCACAGGCCTTAGTTTGCTGTCTGGTTTCCAAGCTGGTGAAGCTGTGCCATCGGCTACTTTTTCTACAAGGGCATAAAAAAACGTGTTGAACTTGGCTGCGGCATCCCAGTCTATTTTTTGCTGAAGATCATCCTTGGGGGTATGATAGCCTTCACGGTACCATTGCCGGTAGATTCGTTCGCTCTCAGATCCAGGGGCATAGCCAAAGACGAAGTTGATAGCCGGAATTCCCACTTGGATAAATTCCCATTGATCCGAGCGGCGGATCAGTCCACGTTCGGGTTCAGGGTCGTTCTGAACTTTGATCTGCATACTCGCAGCCACAGCAGCCGCATCGTCCCCAAGGGTGGTTTCATCAAGTGCATGAACGGTCAATAGCTCCAGTGGAAATAGTGGACGGAGTTGATCCAAGTTGATGTTTGCGGCGATGCTTTCTTTAGGTACTGGTAGGTGTTGCATCAGATACTTTGAACCAAGCAATCCTTTCTCTTCACCCGTCACGATTGCAAAAATCAAGGGTCTAGCGAATCCGGTACCGCCTTGCCGTTCGACCAATTGAATGAGCAATGCTACATAAGCGGCATCATCTAGGGTACCATTATACAAGCTGTCTCCATCGACTGGTGTGCCATACCCATAGCCATCTAGGTGTGCAGTAAGAACAATTGCCTGATCCGCGAGACTAGGATCGGTGCCCGGTAGGCGTGCAAGGATGTTGGAGGATTGTACCGTTCGGCTAGCCAGTGTGAAACTTGCACTCAGGCGATCCGGCACCTCAAATACAGGGAGTGGCTTGCCCTGACTTCCCAAATCGATTAATTCTTTTGCGTTTTGCCCACTTCCTTCGATCAGTTTAGTTAAGGCATCTGTACCAGCATTGATAGTTAAGGTTTGAAGCGCAGGTGGAGTAGGTGTAGAACCTGCCAACCACACACTTCGACTGTAGGCAAATGGCCAGCGAGGTGGCTCTATCGTAAAACCGGGATCAGCGATGAAGATAATGCCCAACGCACCGGCTTCGCTCATGGTTTTTATCCGGTCGGCATTGCTAGGTAGTTCTTCGCGCCTAGTCCCATGACAGATCACCAATTTATCTTTCACCAGGCTTTTGCTTGTAGAGTCACAGTAGCCACAGTAGATCATTGGGGCCTCAACTATCTCGGTAGCGTTTCCTGGCGAGCCGTAAATATCATGCAGGAATCTAAGCTCCCGACCACCAACTGTGATTGATGCTCGAGTGACTGCTAGTTCTTCCATAGCAACTTCCTGAAAAAAAGTACCATAGTCACCCAATGGTTCAAGTCCAGCAGCAGCGAATCGCTCGGCCACCACAGCTGCAGCTCGTGCATAGCCGGGAGATCCCGTATCCCGTCCTTCCATTTCGTCGCTGGAAAGTACAGAAGTGGTTTCCCACCAAGCTTGGGTATCCTCATCGATTGGTGGAGAAGTCTCGCTTGGCTTAGCACATCCTGTAACCAGTAAAATAAGCAGGAAGAAAGAGGGGAGAAGGCTTCGCATAGGGAGAATGATTTCTTTTAAGGTAAAGGAATTAGTTCAATTTTGGATGGATTTAATTGGGATGTAATTTTGTAGTATAGAATGGGGTATCAGGAATGAGATCGCTTCTTCCGTACCTCCGACCCCAAGGAGAGATTTTCTTCGTTCTTTTGGTTTGACTTAGGGCCTAGTGTTAAAAAACAGTCCCGAGGACTGTTTTAGCTGGGAGCCAGGTGTAGCGTGGCATAAGGTCAAGATTTGCCCCACCCTGCAGCCTGGCCCTTCTCTAATTCTCTCCACTGGAGAGATTCTTCACGCTCAGTCCTCCCCCCACAAGGCCGGACGCTGGCCCGCTGCTGCGTCGCCCCACCGCACCTTTTCGGAGAATTATTGTGGTAAAAAAGGCAAAATTCAATCGTAAATTCAGCCAAACCATGTCATCTCCTTTTTGAATATTATCTCAAATTTTCAAGACTCGCAATGACCAATAACCTTCCAACTTTTTAAACCTTAATCCCTAAATCCTTACAACTTTCCAAACTTCCCACTTCCAACCTCCAACCTTCCAACCCTAAGCCAACTCCCTCAAATCCACCGGAACAACTCTACTTACTCCCGCTTCAATCATGGTGATGCCATAAATAATATCGGTGCTGGCCATCGTGCGCTTGTTGTGGGTGACGATGATAAACTGGCTTTCCTTGCTGAACGTCTGGATGATCTGATTGAACTTGTCAATATTGGCGTCATCTAGCGGAGCGTCCACTTCATCGAAAATACAGAACGGCGCCGGCTTCAGCAGGTAGATTGCAAAAAGTAGGGAAGTGGCGGTCAGCGTCTTCTCCCCGCCGGAAAGCTGATTGATCGTGAGTGGTCTCTTACCTTTTGGTTTGGCGATGATCTCGATCGGACTTTCCAACGGATTTTCCGGATCAATCAGGATCAGATCACAGTCATCCTGATCTGTAAAAAGTGATCGGAATACCTTGATGAAGTTTTCTTTGATCTTCCCAAACGCATCGAGAAAAGTCGCCTTTGCTACCTGATCGATTTCTTTGATGGTGGATAGCAAGGATTCTTTTGCCTTGATCAGGTCATCTTTTTGGCTGGTGATGAAGTCATACCGAACTTTGATTTCGTCGTACGCTTCCATCGCCATCGGGTTGATCGGGCCGATTTTCTCCAGCTTTTCTTTTTGCTTACTGACTAAGTCACGCAGCTGATGCTCTCCAAACTCTTTGAAATCTTCCTCGAGCTCAGGATTTTCCTCCATCAATTGGTCCAGATCCAGCTCAAACTCCACGCTAAGCCGCTCCTTCATTCCGGTCATTTTGAGTTTGATCTCATTGATTCCGTTTTGGAGTTCCTGCAAAAGCTGATCGTGGATTTCCTTTGATTTCTGAATGCTTCGGATTTTCTGATCGGTCTCGTCAATCAATCCCCTCGAACCGTAATAGTCGCGCTCAGCCTCCTGCACACCAGCTTCGATTCCTTCTTTTTCAGAATAGAGTTCGATCAGTTCGTCGTCCTTCACCTCGTTGTTTTCGAGGAGGGATTTGATCTCGGAGTCCAAGTTGGAAAGTTCAGATTGGGAGGTCGATATCCGCTCTTTAGAACCTTCGTAAGCGCTTTGCTTGAATTCAATTTCCTGATCTAAGCTGCCGACGCGGTTGAGTTGCTGATGGTATTGGATATTCTCTGCGTTGAAAGCCTGAGACTTTTCAGCAAGTCGGGTTGATTCCTTTTCCACCAAGTCAGTCAATGCTTCTAGGTCTTCGTGAGCAGATTGGAATTCAGCTTTTTCTTCGAAAAGTAGAGGCTGAATCTCGGTCAAACTTTCCTCCAGACTAGCAATCCGATCCAGAATATCCTCGCGCTTGTTGGCGTTGCTGCTGAGCAATTCTGCCAATTGTTCTTTTTTGGTGCGGACCGAGACAAAATTCTGATTCAGTTCGCTGATCTTATTTTGCCATTCTTCCAGCGTCTTCCTGAAGTTGACTTCCTTCAGCTTCATTAGGTCAGAAAGTTTCTGATCCAAGTTGGAGCGGGTGGTACTGACTTTCTTCTGAAGGTCTTTGATTTCTCTGTCTAGCTTCTCCAGATTCTTGGCGCGGCCGATTCTTTTTCCTTCGAAAAGACCCACAGAACCCCCCGATAAGCTGAACTTTCGCTTGGTATATTTTCCGTTTTCGGAGATGAAAATCGCTTCAGGATCCTCTGGAAAATGGTTGAGTTCGCCCTGTACGATGTAGGCATTATCCAGAATGAAATTGATCAGACGGCTATATTTGAGATCGAATTCGATGATTTCAGTTGCTGCGATGGCATTGGCAAACAGCTTTGTTTGGCTGGGTTTGAAGCGCTCAAAATGCTCCAAAACGAAGAAATTCGCCTTTCCGCGGGCAGTATCACTCAGCAACTGAATCGCAGCGATCGCCTGAGATTCGGTATCGACCACATAGTAATTCATGTAGGCCTCAAGGTAATTTTCGATCGTCACCCGGTATTTCTCATCCGTAGTCAGCAGGTCGGAGAGGAGCGGAATGTCCTTACCCCAAGAGGTGTTTTTCTTCAGGAATTTGATCGCCTCCGGAAAACCCTCCAGGTTCTCAACCAGCGATTTGGTGAGGTTGTATTCGTTGGTTTTGGAATCGAGTTTACGAGAAGATTGAGTCAGTTCTTCGCGGATCATTTCGATGACCCGATTGGTATCTTCGATCGTTTGATCCAAGTCTTCCTGCTTGATTTTAAGATCAGTATAGACCTTGTTGGAGTCTTCGAGTTCGGATCGGAGTTCGATCAGTTTCTCTTCGAAATCAACCAAACTTGCCTCCTGATTGGAGTCGTCACTGGAAGTTCGCTCGAGTTCCTGCTTCAGCGTGGAAAGTTGGATTTGCTTGATTTCAACTTCCTTGGTCAGCTGATATAGGTTCTCTTTCAGCTTCTCAAAGCGTTGGCTGAGCTCCTTCTGAGCCTGTTGTTTTTCAGTTTGAATCAGCTTTTGAGTATCAAACGCCTCACGCAATTCGGAGACGATCAATTCCTTTTCAGCCAGCATTTTCTCAGCGGATTCTTTTTCCTGCTGAAGAGATCGAATGCTGAATCCCGCACGATCATTTGACTTTCTGTCCCCATCGATTTGCTCACGCAACTTCTGCGAACGCTCCTCGAGGAATTTCAATCGCTCGTATTTGATTTTTTTCTCCGATTCGAATTGGCGGATTTTATTGACGTGTTCGTTGAGCGTTTTTTGACGGCTCGCGAGCAATTTCTCTTTCAGAATCAGGTCTGCTTTCAACTGACTCAGCAGCGCTTCGGAATCTATGATCTGAGTTTGAAACTGAAGTTTTTTATCACTTTCCTCCTGAATTTTCTGATGCGTTTCCAGTAGAGATTTGGTGTATTTCTCGACGCTTTTCTTTGCAAGATTGATGGAGGCAACGCGGTATTCTGCTTTGATTTCAAAATATCTGGCAGCCTGCTTTGCCTGCTTTTCAAGACTTTTCAGGTTCTTGTCGATCTCAAAAAGAAGGTCTTCTACCCGCGACAAATCTCCGTCTGTGTCCTCCAGTTTCCGAAGAGTTTCCCGTTTCCTATTTTTGAATTTGGAGATTCCGGCGGCTTCTTCAAAAAGCTCTCTTCGGGAGTTATTTTTGTCATTCAAGAGCTCGTCGATCATTTTCAACTCGATGATCGCATAGCTATTTGCATTGATCCCGGTATCCATGAAGAGATTTGTGATGTCCTTCAGCCGGCAAGTGATGCCATTGATCTGGTACTCACTTTCACCGGTTCGGTAATAGCGGCGGGTGATCGTGACATGCGTGTATTCAGTAGGGAGGAGGTTTTTGGTGTTTTCAAAGGTGAGAGAAACTTCCGCAAGATTGACAGGTTTGCGATTTTTGGTTCCGTTGAAAATCACGTTTTCCATCTTGTCGGAGCGCAGCATTCGGGTCTTTTGCTCACCAAGCACCCAGCGAATTGCATCCACGACATTGGATTTGCCGCAGCCGTTTGGGCCTACCACACCTGTGATTCCTTTGTCAAAATGAATGACCATTTTGTCACCAAAACTCTTGAACCCTTTGATCTCCAGTTTACTGAGCAGCATTCTTTTATTTCTTAAGAATTAATCAAACAAAATAAGATCATTTGACAGATTTGCCAAGGATTCGGACACTCGCAGAGGCTAAAAAAGGAATTAAGTTTTGGAAAGGAAAAAATTGAGCTAAATCCTTTATGAAACTCCTCGGAATGGCTTAACTTACCCGTGTGGATTTAGGAAATATCGTATACGTGGTAGCTGTGTTAGGCTATTTTATTTATCGGGCTGTTCAGGGCAAAAAGGAAAAAGGACTCGCCGAAACCAATCAGCCGGAGGAGGAACCAGGTCAAAGGCCGGTGAGTTTTGAAGACTTGCTGAAAGAAATTCGTGATGCTCAAAAACCGAAGCGACAAGCGCCGGAACCAAAACCCGTGTTCGAGGAGGTGGTTGTTCCGCAGGAAAAACTCAGAGCCAAACCGATTGCAATGCGTAGATCTGAAGTTGAGGAAGTTTTGGATGACGAGGCCAGATTTTATCAGGGCGCATACAATTCCGCCAATCAAACCGCGACTAAAATTACTGATGTTAGTTTTGAGGGAAGTTTACTGAAAGCGGACCCATCTGAATCATTTAAAAAAGTAAATCGATATGCTGCGTTATTAAAAAACCCTCAAGGGCTCCGCGAAGCTTTGGTCGTGAGTGAGATTTTGAAGCCAAAGCATTTTTAATCTACCGTGGCCTGTGTCCCCACAGGACACAATAAACTACCAAGGACATAATCTCTGATGCCGCCGGAAGTGTCTTCACTTCGGAATGCCAACAATTGAGATTTCACTTCAACTCCCATCCGTGGGCTGTGTCACCACATGACATTTAATGCATCAGTTCTGAAGTCAAGGTTTACCTTCAATTCAATCATGGTTCCCACAATTTTACCTTCATCACTTTTTGAAGGCAAAAAGTAATCAAAAACCTTAATGCCCGGTTATTTACTTCAAATAGTCTGAGATTCGGCTTAAAAGAAACATCGATTTCTATTTGATTTTGAACCTTGATCAACTCTAAAAATGGATGGATTTCCTTCGTTTCACTTCGGAACTAACCCATTTTCTTGACGGTTTGATCTGTGTTTAAAACCATAAATTCCTGAGGGCATTATTTCCGCCGAAGCATTCAATTACCAAGGGCAATGTTCGATACTGCCGGAAGCGTATTCAATCCGGCAATGTTTGAGCATTTCTCCATCCGTGGCCTGTGTCCCCACAGGACACTATTAACTACCAAGGGCATTTTCTTTGAGGCCGCCGGAAGTGACTCCACTCCGGCACTAATAATAGGAAACAACCAATTAATTTGGTTTAAGGCGATAGTTTTTAACCGTAACATTTCCCTCTTCTTTCTCCATTTCCAACTCATACTTATCTTCCAGCCAAATCTCCAAATCCTCAACATCCACTTGCTCTTTTGGATAGGCATGTCGGTAGTAGGGGTATGTCAAAACCCGTAACTGCTCGGGTGGATTGCTCTTCAATTCCTTAATTTTTTCCATTGGGAAAAGCATATTTTGAGCCTTTTCATTCCCTGGGAAAAGAACTCCATCACTGAAATCAATGAAATTATTTACGATGATAAGTGACTGATTTTCTGATGATGAGGTTTGCTGATTCAAAACTTCAATCAAACTAGCATATTGCTTTAAGTTCTTCTGATACGAAATTGAAATAAGTGCTGGAATGGAAAGGATCAGGATAAATCCTAAGTTTCTCAAACGGCTCTCGCGAAAGAAAACTAAGCCAGTAAGCCCCGATTGAAATGCTGCCATTTTCCAATCTTGCTGGAAAAGACTAATGAGAATTCCCATTGCCAAAAGTCCAACCATAAGTCCTTTCAACCTCCGATTACGCTGCCATTTTGACCATCCGATCGCAATTAAAAAAGCCAAAATCGGAGTCAGGATGATCAGATGTCGAGGATTGAGGTAGAGTGGATTGTAAAATTTCAGATTGGTACTCATGAACCAGAAGCAAAGGAAAAGTGATAGAAATGCAAGGGTAAATTCTGTGGCAGGTGAGGTCCTGTTTGTCCATGCGAAAACAAGTCCTGGAACTGCAAAAACCATCCAAGGCCAATAGGCTCGCTCGATAAAAGTGAGAATTGGTAAATAGGTTAACCGACGCAAAATTGACCAGATTCCCTTGTCCGCATAAGTGAACTCTGAAATATAATGTCCCGCCTGGATGGAACTGAACCGATAGAATGGATCCCCGAATTCGATCCAGAAATAGCCCAGATAACCCAGCCCAAACAGAAGCCCAAATGTCACAAGACTACTATAGAATTTCTTTGAAATGGCGTTTGATTTCCAGTCGAAGAGGAATAAAAGGACTGGAAGCGGTGCCAAAAAGACAATTGTCTCTTTGGTTAAGAAGCCAGCAAACAAGGCCAAAACGAATAGAAAGGCTGATAAATATGGTTTGGAGTTTCTGTATATAGCAGCTACCGGGATGAGGCAAGTCCAGAAAACC
Organism: Algoriphagus sp.; assembly: GCA_046597285.1. Lineage (GTDB taxonomy): Bacteria > Bacteroidota > Bacteroidia > Cytophagales > Cyclobacteriaceae > Algoriphagus. The sequence goes on along the minus strand of JBKJKX010000008.1, from coordinate 97,152 downwards.
AATGAGCTGTCCGGATAGACTTTGGTCAGGAAATGCATGAAATAAACATGCGTACAAAACCAAAGAACCAAGATCCATGCAGGGAAGGATTTGGGTAGAACCTTCTGTAGCAAAAACAACGATCCAAGGTAACTGACGAGGGAAATCAGCGAAATACGATGCGGTTCAAATCCAATTAACTGTCCAATTAAACCGGAAGGAACGTAGGCTCCCCATCGAGTTGAGAAATGGTATTCGTTGACTTCCATGGTGCCTTCCCAGAAATTTTTTCCGGCAAGGAGATAGAAGACATCGTCGCTAAAGGTGATCCCATCAAACCCAAAAATCCAATATCCAACCAGGAAAAGAGTCCCGGAAAAGAAGGGCAAATGCTTTTGAAAGAAAGGACCGGAAGTCTGGTTAATCATTTGTTGAAAATACTTTGGATTGGGATGAATTTCCAAATATGCTCAATTTTCAAAGGCATGAATCTTTGACAATATGCGTCAATGGGAGCTCAGATTGACAGGAGTTTTCTTACTTTCCTGATGAATTAATAATCCCACATCATCATGGCCGAAAGCAGCTCTATCGAACAGCAAAAGATCCTTAGAATCTTTAAAATGATCAATCTGCTTCAGAGCAATATTGGAAAACCGGTCCACCGGTTGGCAGAGTTGCTTGGGACGGATGAGCGGACGATTTATCGGTATTTCAAACTTCTGGAAGCGCTCGGCTTTGAAGTGGTGAAGGAATTCAGCAAATACAAGATTCAGGAAAAGCCCGGAATGGAGCATTCCATGAATTATGGTTCCTTTTCGCAGGAAGAAAGCCAATGGCTGAGGAAACTCATCCAAAGCCAGGGAAACGGAAATTTGCTGCGTGATTCCTTGCTCCAAAAAATCGAAGTAAGGTCTGAATTCAAAAGAGGAACCGAACAGCTTTTCAGAGCGAACCTAGGAAGATTAGTGGATGAGATAGCGCAAGGAATTCAGAGTAAAAAACTGATATGGCTGAAAGATTATTATTCTCTGAGTTCGGATACAATCAGCGACCGATTGGTGGAGCCTGTTGCTTTCACGAGTAACTATGAGTCAATTCATTGCTTTGAGCCGGAAAGTAAAAGTATGAAGGTCTTTAAGATCGAACGGATTGGTGAAGTAATACTAAGTCAGGATAGCTGGGGAAATGAAGGAAAACACAAACTTCCAGAGCAGCAGTTGTTCGGGTTTACAGGCAAAAATCGATTTTTGGTTAAACTCAGACTCAGCAAAAAAGCCTATCAGCTGATGCTGGAAGAGCATCCAAATGCGCGACCTTATATGTATATCAAGAATCGGAATCAATACTTTTTTAATGGTGAAATCCCTCATTTACCCGGATTGGGGAGGTTTATTTTGGGCTTGCCAGGCGAGGTTAAAGTTGAGGAAGGAGAGGAGATGAAGGCTTACTTAAATGAGCAATTGCAACGATCGAATTTTTAAGAAATGATAATTCGTACAGTAGGTGATGTCTCTCCAGCCGCAGGAAGTGTCTTCACTCCGGCATAGGTAGGATTTACCATGATGCAGTCAAACAACACCGTAGGGGTGATAGATCGGTAGCCGTGGGAAGAGCGCAGCGGAACCCACGGTAAAAGAAATCAAATCCAATTCCCTCGGGCCAGAATCCTGTTGGTTTACTAATAATTAGTACCGAGGACGAAGAAGAAATGTTTTAGGAAAAAAAACCTTAGTGACCTCTTCGCCTAACCTTTGCGATCTCTGTGGCTTCTATTCTGATTCAAAGGACTTGAAAAGCCCTTTGGACGCGAATACACTATCAATCCTTCATCGCATTTTTTTCTCATTGTCACTTTTTTCAGCCAAAAAGTAACCAAAAACCCTGTTGCCCTAAATCAGCTTTCAAACTGGCCAATTTAGCTGCTAGATTGAATTATGGTTTTCAGTTCGATTTTTTGGATTTGTTCTTTGCTAAAAACAGTCGGATCTTTTTTTACCAAAAAAGCCAGGCTGTTTTCTTAACGCCAAGAACTGCGATCCAAAAAACCTGCTGATTTAAAGTCAACGATCTCCCGAAACATTTGGCCGAGAGGAAATGGAACTCAATAACCGCGTCCTCTCAATGCCAGCTGCCCGTTGAACACCGCCAACTGCCTTGTCTGTTTTTAAAGACTTTTCGTAAGCCTCTCTATTTTTTTGCTCAGATCCAGGATTGAATTTGCATAGCGTGAATCCCATTCCTCCAATCGCTCGGTCGATTTGATTTCCACTTCATATTGTATGCCCGGAAGTATCCAGGAAGCATATCCACTGAAAGGATCTGTGCTGACATAAAGTGACTTATACCAATCTCCGTAATACATTCCTTTTGGATCAATCCAGCTTTTCTCAAGGTCGATAAGACCTTTATTGATTTTCTTAATCTTCTTAGCCTTCAGTTTATTGCCTGCCATTGATTTGTTTAAAGCCAATTGGTAAGCTGCTGATGCCGTTTCAAGTTTTCCAATTGCAGCATCGACCTGATCGAAAGTTGCGAAATCGGGCTTGATGATTTTCACTTTCGTCACAGCTTGAGTGAAATGTCCTCTCAGGTCTTTCGCGTAGCGTGGCACATCGTACGGGATGATGGTTGCATTGGCCATTCTTAGGGTGAGAACGCCAATTAACTGAGCCACCGCTCCACCCATTTTAAAGGTAGGATCAACAAATTTGCTGTAATAATTGAAGTTGTCATAGTTGGAATGGTAGGCACTCGGACCGCCTGTTCCGCCACTTAAACTTGGAACACCCACATGCATGTAGAACGCGATATGATCCGATCCACCGCCTAAGTTTCCGATGGCTGGCTCAGCATTTTTCCCTGCCCAAACTTCAAAAACTGTCTTTGCAGAATCTGGATAACTTACTTCTTTGGACGCATCGATGATGAGTTTTTTCAAAGTGGGAGCAGAACTTACTCCGAAATTCCTGCCTGAAACACCTCCGTCAAAATTCATGTAAGTCACAGCTTTGGCACCCAATTCATCCCGGTAATGCTCTACCCATTCGGTCGAACCAATAACTCCCTGCTCTTCAGCATCCCAATGTCCGATCATAATAGACCGGGAAGGTCGTTGTCCATTTTTTGTCATTTCTCCTACAGCTTCTGCAAGCGTCAACATCATCGCAGTTCCTGAATTCGGGTCAGTTGCCCCAAAGCTCCAGGCATCGTAATGACTGCCTAAGATTAGCCATTCGTCAGGATATTCAGATCCTTCGAAAGTTCCTACCACGTTATTTGCGCGAATGAAGTCAATAGGCTGATCAACCATTACCCGAACTTTCAGCTCATTGCCTCCCTGGATTTTATAGTCAAAAGGAAGACCGCCTTGCCAACCTTCCGGCACAGCATCACCTTTCATTCTGCTTAGGATTTCTTTGGCAGCGCCATAGCCAATCGGACTTACCGGGATCGTATGAAAAACGACGTCTTTTGGATCCAGGCGTTTAGCTTGTTCTTTTCCGTCTCTTGGCAGCGCAGGTTCATTTGGTGTCAAAGGATCTCCTGTGTAATCGAGGGTAAGTAAAGAACCTCTTTGAATAGTTGTCTCATTGAAATAAGGGCCATCCGGATAGACAGCACCTTTTCCTGAACCTGAATCTTGTGGATCGGTGAAAATGATCAAGGCAGCTGCACCATATTGTTCAGCAAATTTGGCTTTGAAGCCTCTGAAATTCCCTCCATATCGGGCAATAACCACTTTGCCCTTCAAGTCGATTCCCATTTCAGCCAGCTTTTCAAAATCTGCCTTGGTACCATAGTTTGCGTAAACCACCTCTGCTGTCACATCGCCACTTCCGGAGAAGGCATTGAAGCCTTTGTGAAGTCTCGCGTCCGCGGAATAAGGATCGCTTGCCAAGGCTCCTTCCTGCTGAGACAATGTCATGGTCACAGGAGTGATGATTTGAAGCAAAGATTCTCCGGGATCATTTGGTAGGTAAACGTCGTAAGGATGGACTTTTACAATCATGCCTGCGTCCGTCATTACTTTCACCAAGTAGTCTTTTACGGCTTCGTTTTCTGGAGTTCCGGCGATATGGGGTGCTTTGGTGAGTTCCTTCAGATGGACTTTGAATCGGTCAAATTGGACCGCTTTGAGGTAGGTTTCTTCCAGAGATTTTTGATTGGCTATATCCTTGGCAAAAAAACCATCCAGTTGCTGGGCTGAAACCGGCAAGCAAAATCCGGCGGCAGCAACAAAACAGAGGATTGATTTTTGAATCTTCATTCGGGTTGGGTTGAGGAGGTTACTAAAAACAAAGAAGCTACAAAAAAACCTCTGACTAAACGGAGATTTTCTCGTGGCCTAAATTTAAAATAAATCAATTAGCGTTCAATCCTGGGGATCTTTCCAAGAATTCCTGATACAGTCTGATATGTCTGTTAGACAGTGGCATTCTGTATCCGCTGATGAATACGTGCATGATCTGGGATCGAGTTTCGAATGGATCACCGGTTGAAACCAACAGGTTGGCAACTTTTCCAACTTCCACTGAACCAAGCTGATCGGCAAGACCGAAGATTTCAGCAGCATTGATCGTGACCGCTTTTAATGCTTCTTCTTTACCCAATCCATAAGCAGCCGCGAATCCCGCATGAAAAGGGAGGTTTCTCACATTTTCTTCTTCATTGGTACGGATTGCAAGTTTCACTCCGGCCTTTGCCATTTTACCGGCATTAGCATAAGGAATATCGTATCTGTCAGATTGACGAGTTGGAAGTTCCTGAACAGGTCCAGTCAAAACCGGGATTCCCGCTTTTGCGATTTCGTCAGCAACTCTCCATCCTTCAGCCACGCCAGCGAAGATTACTCTCACATTTTTTCCTTCTACCCATTTGATCGCATTCTGGATATCAGAAGCTGCATTAACTTCAATCAAAAGAGGCAATTCACGGGAAACAACTTTGGCAAGCTGATCCATTTCTGGATAGTAGTTCAGTTCAGCACCGTTCTTTTTCATTTCATTGTAGCTGACCGCATTTTCCCAAAGTTCATTTGCTTCTTTCAATGCTTTCTCATTATCCTTTTTGATGTCCTCATCGGATCTTTTGTCAAATCTGCCTCTTCGTGCTGAGCTTGGGAAATTCATCACAACTGCTTTGAAACCTGCAAACATCTGATCAGGTGTATAGCCATTCAAGTTGATCAAGGCAGCCGTTCCGGGAAATAACCCCCCGGTAGGAACTGTTAAGACTGTAGTCACACCGGAAACCCTTGTTACGGGAATTGCCTCTGAGTTTGGATTGACGGTGGTCAATGCCTGCATGTTTGGAGTGAAACTTCCGATATCTGCATAATCTACAGTTTCAGCTACCGAACTCACTTCTACCAATCCGAGTCGAGTGCCACTATCAATCATTCCGGGATAGATAAATAAACCGGTACAATCGATTACTTCAGTTCCTGCTTCGGAAATGTTTGTGCCTATTTCAAGGATCTTTCCACCCTCGATCAGCACCGATGTATTATTCAAAGTCCCTTTGGTAACAGTGACCACTGTGGCATTTTTCAAAAGGAATTTCCCTGTTCTAGGCTTCACAAATTCCCCGTCTATTTGCGCCATTGCCAGGAATGGCAAGAAGGCAAACAGGAAGGCGAATAAGGTTTTATTTAGTCTGTTCATGTCTTCTAAAATTCGGGATGAATTAATACTTTTGATTAAATAATGACTCGGTCGTCTCAAACAGGAATTCTGTATCCTGCATGCATCTATGGGCTTCTCCACTGAGGAAGATCGGCTCTACCATTTCAGTTGCACTGATTTTTAGTCGTTGGTCATCAGCATTTTCTTTGATATCGAAATATTTTACGCCATCAATAAATGTCATCATTGGCACTGCATAAACTGAAAGCGGATGATTGTCGAAAATCACCATATCAGCTTGCTTTCCAACTTCAAGCGAACCCACTTTATCATCTATTCCAAGCTGTTTTGCAGGATTGATTGTGATTAGAGCAATCGCCTGATCATCTGTCAATGCACCGTAACGCTGAGTTTTGGCAGCCTCATGATACAAGTGTCTGATCAGTTCAGCATCGTCTGAGTTGATTGACGTGATTGCGCCGTTTGCAGTCAGGATCGCAGCGTTGAAAGCGGTGGAGTAGTAAACCTCCATTTTGTAAGCCCACCAGTCCGCAAAAACAGAAGCACCCATAGTGTACTTGGCGATTTCCGGAGCAACTTTGAAACCTTCGTTGGTATGTTGGAAAACCAGTTTGGTAATGTTGAAGTCCTTCGCCACATTGATCAGCATGTAGATTTCGTCAGCTCGGTAGGAGTGACAATGGATGATGATTTTCCCATCCAAAATGTCAGCAAGAGTCTGAAGACGCTCATCGTATTCAGGTGCTACAGTAGTATTTCCTTTGGTTGAAGCTTTTGCGGTGTAATCTGCCCAGGCTTTTTTGTATTGGAGCGCTTCATTGAATCCATTGCGTATGACAGCTTCCACACCCATTCTGGATTTTGGCTGGATTCCGGCCCCGCGTCCGTGAACCCTTGTTGGATTTTCTCCCAATGCAAATTTAATAGTGCGGGGAGCATCCTGCATGATGATATCCTTTGGATCAGTTGATCCCCAGCGGTGTTTCAGTGTTGCGTTTTGTCCTCCAATTACGTTTGCAGAGCCGTGCATAGCATGGGAAACAGTAACCCCGCCTGCCAAAGCTCTGTAAATTCCAACTTCAAATGGATTTACCATGTCTTTCATACGGACTTCCGAAGTGATCGGAGCGGTAGCCTCATTGACTACATCGAGGCCTACGTGAGAATGGGCGTCGATAATTCCCGGCATTAAAAACTTGCCGGTTGCGTCAATAGTCTGTACTCCAGAAGGAGCATTTAAATTTTTTCCGATTTGTTTGATTATTCCATCCTGAACGAGCAAGTCGGAATTTTCAAGAGTGCCTTTTGTAGCCGTGATGACTGTAGCATTCTTGATCAAAACACTGCCTTTTTTAATTTGAGCAGATGCGATTTGGATACTCAGTCCCAACAAAGCAGCAAGAAAATAAGCTTGTTTTTTCATCTGATTAGTTGTTTTTGATTAGAGTTGGGGTGAGTGTTGCTTCGAAAGGAAATGATCCAAACTGGGCGATTGACATGGTGCCCTCCATGGATGTTCCACTGATCTCGCCAGATATTTCCACCGGTATGGTCATACCCCCGGCATTGACGTCAAATACGAAAGAGAGTGTGGTACCATTTAAAGCTACGTCACGAATCGGTGCGCTGGCTTTTCCACTTCCTGACGGATCATCATACGTGATTGTTCCGCTGTATGTGTCACCATCTTTAGCAATGACCAAAAGTCCACCAGAGCTTCCTTGAGGGCTTTCTGTGGTATAATCCCAATTGCCTGCTACTTTAAGGCTGTCGCTTTTGTCTCCGTTACTTTCCGCTTTCTTTTTGGAAGTAAGTTCATAATCGAAGACATAGCCATCTACGACCACATGCTTGATTTGTGAATCCTCTTTAAATAAAGAGTCTGTCGTTAAAACCAAGTTGGCCATTTTGCCTTTTTCAATAGTTCCGGCAAACTTGCTGATGCCAAGGATATTTGCAGGATTGGTGGTTAATGCCGCCATTGCCCCTTGCTCCGTCAGTCCGTTTTCCATCATTACTTTCAAGCTTTTTATCAGTTCAGCTGGCTTGGTGCCAACCGTTGTAAATGCAAATGGAATTCCCGCTTTTTCCAATTTTCCAGCCTGAGCAATTGCTTTTGAATAAGCATCTTTCACTCTTTCGTATTGAGCTTTGGTTACTTCATTTACTTCCTCTTTCTGTGCTTTTATTGATTTGTCAGAAGGCATTTCAAGTTTGACCAACACTTTTGCATTAGCTGCCTTGATCACATCGATAACGCCCTCGTATTCCTCCAATCCTGTCAGAATTAGATTGAAGCCCAATTCTTTTTGAAGATTAATGGCTCTTCTGATTTCAAGTTCAGTAGGTGTCGTAAATAGGATAGGAGTCTGACCATTGATTACATCAGCCATTGCGCTGTAAGTAGGTGTGATCTCGGGGCGTTTTACTCCGGCAACTGAGGAATATTGTTGGCCTCTTTGCTGAGTTAGCTTGGCATTTTCGTAGACATCTCTGAATTTAGCCATTACACCGGCTGGTGTTCCAGGGTACATTCCTCTCGATCCCCTGAAATTTGCCGCCAAAGCTGCATTTTCCTTCAGAAGGTTGGTGGAAGTAGGAGAACCCAACACAATGATCGAAGTTTTTCCGGCTAGCATTCCACCATCCGGAACAGACTGAATTAAAGTGAAACCATTTTTTCTCAGATCATCTACCTTATCTCCATTGATCTCGAACTGATCTTTCGCAGATCTCCAAGGCGTGATTCCCGCGATTTCGTCAGCTGGATCGGATGATACAAATCCTTCAGGTCTTTCAAGCTCCTTAGGTTTAGTAATCCCTGCATCGCTGGCACCATCAATGAAACCAGGATAAATAAAAAGTGAGTCTCCGGCAATTACCCTGGCTTCTTTGGGAAGACTTAGATTTGCGCCGACTCCCACGATAATCCCATCTTGGATCAAGACTGTTGCTTTCGTCCCGGCTTTTCCTGGCGCTGTAAAAACTATTGCATTTGTGATTGCATAGGTATCCGTAATTCGTTTCTTTCCACTAGGATCACTTTGACCCAAAACAAGATTGGAAGAAATCCATCCTGATACCAAGAAGCCAATCACACCTGCTTTCAGAAGTGTTTTTTTCATGTGCATTGATGTTTTTTGAGGATTCATAAAATCAAAAAGGTGAGTTAGTTTTTCCTTCTGAAAAACCATTGAACCGATTGATTCCATGAAAATTGATGGTTTATATTTGATGGGCAAGCTAATAAATCGGTCTTCATTATCCATTTTGATTATTTAAACCAAACATTTTTTTTGATCAATGGCATTCACCTATAGCTAAAGGACAGTTAATGTGATTTAAAAATCCATCCTGAAGTAAAAAGTTTATTTGGATGGTTGAAAAAGCTTATTTTTTCAATCGGCATAGTATCTTTAGACGTTGCGAACCACCCAATTATGAAAAAAATTCTGATCATTGAAGATGATTTGCTCATCTCCAGCATGGTACAATTTCGCCTGAAAAAAGATGGATACCAGACTATCATGGTCCAAGATGGAAATGAAGGAATTAAGGCTATTGAAGAGGAAGACATCGATTTAATTATCACGGATGTGATGATGCCATTTAAAAGCGGAATAGAAATCATCCATCATGCCCGTAAAGTCAAACCCAATGTTCCAATTATTGTCCTTAGTTCTTTGGGTGCCGAAGAACAAATCGTTTTGGAAGCATTTAACCTTGGGGTTGCTGATTTTGTGCCAAAACCTTTCAATCCAAACGAATTGGCAATCCGTGTCAAGCGAGTTCTTAACCTGATGGTATGAAAACAGTTTACTGCCTGATCTTCCTGTTCCTATTCAAGGCATATTCAACACCTATCTTCGCAGAACAGAAATTCCAAAATCTCACTGATTCCGCTGCATTTCAGAATTTTCTGAAACTTCAAAATGAAGTTCAGGGTTTGGGCTTTCGTTTCAAATTGGAAAAATCTGACCTGACAGATACAATTCCCAGGGACTCACTTTTCAAATTTTCTGAAACCAATCCAGGAGAACTTTTTTCGGTGGAAATAAGTCAGTTCAATGATTTCTCAAAATTGCTGGAAGCCCTAAGTTCCCTCAGTCCAGAATGGGAATTTTTGATTTTTTCTCAACCTTCCTCTTTCGCCGCTACTCAGGAATATGTAGCTAACCTTATTCGAAATGGAGATATTCAAGTAGTTGAAGAAGAAATTGTTGCCGATAAGGATTTAATCTTGCTTGCTTCCAATTTCCAATACGTACCTTTTTTTAAATATAAACTTCCCTTTATTTCGGATTATAAGCTCCTGATTGTTACGGTAATAATTACGTTCTTTTTGGTGGCGGCCTCTTTGATGATGTTGTTCATGCTAATTTTTAAAGCAAAAAAAAATCGGGAGGAGCAGTTGGTGAAGGAATACGAACCCATTATCGCAGAGCAGCTTACATCCTTGCTTTTTGAAAAAGAGCGTGATGAAATAAAAGCACTCTCTGAAGAAGAAATCCAAACCATTTTCCCAGCTAGTTTACTTGGCAAGCCTATTTTCCAAAGAGTATTGATCGAAAAAATCATTGGCTTGAACAAGAAAATGAAAGGGGATTTTAAGGGCAAATTGAAAGCACTTTATCAAAAACTGGGGCTTGTCAAAGTAACCATGGCCAACATCGAAAGTAAAAGATGGGATAGGGTAGCCGCAGGACTTGTCCAGATCAACGAAATGGATTTGATTGAGGCACTTCCTGAAGTTAAAAAGTTTGCCAATTCCCCAAATTTTCACGTCAGATCTCAAGCGGTTGGCACTTTGCTTAACCTCATGGAAAAGATGGATCTGACTTTTCTAAAAGATCAAAAGTATCCACTTTCTTCCTGGCAGCAAATGAATTACCTCCGGATAATCAAATTTCTTTATCTCCAAAAAGAATTGCAGATGGTGAATCTTTTTGATTCGGAAAATCAAAGTGTTCGTCTTTTCGGGTATAAACTGGTTCGTCTCTTGGGAAGATATGATTTACTGGAGAATGTTGAAATAAATGCTCCAAATGCCTCAGACGAGGAAAAAATAGAGATTATCAAAACTTATGAGGCTCTTGGTGCTCATATGCAGGCAGATTTTGTGAACGGTTGCCTTCAATCTGAAAACCCAAATCTTCAGAAAGCTGCCATTCAAGCTGTAGGCATTATTGGAGATGAAGAGTCCGCACTTATCCTAGAACGGCTGTTAAAACTTCAGCCAGACTTTCCTCTGAAAATGGCTTTGCTAAAAAGTCTACAAAATCTGGATGTAAGCCGATTCGAAAAATTTACAAGCATCCAAATGGATTTCGATACTCAGCGAATCACCCGTCACCTTTCAGACCCATTGCTTCGCCATGTATAATTTCCTCTTTCATTTGATCTTGGAGGTGTTTGGAGTGATCTTCTTATTTCTGAGCTTCTCAGTCATCGCAATCTATTTGACGATTATGGCACTTAGTGCACTCGAGATGCGCGACCATCGAAGGAAAAATCGATTCGCAGATTATCAGGACATCATTACCTCGCCTATTGCCCCGGGAGTTTCGATTTTGGCACCAGCCTATAACGAGGGACAGTCGATTGTCCAGAATGCACAAAGTCTACTTTCTCTTCATTACGGGAAGTTTGAAGTGATTCTTATAAACGATGGCTCTAAGGATGATACGCTGCAGAAACTTATAGAAGCGTTTCAGCTTAAACTGACCAGCTACGCCTATTTTTCAGAAATCGAAACCAAAGAAGTGAGGGGAGTTTACAAGTCTAGTAATTCATCTTTCAGCAAATTGACTGTAGTAGATAAAGAAAATGGAGGAAAAGCTGATGCACTCAATGCGGGTATCAACATTTCAGAAATGGCGATTTTAGCTTGTATTGATGTGGATTGTATTTTGTCTAATGAATCTCTTACAAGGATGGTCCGGCCATTTATGGAAGAGACTAATAGGAAAGTTATTGCTGTAGGAGGGGTGATTGGAATTGCAAATAACTGTGATATTCATGATGGAACGGTAACTAAATACAGGATACCAACTTCCTTGCTTGGAAGATTTCAGGTGATTGAATATTTTAGAGCATTTTTGATGGGAAGGATGGCCTGGTCGAGAATAAATGGTTTGATGTTAATTTCTGGGGCATTTGGATTTTTCAAAAGAGATATTGTGATGGCTGTTGGAGGATATTTTCCGAAGACTGTAGGAGAGGATATGGAATTGGTAGTTCGAATGAGACGCTACATGGAGGAGAAGAATATTCCATATAAAGTAAGTTTTATTCCTGATCCGCTTTGCTGGACTGAAGTTCCCGAAAGCGAGGATGTGCTCTCCAAACAGCGAAACCGTTGGATGAGGGGAACAATCGAAACGCTACAACTCCACAAAGTAGTCAAGCTAAATCCTAAATATGGAATTATGGGCCTGATCTCTTACCCTTTCTGGACAATTTTCGAGAAAGCAGCTCCGCTCATTGAAGCGACGGGTATTTTGTATACTGCTATCTTATTAATCATTGGAGATTTCAGTGCGATTTATTTTATCGCTTTGCTTTTAATGATGTATCTGCTTTCTCTTTTGGTGTCCTCTTTTAGCATTCTTTATGAGCAGATTTCATACAATAATTATAAAGACAAGGAGGACCTGAAAAAGCTTTTGTTGACTATCCTGATTGAGCCTTTTTTGGTTCATCCAAAAGTAGTTTACTGGGGAATAAGAGGTCATATAGACTTTATCACCGGTAAAGGGGGTTGGGGAATTATGATCAGACAAGGCTTTAAAAAAGCAGAAGACAGAAAAAACGTTGAAACTCAATCTCAGAATTCATGAAGAAAATTCCACTCATTTTTCTGGTGATTTTATCGTTTTCCAATTTGGCCAGCGGTCAGGATTCCTTTGATCCGGATGAGTTGCTGATACAGGCGCGAGAACTGATTCTGGATGGAAAATATCACGAAGGAAGAAAAATTGCTTTTAAGGCTCTCAGCCAATATCCAGAATACGCCGATATTTTGATTTTGGTTGGGAGAAGTTATGCTTGGGAAGGAACGTATGATTCGGCTTCCATTTATTTGGAGAGAGCAATTGTCGCTTCACCAACTTATGCAGATGGATATTCTGCTTATTTGGATAATCTCAGTTGGGCCGAGGAATTTGAAAAAGCGAAAGAAATAATAGCAAGAGCAAAATCAAACTTGGGTTCGCCACTTCCAAATGAAATAAGATACAAGGAATCAAGGTTGAATTACTATCTGGAAGATTATGAATTGGCGTATGGGCAAGCGCAGGATTTGTTTGAGATAGACTATAAAGAGGAAGGATTCCTTGCTTTCATTCAAAATCTCCAGCGATTAAGAAGGAATAACGCCATTGGTGCGACTTATGACTACGACACCTATTTTGGAGATATCAGTCCCTGGAACACTTTTTCAGTTTATGGCCGGACTCGAACTGACCTTACAGGATCTTTGATCGCCCGAGTTACGAATTCATCCAGGTTTGATGCGAATGGGACGCTTTTTGAATTGGATGCCTATCCGTCGCTGGGAAAGAATGCTTATGCTTATTTAAACGTTGGCGGATCTACCGCCAGTTTCTTTCCGAAGCTTAGATTTGGGGCTTCCATTTATTACAATCTTCCAAAGGCATGGGAAGTTGATGCAGGATACCGATATCTGGGTTTTTCTGAAGTAACAAATATTTACACAGGATCAGTCGGAAAATATACTGGAAACTGGTGGCTAAACGTAAGAGTCAATTTGATTCCAGACGATTCAGGTATAAGTACATCAGGTAACTTTCAGGCCAGATACTACTTCAAAACTGCAGAGGATTTCTTCAGCATCCAGCTGAGCACGGGTGTATCTCCCGATGAGGAAACCCGAGATCAGTCACAGTTGCTGAATTCTTATCGGGCTAGAATTGGCTACCAACAATTGGTCACTTCTCGGTTCATGATTTTTGGTTATTCAGGATATAGCCGAGACGAGCTCGGTACCAACCGATATAGGAATAATTTCAACATTTCCTCAGGCGTGGAGTATCGCTTTTGATCCAAGACTATGTTTAAACCGGAATTCAAGCTTTACCTACAGAAGTATTTCCTCGGAATATTAATCCTGGCTCTTATTCCGTCAATAAGTTATGGGATTTGGTTTTTTTATCCGAACAATGCACTGAATGTCATGGTCATAGACAAAACTGTTCCTAACGATAAATATTGGGAACATGAGTCTATTTTTTGGGTGCTGAAACACAACAAATACATAAAAAACACTGGGGACTTTTATGAGATGAATAAGGATTATTATGGTTTTTTTCCTGATAATTCTGCTGCCCACGGTATCGTTAAGGATTTAAGTAAGCTTTCTGATTCGGAGATGAAAAAAAGGGTTTCAGAGCTTGATGTAATTTTCCTCGCAGACACCTATGGTGTTCATGAAAACAATTTCAACAACGGCTCCAGAGAAGATTTTTCAAAAAAAATCTACGGCGGATTAGATGCTTCAGATATTCAAATGCTCAAAGAGGCAGTGGACCAGGATAAGACAGTGATTGCTGAGTTTAACAGCATGGCTTCTCCTACACCTAAAGCAATTCGGGCTGAATTTGAAAATATCATGGGTATGAAGTGGACAGGATGGATTACCAGATACTTTGATGAAATGGATACCTTGGTTAATAATGATATTCCTGGATGGTTTATTCGTCAGTATCTGACTCAGCATGATAACCAATGGGTGCCACCAGGGCCGGGTTTGGTATTTGTCCGAGACGATGGAAAAGTTGAAGCCCTTGCTTTTAAAACCGATTACCAAAATCAAATTCCCTTAATCAGAACCCAGAGAAACAATAAGCTGGGATTTAACCTGCCCGAAGTAGTTCCTTACCCGGACTGGTTTGATATTGTTATGATTGAGCGTGACTATGAAGTGATTTCTTATTATGATATCACTCCAACTGCAGAGGGATTGGAAAAGCTAAGGGAAATGGGTTTGCCACGTTTTTTCCCAGCTGCAGTCTCTAAGCGTAATGGAAAGGGAAGTTTATATTATTTTTCAGGCGACTTCTCAGACCAAAGAACTGACCTAGGCTCTGCTAAATTCACCGGCTTACCCTATTTATGGCGGGGTTTTCATGTAGTCACTGACTACACAGATCGACAGAGTTTCTTTTGGAATTACTACTATCCGCTTACTTCAAAAATATTTAAAATTGTTTACGAAGAGAAGGAGTAAGGCAGTTTGCTCATTATAGATATCGGTTTTCTTCCTATCAAGATCCATTTACTCATTGGGAAGCTGGTAATTCCAATTTCATGCCTGCTTCTGTCTCCGGTCTAGCGACCCAGAAAGTAAAGAAAATTAGGATGATAGCATCATTAAGGTTAATCAGATTACCTATTCTCAGGCATCAGTTTTCTCGTTTGAATGATGTAATTATTTTTGTTTTTGAATTCCTCAAACTCTCCGGTAAGTTTATTTAGCATGGATACATCGTCAATTGGATCCAGGTTTAATCCATCTGAAATAATATAAAGCTGACCGTCAGAAAGAAGCAGGTCTCCGTCCAAATATTCCACCAATTGATTTTTATTTCTCATCAAAGGCATGGCAATCTTAGATTGGAAAGTTCTAGCTGTATCCAGTATCTGACCTTGCCAAATCACATTTTCAGGTAATGTTATTTTGGATTGTTTTTCTAGAAATGACAAAATTGAAGGGGTTACCTCAAAATGGCTCACCATACTTTTGAAATAAGTTGGGCGATTGATTTTTGGTGAATAAATTAGTAAGGGAACATGAAACCTATCAATTCTGGAAGACATTGGGACTTCTGGAAGCCGGTGATCACCTGTGAATATGAAAATTGTATTTTCAAACTCAGGTCTTTTTTGATACTCCAAGAAAAACTCCCGTATCGCATCATCAGCATACAAGAGAGTCATGTAGATGTTTTCATAGGCTAAGTATTCAGCCATTTCAATCTCAGATTTCTTTAAATAATTTCTGAGATGGTTGACTAACTTTTCTTTGTATCGCTCGGGTTCAGGCACAATGTAAGGATCGTGCGAAGTTTGAGTCTGAAAAATCCGAAGCTCCGGTCCTGATTTGACTGAAGGAAGTTTTTCCAAAGCATTTCTGAAAAGCTCTTTATCTGCATATCCCCAAGAAAATCCATTTTGAGAAGGTGTGGTGAGGAATTTTGGGTCAAATTGTGAAGCATCCACGATCTGATTAACCTTGTTATAAATTAGAAAATCTCCTACATGGTCAAACGCTTTGTCTGCCCCGATAAAGTATCTGGTCTGATACCCATTATCCTGGAGAACGCTAAATAAGGTTTGGTGATGGGGGTAATTTTCAAAGAGTTCCAAAAAGCCTTTTTCACCAAAGGGTAAGCCGCCGAAAATTCCAGGTTGGATGCCGAAAGTTCGGCCAGTAGAAGAAATGGCATTCGTCCAAACTAAGCTATGTTGCTCCAGAGAATCCAAAAAAGGAGTAAAACTCCCTAAATATGCATCTTTGCCAGAGTAGGCTTTTCCGAGACTTTCTACCAAAATAAAAACGATATCCGGTGGGGAGGACAAACTTTCAAAGAATGGACTTAACATATCCGGATAGATAGCTTGATGCAAAAATGGGTAACCGGTATCTCCGAATTCCTTTTTTACAAGCAAGGCATTTTCTGTACTTCTTAGGAAGAAATCAAAGTAATATTCATCCTTGTAAACGAAATAATCAAATGCTTCCTCCGACAGAAATTTTGATTTATTTACTTCAATATTCCTTTTTACCTCGCTTGAACCAGAAGTATTCCCCAAAGGGAAAAAAGCAAAAAATAGTAGAAGACAATAAGTTAAGGAAGAAAATGCTAAACCTGCTTTAAGATTTAATCTGAGAAATCTTGCTCCCAGATAGAGCAATCCAAAAATCAAAGAAAGCCCAATAATGCCGATAAATCCACTCAATAAACTTACCTGACCGGAGGCTTTCACAGTCATGATTAGATCAGTGGTACTGTAGGCAAACAAATCTTTTCCAAGAGGAAGAAGGGTCTTCAAAAAATAGAATATCAAAGAAAGATGTATAATCAGAGCCAAAGTGAATCCAACCTGAGTAATGATCTTTGCGATCCTTGCAGAAAAAAGGCTCAAAATAATATGAACAATAAGAAGAATGCCGAGTAAGTAAAGATTCCAACCCAAATCTTCTAACATGCTAAAAGTAATAACCTCACTAAAACTTATTTTCAAAACATGATTTTTGAATATAAGTATTAACTCTAAAACTCTTAGTGCAACCACTAATATCAAGTAAACCAAGGCCATGCCCCAGAAGTCACCTAAGATTGTTTGAACTCTGAATGGGAGGGTGGATCGGATTTCAGCCTTTTGAGCCATAGTTGCCTGATAGGATTTTTTATCAAGGGTGAAAAGATAGCCCAAAATCGGGTATCTTCAAGGCGTGATTTTAATAATATGAGCAAATCAGATTTGTGGTTGGAGCTTTCTTCCAACTTGACTACTACAGGAGCTTTAACTTTCAGCTCTAAGGCCCTTGTAAATAAAATGCTTTCAAAATCTGATCTTTCCAACGCTAAGTTAGTGGTAGAATTAGGTGGTGGTGATGGCAGTATTACTCAAGGGATAATAGAAAGACTAGAAGAGGATGCCGAACTGTTGGTTTTTGAAATTAACAAGTCATTCTGCGAATCCATGAAGAGGCAATTTCACCAGCCAAATGTGAAAATTATTAACGATTCGGCTGAGAATCTCGACAAATACCTCCACGGAAAAAAGATAGATTACATCTTTTCATCCTTGCCATTTAGTCTTATTTCAAAAGAAGCTACTGACGAAATAATGACTCAAAGCAAAAATTCTTTAACTACCAGCGGAGCCTTTATTCAAATTTGTTATTCTTATCTCTTAAAAAATCTTTTCAAAAAGTATTTTAATAAAGTAAATGCAAGTTTTACTTTCAAAAATTTACCACCTGCTTTTGTGATGGTTTGCAGATAAAGTTGAGAGATGGAAGTCCTGAGAACAGCAATTTTGGAAATGTGCAGGAAAAAGAAAGAAGAAGATTTTTGCCCCTCTCAGGTTGTAATGACAATGTTTCCGGAAGATTGGGAACAATTCCTGGAAGAGGTAATTTCTGTTGCGATTGAGATGAAACGTGCGGGATTGATACTAATTACCCAAAATGGATTGGCTGTCGAAACCGACTTCTTTCCCACTGTTCCGTTCAAGATACGTAGCAGGATTCCAAACTAAAATAAGATTTGAAAGGTTCTGATATCAATAATTATCTGAAAAATCTATGGAAAATAAGATGAGTTTACCGGAGACCAAAGTTATTGTTTCGGAAGGGCAGGAAGTAATTACACTTGGTGCAGGCTGCTTTTGGTGCACAGAAGCAGTTTTTCAAAGAATTGAGGGAGTTGAAAAAGCTGTTTCGGGCTATTCTGGAGGTTTTGTAGTGGAGCCAACCTATCGGGCAATTTGCGATGGAACCACCGGGCATGCTGAAGTGATTCAGGTTTTCTTTGACCCTACTAAAATAACGCTGGCTCAGTTATTGGAAATTTTCTGGGGCACTCATGATCCCACTACCCTTAACAGACAAGGTGCCGATATGGGGCCTCAATACAGATCAGCTGTCTTCTTTCACAATTCCAATCAACAACAAATTGCAACTGATCTTAAGTCCCAATTAAATGCCTCAAAGGTATTCGATAAGCCAATTGTTACTGAGATTACAGCGTTTGTTAATTTTTATTCTGCAGAAAATTATCATCAGGATTATTTTAATTTGAATGGCTCGCAACCTTATTGCCAGTTTGTAGTCAAACCTAAAGTAGATAAACTAAAGAAATTTTTTAGCGAGAGGTTAAAGGCTTAATCCGTACTTTTAGCTCGCAAAATACCCTTGCAATATGAAAAGAACCAGAGCACAGGAATCCCGAGGTGCAATAGAAAGACTGTATATTACAATGCGCCACCTTTTTACCCGAGGTAGTTACAAGCCACTTGGAATATCGGGAGAGACTTTAGTTAACTCCTTAATGGTTCTTAGTCCGGAGATTTACGGTTCAGTTACCGATCCCGAAAAACTGGAACTGGAAGGATTACTCTATGTGATGGAGCGACTTCCAAGAGGAATTGAAGAGTGTAGATATGTGAGACTGATCAGTCGAGAAGGGTATGAAACGTCTCATTTGACTCCGATCATCCCACCGAGAAGGAAGAGGAATTGCTACCGACTCGACCCTCAGATTATGTATGTAGAGATGACAAGAGGCAGGTCCGATATTTATGATATTCTGACTCACCTTACTTTCCTATACATCGAATCCAGGAAAATTCTTCGCAATGCAACTGATCCTAAAAATGTCATTTCTCTAAACTGGAGTATGCTTGAGGAATTTGTAAAAAAAGAAGCTGCTGGAGAAGAATTTGAAAAAGAGGCTGCAAGTGCTTATTTGAGCCATTTAATTGGAAGAACATTCGAAGAGACGGTTGATGCAGTTGAAAAATTTGAAAAAAGCCCCAATTCAAATAGCTTATTTTCAATCATTTACCACATGGGAAGATTGGCTTTTGACGAATCTACCAAAGGCCTTGACCGTGAGATTTCATTCTCAGCAACCTTGCGCGAGCGAATTGGTCATCACGTTTATGGGGAACTTTGGGCTCAGAAAATCAAAGAAACTCTTGATGAGCACAACTTACTTGAGCGTCCAATCCACATCATTTCCGCAAATCTTCATAGTGTCCTGAATACTATTTATGGTCCGCAGGCTTTAGGTTTGAAAACATACGAAGAGATCGAAAATGTTGCGATGGATATAAGTGTGAAATCTAAAACTCATCAGGGCAAAGCGATTCTTGAATATGCCAGCAAGCATGGCTTTATAGATATTCCTGACACCTCCGGAACCAATATAGGAGCTCAAATCATTGATACCGCACTTTTTGAAAAAAATGAGATTATCCCCGGAGTGAAATTGGGCGAAAAAGAGGACGAAAGCCCAGTTATCATAGTGATGGATTATGCTTTTGGCGAACAGGCTTACGAATGCTTTGATGAATTGCTAAAAGAATATCAAAAGGACGGAAAAGACATTCAACTTGACGTAATATCGACTTCAATAATGGGTAAAGCAGGAATTCTTTACGGAGGAAAAGGAGATATAATGATTCCTACAGCCCATGTTTTTGAAGGAACAGCAGATAATTATCCATTTAAAAATGAATTGAAAAAGGCTGATTTTGAAGGGTATGGACTGGGAGTTTACCAGGGATCAATGATCACCGTTCTGGGTACTTCACTTCAGAATAAAGATATTCTGACTTATTTCATGAAGTCTTCCTGGAATGCAGTAGGCCTTGAAATGGAAGGTGCTCACTACCAAAAAGCCATACAATCTGCTTCGAAAATCAGAAGAAGTATCCGTTCCAATGTCAAAGTTCTATATGCTTACTATGCTTCAGATAACCCACTTGAATCCGGAAGTACGCTTGCATCCGGTGCCTTGGGCATGGAAGGAGTGAGGCCTACATATTTGATTACGTATAAGATTTTAGAAAAGCTATTTGGGAAGAACTAAAAAATGGGAAGCAATCGCTTCCCATTTTCATAGTCTCAGTTATTGAATTTTGAATTGATCGGTGGAGGTCCCGGAGGAACGATTCCCTTGTAGATATAATCTCCTATTTCCTTTTTGAATTCCGCTTTGATCTCACTTATAAGCGCTTCGTTTTGGTATAAATCCACCATGGTCATCGCTAAAGCTTTTGCAGCATAACCCATTCCTTTGTGGCCAATAGACATTCCGCCACAAGCCACCACAGCCCATGAATGCCAAGGTGTTCCATTGGGAGCTGTAGTTGCACTTAAGCTGATTGTCGGAACATTGTAACTCACATCTCCCACATCAGTAGAACCGCCCATTGAGTGCTCAAGCGTTTCTTCCAAAGGTTTGATCTCAGATACTAATCCAATTTGGGGTTTGAAGGTACTTTCTTGGATTTTTTTTGAAAAAATCTGCTCCTCATCTGTATAAGAAATAGGACCTAAAAGCTCAAGGTTCTTTTGCAAAACTTCAGAACCGGTTCTGTTGATCAACATTTCATGTACTCCTGAAACTAGGCTCACTTCATGGGTCACGTTTGCCATAATGGCTGCACCTTCCGCCATTTTCTCCACTTGCTTCCAAACCGGCTCCAATCCAGAGCGACTTGAATCCCGAACCCGAACCCAGATTCGGCTATAATCAGGAACTACATTGACGACTTCTCCGGCATCCTGAATATGGTAATGAATTCTTACCGTAGGCTTCACGTGCTCTCTGTAATAGTTAATTCCTGTTGTGTAAAGTTCTAACGCATCTCCGGCACTTCGTCCGTTCCATGGATCAGCCGATGCATGTGCGGCTTGTCCTTTAAATTCCACGATGAAATCAACAAGCGCCAAGCCTTTTTGGGCATTTACTTTTGTCTCATCACCTGGATGCCAGTCCATCATAATATCAACGTCATCAAACAAACCTGCTCGGATCATCCAGAGTTTGCCAAAGAATTTCTCTTCAGCCGGCGTTCCATAAAACCGGATGGTGCCTTTGATTTTACCTTCTGCGATCAAGTCTTTGATGGCTGCAGCAGCTCCCAAAGATGCTACCCCAAATAAATTGTGCCCGCAACCATGACCCGGTGCTCCGGCATGTAGAGGGTCTTTGAAAGGAACCTTATTTTGAGAAAGACCCGGCAATGCGTCAAACTCTCCCATGATTCCGATGATTGGTAAACCACTACCGTATTCTGCGACGAATGCGGTAGGAATCTCGGCTACACCACGGGTTACTTTGAAACCTAATTCTTCAGCATAAGCAGAGAGGGCCGCAGAAGATTGACTTTCTCGGAAAGCGATTTCCTCAAACGACCAAATCTTATCACTCAGATCTGTCATGCTGGAATATCGGTGATCTACACTCGTATTAACTTGAGTTTTGAGCGGGTTTGGTTTTTCTTTTTTCTGTGAAAAAGAAGGATAAACAGATGACCCACTTAATAAAATGGATAAGGCTATGTGTTTTAATTTCATTGAGTTATATTTTTATTTTTTTACCAACTGATTCCATAATCTTCTCCATAATTACTTGAGCCACCCCAGAGTGTACCGTGCTTCCAGTCAAACCAAATAGCATTTATTGGACCGGAAGTTCTTGGCCAAAAATCCATTAAATAGCCTTTCTTTTTGAGTTCGCTTCTGATCCAGTTTGGGGTGTCTTCTCTGAGTGTGATTGCTCCCGGCTTGATTTCATGTGCTCCAAATGAACTCTGCATTTGATAGCTGTTAAAGTTTGCAGCTTCGGTCGCTTCCTGAACATTCATTTCGAATTCGACTACATTGAGGAAAAACTGAAGAAGATTCTGATCCTGTGAATCTCCGCCTTGAACAGCAAAAGCAAGGAACGGCTTTCCATCTTTCATTGCCAGGCTCGGAGTCAAGGTCACCCTTGGTCTTTTGCCCGGCTCAGGAAGGTTATATGGATTCAACCTCTTGTCGAGGACAAAACTTTGCATCCGCTGACTCAATCCAACTCCGGTATTTCCAGCAATAACTGCAGGAACCCATCCGCCACTAGGGGTGATGGAAACTACCCATCCTTCCGCATCGGCAGTTTCGACTGAAGTTGTTCCTCTCTGAAATTGCTCCAAAAAAGGATCATTCAATCCTTGAATTGGAAGACCGGCATTATTGATTGCGACAGCTTTCGAATTTGATTCGAGCAATTGTTTGAAAGGATTTGTGCCTCCTTCGAAGGGATATGGATCACCAGGACCTATTTTGGGATCGTTTTTATCTCCGATCAGCTTAGCTCTTTCTTTTGCATATTCCTTCGAAAGCAATCCTTTAATAGGGGATTTTGGGTCGAAGGCCGGATCACCATAATAGAAATCTCGGTCAGCAAAAGCAAGGTTCATTGCCTGGTACACTGTGTTGATGTAATTAGCTGAATTGTAACCCATGCTTTTCAAGTCAAAATTCTCAAGAATATTGAGTGACTGAAGCAATGCCGGGCCTTGTGTCCATTCCTGCATTTTATAAACATCGATTCCTTTGTAATTGACATGTAGAGGTTCTTCGATTTTTACTTTCCAATTAGCTAAATCTGCTTCTTTGAAAAGTCCGCCTTGTTCTCGAGTTCCTCGTACGATTTCCTTAGCAATATCTCCTTTGTAAAACCGCTCATTGGCTGCGTAGATAGCTTCCTTTCGGCTTTTCTTAGCTTTTAAGGCCGCCTTTTCTGTTTCCACTAGCTTTACCAAAGTCTGATATAAATCTTCTTGAACAAAGATTTCCCCGGCTTCAGGGGCTTCTCGTTCCTCTCCTAAGTGAGGTAAAAAAACCTCCTTTGAATAAGGCCAGACTTTAATTTTAGCTTTATTGTTTTCGATCATATTGGCCGTTTGAGCCTCAATCGGATATCCTTTTGCAAGTTGCATTGCAGGTGCCAAAACTTGCTCCAGACTCATCGTGCCATATTCTGCGAGCATGGTCATCAATCCGCCGGGGGTTCCGGGGGTGGTTGCCGCTAACGGTCCAAACTCAGGAGGGTAGGCCATTCCTTGAGATTTGTAGAATTCAACAGTGGCACCAGTTGGAGCGAAGCCCATTGCATTGATAGCGATGACTTTTTTGGTGACAGGATTATAAATCAATGCCTGTGTTTCCCCGCCCCAGGACAAAACATCCCACATCGTTGCTGTTGCTGCGAGCATTGCACAAGCCGCGTCAACGGCATTGCCGCCTTGTGTGAAAATCTGGGCTCCAGCACTTGCGGCAAGTGGCTTACCTGTAATCGCCATCCAATTTTTTCCGTGGAGTACAGGCTTTTGGGTTTGCTGCGCATATGCGAAAAAAGGCAGAGCAAGCAAAATAGCTAAGTATAATTTTCTCATGATATTGGGTGGGTGATTTTATTTTTCATCTCTTAATTGACTCATAATTGGCCTGAAACCCTCAAACTGGGAATTGAAGTTGGTGAACAATTGAAAAATTGAACTGGGTTCCCGAATGTTGAGTGTATTGGAATTGGCAAATTCCTCCATCAATCCGGCTTTATCCCCAAAAATAGCGAAGAGTTTTTTTCGATTGGTTGGCATTTCTTTGACGTCGACTCCTTCTAGATAGTAATAAATGTTTCTCTTGATGAATTGATCGTTTCTATTTCCCACCATCAATGCGGTATTGTAATTGGATTCTTTAAAAATAGCCATCGTCCTTCTCATAAGTGGCATTTGACCATCTACCAATACTTCGAAAAAGCCTGAAATAGGGGAGCCTTCGTCTTTGAAATCCATCCCATTGACAAAAAACCGGGGAACGTTGTAGGAAGAATCCATCCAAACGATGTTTTGAATTCGTAGGCCTGGCATAGATGAAATCTGATTTGCGGTAGGTTCCATGAGTTCAAACATATTTGAAAGGATATTATATCTCGCACGATAACCTTCCAAAAGTTGCTGATCCCGATAAAGTAGAATGGTAGCTATATTCCATTTTAAGTCCAAATAGGTGTTCCCTTCCAGTTTTTTTGGTTCGGGTGGAATCCCATAAACCATATTTCCTCCAATGAAATTGGGGCGGGCGTTGAGCAGGTTGATAATGTTATTTGACCTAATGGTTTTTTGCAAAGCGGCCCCTGAACCTTCAGCTCCAAATTTTACCAGATAAATAGTTCCAAGGTCAAGGTCTTTATCAAGCCTTACGATTTGCTCGTACCGATTATAGCCTTCGGCAGTGAAGGATATAGAATACTTATCTGATATAACTTTCTCCAAGTTAAAATTCCCAGCCAAATCAGATAAATTCCCATAGGAAGTTTCTCTCAAAGTAATAGATATGCCAGTTAGTGCTTCTTGCGTATCGGAGTCCAAAACCCTTCCTTTAATTTGGAAAGTCTGTCCGATAGAATCCATTGAAAAAGCGGTCATTAAAACCCAAAGAAAAAGAATTTTCGAATTACCCATTCCTGCTACCATTAGTTCCCAACACATTTTTGAATAAGTTGAAATATAAGCCAAATGATGCATTGATACCACAGCAAATGAAGGATTGGTCAATGGACGAAGTAAAAGGTTTGAATCAAAAATGGAAGTGTTTGGCTTTCTGAGCTTTTCGGGGCTATATTTGTTTTAACAGTCAGAATTTCCGACTGCTTTTCACCATTAGTTAATCATTTACACGTTGGATTTCTCATCATTTAATTTCGAACCTTCTCTTCAGGAAGGATTGGATGCAATGGGTTTTAACCAGCCTACTCCTATACAGGAAAGGGCTATCCCAGTTATTTTAGATAATAAAGACCTGATCGCTTGTGCTCAAACAGGTACAGGAAAAACTGCTGCATTTATTCTTCCTATTCTTAACAAAATCACCAAATCGCCTTCAGGCAAGCTGAACACATTGATTCTTGCTCCTACTAGAGAGCTTGCAATACAAATTGATCAGCAAATCCAGGGATTTGCTTACTTTTTAGGAATCAGTTCCATCCCGATTTATGGAGGTGGTGACGGGATCGTTTGGGAACAACAAAAAAAGGCACTGGAAACGGGCGCCGAAATTATTGTTGCCACTCCAGGCAGATTAATAGCTTTGCTGGCAGGGGGAAAAATTGACTTAAGTTCATTAGAGCATCTGATCTTGGACGAAGCAGATAGAATGATGGATATGGGATTTTCTGATGATATCCTGAAGATTGTAAATTATCTGCCCGTAAACCGTCAGACGGTGCTTTTCTCTGCTACCATGCCTGCGAAAATCCGGCAGTTCAGCATGAAAATTCTTAATAAACCAGAAGAGATTTCTATTGCACTTGGCAAGACTGCAGAGGGGGTGACTCAGTCGATGTACTCAGTTTATGATGGACAAAAAGAAGAATTGGTTCGTCATATTCTTTCTCAAAAAGGCCGTGATGCGGTCATCATTTTTGCCTCCACAAAAGATAAAGTAAAAGCACTTCATAAAGTACTTCGAAAGCAATTTGATATTGAGGCATTCCACTCTGACCTAGAGCAAGTAGAGCGGGAAAAAATCATGTCTGCTTTTAAAAATAAGGCGGTGAAAGTTTTGATAGGAACAGATATCATCTCCAGAGGAATTGATGTCGTCGGCATCGAATTGGTTCTCAATTACGATACTCCCGGCGATCCTGAAGATTATGTTCACAGAGTAGGGCGTACAGCCAGAGCTGATAAAAAGGGAGAAGCGATCACATTTGTCAACCCAAAAGATCAGCCCAAGTTTGCAAGAATTGAGCAATTGATTGGAATGAAGGTAACTCAGAACCCACTTCCAGAAGGTTTCGAAGCCGGACCAGAATACAAAGGTGAAGCAGGAAAATCTTCAGGGGAGCCCAAATTCAAATCAAAAAGTTCAAATATTGATAAAAAGAAACATCCGGCCAAGTCCGCGGGACATCCGCCAAGACAAGAAGCAAAACCTGCACATAAAACCGAAGAAATTCAACCAAAACCTTCAGTGCAAAAGCCAACTCAAAATCTCCAGAAACCAACTGAAGAAAAGGCTCAAACCCATGGAAAATATGGTCAAAGAAAAAATGTAATTGAGTCATAAAAATCGATGATCCTGGGTTGTTAATATAAAGTCCTTCAATTAAATTGAAGGACTTTTCATTTTTATACCTATCGACATGCAATATTTAAAATTTAAGTCCAGAGGACCGATGGTCTCATTTTTACAGGAATTACTAGGGAAATTGGGATACAATCTTTCTGCGACGGGGTATTTCGGGGAAATGACATTTGCCGCCGTAAAGAGTTTTCAACAAAAAAACAATCTGGTTGTAGATGGTGAGGCGGGAATTAAAACTTGGACCCTCTTGATGGCTCAAGCTCAACCTGCAGATGAGTTGGGAGAGAAGTTTTTAAGTGAAAATGACCTTCATGATTTTGCTCACCGGTATGGCGTGGAACTTGCCTCGATCAAAGCGGTGAATGAAGTAGAAAGTAGTGGGAAAGGTTTTTTGGTAGATGGGAGACCTAAAATTCTTTTTGAAGGTCATGTATTTTGGAAAGAATTAAATGCTAGGGGAATCAAGCCTGAATCCATTTCAAATCCATCTAATAGCGATGTATTATACAAAAACTGGACTCGGGTCCATTATCTGAGCGGAGTCAAAGAATACACTAGATTGGAGAAGGCCGCGACACTTATTGCAGATCCAAGAGTTAGAGAGGCTGCACTTGCATCCGCTTCTTGGGGGAGTTATCAAATAATGGGCTTTCATGCTATCAAACTTGGCTATTCCTCTGTTGGTGTATTTGTTGAGGAAATGAAAAAGCATGAAAGAAACCAACTTGAGGCATTTGGGAAATATCTTACTGCTTTCGGCTGTCTGGCTCATTTAAAAAGCAAGGACTGGGCAAAATTTGCCAAATGCTACAATGGCCCGGCTTTTGCCCAAAATAAGTACGATGAGAAACTGTCCAAGGCGTACATTAAGTATTCACAATAATTTTTTTTTGTAAATGATTATCAATGAATTTAAAATTCTGTTTGAAAGGGATTTTGAAAAGCTTTTCACAGAAATCAATTCTTACTCCGTCTCTGAAAATCTTTGGCGAACCGATGGAACTATAATTAACTCGGCAGGGAATCTATGCCTTCATTTGATTGGGAATCTCCGACATTTTATTGGAAAGGAAATCGGGGGGTTCGATTACGAAAGAAATCGGGAAAGAGAATTTTCTGCAAAGGGCGTTTCCAAAGAGGAATTTCTAAAAGAGATTTCTTTCTCAAAAGATATTGTCAGTAAAAGTCTGGAGGGATTAGATGATAGCCTATGGCCCAGAATTTACCCTCTCGAAGTTTTTGGAAAACCAATGACCTATGGGTATTTCCTTACTCATCTTTATGGCCACTTTAATTACCATCTTGGTCAAATCAATTATCATAGACGAATACTTGACGCTTGATTTTAAGGATGATTTAAAGTTTTGCTTCAGATGAAATCTAAGAGCTTGAAAAAGCATTTATTCATACGTATGTTTGAATTGTATGAATTCCAGCCTGCTATTTAATATCTGTTTGTTATTGGGAATTTTAATTCTCACCAATATCCCTGGTTACTTTTTTGGGCTGAAATTCCAAGGTAATGTACCTAAAAAAAGGCTTTGGTTTGAGCCTCCTGGTTTTATAATTCCTATTGTCTGGGTATTCTTTTTTCTAATGTTTGCTTTTCTTCGCTACAAACTGGTTGTTGGAAATGAACACGATCTGGCAATGTTGGTTCTGGTCCTTGCTTTTATTTGCGCTTCGTATCCTTATTATACACTTGGGCTGGAAAAATTGACCGGGATCTCCGCCTTGAAATTTGGCCTTGCCGGAAACATATTAGTGATCTTAACCACACTTTTTGTAGGGATCGAAATCTCTGAATTTTCAGCTAATCTTTCTTACCTTATTTATCCGATCGTGATTTGGACTTTCTTCGCCAGCATGGTTATTCTGGGTCAATTGAGACTTCTCAAATCATGAAAAAGCCTCGAATTTCTTCGAGGCCGAGGTTTTAATAAAGCATCCTGAATCGGATGGTACCCGGTATGAGCTTCATGGCTTCTATTGCTTCCTTTGAATACGCTTTGTCAATATCAGTGATCACATAACCGATCTTTTCATTTGTCTTAAGATACTGACCGACAATGTTGATCTGGTAGTTTGCTAAAATCTGATTGATTTTTGCCAAAACTCCGGGTTCATTATGATGGATATGAATTAGTCTGTGTGCTTCCTTGAGGAATGGCAATTGAATATTGGGGAAGTTTACAGAATTGTAAGTATTGCCAGTATTCACATATTCCATGATTTTGCCAGGAACAAATCGAGCGATATTCTCCTGAGCTTCAAGAGTGCTTCCTCCAATATGAGGTGTAAGGATTGTATTTGGCAACCCCCGAAGCTCGGACTCGAACATTTCCTTATTGTTTTTGGGCTCTTCAGGAAACACGTCAACTGCACATCCCGCCAATTGGCCTGACAAAATCGCATCACGAAGTGCAGGAATTTCAACTACATGACCACGGCTAAGGTTAACCAAAATAGAGCCTTGTTTCATCATCCCGATTTTTTCTCTGTCGAGTAGGCAATTGTTATCCTTTCGTCCATCTACGTGTAAGGTGACGACATCGCAAGTTTTCAAAAGCTCCTCAAGGGAGTTTAGCTTGGTAGCATTTCCCAAAGCCAGCTTTTCGATCACATCGTAGTAGAAAACGTTCATTCCCATGTTTTCTGCCAGTACAGATAGCTGAGCTCCGATGTTTCCGTAACCAATGATTCCAATTTTTTTACCTCGAATCTCGAAACTTCCGGTAGCGGATTTGTCCCACTTACCCTGATGCATTCCGGCGGTTTTATCCACGAAGTTCCTCATCAGAAAAATGATTTCAGCAATTGCCATTTCTACGACAGATCGCGTATTGCTAAAGGGTGCGTTGAAAACCGAGATACCTTTTTCCTGACAGGTTTCTAAATCGATTTGATTGGTGCCAATGCAGAAAGCTCCGATCGAAATCAATCTGTTAGCATTTTCAAGAACTTTCTTAGTAACGTTAGTTTTGGATCTGATACCTAAAATGGAAACATTTTTGATTTTTTCGCAGAGCTCTTCTTCACTCATTGCAGAGCTCACAACTTCTACCTGGTAACCTTCCTCTTTGAAAAGGTCGATTCCAATAGGATGTACATTTTCCAAAAGCAAAACCTTAATTCGGCTTTTTGGATAGGAGAATTTTGTGTTCAAATTGTTGATATATAAAATTTCGTCTAAACTCGGGGCTATGTGATCTGCCTCTTTCGTGACTTTGGGACGTGATACATTTTCAGTAAATGCATAAAACTTATTTGCCAATCCGGAAGCTTTGATTTCATAATCGGTGTAGCCATCGCCTATTACATAAATATCACCCTCGAGATTTATCCTTCTGATTGTTTCAGCTTTGCCGTTGTTTTTGGAAAGCGGATTTTCTCTATTGAAATCAATAATATTTCCAAGCTCATCATAGACAAATTCATTTGCAAAAACATTTTCTTTTTGGATGCCAAAATCCGCAACAATCGGGTTGATGAAGTCTTTGAATCCATTGGAAATGATAAAAATATCTTTGGCATTTTCAAATAGAAACTCTTTGTTTCGATCGAAGGATTTGGAAACTTTCTTCTTTAGGGCAGCAATAAGATCAGTGATTTGTGACCTGTTGGCCTTTAAAATCTCCAATCGTTGCTCCAGACTTTCACGGAAAGTAATCGAACCATCCATTCCTTTGTCTGTGATTTCTTTGATGGACTGAAGTTTTTCTTGGCGTGCAGGATCATTTATTAAGCTAATTTCCCCCAAAATATCCAAAGCTTCTACTTGAGTAAAGGTACTGTCAAAATCAATAATGAACTTAATGGTTTGGGGCATGAGCAGGGTCAATAATTCAGAATAGGGAGTAAAATTACAGGATTGTTAAAAAATCCGGTGATATATTGAAAAAATTGTTTGGTTTCTTTTTTTCAATCGATTTAATTTCAAAAAAAGAAGGTTTTATAGAATATATTGAAATTGAGATTTTAAAGAATTCTATTTCTTTCTGTTTTTTCTCCAAGATTCAAAAACCTATTTTTGTACTTCTAAACTTGAATGGCATGAAAAGATCCTATTTGCTTCTCCTCTCCTTAATAGTAGCGCTTGCGACTGCATGTGAAAAATCTGAGAAGACATCAGAAAATAAAGAAAAATCAGAAGTTGTTTCAGAAACCATTCCAGGCATCTACGGAGCGGAAGTCAACGCATTAGAAATCGCTACGACTTCCCAAATGGTCGCGGAAGTGATGGAGAAGGGGACTTTTGAAGGAAAAATCTCTGGTGAGATCAAGGAAGTTTGTGTGAGAAAAGGATGCTGGCTTACAATTGACCTTCCATCTGGCGAGAGTATGCGTGTGACTTTTAAAGATTATGATTTCTTCGTACCAACTACTTCAGATGGTTTTCCGATTGTTTTGGAAGAAGTTGCAACTTTAACTGAGACTGACGGTGAAACGCTTCGCCATTTTGCAGAGGATCAGGGAAAAAGTAAGGAAGAAGTGGCTGCGATCACCGAATCAAAAAGAGAAATTACCTTTGAGGCAGTCGGTGTAGTTATAAAGGATAAAGCCTAAGATGCCGATAGCTTTGGACAACCTGCGTGTTGGTAGGAGATATGTGCTGGTGAACCAAGGGGAAGTCCGAAAACTGGAAATCATCGCCAGGCTATATGGAGATAATTTCAAAGTGAAAGATCTGGATACTCTGGAACATTATACAATTGCAGAACTTCTTCAATGGGGTAAAGGTAAAGACTACGATCTGGATGAAATGAGACAATAAGAGGCGAGAAGCCTTTTTTTGTGATTGTGATGATAGGTACAGAATCTGGAAATTCTGAAGGTTAATTTCGTGAAAATTTTAAAATTTGATGACTAGTAAAAGTCGATTAAGCTCAATTCTCGGAGCAAAATGTCCTCAGTGTCGTGAAGGCAAACTTTTTTCTGTGTCTGTAGTGAGTTTTAAGAAGTTGTCCGACGTCAATAAAAAATGTTCGATATGCGAAGCCAATTTCCAATCGGAGCCTGATTTTTTTTACGGAGCGATGTACATCAGTTATGCGTTTTCGGTAGCCTTGGTGATTACGGTACTCACGGCCATTAATGTTTTGTTTGCAAAACCTGAGCTTTGGATGTATCTCACGACAATGGTTATTGGAAATATTGTTTTAATGCCGTTGATGCTTCGATATTCAAAAGTGATCTATTTGAATCTGATGGGAAAACTGAAATATCGGGGCTTCTGATAAATTGAAATTATTTTTTAGCAACGTGTTTTTAATCTTTTACCAGCTAATATTGAAAACAAGGTTAAATTTTACCACTCCAGATCTTCTATGAATTTATCAAAACTGAAAAAACTGAGTCTTTATCTCATGCCATTTTTATATTTGGCGGCTGGAATCAACCATTTTATTTCACCTGAATCGTATTTGCTCATCATTCCTGAATACTTACCAAACCATGAATTGATAAATATTCTAGCTGGAATAGCGGAGATAATTTTGGGTATTGGATTACTGATTCCAAAGACAAGGGTAGTGTCTGCATGGGGAGTAATTTTAATGTTAATTGCCTTTATCCCTTCTCATGTCTATTTCATTCAGATAGGTTCTTGTGTTGAAGGAGGAATCTGTACACCGGAGTGGCTTGGGTGGATTCGATTGGTAGTTATTCATCCGCTTTTGCTTGCCTGGGCTTGGATATACACGAAAGACTGAGAAATGGCTTCATTGAATATTTTTGGCGAAAAGTTGGCTTCTTGCAGTACTAATCCGATGACAGGATTTTATAGGGATGGCTGCTGTAAGACAGGACCCGAAGACTTGGGAACGCATACTGTCTGTGTATTGCTTACTTCTGAATTTTTGGAATTTTCAAAAAGTAGGGGCAATGATTTAATGACTCCGATTCCGGAGTATGATTTCCCGGGTTTGAAGGAAGGAGACCGCTGGTGTCTATGCGCTTTGAGATGGTTGGAAGCGTATGAAAGTGGTGTAGCCCCAACAATTTATTTGGAAGCTACCAACGAAAAGACCTTAAAAATTATACCATTGAATACTCTTGTTAAGTTTGCCCAAAAGGATTGAATTAGGTTAACTTTGTGTTTTGTAAATAATACTAACAAAAACAAGAGTTTTACTAAACATTTTTTGAAGTCCCATCGTTAGCATCCGTGATTTCAAAACCAAGTGATGGAAACAATTCTAAGAAAAACAAAAGTTACCGTTAACAAGAATCTTTACCTGAAAGAGCCATTCAGTTCAGAATTAGGGATTTTGGTTGTAAAAGATGGGTTGCAGCTCATTCAGGAACTTGGAATGGAAAATTTTAATTTTAAGAAACTTGCCCAAAAAATCGGGAGTACTGAGCCGGCGATTTATAGGTATTTCGAAAACAAGCATAAATTGCTTCTGTATCTTTCAGCTTGGTATTGGGGCTTAATGGAACATAATCTTGTCTTTGGAACTGCAAATCTTATAGATCCTTTAGAAAAACTGGGTGTTGCCATTAGGTTGATGGTGGATGGACCCATTTTTAAAGAAAATGAATTCCTGGATCCAGTTCAGCTTAGGGAAATTGTTATTAATGAATCTCTCAAAGGCTATCTGACAAAAACAGTTGACTTAGAGCATGAAATTGGGATTTTTGGCCAGCTATACAAGTTTGGTGAGAGGATTTCTGAGATAATTATGGAGATAAATCCAGCATATGGCTTTCCCAAAACTTTGGTATCAACCGTAATGGAATCTAGTCTACTGCAGTCTTTTCATTCTCAACACCTTCCCGGAATGACTGAGTCTAGCCTTGATTCATTTGGCCGATATCAGTTTTTCCACCATTTAGTCATTAATACTATTACTTATGAATAGTAAAGAAGGAATTACTCCTCTGAAGCGTTTTTTTAATTTATTGAGAGAAGAGAAGAGTCAGGTCTATTCGATTTATTTCTATGCAATCTTGAACGGGATTGTGACGCTTTCTCTTCCTTTAGGAATCCAAGCCATCCTTAATTATATCCTCGGGGGAAGGATTTCTACTTCGTGGGTTATTTTGGTGATTATAGTTGCTATGGGGGTTGCATTTGGTGGTTTTCTTCAAATATCCCAGCTTCAGATTATGGAGAAATTGCAACAGCGAATTTTCTCTAAATCCGGACTTTCCATAGCATACAGACTACCAAGACTTAAAGCAGAAATTCTCCATGGTGAATATGCTCCGGAGATAGTAAATCGATTTTTTGATACGATCAATCTTCAAAAAGGACTTTCTAAAATTCTGATTGACTTCTCAACAGCATTGCTGCAAGTGGTTTTTGGGTTATTACTTTTGGCAATTTATCATCCGACTTTTATCATTTTCGGTTTGGTTTTGGTGACTATTCTAACCTTGATTTTCTATTTTACAAGTCCAAAAGGAATGGAAACAGCTCTTAAAGAATCAACTTCCAAATATCAAACCGCCTATTGGCTGGAAGAAATTGGAAGAGCTTTAAACACGTTTAAGCTGATTGGAAATTCCCGTCTTCCCATCCTGCGGGCTGACAAACTTTTGCAGCGCTATGTCGAATTTCGGAACAAGCACTTTTCGGTTTTGATTTTTCAATACAAAATTATGATCGCTTTCAAAGTGTTGATTGTGACAAGTATGTTGCTAGCAGGAAGTGTATTGTTGATTAATGAGCAAATAAGTATTGGTCAGTTTGTGGCTGCTGAAGTTATTATCGTATTAGTAATCAATTCGGTAGAAAAACTGATTTTATCACTTGAAACCGTTTATGATACGCTAGTAGCGGTAGAGAAATTAGGCCACGTAATGGACTTGGAGCTAGAGCATTTGACTGGTTCGGAAAAAGTTGTTGAAGCAAAGCCGGAAGGATTGAAATTCAGCATGGAGAATGTGATTTTCCAGCCTTTGGATGCAGATATACCATTATTGAAAGGGATGAATCTGACAATTGAATCTGGAGAAAAGGTGATTGTAACGGGTAAAAGCGGGAGTGGAAAAAGTGCTCTTTTAGCTCTTTTTTCTGGACTTTATGAAAAATTTGAAGGGAAAGTTAAAGTGAATGACCTGTCTATTGATATGATTCATTTGGAGAAATACCGAGCGATGGTAGGTGATTGTCTTGAAGCGGAGCAAATTTTTCACGGATCGATCAAGGAAAATATCCTTGTGGGTCGTGATTTTGACCACGATCAGCTTGATTACATTCTAAATCTTGTGGGCCTTAAAGAATACATCTATCAACTTCCAAAAGATTTTGAGACTATGCTTCAGCCAGAAGGAAGGGGGTTATCCAGAAAGCTAGTTCAGAGTATTTTATTAGCTAGGGCATGTGTTGGTAGACCGAAAGCGATGATTATGGAAAATGCACTTCTTTATGTAGATGATGATGTTAAGATTCGAGTGGCTGACTTTCTATTTAACGGAAACTGGACTCTTCTTTTAGTTTCCCAAGACGAATCGATTTTTTCAAAAGCAAGCCAGATTTTGGTCATGGACGATGGTAGAGTTGCTTTTCAGGGCAGCTATGAAAGATATCAAGCTTATTTAACCAAGAATTCGTAAAGACATGCTGAATATCTCAGAATCAAAAATTACGGAATCAATTCCTTTTAGCGGAGCAAAGAGCCTAATCATGACTCTGCCGATAAAACAAGAAAGGCGAAGAGTGAGGATTCTTTTGGGACTTGTGTTTGCCTTTTTCATTATGCTTTTCTTGCCTTGGACTCAGAATATTAGATCAAAAGGATATGTAACTGCACTAAGGCCAGATCAACGTCCTCAAACAATCCACTCAGTAATAGCTGGCAGGATAGAGAAGTGGTACGTAGCAGAAGGTTCTTTCGTAGCTAAAGGGGATACTATCCTTCAGATATCCGAAGTAAAAGACGAGTATTTTGACTCCTTGCTTTTGCCCAGAACTCAGCTCCAAGTCGATGCAAAAAACCTCTCAGCCTTATCCTACAAAGGAAAAGTTTCTGCGTTGGATGATCAAATTGATGCTTTAGCAGACAATAGCATTTTGAGGGTGCAGCAATCTCAGAACAAACTCAGAATGTCGGAATTGAAAGTAAAATCAGATAGTATCAGATTTATTCAAGCAAAAATCAATTTTCAAATAGGCCAACAACAACTTGATCGGGCCGAGCAATTGTACAAAGAAGGTCTTAGATCTTTGACCGACTTGGAAACACGAAGGTTAAGATTCCAGGAAGTTCAGGCCGGTATGATTGCTTCCGAAAATAGCTTGCTCAGTAGTCGAAATGAGCTTTTGGCAGCCCGAATCGAGTTGAATGCTGTAGATAATGATTTCAAAGACAAACTCGCAAAAGCAGAGTCAGAAAAATTTACAGCTTTATCTTCCCAGTATGATGCGGAGGCCACTGCTTCCAAACTTGAAAATACTTATTCCAATTACGAGGCAAGATCTAAATTCAGATATATCCTTGCGCCGCAAGATGGATATCTGGCCAAGGCGATTCAGGTTGGTATTGGTGAAACAATCAAAGAAGGTGAGCAAATTCTGAATATTGTACCGGCGGAAGCTGAATTAGCAGTCGAAATGTATGTGCAGCCCGTTGACTTACCTCTGATTAAGAAGGGAAACAAAGTTCGTTTCATCTTTGATGGCTGGCCAGCGATTGTGTTCTCCGGGTGGCCTCAACTTTCCAATGGAACGTTTGGAGGAGTTGTTGTAGCAATAGATCAGTTTGCTGGTCCAAATAATCAATATCGGGTATTGGTAATAGAAGATCCTGAAGAAGATTCCTGGCCGGAATTATTAAGAATCGGATCAGGCGCGGACGGTATTGCGTTGCTTAATGATGTACCGGTATGGTATGAAATATGGAGACAACTCAATGGATTTCCTGCCGATTATTATACAAATACAGAAAAAGAAGCAGCTGCTGAGAAGAAATGAGGAAACGGTTAATCGGTAGCATTCTTTTTTGTTTTTTCTTATTCCAGGCTTTAGCTCAGGAATCAGATACGCTTAATTTTCAATTATATATGAATTGGGTGAGGATAAACCATCCAATGGCTGCCCAAGCAGAAATAAACCTGAAGATGGGTCAAATGGAAGTGCGCCAGGCAAGAGGCGGATTTGACCCGTTGCTTTACGGTAATCTTGATAAAAAAGATTTTAAAGAGAGTATTTATTACGACAAAAGAGAGGCTGGCATAAGCATTCCAACTTGGGCAGGAGTGGAGCTGACCGGGACTTTTGAACAGAATACAGGACAATTTCTAAACTCGGAAAATAATGTACCTTCAAATGGACTTTTTGCCGCTGGTGCATCAGTCAATTTAGGACAAGGTTTGATCCTTGATCAGAGAAGAGCAGGTTTGCGTCAAGCTCAAATCTATCAGCAATCGACAGAATCACAGCGGATTCAGCTTTTGAATCAATTGTATGTCCAAGCTACTGATATGTATTGGAGGTGGACTTTAGCATATTCCAATCAGGAAGTGCTAAGAGAAGGAGTGAAACTGGCAGAAACTCGTTTCAAAGCTGTAAAAGGCAGTTTTAGGCAAGGAGATCTTGCTGCAATTGATACAGTAGAAGCATTTTCACAATTGCTAAATCGAGAATATCGATTTCAAAGTGCTCAAAACATCTATTTTTCTGCCACCCAAGAGCTGAACAATTTCCTTTGGGATGAAGAAGGAAACCCAATGGCATTGCAGGACGAAATCGTCCCCCAAAAGCTAATAGATGATCGCATCATAATTCTTGATGAAACCGAACTTCGCGAAATGGTAGTAAATCATCCAGACCTGAAAATTGCTGATTATGAATTAGCAGGACTTGATGTGGAACGAAGATTATACTCACAACAAATCATCCCCGTCGTAAAGTTAAAGTATAATTTTCTAACCGAAGATTTGGGAGATTCTGAACAACTGGCATTTTTTGAGAACAATTACAAATGGGGTGTTTCAGTTTATACGCCTTTATTTTTAAGAAAGTCAAGAGGGGCGTTAGGCCTGACGAAAGCCAAAATTGACTTTAAGCAGAACTCAAGGGAATTAAAAGAACTTCAGCTAAGAACCAAACTTGAAAGCGAATTAAATACCCTTTCTAACCTAGAGATCCAGATTAACACTTTTCAAAAAAATGTTCAAAGTCTGCAAGCTTTACTTCAAGGTGAGGTGAGAAGATTTGAAATCGGGGAAAGCAGCCTTTTTTTGGTAAATGCCAGAGAGGTTACCGTTTTTGATTCAATACTCACGCTCAATGAATTGATTGCAAAAAGTAAAATTGCGTTAGCAAACGCGAGATATGCTGCCGGTATAGGATTTGAATAAACTGAGAGTTATTCAACTCATTTTCATTTCTTCATTTTGAATTACATAAATAATTGACACATGCCTGCATATGTTTTAGTTGAAGTTGACGTCATCGATCCCAAAGAATATGATGCGTATAAAAGTCTAACGCCTGCGACCGTTGAGGCTTATGGAGGGAAATTCTTGATTAGAGGAAACCCAGTTCAGGTCATGGAAGGATCCTGGAATCATGACCGATTGGTGATGATTGAATTCCCTGATAAAAAAACCGCGGAAGAATGGTATTATTCAAAGGAATACCAAAAAGCAAGGGCAGTTAGGCTAAATGCTTCAACTGCAAAATTTTTTATTATCGAAGTTTGAATATTTGGCATTTTTATTGGTGTAAAGAGCATTATTGATATTATGAATATTATTTAATTCAAAATTAATAAGTATCAACGTAATTAACCTTAACAGAAAAATTCAATCACACTTAAAATTCTACAAATGAAAAAAAGTTACTTAGTTGCCAAATTAGTAGTAGGTTTGACGGCAGGAATTTTTGTAACATCCTGTATTTCAGAGCCTGAATCCCCAGTTCTAACTGAACAATTAGAGAAATCAATTGCCATCTCAGAAGGATCAACTGGAGAAGAGAATCTTAGAATATCCAAGGAGCATAATTATCAGGAAAAGTTTTCCAATCAAATTGGTTTTTTTCCTGATTTTGCAAATGGAGGCAGTTATAATGCACCTGCACCCGCATGGTATCCTGGAAGAGGAGTCGGAAATGCAACTTTTATGGGCAAGGCCTATTCCTTTATCAACCAGTACGCATCATTTGGTCCTAGCGGTCTTACAACGGTTGGAGCTCCGGTAACGCAATATTATGAGGATGAATTGGCAGAGTTGGGATTAGACAATATCCCTGTCGAGGTTAGTTCAATTACCACTGATGGTAAAGGAAATTCTATTTATTTCAAGAATATTTTGAACATCACAACTCCTTTTTCTTCCACCAGAACCAATTTTACCGCTGAGGTGGAAATTGTTGGTGGAACTGGGAAATTTGAAGGAGCTTCAGGAAATGGTACTGTTGTAGGTTATTTCAATCCACAGGATGGAAAAGGATCTACTATTTTAAAGGCAACTATAGTCTTCTAATTCTTTTGAAGTCTATAAAATAAAAGAGCGGCTAAAGCCGCTCTTTTATTTTATAGAGAAACGCCTCTCTTCCAGGGGATAAAATCAAAATTTTTCTTTTGGTCTGCTTTAGTTTGGATATGACCACCCGCCACTTGGAGGACAAACTCCATTAATTTTTCACCACAAGACTCGATTGTTTCTTCACCATTGATGACTCCTCCTGCATTGAAATCGATGATATCTGCCATTCGACTGGAAAGTTTATCATTCGTCGATACTTTGATCACAGGACAAATCGGATTCCCTGTGGGAGTTCCAAGCCCTGTGGTGAACAAAATGATATTCGCTCCGCTTCCTGCAAGTCCTGTTGTACTTTCTACATCATTACCTGGGGTGCAAAGGAGATTCAACCCTGGTTCCGAGACGTATTCCGTATAATCTAAGACTGCGGAGATTGGCGCTGTTCCGCCTTTTTTAGCTGCGCCGCATGATTTGATAGCATCTGTAAGCAAACCATCTTTAATATTTCCAGGGCTTGGATTCATGTCAAATCCACTTCCAACTCGTTCAGCAGCTGAAGCATAAGATTCCATCAAGTAAATAAACTTGTCTGCTATCGCCTCTGTTTTGCAACGGTTAATGAGATTTTGCTCAGCTCCGCAAAGTTCCGGAAACTCAGATAAAATAGCCGATCCACCGACAACAGCCATAATATCTGAAACGTGTCCTAGCGCGGGATTAGCAGAAATTCCAGAAAATCCATCCGATCCACCACATTCCAAGCCTATCACTAATTTGCTTATAGGAAAAGGCTCACGTTTAATTTTATTCGCTTGGATCAGCCCCCCGAACGTTTCCCTGATTGCTTTTTGGATCAAATGCTCTGTAGTTCCTTCTTGTTGCTGATCACAAATGATCAATGGCTTTGGCTGGCCTTTTTGAATTTTTTTGAGGCTTTCTTCAAGTACACTTACTTGGGCATTCTGACAACCTAAACTCAAAACAGTTGCGCCTGCGACGTTTGGATTATTGATGTAGCCTGCTAATAGTGCACATAGAGAATCTGAATCAAGTCTGGTTCCTCCGCAGCCGCCGTTATGAGTCAAAAAACGAATGCCATCAATGTTTTCGAAGATTTTGCTTTTCCCCTGAGCAGTTATTACCGAAACCGTTTCCGTAGTTTCTTTACTTCCATTGGACTGAAATCCAGTAACCAAATCTCTAATTTGAACCTCATAAGGATTGGGGACCGAAAAGCCCAAGGCATTTTCAAACGCTTCCTGAAGGAGTTTAATATTCGTGTTTTCGCAGAAAACTAAAGGTAAAACCAACCAGTAATTTGCAGTACCAACCTGACCATCAGACCGTCTATATCCTAAAAAGGTTCGATCTTTCCAATGTTCGGACTTTGGTGGTTTCCATTTGTAATTTCCTGGTGATTTATGATAATGCTTGGTTTTGTGACGGATGTTTTGAAGGGTAATTGCTGCTCCTTGTGCAATAGTTTGAGTTGCTTCGCCCACAATAGTGCTATACATCAGGATGTCATCGCCTTGCAAAAACTGCTTAAGGGCAAATTTATGTTTTGCTGCGACGAATTCTGTAAGGTCAATTTTCTGACCATTGACAGAAACTGATTGGCCTGTTTCAAGGTCGGCAAGTGCCACACCGACGTTATCTGCGGGATCTAAGCACAGGGCTTTATTGATCATAGGTTTAGTTTATTTATCTTAGGTTTAAAGAAGTTGAAATTAGAAAAATTAATTGATCGATGAAAAAAATAATAACGCTGGGCGAGGTAATGCTCAGACTTTCTCCACCTGATAATGAGCGTTTTTTTCAGGCCAATTCCCTTGATATCGAGTTTGGGGGATCGGAGGCAAATGTAGGAGCGGCATTGGCTTACTGGGGGATGGATGTTTCTCATATTACCGCCTTTCCAGACCATGAAATTGGCTGGGCTGCAAGTGGCACTTTGAGAAGAAACGGCATAAATACCAGCTATGTAAAACATCTACCGGGTAGGATGGGCGTTTATTTTCTGGAGCATGGTGCTATGCAAAGAAGCTCGCAAATCATTTACGATAGAGCAGATTCTTCTTTTTCAAAATTTGATGGAGAGGGGTTGCCTTGGGATGAGATTTATGACGGTGCAGATTGGTTGCATTGGTCTGGAATAACTCCCGCATTGTCCCAGGAATGTGCTGACTTAGCGCTTATGGCTATTCGAATGGCAGCTGAAAAAGGCCTTATGATCAGCGGTGATCTAAATTATAGGAGTAACCTTTGGCAATTTGGAAAGAAGCCTCATGAAATAATGCCTGTTCTAATGGAGTATTCCAATGTTCTGATTGCTGGTTCAAGGGATTTTAACCAATGCCTTGGGCTGGATCTTGAAGGATTCAAGGAAGCAAAAGAGTATGCTTTCAAAAACTTCAAAAACTTGAAATATATTACCAAAACTGATCGAATCTCCCATAGTTCTTCGCACAATACCATTTCTGGAAGCCTTTATTCTGCGAAAAAAACCTTCAGTTCTAAGTCTTATGAATTAACCCATATTGTCGATCGGGTGGGAACGGGAGATGCGTTTGCCGGAGGCTTGATTTATGGATTATTATTTATGAAACCTCAGGAAGCCCTTGAATATGCAGTTGCCGCCGGAGCTATTAAACATAGTGTCCCCGGAGATATCCTCCTTTGCTCCAAAATTGAAATTGATGAATTAGTAGCCGGAAAAACCGGAAAAATAAAACGATGATGAGAAACCCAACTCCATTTATCCGCACGATGAATGCGGCAGGTATAATGCCAATTTTCTTTCATCCAGATGAAAAAACATGTCTGAAACTACTCGAAACAGCCTATGAAGGAGGAATTAGAGTGATTGAAATGGTTAATCGTGGGAAAGAAGCACCTGGAATCTATCCGGCAATTCGAAAGTTGGCAGACCAGATGCCGGGGTTGAGTCTAGGAGTCGGCACTATCTATCATCCTCATCAGGCGGAAGAGTTTTTGGATATGGGGGCAGAATTCATTGTGGCTCCTGTGATGAATCCAAAGCTTGGAGAATATTGCAAACTCATGGATGTGCCATGGATTCCTGGTTGTGGTACTGTTTCTGAAATTTTCTTTGCGCAGGAACTTGGAGCAGAGCTTGTTAAAATTTACCCTGGAAATATTTTAACGCCGCAATTTGTTCCTGCAGTGCATGCGGTGTTACCGGGAATTGAAATCATTCCTACTGGAGGAGTAGAGCCAACAGCGGAAAGCATCAAATCATGGTTTGATGTTGGCGTATTATGCGTAGGAATGGGATCTCAGTTATTCAGAAAAGATCTTATCAGCAAAGGAGCATTTAAAGAAATAAAAGAAACCATCAGTACAGTTGTCGGAATAATTGAGCTGATTAAGTCAGGTAAATAATCAAAAAAGGGCTTCTGATCTGAAGTCCTTTTTTGATTGTAAATCAATTGATTATAGGTCCGGCTGTGGAGTCATTCTCAGATAAGGTTTGATAACCTTAAATCCTTTAGGAAATTTTGAAGCAATATCTTCGGTTTTGACCGAAAGACCTACCACCACATCTTCACCTTTTTTCCAGTCTGCAGGAGTTGCCACGGAATATTTGGCTGTCAACTGAAGTGAATCAATTACTCGGATTAATTCTTCAAAATTTCTTCCGGTACTTGCAGGATAGGTAATCATCAACTTGATCTTCTTATCCGGACCGATCACAAACACAGATCTCACAGTAGCGTTCTCATTCGAATTTGGATGGATCATATCGTAGAGTTCTGATACCTTTCGATCAGGATCTGCGATAATTGGAAAATTAACCACCGTATGTTGAGTCTCGTTAATATCAGAAATCCATCCTATGTGGTTTTCCAATCCGTCCACACTCAACGCCATGACTTTTGTGTTTCTCTTTTCAAATTCACTCCTTAGCTTAGCTACCGCACCAAGTTCTGTGGTGCAGACCGGAGTGTAATCTCCCGGATGAGAAAACAAAACTCCCCAACCATCTCCGAGATATTCATAAAAATCAATTTTTCCTTCGCTCGTCTCTGCCTCAAAGTTTGGAGCTAAATCGCCTAATCTTAAACCCATGATTTTATTAGTTAAAATTTATAGAACATATAACTGAAGAACGAAATGGATGAGGGACAGTTCCAAAAAATTAATCTTTTTAGAAAAGGAAAAATCAAAGATGATTTTTTAAAATCCATGTTGTTATAAAACTCGTATTTATAAAAAATCTTTTAGATGAAAACTTACTATAATCCCGACGACCTCAAAAAATTCAGTTCCATTACAGATTTACAAAAATCAATGGGGGATAAATTCTTCTCTTATTATGGAGAAGTATTCAAAGAGGGCGCTCTTACAGCAAGGGAAAAATCTTTGATAGCTTTGGCAGTGGCACATGCCATTCAATGCCCCTATTGTATCGATGCTTATACTACCGATACGATGGAAAAAGGTTGTGATGAAGAACAAATGATGGAGGCTGTCCATGTTGCAGCAGCTGTCAGAGGGGGAGCATCTTTGGTGCATTCAACCCAAATGATTAACAAAATCAAGGAAATTTCAATGTAATGAAGTCACTCAAAGCACAACATCATCCAATTTCAGAGCCATCTTTTGGATTGGATTTGCTGGAAAAATCCATTCCTGTTGATTCGAATTCAAGTTTTAAAGGAAGATTATCAGAGTTCGGGCTTTTTCCGCTTATTCCAGTTTCGATTGAAATATTGCAGATTAATCTGGGAAAGATGTGTAATCAGGTGTGTAAGCATTGTCATGTGGACGCAGGACCTGATCGGAAAGAAATCATGCTTCGGGAAACTATGGAATATTGCCTAGAAGTGATCAGAACACATTCAATCAAAACCATTGATCTAACTGGTGGAGCTCCGGAAATGAATCCTGATTTTCGTTGGTTTGTGGAGTCAATTCGGGCAATCAATTCAGAAGCTACGATCATAGTTAGATGTAACCTGACAATCATATTGGCGAATCCTA
Organism: Algoriphagus sp.; assembly: GCA_046597285.1. Taxonomy (GTDB): domain Bacteria; phylum Bacteroidota; class Bacteroidia; order Cytophagales; family Cyclobacteriaceae; genus Algoriphagus. The sequence goes on along the minus strand of JBKJKX010000008.1, from coordinate 53,406 downwards.
AATACTATGATTTACCCGAATTCTTCGAAGAAAATAAAATTGAGGTAGTTTCTTCTTTGCCTTATTTCACTGCTTTGAAAACCGATTCCCAGCGAGGCGATGGCGTTTTTGAAAAGTCTATACGCGCTCTTCATTTACTCAATAAACAGGGATATGGAGTGCCTGGATCTGGTCTGATCCTTAATCTGGTCTACAATCCTTCTGGGGCCTTTTTGCCAGGTGCTCAAGAAGGTTTGGAACTAGAATTCAAAAAGAAACTCAAAGAGAAATATCAAATTAACTTCAACTCACTCTTTGCGATTACCAATATTCCGATTAGCCGTTTCCTCGAATATTTGATCCGAAGTAACAATTACGAATCATACATGGAGAAACTCATCGAAAACTTCAATCCAACTGCGGCCCATGGAGTGATGTGCAGAAATACAATTTCTGTAGGTTGGGATGGGTATTTGTATGATTGTGATTTCAACCAGATGTTGGAATTAAAAGTAGATTCTCCAATCAGCCAGCACATTTCCGAATGGAACCATGAAAGTCTTTCCCATCGGAATATTGTTGTAAAAAATCATTGTTTTGGTTGCACGGCTGGTTCGGGTTCAAGTTGCGGAGGAGCTACAGCCTAATGGGAAAAAGTGCATTAATCATTTTCCAAAAGAATGCAGTACTTGGAAAAGTAAAAACACGCCTTTCTGCTGATGTGGGAGATGCGGTGGCAATGGAGATTTACAAGCAATTGGTTCGACATACCCATGAGATTTGTAAACATGTGGATGTTCAAAAATTTCTGTTTTTCTCAGATTTTGTTCCGGACGATATCAAAGATTATGGCCAGGAGTACCAATTTGAAGTTCAGGCAGGAAATGACTTGGGTTCAAGAATGGCGGATGCTTTTAAAAGAGTTTTCTCCAAAGGGTATGAGAAAATAGCTATTTTGGGAACTGATTGTGGGGAGTTAGAATCGAGAATAGTGGAAGATGCCTTTAAATTGCTCGAAAATTGTGAGGCAGTAATCGGTCCAGCGAGGGATGGGGGATATTACTTGTTGGGATTACGAAAGTTGATTGTAGATTTATTTGTTGAAATCCCATGGAGTACTGAAAAGGTTTTGTTTCATACAATGGAAAAGTTGGAAAATCAATCCATTTCTTATGATCTGCTTGAAATTCTTTCTGATGTGGATCGAATTGGAGACTGGGAAAAGATTAAAAGAAAACTGACCGTAAAATCGTGAGTGATTACTGGAAAAAACTAGTGATGTTTACGTTAAGGCAGCTTTAACTCTTGATTTTAGGCTTTGGCTGAATAACTAATAATGATTACACACGCTGGTTTTGGTACAGCTGAAATCCGAGCAAAGCGGATAAATCGGCTTTTGGCTCGGATTCAAACTCAAACATCAGAGAATATTTTGTTTTAATTAGCAGATCTATGTGCTGTTAAAGACCCTATGATAAATGATACACCTTATATTTTCGCGGAGAAAGCTGCAATTTATTTCGAAAATGAGAGTTATTTTGAGGATCAACAAGGCCACATTCTAATGCCAAAACAACCACTGTATATTTGTGATAAAACTGCCTCGACTCTAAATATGCTTGGAAGAAAAGATATCTATATTTCCGAGTCCACCTATTTTTATGATGGAAGTGGATGCTGCTGAATAAATCAAAATGGGTTTTTGTAATCATTATTTTTTTGGTTGCTTCCCGCCTTGCGCCGTTAAATAGCCAAGCTCAATCCACTATCCAGAAGTTTGAGATTTTAGTAGCAGGATTCAAAATAGGTGATGTCATTGCGGAGGAAGTCAAAAAAGGAGAAACGACCGAATATCATGTTAATAGCAAGGCTAGTTTCTGGTTTTTTGGAAGAATTGAAGTAGGCTTTATTCTTCGAAATACTTATAAAAAAGACCTACTTAAAGATGTCAAAGCAAATTCTAAAACTACCAAAGGTAACTATCAGTCCACCATTATTTGGAATAATGATCATTACGATGTGAACGCTGCAACCTATAAGTTTGAAAACACCAAATCTATTCCTGATCCCCTTTACAATAGTTCTGGTAAGTTCTATTTCCATGAACCAAAAGACGGCGATAGAATGCTTGCCGATACTTACGGGCTTGTAAGTAGAGTAACTGAAAAATCTGATGGTGTCTATGAAATTGATATCAATGGTTACAAAAATCAATACCACTATGTAGGTGGAAAACTGGATAAAATAGTGGTTCATCATCCGGTCAAAAACTTTGTTGTACAGAGACTGAAGTGAGTTCTTCTTCTAAAATATCGGTCATCATACCTACTTTGAATGAAGCAGAAAACCTTAAAATTCTAATCCCTCTACTTTTTTCAAATGGAAATTCAGAATTTATTGAAATAATTGTTGCAGACGCAAATAGCAAGGATCAGACTAGAGTAATTTCTGAATCATTGGGAGCAAATTACATTTCTTGCCCTGTTAAATCCCGGGCCGCGCAAATGAATGCTGGGGCAAAAATTTCGAAGGGAGATGTTTTATATTTTGTTCACGCAGATACAAGGCCGCTTGAAAGTTTTGTGGCAGATATCAAGAAAAGTATTTCAGTTGGTTATTCGGCTGGATGCTATCGATATAAATTTGATTCTGAAATTTTTTTACTTAAAGTCAACTCATGGCTCACGCGATTCAACGGCGTTTTTTCCGGAGGAGGAGATCAAACCTTATATATTGAAAAGGCATTATTTAATGATTTAAATGGGTTTGATGAAGAATACACCATCATGGAGGATTTTGATTTGGTAAGGCGAATCCGAGATAAAACCGAATTTAGAATTATACCCAAGTCAATAAAAGTTTCCGCCAGAAAGTATGAAAACAATAGTTGGATTAAGGTTCAGTTAGCAAATATGGTCGCTTTCATCTATTTTTTATCGAATAAACAGCCATCTAAAATAAAAAACCTTTATTGCAGGCTATTGAATAATCGCTAAAAATATGCCGTCAGGTATGACCCAACCAACTATCAACGGAATTCAACAAGTAGGAATAGGAGTGAAGGATTCTAGGATCGCTTGGGATTGGTACAGAAAAGCCTTTAAAATGGATGTTCCAATATTTCAGGATAGCGCTGAGGCCAAATTAATGACTAGGTATACTGCCGGAAAAGTAGAAAGTCGCCATGCAATACTTGCTTTGAATATGCAAGGAGGGGGTGGATTTGAGATTTGGCAATACACTTCGAAAACACCGTCTTCCCCGATTCATCAGATTCAATGGAATGATCTTGGTATCCTTGCCGTAAAAATGCGGTGCCGTGATATTCAAAAAACATACGATCATCTTAAATCAGTGGGTGCAAAAATTCTTGGAAAACCACTCAAAAACCCAATTGGAGTTTGGCATTTTTATCTGAAAGATCCTTTTGACAACCTGTTTGAAATTGAAGAGAATCAGTCTTGGTTTAGCAAAAGCAAAGACTTAACTGGTGGGGTCTCTGGGGTTGTTATCGGCGTTTCTTCCATTGAAAAGGCACTACCGGTCTATCAAGAAAATTTTCACCAATCAGAGATTTTGATTGATAAAACTGATAATTGGGATGATTTTAAAATCTTGCCTTCAGGACAGAAATCATTTCGAAGAGTTATCCTTCAAAGTTCACATGTTCCCGCAGGAGCCTTTAGCAAGCTATTCTGCCAAAACACGATTGAATTGGTAGAATCCAAAGGTTCAACCGGAGTGAAGATTTTTGAAAACAGAAACTGGGGGGATCTTGGGTTTATTCATGTTTGCTTTGATGTTAATCAAATGGATTCTTTGAAGCAAAACCTCAAGGAATCAGGTTTTCCTATGACTGTGGACAGTCAAAATGAATTTGATATGGGCGCTGCAGCCGGGCGATTTGCTTACATCGAAGATCCTGACGGAACACTCATAGAAATGGTGGAAACCTTCAAAATACCAATCCTTGAAAAATGGGGTTGGTTTCTGAATTTGAAAAATCGAAAAACTACTGGTCCGCTGTCTAATTTATTTGTCAAACTACTTTCTCTAAACCGTGTTAGTTCATGAGTTTTTAGATTTTTCAAAAAGAATCTTTGCAAGATCTACCAAACGGTTGGCATAACCCGCTTCGTTGTCATACCATCCTACAACCTTCACTAAGTTCCCCTTAGATGAAGTTAGCTCAGCATCTATGATACTGCTATGCGTATTACCAATGATGTCTATCGATACGATTGGGTTTTCTTCAACTTCCAAAATGCCTTTCAAATAAGTTTTGGAGGCGTTTTTATATGCTTGATTGATTGACTCAGCTGTAGCTTCAGTTTTCAGTTCAATGATCAGATCAGTCAACGATCCATCCGGCACAGGAACTCTCATCGCTGAGGCTTCAATTTTTCCCGCCAATTTTGGGAGAACTTTGTCTAACGCCTTTCCGGCATTTGTAGTAGTAGGAATGATGGAATAGGCTGCAGCTCTTGCTCTTCTCAAATCTCGATGAGGTGCATCGTGCAGGTTTTGATCGTTGGTATAAGAGTGAACCGTCGAGGCAAAACCTTTGATGATTCCGAATTGATCCTCCAAAACACTGACCATTGGCGCAAGACAATTGGTCGTGCACGAAGCATTTGATACAATGGTTTCTTTGCCTGAAAGAATAGAATCATTGACACCTAGAACAATCATTGGAATACTTGAATCCAAGGAAGGAGCGGAGATCAAAACTTTTTTTGCACCAGCTTTTAAATGCTTCTCTGCCTGCAATCGATCTGTAAATCTCCCCGTACATTCTATTACTAAATCAATTTCAAGTTGCTTCCAAGGCAAATTTTCAGGATTAGCCTGGCCAAAAAGCTGGATTTTCTGATTGCCCACGATTAATTGTTGACCTTCCAGATGGATTTCTGAATCTGTTTTGCCGTGAATCGAGTCATATTTTAAGAGATGTGCAATAGCTTTAGGCTCAGCTAAATCATTAATTGCCACAAGGTTAAAATCGGAATTGCCAAGCAAAATTTTACTGGTATATCGACCGATTCTACCAAATCCATTGATAGCAATTTTAATTTTTTCTCCGGGAATCATATGATGTTCGTGATCTATTTAAGACGAAATTAGACAAAAGACTTACATTCCTTCCAAAGAAAATTTTAATGCTTTGGATCAGGTTTTTAGACTACAAACCAAATAATTTTCTAGGGCCTTTTTTTATTTTAAGGTTAACCAGCTATATTCGCACAACCATTTGAAAAAGCACGTTTTTCATGGTTTAAAAGGTCGGTTCGTCTAGGGGTTAGGACACGTCCCTTTCACGGATGAAACACGGGTTCGATTCCCGTACCGACTACAAACAGCTCGTTATCAGGGTCTAAGCTGTACAATTGAAATTATTCAACCCAAGGTCGGTTCGTCTAGGGGTTAGGACACGTCCCTTTCACGGATGAAACACGGGTTCGATTCCCGTACCGACTACAAAGATTTTGAAGTGAAAACTTCAATATTCTTCATTAATTTTTGTTTTATGGTTGTTAGTGGTTAAAGTGCACAAAATCCCGATCCTTGGTCGGGATTTTTGTTTTTATAGCAGCTTTATACCAATGGGCTTTTCTCGAATCACTTTTTGATTAATTTGGAGTTTGAATCCAACTCAAACCAAAGTATGGCTAAATTTAATTCCCATTTTAAGAGCGCAGTCCTGATAGGTCTTGTTGCCTTGCCAGTAATTTATTCCTGTAAAAAAGAGGAACCTGTAGATCTTCGGATTAAAACTTTTACTAAGGAGGAGATCATTCCGATGGTTGAGGCAATAGAAGCACAGGTAAATCCAATCCTCAGCCCGGGGTTGAAATTATCCCTTTGGGCGATGGATTCATTGGTATATGACCCCATTTCAATCCAAATCACGGACAACGGAGACCTTTATTATTCCCGAACTAACAGGCAGAAAGACTCAGAATTTGATATTAGAGGTCATCAGGATTGGGAAATTAGATCTATTAGCCTTCAGACGATCGAAGATAAAAGAGCATTTCTTCATTCAGAGCTTTCACCGGAGCGCTCAAGTGAAAATGAATGGCTTGCAGATTTGAACGGGGATGGGTCGCACGATTGGAGAGACATGACTGTGCAAAAGGAGCAAATTTATAAGTTGAGAGACACAGATGGTGACGGGTTGGCAGATTGGTCACAAATGGCTGTTGAAGACTTCAACGATGAAGTTACCGACGTTGCCGGAGCCGTGATGATGGGAGAGGATGCCCTTTATGTGGGAGTAGGACCGGATGTTTGGAGATTGGTTGACAAAAATGAGGATGGGATCATGGACGAAAAGACTTCCATTTCTCATGGTTATGGTATTCACATTGGATTTGGAGCTCATGGGATGTCAGGTTTGGAAATGGGGCCCGACGGTCGGGTATATTGGGGAATCGGTGATATTGGATTCAATGGAAAAGGATCGGATGGAACCGAATGGAAATACCCAAATCGCGGTGTCATTGCCCGTTCAAATCCTGATGGAAGTGATTTTGAGATATTTGCAATGGGTGTCAGAAACACGCATGAGTTTGTCTTTGATGCTTATAACAATCTGATTTCAGTAGACAACGACGGAGATCATGCAGGAGAAAAAGAACGCTTGGTTTATCTGACCAATGGTTCAGACTCTGGCTGGAGGATCAACTGGCAATTCGGTAAATACCGGGATCCTGATAATAATCCATACAAAGTCTGGATGGATGAGAAACTTTACTTACCACGTTGGGAAGGTCAGGCTGCTTTCATTACCCCATGCATTCAAAACTACGTCAGCGGGCCTACGGGTATGGTTTTCAACCCAGGCACAGGGCTTGGACCAAAGTGGAAGGATAGTTTTTTCGTAGTTGAATTTGTAGGAAGCCCGGCTCGTTCCGGAATCCACGCATTCAAACTTCAACCAAAAGGTGCAAGCTTTGAAATGACTTCTACAGAGCAGATTCTTACTGGAGTATTACCAACAGGTTTGGATTTTGGACCTGACGGTGCACTTTATATCGCTGATTGGATAGATGGCTGGGATACCAAAGATTATGGAAGGATCTGGAAACTTGAAGATGAAAGTGCTAAAGGCTGGGAAATTCAAAAGGATACGGAAAATCAATTGAAGTCTGATTTCAAGGAATTGGACGAAAATGAATTGAAAACCAGACTTTATCATGAAGACTTGAGAGTCCGCCGCAAAGCTCAATTTGAATTGGCAAAACGTGAAGATGATGGCGCTGAGATTTTCGAAGAAGTCATCGCTGACAAGTCAAATCAATATGCAAGAATTCACGCAATTATCGGGTTGAGCCAATTGGCAAGAATGGAAGACATCTCTTATGCAGATGGAATTGTCAAGTTGTTAAGCGATTCTGATCCTGAGATCAAAGCTCAGGCGGCAAAGTGGTTGGGTGATATTCGTTATTCTAAAGCAGGAAAAGAATTGATAGCAGGACTGAAAGACGCTGAACCCCGCGTTCGCTTCTTTAGCGCTGAGGCTTTGGGAAGGACCTCAAACCAAGAAGCCGTCCAGCCTTTGATTTCCCTATTAGAAACGAATAATGATGAGGACGCATACTTGAGACATGCTGCAACCTTGGCTCTTTCAAGAATTGGACAAGTACCGCCTTTAGCTGCCCTTTCAAGTCATCCTTCAAAAGCTGTTAGAATGGGTGCTGTTATTTCCCTAAGAAGACTGGAATCTCCTGAACTGGCGAAATTCCTTCAGGACTCAGAAGAACTGATTGTGACTGAAGCTGCCCGTGCTATTCACGATGATTTTTCGGTGCCTGCCGCATTGCCTGCTTTGGCTGATTTGGCGACGAGCACAAGCTTTCAGAATGAACCTTTGATCCGCAGAATAATCAGCGCAAATCAACGGGTAGGAGAGGTTAAAAATTTAAATAACTTATTGGTGTATGCATCCCAAACTGATGTTGCATTGCCTTTGAAAAAAGAAGCAATTGCCGCAATCGGTACCTGGGCTAAGCCTTCACTAGTGGACCGCGTTGACGGAAGATACAGAGGTGTGGTGGAGCGTGACCCTGGAATGGTTCGGGAAGTTTCAAAAGATGCTTTGCTAGCCCAGCTAAATTCCTCTGATGAAGAAATAAGAGTAGAATCTGCGAAAGCAATGGGAAAATTAACTTTTATTGAAGTGGAGAAAGAACTTTTGGCTAAACTGAAATCTGATCCTTCTGAAGCAGTGAAAGTTCAGTCCTTGATGTCCTTGAATGCAATGAATTCAACTCTGCTTTCGCAAGCAATCACCTATGCCATGAGCGATAACAGACAAGGTTTGAGAGTTGCCGGTCTATCTATGCTTTCAGAAACTTCATTACCCAATGAGCAAAAAGTGAAGCTCCTGACAGAAATCATCCAGAAAAGAACAATTGCTGAAAAGCAAACCGCACTGATTACCCTTGGAGGACTTCCTGACAGTAAAAGCTTGAAGGAATGGGATATTATTCTGACTGACTTCCAAAAGGGAAAGCTCCCCGACGGAACATGGATTGAACTGGAAGAAGCTGTCACAGCGACCAATTCTCCGGAGCTCAAAATGAAATTCACTGCGTTACTCGATGAAAAAGCAGCTGGAGTGGAATGGAAAAAGTATTCAGGTGCTTTGGCAGAAGGAAGTGTGCGGACAGGAAGGAATATCTTTTTCCAAAATCAAACTGCTCAATGTATCCGTTGCCATGCCTATGATGATATGGGTGGAAATGCCGGTCCACGAATTAATGGAATTGGAAATAAATTGAGCAGGGAAGAATTGCTGATTGCCCTCGTGGAACCAAGTGCAAGAATGTCCCCTGGGTTTGGTTTAATTACCATAGAATTGAAAAGTGGAGAAAAGCTGACCGGAACTATGATTTCAGAATCACCTGCAGGTTTTACGGTAAAAATTGGAGCCGAACCTGAAAAGCTGATCGCTAAATCCGATATTAAAACTTCTCAACTTGCAGCTTCAAGTATGCCTCCTATGGGCACTATCCTTTCAAAGCGAGAGCTTAGAGATTTAGTCAGCTTCTTAAGTACGCTTATCACGGAAGAATGAGAAAACTTTTAATGGGAATAGCAGGAGTGATCATCATGATTCTCCTGCTATTTCCTTTTATACTTATCCGGTTTGGAAAGAGTCAATTGCATGATTCGGATATTCCACAAAGGGAGAGCTTAATAGAATCAACTTCCAAGCTTAAGGTTATGGCTTTTTTTCCTCATCCTGATGATGAGGTCACGGTCTCCGGAACTCTGATGAACCTGATTGATCTAGGCCATGAAGTTCATTTGATTTGCCTTACCAAAGGAGAAGCAGGAAACTCAGGAGAAGCATACACCAAAGAAGAATTGGCAGGCCTGAGGGCTTTGGAGATGCAGCGGTCAGCAAAGATTATTGGTGTTGATAAGCTTCATCTTCTTACTTATTCTGATGGTGGACTAGATGAAATGGGATTGGACAGTATCAAGCGAATTGCACTTGAATGGATGAATCAGCTACAGCCTGATGTTTTAATTTCCTATGATTCAAAAGTTGGGCTTTATGGTCATTCTGATCATAAATTAAGCGGAATCGCTGTTGAGCAGGTTTTTAATGAAAACTTCGGAAAATCAGGTTTTTCACCGACTCAGTTATTTCAGGTAACCCTTTCTCCTAAGCAGATTCAGATTGCACTCAAGCTTTCATCCGGTTTTCAGAGAAATTATCCAAAAGACCTTAGTCGAGGCCTTCCAAAGCCTGATTTTTCTGTTTCAACTCAACCTTATTTTTACCGTATATTGAAAGTAATGAAAGCTCATCACACACAGCAAGCAGTTCTAAAAGATCTGATGCCCTATCACGATCGGGTTCCATCTTGGATTTACTCCAGGATCTTTGACCGGGAATATTTTCACGAAGTGAAATAAAAAAAGCCACCTTTTCAGGTGGCTTTCTGCATTATAAATTTGTTTACTATTCTTAATTAAGGAACTCGTCAAAAGTTAAACTCACAAAGTACATGGTTCCAACTGTTGGATTACCCCAAGCTTGAGTATATCCGCCGCTGAAGAGATTTGAACCACCCACTTTTAGGATTGATTTCATGCTTTTCAACTTGTAGCTAAGTTGAGCATCAAATGCTCCATAAGCCGGAATTACTGAAAGTTGTTGAGTTGAAACAGGAGCGTTAACAAAAGATGACTGCCAAGCAAATTCACCCTGCCATCTGTAAGCCAAAGCAAAACCAAGGTTCTTTGCTATTTCTCTGTTTGCAAAGTTTAATACATAACGGTATTCAGGAGTGTTGAAGCTTGGCTGGAATCCAGTTTCAGCAAGTTCATCAAGATTCGATAAGGTGTTGTAAGATACGTTACCGCCCAAGCTATAACCTCTAGCAAGTTTGTAATCCATCCCTAAAGCCCAACCCCAAGATTTGATTACTTCTTTCCTGTTCACCGGAATTGAGTAAACATTTCTAGTAGTAGCAGATAGCAAGTTGAGACCAAGTGCAGAAGGAATACTGGTGGTAGGATTGTAATTATTATCCTGGATTAATACCTGTCCTCCGATGAAATTTTCAAATTCATTGAAATAAGCGTACCCATCGACCAGCAATCTGTTTGCAAATAAACCTTTGTAGCCAATTTCATATGACTTCACTTTCTCTGGTCTGAAAGAGGTTAGTTCATAACTAATTTTCTTATCCTGGTTCGCTTTTGCTGCATTCACAGGAACTAATTGTGCAGCGATTCCAGGTACTAGCTTTGGAACTAAAGCTGCTATTGCAGCCGGAGCTTGGCTTGGAGTAATTAATCCTTGCTGTACTTGTAGCGTTACAGTCGCAGTAGCTTGCTGAATTGCCAATTGAATTGCTTGCTGGATACTTGCTTGATAAATGGGAGAGTCGGGTTTGGTATCTTTCAAAACAGCAGCACCAAAAGCAGCAACCGTTGCAAGGCTGTAGATTGGATTTGTGTTGAAGTTATACCGATCTCTGAACAATGGTAGTCCTCCAAGTAATCTTGCTTGCGGTGTAGCCAAGTTAATATATTGATCTTGGGTAGTAGGAAGTCTGAAACCTGTCTGATAGGATGCCCTGAAATTATGATTTCCTGCAGTATATACACCTGATACTCTTGGTGACCACTGTCCTTCAAAATTCTCGTTTTTATCGTAGCGGACAGAAGAAGTCAATTTGAATTTATCATTAAACAGTTTCTTAGAGCCCTGAATATATCCTCCATATTCTTTGATTTTGAATTCCTCACCGTTCTCGTCAAGGGCGAATAAAGTTCCTTCAGAATTCAAATCGTAAATTCTATAATTAGCTCCAATGATGAATTCCGCAAATTTTATTTGCTCAGAAAAGTTGTAAGATCCTTCTACATGATATAGGTTGGTCTTATCTACAAACTGAGCACCTACACCTGACGCATTTCCGGGAATTGGTCTTGAAGTAACACCGTTTTTGGCATCTTCAAAAGCCTGAGTTCCTGGTAGAAGTCTACCTGTGTCAGCAAAATTACGAGCAGCTGTATGAGCTTGTGCAGAGGGAACGCCCTGCGCAAGCGCGGTGGCATATACCGTTGCATATTGAGGGAACCACGATCCAGCTAAATTGCTTCTGTTCAAACTTGGCTTCCAAGCTTCATTAATTCCCTGCGCAGCAATACCTACAGCGAACGCATCACCAGATCTTTCTTGGGTGGTGTAGGCTCTTACGTACCAATTAGCTCCGCGAAGCTCTGCTTTGTATTGACCCAACTTAAAGTTAGCGATAGAATATCTGTCAGCACCTGTGTAAACTGTAGTTCCAAATCCATAATTACCCTGCAAAATTGCCTCAACCCGGTCGTTTAATCGCCAGTGTAATGCTGCATTTAATTTCAAGGATTTGGTCCCATAATCAGCCAAATCACTTTCCCTATAACCTGTTCTTGAAACAAATGTACCAACAGGCAGAGAAGGGACTAATTGATTAAGATCGACAGCAGTTTCATCTCCATAAATATTGACACCATTGTAAGCAGGATTATTTGTCGAATTGCCGGATTCGATTGTTGAACCATTCAAAAGAGACTGATCTCTGAAATCATTGGCCTGCCAATCATCTGCCTTCAAATACTGGACGTTCACTTTAAATGCAACTTTATCACTGAAAGCCTTTGCATATCTTGCACTGAAATCATAAAAACCTGTTGTGGGATTAGTTCTGTTGGACTCATCCATAATTCCTGTTTTCACACTTGCAGAAAGCCCTTGATATTGAAACGGATTCTTTGAGTTCATCAATAAAATACCATTAATCGCATTTGGTCCGTAGAGAGCTGAAGATGCTCCAGGAAGTAGCTCGACACTTTCCAAATCCAGTTCAGAAATACCCACAATGTTACCGACTGAGAAATTCAAGCCAGGAGCCTGATTATCCATTCCGTCAATCATTTGTACGGTTCTTACGTTTCCGTTGGCATTGAATCCCCTGGTATTGAATGATTTGAAAGTGAGAGATTGAGTGCTCATTTCCACACCTTTCATGTTATTCAATGCATCGTAGAAACTCGCCTGAGGCGCTTCTCGAATCGCTATGATGTCCATTTTTTCGATTGAAACGGGCGATTGCATCAAACTTTCTTCAACTCTTGAAGCTGAAATCACGATTTCCTGACCGAGAATTGTGCTTTCTGAAAGCTCAATATCAAGATTAGTTCGACCACCTGTTATTTCTACTTCCTGAGTAGTAAAACCTACCATGGAAAATACCAGGGTTAATGGAGGCTCCTGATTTACATTTAGTGAGAATTTTCCAGAAAGGTCGGATATGGTTCCGATTACTTTTCCTTTGACAATAATATTTACTCCAACCAAAGTTTCTTTGGAATCAGCGTCTATGACTGTTCCTGAAATTGTTGTCTGGGCAAATACTTTTCCAGACCCGAAGGAAACCAAGAAGAAGAGAGTAATCACTGTCCCCAATATTTTACTTGTAAAATTGCTCATAGGCTATTTTGAATTTTGTTTTAGGTGAATTGTTTTTTGGTTAGGGTAACCTGTGTTTTGCTCGAAATTTATAGTAAAAAGCTAATAAACAATGATTCAGTTTTAAAAAATTTTAACAATGTAATCTTCCCCAAAATGAGTAAATCTGGAAACTGAGGCCTATTTTTTGAAATCAAAAAAATTTAGGTGAAATTTTTAACGATTAACAAACAGGAGTTCAATTTTATTGTAGAATCCTAAAATTCATTTTTTAAAAGTATTATATACAAAAACAAAAAAGCCTGACTTGATCCAGGCTTTTTTGTTTTTAGACTACTCGATTAATTATTTTTTATCATTATCTGCTTTCTTACTACTAACCAAATAAAACAAGGTTTGAAGTTCACATAAAGATTCCGTAGTACGATGATTATCAAACTCTCGACTGTTGTCAGGTGATGATTTGCCGAATTTCAAAGGCCTTTGCTTTTGGTACTGGCGACCATGCTGACATCATATTATTTTTTGTTGTTTTCTTCATTGACATGTTTGACAAGCCTGTCGCAGAGCTCTTTCATTTCCTCTGACATATATTCATCCCCTGTGCTATTAAGAACTGTCTGAGCCATTCCTCCTATGATATCGATGTAGAATCTTTTCATTTCCACTACGGACATATCATCTGTCCACAAATCAATCCTGAGCGTGCTGTGATTTAGGTTGTCCCAAATGTTTAAACTGAGGCTTTTGGTGGATTCCATCCCATCTCCGTCTTTGTCCGTCGCATCCCATTTGATATTCTGAGGAAGGTTATTACTATCTAATTCTACTTGAATGTTAATTTCAGATTTTTTCATTGAGCCAAATTTTGGAAATAAACCCAAATCAAATTGGGGGAGTTCATTCTTGATTTATTTATTCGAAAACCATCTCGGGAACTTCACCTTTGATGATCAATTTTCCAGCAGTTTTTGCCTTAATTTCTTCCACACTCACACCCGGAGCTCTTTCCAGAAGGATAAATCCACCTTCCGGTGAAATCTCCAATACTGCCAAATCCGAGACGATTTTTTTTACACATCGAAGCCCGGTTATAGGAAGACTGCATTCAGGTAGCAATTTAGATTGCCCTTCCTTTGAGCAGTGCTGCATGGCTACGATGATATTTTCTGCAGAGGCTACCAAATCCATCGCACCGCCCATTCCTTTGACCATTTTACCTGGAATTTTCCAGTTGGCAATATCACCGTTTTCGGAAACTTCCATCGCTCCGAGGATTGTGAGATGAACATGTCCACCACGAATCATCCCGAAGGATTCAGCTGAGTTGAACAGCGCTGAATCTTTGGTCATGGTGATAGTCTGTTTGCCGGCATTGATGAGATCAGGATCGACTTTGTCTTCCGTAGGGAAGGGGCCGATTCCAAGCAGTCCATTTTCAGATTGCAAAACCACATCAAGATTTGATGGAATGTAATTGGCAACCAACGTTGGTATTCCAATTCCCAGATTTATGTATTGCCCTGTTTTCACCTCTTTGGCGATTCTTTGAGCGATTTGATCTTTTGTCAGCATTTTGGGTCTTTTTTTAAGACAGAAGAAAGGAGACGGGAGACTGAAGTCCTTCGGTCTGCGGTCTTCCGACTTCAGTCTACTTTGAAATAGTTTTCTGCTCGATTCTTTTTTCGTAGTTTTTCCCTTGGAAAATACGCTGGACATAAATCCCGGGCGTATGAATCTGATTGGGATCCAATTCCCCGGCTTCAACCAATTCTTCCACTTCTGCAATGCAAATGTTGCCTGCAGTTGCCATAATAGGATTGAAATTCCGAGCTGTTCCTTTGAATATCAAATTGCCGGCGGTATCACCTTTCCAAGCTTTTACGATTGAGAAATCAGCTTTTAACCATCGCTCCATCAGGTACGTTTTCCCGTCAAACTCGCGGGTTTCTTTACCTTCCGCTACTTCTGTACCCACACCGGCAGGAGTGAAGAATGCAGGAATTCCGGCTCCTCCTGCTCGGACTCTTTCGGCAAGTGTTCCCTGTGGGATGAGGTCTACTTCAAGTTCTCCTGATAAAAGTTGACGCTCAAATTCAGAGTTTTCACCCACATAACTGGAGATCATCTTTTTGACCATTCGCTTTTTGAGCAAAAGGCCGATTCCAAAATCATCGACTCCAGCATTGTTTGAGATGATTGTCAAGCCATTAAGGTCTCTTTCAAGCAAGGCAGAAATGCAATTTTCAGGTATTCCGCTTAGCCCGAATCCTCCCATCATCAAGGTGCAATTTCCAGGAATATCTGCTACAGCCTCCTTTGCATCTTTTACAGTTTTGTTGATCATAGTTATTTGGGTTTATAGCAATGATTTGGCTTTGGCTTGGTCCAAAACCAATTGGTATTTCAAAGCTTCCAAGTTCACAAATTTATGTTCTTCGCGAAGATAAGCTCTCAAGTGAATTGTAATCTGCTTGTCGTAAAGATCTCCTTGGAAATCGAATAGGTGAGCCTCAACAGTTTTTTTGCTTCCGTCCACCGTTGGGCGATTTCCAATATTTAGCATTGCTTTGTACAGCGTCCCATCGACACTTGCTTCAACAGCATATACGCCATCTTTTGGAATCAGTTTGTAATCGTTCGGTATATGAATATTTGCAGTGGGGAAACCAATAGAACGGCCAATCTGCTGACCTTTGATGACAAGTCCGTTTAATTCATAGGGACGACCGAGGTACTTGATAGCAGTCGGCACGTCACCTTCTTCCAAAGCTTTCCGGATTTTTGTACTTGACACACCGATTTCATCCACATCTTGTCTGGAAATCTCCTCTAGGTCAAATCCATATTCCGAGCTATTAGCTTGGAGGTAATCAAAACTTCCCTCTCTGTTTTTTCCAAAGCGGTGATCGTATCCAATTACCAGTTTTTTGGTTTTAATTTTTTCTACCAAAACCTTCTCAATAAACTCTTTGGAGCTCATTTGGGAAAATTCATGCGTAAATGGAATGGTTATCAGGTGATCTATTCCGAATTGTCGCAGAAGTTTTGTTTTCTCTTCGAAGGTACTGAGCAACCTTAAATTATGCTCGTCGGGATAGAGAACTAATCTAGGATGAGGCCAAAAAGTAATTATAACAGTTTCACCCTGAATAGATCGGGCGATTTCCCGGATTCGATTAAGAATTTTTTGATGGCCCAAATGCACACCGTCGAAAGTCCCGCTGGTGACTACAGGATTTGAGATAATAGGGAAGTCACTCAGGCCTTCATAGATTTTCATGTTGTGGTCGAGCTTTGATTTCTTCCACCAAATACATCAATTCTTTGGCTTCGGAAAGTTTAAAATCCCCTATTCTGGTTCTGCAAAGAGAGCTCATATATGCCCCAACTCCCAAGATTTTGCCAAGATCTCTAGCTAAGCTTCGAATGTAGGTTCCCTTAGAACAAGAAATTCGGAAATGGACCACATTGTTTTCAAAACCCGTAATCTCAAATTCACGAACTTGAACAGGGCGGGCTTCCATTTTCACTTCTATTCCTTGCCGAGCAGATTCATAAACTCTTTTCCCATCTACTTTGATGGCAGAGTGCATGGGCGGAATCTGGAAAATATCTCCCTTAAGCTGGTTTATTGCTGCTTTTATATTTTCAAGAGTGATTCCAGAAGGATCAGCAACGGGAACAACCGGTTTTTCTAAATCGAATGATTCAGTTGTGGAACCAATTACAAATGTGCCGGTGTATTCTTTTTCCTGGCCCATGTATGAGTCGATCTGCTTGGTTTGCTTTCCTGCACAAACGATCAGAAGGCCGGTAGCCAATGGATCTAAAGTACCCGCGTGACCAACCTTCTTGATACGAAGGGCATTCCGGATTTTTTTCACAACATCAAAAGAGGTCCATTCCAAAGGTTTGTCGACCAGAAAAACCTCTCCGTAGGGTTCAATTTGCATAGTTGAATTGGGTAACCAACCAACCCCCAATCTTGACTTGAAAGGGGAGAAGCAGTTTTAATTTTTTTCTCCTTTTGCAAAAATGGCGTAAAACTCAAAAATAAATCCTGCCAAAGTCACTATAGGACCCAAGGTCAAACCAAGAAAACCATTTCCATGGGGCTCTCCATCCAAACCTATAATCACAAAGCCCAGGACAATTAAACCGATGCCCACAAACATGAGCTGATAGTTCTTTTTTGTAAAAGGGAAAGATGATTTGCTCATGTTAGTAAAGTTCGTCCAGAGACATGTTTAAATATTTATTTACGGCTCTCAAGGTACTGAAGACCGAGAGAACTCCACCTACGATAATCAGCAGCGCAAAAAGAACAATCAAAAGCTGTTGGTTTTGGAGCAATGCAAATCCTTCAATATTCGCTTGGGTGTATTTGACCAAAGCAAACAAGACAACGGAGGCAATTGCTCCTGCTATCATACCAAATAGAAAAGCTCTTGCAAGAAAAGGTTTGCGAATAAAACCTCTTGTCGCACCGACAAGCTGCATAGATCGAATCAGGAAACGCTGGGAAAATAAGGCTAGTCTAATCGTGTTATTAATCAACATCACCACGGTAATGATCAGAATGAGGATAAATCCACCTAATACCAAACTTACTTTCAGTAGGTTTTTATTGATCGAATCGACCAGATCTGTCATATAAGAAATTTCAAATACACCGGGAATTTCTTCCAATTCTTTTACGATCGAGGCAAGTTGCTCGGAAGTCTGAAACTCCTCCGCAATCGAAATTACATAACTGTCACGGAGCGGGTTGTCTTCCAGAAATTTCGTAAAGTCTTCCCCGGTACTTTCGATAAATGTCGTAGCGGCTTCTTCGTCCGAAACAAATTTCAACCTGAGTGAATCGTTTTTGGTCAAGATGAATGACCGACCAGCCAAATCATCCCGGATTGTTTTCAATTGTGACTCATCGAGATTTTTCTCCAAAAAAACCTGCACCTCAATATTCTCCCGAATCATACTAGTCAGGCTTTTGGCCTGAATCAAGATGACACCAAATAGCCCAACTATAAAAAGAGAAAGGGTGGTGCTAAATAAGACACTTCCAAATTTGAAATGACCGAGTACTTTTTTCTTTCGCGGGTAATTCGCCATAGGAATAGAATTCTATTCAAAACTACGCATACCCAAGGATTTTGCCAATCTAAACTTAGGAAAGGATTGCAATCACTTTTTCTTTCGTCACTCCAAAAATCTGATCATTGGGCTTGGGTTGAATCATTGCCAAGCCGGTGAAATTTCCAAAAGCAGGAAGAATAAGCTGGTTATCACGTAGATAGAAACAAGGGAGTCGAAGAGATTGCCTTCCTTTTCCCACCAATCGGACACCCGGATGAATATGTCCACAAAGATTGATCAATCCGGTTGGTATTTCGGATTGTGGCTCGTGTGAAAGAAAAAGCTTTCCCAATTCAATGGTTTGGGGGTGGATTTCAAATTTTGAGGTAGAATAGGAGCTAAGATCCAATATGTCATGATTTCCTTTGACCAAATGAAAAATAGTTCCTTTAAAGTTTCTTAAAAAATTATTCAGCGTGTCCCATTGTTCATTCCAATCGCTGTGAAACAAGTCTCCCAAAAAATAGAAATGCTCAGGTTGGTAGGTAGAAATCAGAAATTCAATTTTCAAAAGATCCTCATCGTGTATTGGTTCAGGAATCGGAATTCCTGATTTTCTGAAATGAGAGGCTTTTCCAAAGTGCAAATCTGAAAGAAATAGACTTTTCAATTCGGGGCTCCAAATTACTTTTTCTTTCAAGAGATGAAGTTCAAATCCTGAAAATTCAATTGGATAATGGGTGAAAGGAATGGATGTGATTCTGCTGGAAAACATTTTCAAATCTATTGCGATTAATTCTTTCTAAACATCTTTCTCAATGAAAATCTGCCAATTCACTTCGGGTATTTTGATATTAATCCTGTTTAGGACCTTGAATGTTTATTCCCAAACTGAAAATAAAAATTTGGGTACCTGGTATAACACCGAAAAAACTGCTCAAATCGAAATCGTGAAAATCGGGTCTGGGTACCACGGCAAAATAATAAAACTTGAAAATGCTGGAGATTATTCAACGCAACCGCTTGATACAAAAAATGAAAATGAAAAGTTAAGGACAAGACCTATAGTAGGCCTGAGAATCTTAGACGGCCTTAAATACGCTGGTGGCATCTGGAAAGACGGTAAAATATACGATCCAAACAGTGGAAAAACTTACTCCTGTGAAGTAAAGCTGAGGAATCCAACTTTACTTGAAGTGAAAGGTTACGTTGGATTTTCGTGGGTCGGTCGAACGGTAGAATGGACTAAAGTGAAAAAATAAAGTAGGAATTGCCGCTTTATTTTTGCTCCAGGTAAAATGACTTGAGGAAGTAAGCCAATTGCTCAAACTCTATCAAAAAGGCATCATGACCCGCAGTAGAGATGATTTCTTTATAAGTTCCCAGTTGAACATTTTGACTTATGAATTGGGATTCACGTGGTAGAAAAAGTAAATCTGTATCTACTCCGACTGCCAGAACTTTTGAAGAAATTGAAGCCAAGGCCTGTTCTGTTCCTCCTCTTTTTCTCCCTAAATCATGACTGTCCATTGCTTTACTCAGTGTCCAATAAGATAGCGCATTAAAGCGTTTTGTTAACTTTTGACCCTGATATCTCAGATAGGAAGAAGCTCTAAATCCGTCCAATTTTTCCTCCGGATCAGACTGTTTTCTTTTTAGATCATCGGGATGTCGGTAACTGAGCATTGCAATTGCACGGGCAGTTTCCAATCCTTTTGACCCGGCTTTGGAATCCAGTTCTCCCCAGGTGCAATCTGATTCAATTGCCATCCGTTGAGTTTCATTGAATCCAATAACCCATGGAGAAGTTTTGGCAGTTGATGCCAAAACCACAGCATTCTTAAGTCTATTTCCTAACTTATACGCCCATTCCAGCACAATTTGGCCTCCAAGAGATCCTCCTATAAGTGTATGAATTTCTTCTATGCCTAGATGTTGACGGAGTTGGTCAAGGCTTTTGGCAAGATCTCTCGTGGTCACCTGTGGGAAATCATAGAAATAAGGCTCCCCGGTTTCAGGATTCTCGCTGATAGGATTGGTGGATCCATAGCAGGATCCCAACAGGTTTGCACAGATAATGAAATGATCCGTCGGATCGAAGAATTTGCCTTCACCGATCAGACCATTCCACCATTCTGAGACCTTAGAATCTCCAGTCAAAGCATGAATAACCCAAATTACATTATTTCTTTCTCGATTAAGTTGACCATAAGTAGTGTAAGCAAGATCGAATTTCAGGAGTATTTCACCCGATTCTAAAACCAATGGATTGCTTGAATGAAATAATTCTTGAGACATGGTAATCGCTGCGTATTGACTTTTGAGATTCATTTACTGAATTAGATTTGATCGAAAGCTTGTTGTAAGTCGGCCTTGATATCCTCAATATGCTCGATTCCAAGAGATAGGCGAAGCAGATTTGGTGTCACTCCTGCGGCAGCTTGTTCTTCTTCCGAAAGTTGCTGATGGGTAGTAGCCGAAGGCTGAATGATTAGGGTTTTTGCATCACCGACATTTGCAAGATGGGAAATGAGTTTCAGGTTATTGATTACCGATGAGGTCTGGGTTTTGTCTCCTTTGATTTCAAAACTTAGGACACCTCCAAAACCATTTCGCAAGTATTTTTTCGCCAAGTCATGATAAGGAGAGGAGGGAAGACCTGGATAATTTACCTTTTGAATTTTAGGATGTGACTCCAGCCACTTGGCAATTTCAAGTGCATTATCAACCGTTCTCTGGACTCTGAGAGATAATGTTTCTATCCCCTGTAGCAATTGGAATGAATTGAAAGGGCTGATTGCAGGTCCGAAATCACGTAGACCTTCCACTCTGGCTCTGATTGCAAAAGCGATATTTGGTAGCCCAAGTGGGTTGTTTTCTCCAAAAACCTGCCAGAAATTTAACCCATGATAGCCTTCGGAAGGCTCCGAGAATTGTTTAAACTTGCCATTTCCCCAATTGAAATTTCCTGAGTCAATAATAATTCCTCCAATCGAAGTTCCATGACCGCCGATCCATTTAGTAGCCGATGCGGTAACGATCGCTGCTCCATGCTCAATTGGCCTGAATAAATAACCTCCCGCGCCAAATGTATTGTCTACTACTAAAGGAATATCATGCTTTTTAGCCAAAGCCGCAATTGCATCAAAATCTGGAATATTGAACTCCGGATTTCCGATTGTTTCTAGATAAATCGCTTTTGTCTTGGAATCAATCAGCTTTTCAAAATCCTCTGGATTATGACCTTTTGCAAAACGGGCATCAATTCCCAATCGTTTAAAAGCTACTTTGAATTGATTGTAGGTGCCTCCGTACAAGAAAGTGGTCGAAACGAAATTCTCTCCGGTCTGAAGAATATTATTCAAAGCTAAGAACTGAGCAGCCTGACCAGAAGCTGTAGCAACTGCTGCGACACCTCCTTCAAGTGCGGCAATTCTTTTTTCAAGAACATCAGTCGTAGGGTTCATGATTCGGGTGTATATATTCCCGAATTCTTTCAAACCAAACAAATTAGCTCCGTGCTCTGCCGAATTGAAGACATAAGAGGTGGTCTGATAAATAGGAACAGCGCGAGAATTTGTAGTCGGATCTGGCACTTGTCCTGCATGTAATTGAAGGGTTTCAAAATGATAGTTTGCGCTCATAGTTTTGTGGTCTAAAGATTAATATGACTTGTTGAAAATGAATTATTTTTAATTAACAATTAATCTGATTTGATCAACGAAATACGTGGACTTTGGTCAGTGTCTTCACAGACTACTTGAAATATTCCGATCTGCGGAGACGATGACTGGGGAAGCAAATCAATAAGATTTGAAAATTGGAGTTTGTAGAGAGGAAGTCCTGAATCCATCTTGCAAAGAATTTATATTTCCAAATAAGAACATCGTATTTGGCAGGAATTGGCACCTTGGATTTTCCAGGTTGCCAGAGGGTCTCAGAGCCTGTCTCTCGCCTCTTCTTTATAAATCCTGCCACTGGAAAAAGCGGTAGGACAATGCAAATAAAAAACTAGGAAACGACAAATCAAAATTCAGAGTCGTATCCCGGCAAAATAATTCAAAGTCTGTTATAATTGATCTTCGTTGTACCGAAATATAGGGTGGATCTTTTCAAAATCGGGAAGAATATTTACCAATTCAGTTACAAGACCATTATTCAAACCATAAACCCAACCATGGATTTCAGGTGCATTACGACTTTTCCAGGCACTCTGAATGATGGAAGTTTTGATCAAATCCTGACATTGTTCAATTACATTGAATTCTACCAATTTGTTGACTTTGTCAGTATGATTTTCGATGGCATCAACCTCTTTTTGATAAATTTTATAAACTTCTTTGATGTTCCGAAGCCATTTATTTATCAACCCAAAGTTATTTTTGGATATCGCTGCTTCGATTCCACCACAGCCGTAATGGCCACATACGATGATATGCTCAACTTTGAGGATCTCGACAGCATATTGAAGTACGCTTAGTAAGTTCAAATCCGTATGAACGACCATGTTGGCGATGTTCCGGTGCACGAAAACTTCGCCAGGATCGGTACCTGTTATTTCATTGGCGGGCACTCGGCTGTCAGAACAACCAATCCAAAGGAATTTCGGCTTTTGCTGATGAGCTAAGCGATTAAAATATTCCTTATCCAGCTCAAACTTTTCCTCAGACCATGCTTTGTTTTGTAGCAATAATTTTTCGTATGGGTTCATACCGTTTCTTTCAGATTGTATTTATATCCTTCAATGGTAACTTCAATATTTTTGTCAAAAGAAGATAAAATAAAATCGTTTAAAAGTTCCCGGATATCATGATCAATAAATTGAGCTCTGTGAGCATTTATGACCACTTTACTGCCATTTGGGATTGCGGCGAGCTGTTTCATCAAGGGTGCTTTATTGAGAAATGATATGTCTTTTTGCAGTTTGACCAGATAGTTTCCCTGAAGCTCTGTTACAACAATTGACCTCACATAATTGGTTTTAATGACAAAAAATAATCCGAAAACCATTCCTATTCCTATTCCTATTAAAAGATCTGTGAACAATATTGCTACTACCGTCACCATAAAGGGTATAAATTGATCGATTCCTTTTTCAAAACTCTGAATAAAAATGGAGGGTTTCGCAAGCTTATATCCTACCAAAAATAAGACAGCCGCAAGACCACTTAGGGGAATCAGGTTAAGGATTGCAGGTATTGATAGTGTTAGAATTATTAATAAAAAGCCGTGGAAAATAGCAGAGAGTTTTGTCTTGTTTCCTGCAGCGATATTGGCTGAGCTTCTTACGATTACAGCCGTAACTGGTAACCCGCCAATTAAACCTGAAATGGTATTGCCAACACCTTGTGCTACCAATTCCTTACTTGTAGGAGTGATGCGTTTTGATGGATCCATTTTGTCAGCTGCATCGATACTCAGAAGTGTTTCGATACTTCCTATTATGGCAATGGTCGCGGCTACAACCCAAAATGTACTTTCTCCAATCATCCCAAAATCTGGAAAAGTAATTAGACTTCCGATTTCCCCCAGATTATTCAGAACAGGAATATTTACTAAATGCTCATTATTCAATTGCCAGGAAGGAATCCAAATTCCAAGTGCTTGGTTTATAACAATTCCTGAAATAACTGCCCAAAGCGCCCCAGGTACTACACCGAATATTTTATGGTTTTTTACTTCAGGTCTTTCAAAAATTATCAAAATTGCCAGGGATACCAATACAACAGGAATTGCACCAGGACTAAAATATTGAAGTGCGTACCATATTTCCGAAAAAGTATTGTGCTGATCAGCCTGTAGGAAAGTCTCATCTCCCATTGTATCCTTATCATATCCAAGGGCATGTGGAATTTGCTTTAGAATCAATATCAAACCGATTGCTGTAAGCATTCCTTTGATGACTGCATGTGGAAAATAATATCCCAAAATTCCGGCCTTCAGTAATCCAAAACCAAGTTGAATAATACCGGCAATAACCACTGCTCCCAAGAATAACTCAAATGTGCCTAGGCTGGAAATGGAGTCCAAGACTATGACTGTTAATCCTGCTGCTGGTCCGCTGACACTGACATGGGAACCAGATAAAGGGCCAATTACTATTCCTCCAACTATGCCGGCTATCAATCCTGCCATAGGTGGGGCACCACTTGCAATTGCAATTCCAAGACATAGTGGAAGTGCAACTAAAAAGACCACTAAACTGGCCTTAAAATCATATTTTAGGTTGTCTCCAAAAAGAGTGTTCATTTCTTAATTTTTTTCATGCCGGGGAAGGCCCATTAAAACAATCCTACCTAAAAATAGAATATTGATTGTGATTTTTCAGGGAAAATAAAAGGAACTTATACTCATTATTTTAAAAGCGATAAAAACGCCTTGTCAATGGACTTAAAGTCAAATGAAAAGATTGCTTTGTCCATTTTATTTTTAATTAAATCAAGATTCAGATTTCCTATACTTCCTTCGTGAGTGTGATTAATCTTGTCTTGTTCAGGTGCAAATTTGTCTGATTCGATATCCAAACCAACTTGCTTATACGCATCACGGAAAGGCATTCCTTTCAAAACCAATTCATTCACAACCTCCACTGAAAAGACATGCTTAAAGAATGGATCAAGCAGAATTCCCTTCTTTACCGAAATCGATTTGAGCATGAAACTGCTCATAGTAAGGCAATCTTTCAAAGAAGCGAAAGCTGGAAAAATCTCTTCTTTCAAGAGTTGTAAATCCCGATGATATCCTGTCGTCGTGTTGGCCAAAAGCAAGCTAACAGTATTCGGGACTGCAGAAATCTGATTGGTTTTCGCCCGTATTAATTCAAAAACATCAGGATTCTTTTTGTGAGGCATGATGCTGCTTCCGGTGGTCAAATCATCCGGAAAACTGACGAAACCGAAATGCTGATTCATGAATAAACATACATCAGCCGATAATCTATTCAGGGTGCCCGCAATCCCGGACATGGCAAATGCCAGAGTCTTTTCGGTTTTCCCACGACTATTCTGCGCATTGATCACATTGTGATGCAAATCTGCAAACCCTAATAACTGAGTTGTGAGGGTACGATTAAGAGGAAAACTGGACCCATATCCCGCAGCAGACCCAAGCGGATTTTTATTACTCAAATCAAAAGCAGCTTTGAGCATTCCCAAGTCTTCACTCAGGCCTTCGGCAAAAGAACTGAACCATAACCCGAAAGAAGAAGGCATCGCCAATTGAGTATGAGTATATCCGGGCATCAAGTCATCTTTATGCTTTTCAGCAAGGTCAATCAACAAATCAAAAAGGGTAGAAGCCACAACCACCAATTCTCTGATAGCAGCCCGGTAGAAGAGTTTCAAATCCACCAAAACCTGATCGTTCCGGCTTCTTCCGCTGTGTAATTTTTTTCCAACCTCTCCAAAACGTTCAGTGAGCAAAAATTCCACCTGAGAGTGAACATCTTCAACCCCGGGAGCAATTCTGAATTTTCCTTTCTCAATTTCGAAGTAAATTTCCTTTAGGCCACTTTGAAGGGTTTCATTTTCCGTAATAGTCAACAAACCGATTTCAGCAAGCATAGTAGCATGCGCCATAGATGCAAGGACATCAAAAGGTGCTAAAATCAGATCAAATTCAGGATCTCTTCCGATTGTGAACTGCTCAACTTCTATTTTATTTCCTGTAGCTTTTTGCCAAAGTTTCATGGGGTTGTGGATTGGATAAGTAGCTTGGAATAGGTTTCAAGGATCTGAATGTATCCTGAAATACCTTTCTGAATCTCGTTCAAATAAATAAACTCATCCGCGGTATGAGAACGGGCAGAATCTCCCGGCCCGATTTTCACTGATGGGTAAGGAATCAAAGCCTGATCGGATAGGGTTGGACTACCATAAGTTTCAAGATCCAACTCTTCAATTACCCGATTCATCAAATGGTCGCCTGGAAGGTGAGAGGATTGTAGACGCATAGATCTGGCTGTGAGTTTAGCATGAAGCGAAGATTTCAACTCTTCAAAAGCCTCCTCCAAGGTATATGCATCTGTTACCCGGACATCTAGCGTGTATTCGCAAAGGTCAGGAACAACATTATGCTGACTCCCGGAATGAATGACTGTAGCAGTCACTTTGGTTCTGCCAAGAAATGGTGAAGTCTTACGGAATTCAAAATTCCTGATTTCCTCCAAGTCATCCAAGGCCAAATAAATGGCGTTGATTCCTTCCTCACGAGCGGCATGACCTGATTTTCCTTTGATTTTGGCATCGATTACCAAGAGACCTTTCTCAGCAATCGCTGCCCTCATCTGAGTTGGTTCTCCGACAATTGCAAGTTCACAAGGAGGCAATTGAGAGATGATGGAAGAAATGCCGCCATGACCAGAAATTTCTTCTTCTGCTGAAGCAATTAGAATCAAATTAAATGGCAAAGATTTTCCTACGAACTGTAAAAAGGTTGCGATCAGGCTGACAAGTGGCCCACCGGCATCATTACTTCCAAGACCAAAGAGCTTTCCATCTTCTTCAATTGCTAGAAATGGATCTTTGGTAAAACCGGAATTAGGTTTGACAGTATCATGGTGCGAGTTCAGCCAAACGGTGGGAAGCTCATCGTTGAATGGATTTCCAAAAGCCCAGAGATTATTTCCGAACCTATGGGTTTCGATTCCTTTGGATTTCAAAAAATCTTCAATCAAAAAAGCTGTTCCAGTTTCTTCTTTAGAAAAGGAAGGAGTTTCAATTAGTTTTTTGAGTAATTGAACCGCATCCTGAGCCAAGTTGCTGTGCTCCACCATTAGTATAAATCGTATCGTTGTTTTTCAATTGTCGTTCCGGAAAGTTTTCCTTTTGCTGCCAAGAGCAGGTTTTCAGCTTTTCCTATCCAGACATGATTTACTCCTTTATGAAGTGCTTCAAATGCATTGTCCAATTTGGGAATCATCCCTGAATGGATCACATTCTCCTTTTTCAGCTCTTTATAGATGTCTTCGTTAATGAGTGGAATGATAGAATTTTCATTTTTCTCATCAATCAAAACCCCTTTTTTATTGAAGCAGAAATATAAATTAACCTGATGATCTTTCGCCAGACTTGTAGCCAAAGCCGAGGCAATGCTGTCTGCATTGGTGTTGAGGAGCTGTCCCTTTCGGTCGTGCGTGATGGCGTTTACCACAGGGATCAAACCTCCCTCTAAAAATTGTGAAGCGAGCGTGGTATTTACTTCCTGCACATCGCCGACAAAGCCATAATCAATTCCTTTAACAGGTCTTTTCATCGATCTGATCAAGTTTCCATCCGCGCCACACATACCGATTGCATTTACTTTAAGTCCCTGAAGCTTTGCTACCATATTTTTGTTGATCAATCCGGCATAAACCATCGTGACGATATCCAATGTGTCTTTATCAGTGATCCTTCTCCCATCGACCATTTCGGGCATTACACCCATTGACTCTCCAAAGCGGGAAGCCATTATCCCACCGCCATGAACCAAAATTTTGTATCCGGGAAATTTTGAAAAAAGAGAAAGAAACTCATCCAACTTCTCAGGAAAGTCGATCACATTTCCTCCGATTTTGATGATACTGATCTTCATAGCTTTAGGGGAGATATTTATCAGATATCGAGTATATGGCTGATTACAGACTGAGCCGCATAGATTCTATTGAAAGCTTGCTCTTGCACCAAAGATCTCTTGCCGTCTAAGATTTCATCAGAAAGTTCAAGGTTTCTCCGAACGGGAAGGCAATGCATGACATGAGCTTTTTTGGCGTGTTTTAGGTGCTTTTCTGAGAGCATCCAGGAATGATCCGTACTCAAGATTTTACCATAATCATTGAAAGAGGACCAGTTCTTAACATACACAAAATCAGCATCTTCTAATGCTTTACTTTGATTATATTCAATAGTTGCTCCTTTGGTAAATTCTTTATCTAAATCATATCCTTCTGGATGTGTAATAGTCAAATCATGACCCATACCCAGCGTCCATTCTGAAAAACTATTTGCAACTGCATGAGGAATAGCTTTGATATGAGGGCCCCAGCATAAAACTACTTTGGGTTTGGTTTTTTCTTTCCAGTTTTCTTGAATTGTCATCTGATCTGCCAGGCTTTGAAGAGGGTGACGGATGGCGGACTCCAGACTGATTACCGGCTTTCCACAGTATTTTACAAATTGGCCGAAGACAAAATCATTGATGTCCTCATCCCGATTGGTCAAAGTTGGAAATGCTCGAATCGCCAAAATATCAAAGTACGAACCCAGAACTCCAGCCGCATCTTTGATATGCTCAACAGTTCCTTTGTTCATGATGGCTCCTTCTTTCATTTCCAGCGCCCAGCCTTCCTTGTCCATGTTTAGGATGATCGATTCCATACCAAGATTTTGAGCTGCAATCTGAGTGCTTACCCGTGTCCTAAGTGATGGGTTTAAAAAAATGCACCCAATTCGCTTTCCTGTACCTTTTGCCAAATCCAATCTAGGGTCTGATTTGTAAATCATGGCTTGATCAATCAATTTTTGACCAAGTGCTTGATTTTCAAATCGAGTGAAATGCCGGAGTGGTGAATTTAACTTCATAGCTTAAGAAGCAGGGGATTGGCTTAGGATTTCTTTGAGACTTATTACGAACGAATTTAGCTGATTCCAGTTGATATTTAAAGGAGGCAATAACCGTATCGTTTGCTTTCCAGCTGCGCTTCCAGTGAAAATATGGTACTTATTAACGAGTTCAGAACGAATAGGTCCAGCGTCCCGATCCAAGTCAATTCCGATCATCAGGCCTTTTCCTCTCACATCAACAACTCCTGGAATATTCTTCAGGTCTGCCATCAATTTCTCTCCCAATTCCTCAGAATTTTGCATCAGGTTTTCAGATTCTATCACTTCCAAAACTGCCATTCCTGCCGCACAAGCAAGATGATTGCCTCCGAAGGTAGTTCCCAAAATTCCATAACTCGCTTTGAAATCCGGTGAAATAAGGATGCCACCGATCGGAAAACCGTTCCCCATTCCTTTTGCCATGCTGATCAAATCCGGCTTAACTCCTTCAACCCACTGGTGAGCGAAAAACTTACCAGTTCTGCCGTAACCCGACTGAACCTCGTCAAGGATGAGTTTCACTCTATATTCTTTTGCCAGTTGGGATAAGCCGTATAAGAAATCTTCCGATGGAACCTGTATCCCTCCAACTCCCTGAATTCCTTCGATAATGATCGCGGCGATTTCATGTTTTTCTAAAATCTGTTTGGTTGCGTTCAAATCTCCCCATGGAAGAATGTGAAAATCATCTCTTTTATTGCAAGGAGCAATGATTTTAGGATTGTCAGTCAAGGCAACAGCACCGGAAGTTCTCCCATGGAATGCTCCTTTAAACGAAATGAAACCAGATTTACCTGTTTCAAACGAAGCCATTTTCATCGCATTTTCGTTGGCCTCAGCTCCTGAATTACAAAGAAAAAGATGATAATCTGGTTTGCCTGAAACTTCACCTAATTTCTCTGCAAATTGCCCTTGGATAGGGATATTAATGGAGTTTGAATAAAAAGCGATTTGATCTAATTGATCTTTGATGCGCTTGACAAAATGTGGGTGAGTATGTCCGATGGAAATCACGGCATGTCCGCCATACAAATCTAAATATTCTTTACCCTGATCATCCCAAAGTTTGGCGCCTTCGGCTCGCAAAGGGGTAACAGGGATCAGCGGGTATACATCAAATAATTTCATTTTCAAGTATGAGTTACGAAGTTCGAACCACGTTGGATTCGAGACTTCAATGTCTAAAATTTTGCTTCTAAAGTCTTAGAAAGCAATACTTTTTAAGTTCAAGCCAGACTTTTCATCAAGCCCGAAAGCCAGATTGAAATTCTGAACTGCTTGGCCGGATGCTCCCTTGACCAGGTTATCTATCGCAGAATAAATCATCAATTGACCGCCTTCTTTTTGAATATAAAGGATGCATTTATTGGTGTTTACAGCCTGTTTCATATCTATATCTTGATCCGAAACATGTGTAAAAGCTGAATTCTTGTAGAAATTTTTATATGCTTCAATGGCTTCTTCTTCAGTCCCTTCGAAAGGAAAATAAGCAGTTACCCAAATCCCGCGAGAGAAGTTACCTCGATAAGGAACAAAGAGTAAATCAGAATTAAAATCAGAATTGATTTGTCTGAATGTCTGTTTAATTTCTTTCAGATGCTGATGTGTGAAGAGTTTGTAAACCGACATATTTCCAGTTCGGTAACTATAATGTGATGTATCAGCAAGCTTTTTTCCTGCACCCGTACTTCCTGTGATTCCAGAAATATGGACAGCTTCCTTAACCCAACCTTTTGCTACAGCAGGCGCCAAAGCCAGTTGAATTCCGGTTGCGAAGCATCCAGGGTTTGCGATTCTTTTAGCAGTCTTGATTTTGGAAGCATTCACTTCAGGCAATCCATAGACAAAACCATTTGATTCATCCCGAAAATCTGTTGAAAGGTCGATAACTATCGTTTCGGCAGGGAAGGGGTTAGATTCCAAAAAACCTTTGGTCTCACCATGAGGCAATCCTAGGAAAACCGCATCAATTCCTTCAGTTGGAACTTCGTCAGTAAAAATCAGCTCGCAATCACCGATCAAATCGGGGTGAACATCACTTACCTTTTTTCCTTTTTGGCTATTACTATGAACACAGACGAGTTCACAATCGGGATGGTAAACCAAAATCCGAAGCAGTTCTCCTCCTGTGTATCCGGCAGCTCCAATGACTACTGTTTTGATCTTAATCATTATCGCTGTTGACCTTGTGGAATATTGCAGTCTGATTCCCCAAAATGCGGGTAAATCCTTTCACATCTTCACCGGTGTAGCCTTTGTTCATCTCACCGTAGCTTCCAAATTTGGATGACATCAAATCATGATCTGAACTAATACCAAGCAAAGTGAACCGATAAGGCTGAAGAAGAACACGTACATCTCCGCTTACATACGTTTGTGTGCTGCTTAGGAAAGCCTCCATATTTCTCATTACAGGATCCAGATAATGACCTTCGTGAAGGTGATTGCCATAGAATTCAGCCATTTGGTTTTTCCAGAACAGCTGCCATTTGGTCAACGTATGCTTTTCCAATAACTGATGACCTTTGATGATGATCAAGGGAGCCGCAGCTTCAAATCCAACACGACCTTTGATACCAATGATGGTATCGCCAACGTGGATATCACGACCTATTCCAAAAGGACTTGCCAAAGCCTGAACTTTCAAAATGGCATCTACCGGATTCTTAAATTGTTCTCCATTCACACCTTTCAATTCACCTTGAACAAAAGTCAATTTAATTTCCTTTGGCTCAGTTTCAGTTACCTGAGTTGGCCAAGCAGATTCTGGAAGGTATTCGGAAGATGTCAATGTTTCTTTTCCACCTACAGAAGTTCCCCAGATTCCTTTGTTGATTGAATAAGCAGCTTTCTCGAAATTCATCGAAACATTGTGCTTTTTCAGATATTCGATTTCTTCCTGACGGGAAATTTTAAGATCCCGGATAGGAGTGATAATCTCGATATCAGGTACAATTGTCTGGAAAATCATATCAAACCGAACCTGATCGTTGCCTGCTCCTGTTGAACCATGTGCAACTGCTTTGGCACCAATTGATTTCGCATATTCGGCCAGAGATTTTGCCTGTAAAATACGCTCAGCAGATACAGATAAGGGATATGTCTGATTTTTCAGCACATTGCCAAAGACAAGATATTTGATCACCTCTTCATAATAGGTATCCAAAACCTCCAGTATAGTGAAAGTGGCAACTCCAAGTGTTTTTGCTCTTTTCTCAATGGCGGAAAGTTCCTCCTTTGAAAAACCACCGGTATTCACGATTACCGCATGAACTTCATACCCCAAATCTTTGGTCAGGTGAAGTGCGCAAAATGTGGTATCTAAGCCTCCACTATAGGCTAAAACGACTTTTTTCATCGGTTTAAATTAGTTTGAGATCCCGAAGGAATAGAATGATTAGAGAAATATACTCATGACCGAATCCTTTGATTTGGACAGTTTGAGCATAATATATTTTTTCAAGCGTACCCATCGATCGAACAGCTTGATTTCTTTCTTAAAA
The DNA here is from genome assembly GCA_046597285.1 of Algoriphagus sp. Lineage (GTDB taxonomy): Bacteria > Bacteroidota > Bacteroidia > Cytophagales > Cyclobacteriaceae > Algoriphagus. The sequence continues at coordinate 21,283 of JBKJKX010000008.1, read as the reverse complement.
TCCTGCCTCAATGCAAGGTCTTCTGTGTGATTCTTTTTGGATTGCGGATCATAAAGCATTGCTGTGCACAGGCAATTTTGACGATTTTTGCTCATCAGAATCTCGTAATTGACGCAGCTTTGACAACCTTTCCAAAATTCGTTATCGTCTGTCAAATCAGAATAAGCAACTGGGATATAGCCTAGCTCGGAGTTGATTTTCATAACTGCTGCCCCTGTGGTCAAACCAAAAATTTTCGATTCAGGATATTTTTTTCTACTCAGTTTGAAAATTTCTCGTTTGATCATTCTGGCAAGACCATATTTTCGATAGTCAGGCGCCACAATCAATCCTGAATTGGCAACATATTTTCCATGTCCCCAAGCTTCAATGTAACAAAAACCAGCCCACTTGCCGTCTGAAGTCAAAGCAATGACAGCTTTGCCTTCGTCCATTTTAGTTTCGATATATGCGGGGCTTCTCTTTGCAATTCCGGTTCCTCTTGCTTGGGCCGAGTGAGCCATTTCTTCCGTGATTATCTCTGCATAAATTTTATGAGAAGAATCAGCGACAAGGATTTGAAATGAAATACTTTCCATGTTTACTTGCATGAACTAGGTCCCGAAAATTATCGGGCATTTGATAAATAGGTAAATGATTAGCCAAGGAATTTTTCCAAGTAGGAAAACAGGTAGAGTCGAAGGGTTAAACCCTGAAAAAAAATCTATACCTCCTTATGGGAGAAAAAAATAACAAACCGCTTTTTGAAGACACTACTAAAGTAGAGTTTTGAAAGATTGGCGCTATGTTATTTGAAGTTGTCATGCTTATGAAGTCGCAAATGTTATACCTGAATGATTCAATTGCAAGAAAATTTATGAAAAATTTATTCTTCCGACCTTTTTACCTAGTAAAAGTGAAATCAGCTTGGTAAAGTTCACGTTAAAAATTTAAAACCAAATAAAATTTTGGTCAAGAGTTCCCAGACATTTCCTTGATTGCTGCAACCAGTTTATCCAATTCGCTTTCTGAGGTATAAACATTGGGAGAGATCCGGCATCCCTTAACCCCCGCACCGTCAATTGGTGCAGTAAAGATTTGGTACTTATCCATCAATATTGTTCCCATATCTCCAGGTTTGGTTCGTTCCAAACCTACATTTCCGATAGCACAAGATCTTTGAGGTTCTTTAGGAGTATTTACGACAACCCCTGGTAGATCACGAACCTGATCAGACCAATATCGCTGAATGTACCGCAGCCGATCCTCCTTGCGTTTTCCTCCAATTTTATGGTGGAATTCAATGGCATTCAAGACCGCCAAATCAGTTGCCGCCGGATGAGTTCCAATATGATTGAGATAGGCAATGGTTTGAAGGCTCATATCAAATGGTGCCAAGAGTGGCTCTATTTGGCTTATTCGTTCCTTTTTCACATAAAGTAAACCAGCTCCTATTGGTACACTAAGCCATTTGTGAAGGCTTGATCCATAGTAATCGCATCCCAGTTCGTTGATTTTAAATTCAAATTGGCCAATGGCATGAGCACCATCCAACATTATTTCAACTCCATGTGAATGAGCCATATCCGCTATTTTTTTAACCGGAAGTATATGTCCCGTAATATTCACAATATGGGGTACCATCATCAGGCGAGTTCGTGGAGTGATTGCTTTTTCATAAGTGGCCACTATTTCCTCATCATTTTCCGGATGCATTGGAATATCTATTCTGTTCACTTTGATCCCCCAGCGCTTGGCAGCCATATCAAACATAGTGAGCATACTTCCATAATCCTGATTAGAAACCAAAGCCTCGTCTCCTGATTTCCAGGGATATCCGGAAATAATCAGATCGAGTGATTCAGTGGCATTCCGAGTTAAAACAACTTCTTCCGGCGATGCTCCAACCAATTCTGCAAGCTTAGCCGCACTTTTTGCTTTGTTTTGGAATTGAACTCCTCGCATGTAAAAAGAACCCTGATAGTTTATTTCCCGAATGTGCTCAATGTATTTCTCAAGAGTTTCCTGTGGCAAAAAACAGTAATAGCCATTTTCCAGGTTGATGTAATCGGGTTTCAGCTTATATCCCGCCCTGATCTGATCCCAAATATCATCTGAATTAAAATCGATTTCATTTATTGAATGAGTATTCTTGGCTTTTGTAGAAAAAACAGAACCTGTGCTGATTCCAAGCAGTGCCAAAGATTTTACAAATGTGCGCTTATTCATAGGTTGGGTGTGATTTGATGGAATTTAAGAGAAATTAGGGAAGTGTCAAAAGATATAGCTCAAAAGCCAAATTAACAGCAAAAGAATCGCTACCCATCCAATCCAGGGAGATCGTCGGGGAAACTCAAATTGGCAAATCGGGCAAACTTTTAATTTGGCATCAATCTCCATAGCACAGGAAGGACATTCTTTGATTTTCATAAATTGAATTGAACTCTTTAGTACTTATTCAGATTTTGAAATAAGTAAATAAAAATGCGATGAAAATAGAAATATGGTCTGATGTGGTTTGTCCTTTTTGCTACATCGGCAAAAGAAAACTGGAAAAGGCACTTGCAAAATTTCCTCAGAAGGAGGCGATTGAAATAGAATGGAAAAGTTTTCAACTGAATCCTGACCAGAAAACAAATCCTGAAATAAGCACGCTGGAATCTCTTGCCAAATCAAAAGGCTGGTCCTTAGATCAAGCTCGTGAGATCTCTGCCCAAGTGTCTCAAATGGCCGAATTGGAAGGTTTGACTTTTGACTTTGAAAAGGCGGTTGTGGCAAATACAAAAAATGCCCATCGCTTGATTCACCTGGCAAAAACCTCAGGAAAAGGGGGAACTATGAAAGAGCGATTACTGAAAGCTTACTTTTCAGAAGGGCTGAATATCGATGATTCAGATACCTTGATTTCAATAGGAAATGAAATTGGGTTGGATAAAGAATCCATTAAAAAGTTACTTAAATCTAATCAGTATGAAGATGCTGTAGATCAGGATATTTATGAATCAAGATTGATAGGTGTAAAGGGTGTTCCATTCTTTGTTTTAGATCGGAAGTTTGGAATCTCAGGTGCACAACCGGATGAGGTTTTTTCGCAAACTCTAGAGAAGGCGTGGACTGAATTTGCGAAGGAAAACCCTCAACTGGAAATGATCGGGGGTGAATCAGCAGATACCTGTGAAGTAGACGGAGAATGCTAATTTTAGCTTGATTAGAAATAGAATAAGGCAGTAGTTACGCTGCCTTATTCTATTTCTAAAATCTTGATTTCACCAAACTCCTCTTGATTTCATCTTAAGAGTATAGACTGCATCCATAGCGGTGATGAAAAGAGTTTTTCTATCCAATGCACCAAAAACCACATTGGCTGTCCATTTAGCCGGAACGGGAATGTGAGCGATTTTTTCTCCGGATTTATTGAAAACTGTCACACCATCTCCAGTCAAATATACATTTCCACGATCATCAATAGTCATTCCATCTGACCCTATTTCGCAGAAAAGCGTTTTATTGGTCAGGTATCCATCTTCTCGAATCTCATATTTGTAGGTCTTTTTGGCTCCAGGATCTGCCACATAGAGGAACTTCCCATCCGGTGTGCCAACGATTCCATTTGGTTTGACCAAATCTTCAGCAACCCTGAATAATTGGGTTTTGTCCGCAGAAAGGTAATAAACATGTTCTCCGTCCTGTTGCTTTTCGGGAGTTCTGATTCCTTCCCAATATGGCCTTACATAAAGAGGGTCTGTGAAATACATCCCACCTTTTGGAACGAGCCAGACATCGTTTGGACCATTGAGTTTTTTTCCCTTGAAAGCCGAAATTAAAACCGTTGGCTCACCGGTTTTTGCAATTGACCAAAGTTCGTTCTTCTCATCCGCACAGGTAATAAGAGTACCGTCAAGCATGAAGTACATTCCATTTGATCTGCCTGCGTTTTCTTTGAAAATCGAAACGGTATTGGAAATAGCATTCCAAACATGAATTCTGTTATTCGGTTGATCTGTGAAATAGACATCTCCAAATCGATCCACAGCAGGGCCTTCTGTAAAACTGAATCCATCCTGAACTTTTACCAGTTCAGCATCTTTTTCTACAATTCCTCTTTTGTCCTCTATTTGTGCTAGTGCAGCATTTGAAAAGAGAATAAAGGCAAAAAAGAGATAATTTTTAATTGAATGCATATGGTTTATTGGTTATTTTCTTTCCATGGCAACTACTAGGACATTTAAATCCGGGCTATAAGCCATCCTTGTGATGTTTTGATGTGTCTGTGAATTAATCGTGCCAATAATTTCCCAGTTTTTTTTCGAGAATTTCCTTCGGTAAATAGAATTGCCTCTGGCCATTATCAGATAGTTTTTATCAAGCCAAATAAAGTCCTGGGAGCCTTCTATTCCAGAACCTAAATCAGTGAATTCCTGAGAAACCAAATCGTAAGACTTTAAGGTCAAAGCTTCCATTTCTCCGATTATGACTTTATCACTCATCGAAAGATAAGTGATTTCAGCAGTTTTGGGACGTGTTTTTACAGAGCGGGCAATGTTGGTGTCAATTTCCAAAAGTTCATTCTTCCCCCTAGCATAGATCAATTTGTTTGGCTCACCAAGGATGAACATCGCTGCTTTATTGTCATACCAATCATAATATCCAACCGGCTCGATATCGTCATACAATAGCTCAGGTTCTCCGAAATTGATAGGATAAAGCCAGATTCTTTGTTTTTTGTCCGCCTCCATCACAACAGCCGAAACGTATAGACCACAATCTGTCAGGCTTGGAGAAAACTCGCTTACATCTGGTGTTTTGGTAAGGTTGGTGAATTTCTTTGAGTTGAAGTTGTAGACAATAATATCATGGTTTCCATTTTTGTCTGCTGCTGAAAATACCAATTGGTATTCATTGATAAAGCTTGGCTGATTGTCATACTCAGGTCTATCAGTCAAAGCTTTAGCCGTTTCAGGAAGTAATTTCAAGTTGCCACCTTTTCCGGATGTTTCTACCACCCAAAGATCAAAGCTGGTTTGAGACTGAGTAGGAAATGCGAGAAAAATACAGGATAAGAAAAGGAAGGGAATAATTATTTTCATTTGTTGAGCAATATTGATCAACCAAAATACAAAATGCGGGTTAGAAACTTGTGAGCAAATTAAACTTATACCAGAATTCGTGTTTGAATGATCTGAGGCAAATTCAGGACGATCCTGCTGATCAGGTCGTTAAACTTTTGGTTGAAAATCCGAAATTGATTTCATTGATCAATTCCTGGAAAGAGATTCCAGAAACAAATCAAGAAGATTTTCCTATCGAGTTGAAGAATTTTTTCAATTTCTATCAAAAATCAAATCAAAATATCCCAACTGAAATACTGAAGCAAGGTCAGGATCTTTTCAATCAGAAAGGAGATTTGTATCTGGCTATGCTTGGCTTTTATTCTTTGCCGTACTGCTACGCATTTGCCGATGGAGCTCAAGTGCTAGTTCGATCCAAAAGAATTCTGGACTCTATTGGAGAGAGGTTGGGTGAGACTGGATCTTTTGTTCTTGAAATCTTCAAACCGGGGGCATTTAGTACTTCCAAGGAAGCTTACTTAGTTTGCGCAAAAGTTCGTCTGATTCATGCATTTAGTCGATTTTTCGTGGAAAAATACGCCAGAGATTGGAATCCGGATTTTGGTAAACCTATCAATCAGGAAGATATGATCGGGACAAATCTTGCTTTTAGCCTGATCGTATTGCGAGGCTGGAGAAAGTTGGGTTTTAGGGTATCTACAGAGGAGACCACACTGGTCATGCAATATTGGAAGTGGGTTGGATCACTCATGGGGATCAACACTGATTTCTGGCCAGATACTTCAAAAGAAGCATTTGAGTTGGAGAAATTGATCCGAAAAAGACATTTAAGGAAATCAGAAGCAGGATTGAAATTGATCGGAGCTCTTAAAGGTTATTACCAAAATTCAATTCCTGACTCAATCCTTTCTTCACAGACTGAAAGTATTCTTGCCTTTTTTCTGGGAAATGAAGCTTCTAGAGCGCTTGACCTCAAATCCAATAATTCTATACAAGGTGATCTTCTTGGATTAATCTTTAAACTTTCGGGTTGGAGAGCATCAGGTTCTACAAAAGGCTATCCGGGTTTTTCCCGACAATTGAAAAGCAGTCAACTGGAGCAATTCGGAAAGGAGCTTAAAATCAACCTTCCTGAAATAAATCGTTCATAACCGTACACTTATTTGTTCGCTATTCAAGCATGATTTTTTGAATACAGGCTTATTTAAGCTAAAAACGACGAAATTGGCACATGGCACCTTTTTCGTACTTTACCCTGCATGAAGGAAATTACCCGAATGCTTAGGCAATTCCCATTAGAACTGGTTTTTTGGATTGGTAGCTTGATTGCGATTTTGCTGCTTGATGTAAACACTGGTTCTCATTTGAGTCTTTGCCCGCTTGATCAGCTAGGATTTGAGTGGTGTCCGGGATGTGGATTAGGAAGATCGATGAATCTCCTCGTACGAGGCAAAATTCAGGCTTCCTGGTCAATGCATCCTCTGGCAATGCTGGCATTTGTGGTGATCTTCTCCAGAATTTGGCAACTCATAAAAAACCTCAAAACAACACACTATTATGGCTAATGTATTAAGACACCTTCCTGAATTGGAAGGAATGGAACTGGGCTACATCCAGGGATTGATGAAAAACATGGACGAGGATCAGGCTTCCCTTTTCGCACAGGTATATCGGGCAAGGCGAAAAGACGCTCAAATGATCCTGATCCTAACATTGATTGGTTTCTTCGGATTTGCCGGACTTCACCGCTTTATCCTCGGACAGGTCGGACTTGGGATCCTTTACATTTTGACTTTGGGTCTTTGCTTTATAGGTACCATTGTGGATCTGGTCAACTACAAGAGTTTAGCCTACGAATACAACATCAGAATGGCTCATGAAACGCTTGCGATGATCTCCAGTTTCCCTAATGCCGGTTCAACCAATATTTGAAAAACTACTTAAACCAGCCAAAGCCTTGAGAAATCAGGGCTTTTTTTATTTACCGTTACCGGTTAAGTATTTTCGTAAGCCTTAGGGAAGTGGAGTTTCACGAATGAGAATACTGGCAAATTATTTTTTTTTATTTCGCTCTTCAGTCATCGGTTTGCAAGCCAACTCCACAAAGAGAATTTGCTGACTGGTGAAAATCCTATAGCACGACTACCAATTGTCTGATTCGCCGTCCTCCACAGTCCTATTAAATCTCACTTCTGAAAATATCTCTTTTCCTTTTTCTGAAAGTAAGAGGTGAAACTTTCGAAGTTGAGTATTTACATTCCCTAATGATTCAAAAGAAGCTTGCGCAATGTGAAAAGGGATACTGAATAGGTTTTCCTGATTTTGTAAAAATGGAGGAGCTGTTTCACTTTCGAAATAGTAGGGCCAGAGAGTTTTTCCACAACTTATACCCCACATGTCAATTGGAAAATTGGAGGAGTATTCTGTCAGGCGTTCGTTGATTTCTTCAAAAAACCGCTCTGTCTCACCCAATCTTATTCGCGAACCGGCTCTGGATTTTCCTTTTGTTTTCAAGTATTTAATCTGACTTTTTCCTTGCTTTTGTCGGACCATGTAGGCTCGAAAAACTTTGTGATCCAAAAGAACTCCATCATGTGAGTGTCCCACCACTGCTTGCCCTGCTCGGATCAATACTAAAGCAAAATGGAAATTTTCCTTAAGTGAAAAACCTGCCTTCATATCAAATTCTAAATTCCAAGGCATATATATTTTGGCTAACCAATCAGAGGAACCTTCTATTAATATTTGATGCTTTTCCTTCAAATAACTGATGTCCAAATCCATTTTTTTGCCTAGATTGATAAAATGTTCAGTCAATAATTGACTAATAACATTTGCATTTGGGATATTCATAAGCAGCGGCAGCTATTACAGTATATTTGTACAAATAAAAAGAAAAATCATGGAGGAGGAAGTCCAAAAATTATTGGATAAAATGTGTGATCCAATTGAAAGTAACGCCTATTTTTTTGCCGATAAGCTTGGAAAAGTTGCAGATGAGGATGTTAAAGGAAAATTAATTGAACTTGTAAAAGGAGATAATTGGGAGCATGCTTACTTGGCGAGCAGAGCGCTATCAGTTTCAAACTTTAATGAGGAAGGTCTTGATGCGATTCTTGAGGCAATTTTTGACAAAAAGAATAAAGCCAATCAAGGTGAATTTGTTCAGATTATGGAGGAGTTCGACTTAAGTGGGAGATTTGTAGATGTTTTTAAAATTTACCTCTTCGGAAATTTCAAGTCCTCAACTCTTGCCAAATCTTATTTAGACGAGGTCGAATTCGATATTACTCCAAGGACAATCAGAAAAGCTGAAAAGCACTGGAATCACTATTTATTCAACCCTGAAGAGGAAGGAAGTGTGATCTTAAAGAAATCAGAAGTAGAGCCAATGTTACAGGAAATGAAGCAGTTATTCTTAGAAGAATAGACGAGATCTTCCAATTATCCACAAGGGTCGTTATGGTAAAAACAGATGTAATAGAGTTTCATGAAGATTTTTTTAGAGACTTCGGTTTCAAGTATAACTCTGTGTTAAACTTTTTCTATAGGTCATTCCCTCATGGCAATCAGGTTATTTATTTGAACTTTTCTGAATATTCAGATACTACTTATCTTGAATACTGCCTAGGAATCAGGATTCATCAGATAGAACATTTAATTCATGAGTTTTTGCCCACAGTGATGGATTACGCAGATCGGTCCTTGACCTTGATTCATTCTCCGAGAAAGATAAGCGGAAACCTTCCTCCGCGTTATCGGATTGAAACAGAGGCTCAGCTCAAAGAAGTCATGGTGAAAGCTAAAAAGTTCTTTATTACCCGAGGATTCCCTTGGCTGGATAACATGATTGATCCTTTCAATCTTGAAAAAGAATTTTCATCTCATAAAGAAAAACCCTTCAAATCTCAGGATTTCGTTTACAATTCATTCAGATCAGTAGCGCTAAGCAGATTTTACTCAAATTTGGATTATCCGGTTCTTCGCCAATTCTATTTGGAGAAAATAAAAGACAATGACATGACGCCATTTTCAATAGCTGCATTTTTAAAATTCCTCCATTACTTGGATAAAGTCCCTGTTTAATCAAGTTTTTCTTTTAACCCCTCTAACTGCTTCTGCTCCAATGGGATCATCCGGCCATTCATGTTTCGGATACCTCCTTTTTAGTTCTTTTTTAACTTCGAAATATCCGTTTTTCCAAAAACTTTTCAAGTCCTGAGTTAATTGTACTGGCTTATAACCTGGGCTTAGTAGTTCAATCAAAAGTGGGATTTTGCCATTATTTACGTTTGGTGTTTCAAACAAACCAAAAAGCTCCTGAAGTCGAACCGAAATGAGTGGGGTTTCACCGTCAGGTTTGTATTCAATTTGAATTTGGCTACCCGAAGGAACTTGCAAAAAGCTTGGAGCCAATTGATTCAAAACCTTCTGTTGATCAAATTCGAGGCAATTTTCTAGTATTTGAGTAAGATTTAATTTCTTCAAATCTTCGTTCTTTTGGATATTTTGAAGATAAGGTTCCAGCCAGATTTCCGAATTTTCACAAAGAGTTGCCACGGTCCAATCCGGCCACTTCTGCTCAGGGTTCCATTTTTTCAAAGATTGAACTCTATGAAGTAATTGAATGACCTCTTCATTGAAATCGAGTAATAGATCGCCTTCCTCAACAATGGCTTCTAGGATTGCGCTTTTTGAATCAGCCTGAACCACTTTTTGTAATGGCCTCGTTCCCAAAATAATCGCTCCGATTCGGATTTCTGTGTGAGCCAAAAGGCCACCTTTCTTCCGATCCCATTTTATCACTTCCTTCATTTTCAAAAGTGGAGTCAGATCTTTGGGATTCAAGGGAGCTGCCATCCAGATTTTCCCCATTCCTTCTCTTGCATCAAGGTGCGCAACTGCCAACCATGATTCATGAGCCAAATCATCACGATGGCCTATTTGAGCTATTTTCCCATTTGCAAGCTGGAATTGCGCGTTGTTACCCGGACGAGCTGCGGCAATCCTTTCCGGATAAGCATAAGCCAATAAAAGCCCGGTTTGCCAAGGATTAACCGGAGTATTTTCAGGCTTGATATCAAACATTCGCCGATAGGAAGACGCTACCTTATCGATTTTTTTAATTCTTGCAATGCTAGCACCCCGAACTCTGAATCGGCGTAAAACTTCAATTCTCAGATTTAAATCAACACCTGAATCAGCCGGAAGCGGATCTCTTTCCTCCAAAATGGCTGCTATATCAGTTCCCAATCCTAATTGGTTATGCTTCTTAGCAAAGATCAACATATGTGCAATTCTCGGATGGCAAGGCAATTGATGGATCTCTTTGCCATGGCTTGTAAGCTGTCCTCCCACGATAGCATCAATCGTTTCCAGTGTTTTTTCAGCCATAGCTAATGTGCCAGCTGGGGGAGGAGTAAGCCAAGTCATAGATCGAATTTCTTGCTTTCCCCAAGCTTTCATGTTGAGAACCAAACCTGTCAAGTCAGCCTCCATCAATTCAGGAATCCGGTATTCAGCCAATTGAGCCTGAGTCGCTATGCTCCAAAGTCGATAGCTATTACCTGCGGTCAATCGACCTGCCCGACCGCTCCTTTGATCTGCTGAATCTTTGCTGATTCGATGAAGAACTAGCCTTGAAAGACCGGATCTAGGATCAAATTTGGAGGACTTTGCAAAGCCTGAATCCACTACAACTTTTACACCTTCGATAGTCAATGAAGTCTCAGCAATGTCGGTGGAAAGGACAATTTTCCTCCTCCCGGAAGGATGAGGTAAAATAGCCCGGTTTTGTTCGGATGGTGAAAGCTGTCCAAAAAGTGGAATGATGATGTCTTCCGGAAGAGCTCTTCGGAGTATTTCTTCTGCTTTTTTGATTTCTCCCTGGCCGGGAAGAAACACGAGAAAATCTCCCTCGTGTTTTTTGGTGAGCGGGATGATCTGCCTGGCAGTGTCTTCACCGATCGCAAACTCATCAGCCTCGTATAAGTAGTTCACCTCAACGTCATATTGTCGGCCCTTGCTTTCGATTACTTTGGCACCGAGTAAATCTGATAATACTGCTGAGTCAATCGTAGCAGACATCAGAAGAATCCTTAAATCCGGTCTCAGGACTTGCTGAACTTCCCGGCTGAGTGCCAATGCAACTTCCGCGTGAAGATTTCGCTCATGAAACTCATCAAAAATGATTAATCCCACATTTTCCAAAGCATTATCAGAATGCAGCATTCGAGTCAGAATACCTTCAGTAATTACTTCAAGCCTTGTGTTTTTGGAAATAGCAGATTCGAATCGAATCCTGTAACCAATCAAATCCCCCAATTCAGTTCCGGTCATAGATGCCATTCTTTGAGCGATTGTTTTGGTGGCCAACCTACGCGGCTCCAGCATGATGATTTTCTTTCCCTTAAGCCAAGGTTCGTCCAGCAAAGCAAGTGGAAGCAAGGTGCTTTTTCCGGCACCCGGAGGAGCTTGGATGATCAGACTATTCGCTTGCTGCAAGTGAGTTTTGACTTGGGAAATAATCTCCGCGACAGGAAGATTGAAAGAATTGGGATTGAATTCGGGCATGGAAGGCAAAAGTAGGGGATTCTGTGAGTAGATGGAAATCGGGAAGGGATTTGGATTCTGTAAAGGATTGTGCCCTACTTGAAGGTTGAATTGTAACTTGGCATTTGTTTATTCTACAATAATGCGTTCCTCTTATTAAGCATTTGAAATTAGAATCTCGATAAATAATTGGTTTCAAAGTGGATCACGGTAAGTCCTCGACGAGATAATGCTTTGACGAAAAGTTCTTATTACGTTGATTATTAGCGTGTAAAAATATTAATTTTGAAAAAACCTTCCCATCATGAGCTTCCCAGACTACACCCAAATCATCCTTGTAGATCAAGATCCTTCGACGGTTTTTAACTGTATAAAGAACTTCCGAGGTTGGTGGTCAGTGGAGATTGAAGGCGAAACCGGCACTCTGAATGAAATATTTTTTTATCACTATCAGGATGTTCATTTATCCAAGATAAAATTGATCGAGGAAGTCCCAAATGAGAAATTGGTGTACCAGATTCTCGAAAATCAGTTCAGTTTTACAAAGGACAGAACCGAATGGACCGGCACCAAACTGATTTTTGAGATCGAATCTGCCAGCGAAAAAACGACGGTGAAGTTTACCCACGAAGGCCTCACAGCAGAAGAAGAATGCTATAATATTTGCTTCGAATCATGGAACAATTACATCAAACGCAGTCTCTATAATTTGATTACCACTGGTAAAGGAAATCCCAATCCAATAGACAGTGATGGCTTTAATGCTGAGGTTGTAATGAAGTGGAAATTGAAGTAAGCATTTGTCAATTGAACTCAGTTTGGATCGTGAAATCAAGGTTTTAATTGAAAGTTGTCTTAATCCTCCAGAGCAAAAGCCACATATATATCTCCTGACTTTGATTTCAACTTACCACCACCGCAAGCGATCACGATATACTGCTTCCCATTGATACTGTAAGTACTTGGAGTTGCATATCCCGCTGCGGGAAGATCATGCTCCCAAACTAATTCGCCTGTGGACTTTTTAAACGCCCTGATTTTTTCGTCCGGCGTGGCTGCGATAAAAACTAGGCCTCCCGCCGTCACCAATGGCCCGCCATAATTGTCTGTTCCGGTAGGAGGGATTCCCTTTGCAGTAAGTTCTTTGTATTCTCCCAAAGGAACCTGCCAGCGCCTTTCTCCGGTATTGCCATCGATTGCGGTGAGCGTGCCCCAAGGAGGCGTGTTTACTGGATAACCATTGGTGTCGTACCATCGATTGTACCCGGTGTGCTGGTAGGCTGAGCCACTTTGTTGCGAGACTTCTACTTTTTCATCGGATTCAATTTCAAGCAGAAAGTTCGCGATAGCATCTCGCTCGGATTGAGAAATATGAGAAAATGAAGGCATCATGCCACGTCCGCCGTTGATCACGGCGAGCAATTGATCACGAGTCAATTGCGCTTTGATCGTACTCAATCCGGGATAGGAGCCATCGTGATTTCCACTGAGATCTTTTCCATGGCAACCGGCACAATGGAGAATATAAAGTGCGCTGCCTCCAGATACGGCCTGCCCGTTTTCATTTGTTCGTAGCACCAAAGAAGTATAGACGGGAATCTCTTTTGCAGGAACGAATATCATCCCATCTGGATCAGTTGCCGCACCGCCCCATTGCCCACCACCATCGGTACCTGGAAAGAAAACTGTCATCTTTTCGGTAATCGGAATATAGGGTGATCCTGTTTTAGACTGCTTTAAAATCTGAATCAGCGAATCTTTGTCAGCAACAAAAGAATTGAAGTCATTTTCTGTAAAACCTTGCCGAGTAAAGGGCACAGGAAGTACAGGGATCGGTTGACTTCGGCTTGGATGCTCGCCGGATATTGCCTCTTGCGGAAATACAACCTCTTCGATGGGATAAATGGGTAAGCCAGTATCTCGATCAAAAATGAACGTATGACCCTGCTTGGTAATCACCGATACGACATCCACCTGCCGGCCATCTCGAGTGATTGTAAAAAGATTTGGCGGAGCTGGAATATCTCGATCCCAAATATCATGGTGGACGACCTGATAATGCCAGATTAGTTTTCCGTCACTGGCGTTCAGCGCAAGAAGAGAATTTGCGTACAGATTGTCGCCTTTTCGATTACCTCCATAGAAATCAAAAGCCGCTGAACCGGTCGGGACATACACGATTCCTCTTTCCCGATCTATGGCCATTCCCATCCAAGAGTTCGCACCACCTAGTCTTTGTCTCGGATCGGCGGGAAACCAAGTTTCATAGCCGGGTTCGCCGGCATGTGGAATTGTATGAAAGGTCCAGACCAAACTCCCGTCTCTAACATCGTAGGCTCTCACGTCACCGAGTAGGGCCGTTTCAGATTCTGAAACCCGAGTCCCGGTGATGATCAGGTTTCCAAAAATGGTATTAGGCGTATTTGAGGTCACGTAGTTATCTGCGCCAGGCCGATCAATTCCTACTTTGAGATCGATACGCCCTTTTTCTCCGAAAGTCTCTATCAATTTCCCAGTGACTGCATTGATTCCATAAAGCCATTGGCCGGCCCCGAAGAATATACGCTTGTCTTTCCCATTAAACCAATAGGTTACACCTCGGCTTGTTGTCCCTTCATTGTTGGTAATATCTGTTTTCCAAAGTTCATTTCCTGAGTCGGCCTCAATTGCAAAAGCCTGTGTGGCTGCAGATACGCCATAGAGCACACCATCAATGATGATGGGATTGGATTGAATTTGCGAGCGATTTCGAAGTGTATCCGCACCTCCTGAAGAATAGGTCCAAGCAATCTTTAGCGTCGAAACCGTCGAAGTATCTATCTGTTCGAGTACCGAGTAATGACTCTTTGCGCCGTCACCGTTATACTCTGGCCAATCTTCATTTGTATTCGACGAACATTGGATCAAAAGTGGTGAGAGGATTATTACAAAAACCGTCAGTAGTTGTTTTTTCATGTAGGATGAATATAATTCGGAAATTGTTAGAACTGGTTTCATTATCGACAAGGAGAAGTAATCAGGTAAAAAAGTGACGGTTTACAGTTGAGAAAGGATATAAAAAAACCACCAAGCTTTCACCTGGTGGCTGATTTTTTACTTTGGCACTAGATTATGCTCCGATTTTTGCAGCCGCTTTTCCATACTCCCAACGAATCTCAAAACCATCTGGCTTCACTTCGTAAACCAATCTTTCTTCCATGGTGGAAGTCTGCTGAGAAGGAACGCTCACTCTCAATGCATCTTGCTTAGCATCATAGTTGAAAGCTCCCCACTGCTTGGCCACTTTATTAAAGATCATTGTTGACTGAGTTTCTCCGGGAATGATAAAAAAGCTGTAAGTACCAGCTGCTAATTTCTGTCCCTGGATTGAGATGTCTTTTGAGGTGGTGAAGGTAGTAGCATCATCTGCACCTGCTCTCCAAACCTGTCCCAAAGGAACCAACTCACCCCAAACTACTCTGCCTTTTACGGCAGGACTGCTATAACTGATTGTGATTTTTGAACCACCTACAGTGCCTTCAGCCTTCTTGGCCGGACTCGCTTTTTCTTGCGCAATAGCTGCAAACCCTACAAATGCCGTCAAAGCAAATGCAAACAGGGCTTTTTTCAAATTCATTGTTTTCATCATTAATTTTTTTTGAATTTAAGATTTGTATCACTTTTATAACGTTTCAAAACTGACAACTCTTCTTAAAGGTTGTTAAATTTCAACCCAAGCCTGCTTTTTATTGCTTTCCACTATTCGTTCGCCAATAATCAACTCCCTCAATCCGCTTGCAAAAGTTGGATAAGAAGGATTTTCAGGCTGTTTTCCTTCGATCACAGCTGCATAAACTTCTTTAAACATCTGCTTGGATGTATCAGGAAAACCTTCGTTGTGACCTCCCGGGAAACTTACTAAAGCAGAAGCTTCAGGATAAAGTAAGGAAGGATCTTTCATCAAATTTTCGTTTGCCTTCTCTCTTTTGCCAATCCAAAGTTCATTCGGACGCTCAGAATTAAATTCGAAATTGGATTTAGAACCTGAGATTTCAATGTTCAGGCGATTCTTTCTTCCGGCACTTATCTGGCTTACAGTGATGGAACCTTTGGAACCATTATCAAAACGAAGCAAAACCGAAGCGTGATCTTCTGTATTAATTGGAACTTCCTGATAATCTGACATATCAAGCATCTTGCCTGAATATGTTTCGATCGCTTTCAGGGGCTTTAATCTAGTCTTATGAACTGTCGAAAAATCCGCCATTACCTCAGTGATTTTCAAGCCAGTTACATATTCTGTAATGTCCAATAAGTGGGATCCGATATCAGCAATTGCTCGGCTTTCGCCAGATTTATCCGGTTCAAGTCTCCAGTTGTAATCAGTTTGCAGAAACAACCAATCCTGAAGATATGAACCCATTATTGAATACACCTCGCCTAATTCGCCTTTCTCACGCATGGTCTTCATCTGTCTGACCATCGGGTAATAGCGCAAATTGAAGTGAACAGCATTGACCAGTCCTTTTTCAGCAGCAATTTTTACTAATTCTTCCGCCTCTTCAATTTTAACTGCCAAAGGCTTTTCGCAGATCACGTGCTTTCCAGCTAGTAAAACTGCTTTTGCCTGCGAAAAATGAAGAAAATTTGGAGTGCAAATATGAACTACGTCGATGTCCGATTGCTTCAGCATATCATCAAATGTATAGGCATTTGGTATACCGAGGATTCTGGCTTTTTCATCAGCCAAGGACTGATTTACTTCAACAAGGGCAATGACTTCTACATTAGGGATTCTTCGAAGTGCTTCCAAATGGGCAGGGCCGATAAAGCCGGTACCCACGATAGCAGCATTGATTTTTTTCATAATAGGTTAGATTGGTTAGTACGAACAGAAAAAATAAAGATATACCAAAATATGACTTTTAGAAAACCCAAGCTTAATTCTGTCTTTCCCAATTCATTCAAATTAGCTAATAGCTACTCATCAAATTCTGGGAAAAAATTAGGATTCAAAACGGTTAAAACACTCTTTTTCTTTAACTTAAGCCTCAAATCAAACCATATTATAAATCCATGGCCAATTATAACCTGAAAATCAATGGTAAGTCCCATGCTGTTGATGTCGAAGATGATACCCCACTTTTGTGGGTTCTTCGGGATCATTTGGGTCTTGTAGGTACTAAGTTTTCATGCGGCATTGCTCAATGCGGTGCATGTACAGTTCACATCAACGGAAATGCTACTTTTTCGTGTATGACACCTGTTTCCAGTATTGGAAAATCTGAGGTTACAACTATTGAAGGGCTTTCTGAAGACGGAGATCATCCTGTGCAAAAAGCATGGGCTGAAGTGGATGTAGCACAATGTGGCTATTGTCAGGCAGGTCAGATCATGAATGCTGTGGCATTTTTGAATGAAAATTCTAACCCAACCATGGAAGAGATTGATAACGCCATGAACCGAAACATTTGCCGCTGTGGTACTTACCACAAAATCCGCGAGGCCGTTGCGCTTGCAGCTAAAACCAACTAACCATGAGCACACTCACTCAAGCAAGCAGAAGAGACTTTCTGAAAATCGCCGGTACAACGGCAGGAGGTTTGTTTATCGGGTTCAACTGGTTCAGCTGCGATTCCCCAAAAGTTGAAGTTCTGAGCACTGAGGAGATTCTTTCTCAGGCAAAATCATTTAACAGTTACTTGTCTATTTCTCCAACCGGAGATGTGGTGATTTATTCACCAAATCCTGAATTGGGCCAAAATATAAAGACCTCTTTCCCGATGGTTGTCGCTGAAGAGCTGGAAGCAGACTGGGAAAAAGTTCGTGTCGTCCAGGCAAGTCTTGATCCTGCAAAATACGATCGCCAATTAACGGGTGGATCAGGTGCAATGCCTCATAGCTGGGAAAGACTCAGAAAAGCCGGAGCAACTGCAAAGTTTGTTTTGGTAGCAGCAGCAGCTAAAACGTGGAACGTTCCTGCAAACGAAATTACAGTTGAAAAAGGAATCATTTCGCATAAAGGATCTGGTAAAAAAGGTCATTTCGGTGAATTTGTAGCAGAAGCTTCCACTATGACTGCTCCGGAAGGAGTGACTTTGAAGGACAAAAAGGACTTCAAAATCATCGGAACTCCGGTAAAAAACGTGGACTTCAAAGAAATATACACTGGTAAGCCTATTTATGGACTTGATTTTTACCGGGAAGGAATGCTTCACGCCATGATTCAGAGAGCACCTTTTGGGATGAAAATCAAATCGGTCGATGATAGCGCCGCACGAGGAGTTACAGGAGTGAAAGATGTAATAACTTTTGGTACCAGCGTTGCCGTCGTCGGGACTTCTACTTGGCCTTTAATGAAAGCAAAGAAACTTGTTAGGATAGAGTATGAGCCTGATGGCACGGTAGAAAATTCAACCGATCATGATCGCATTTTTAAGGAATTACTGGCAAACGGAAAAGGTGAGGTAAAAAGAGAAAATGGAAATGTGGCCGCAGCATTTAAAAATGCAGCTCAGGTAATTTCTGCAGAATATCAATGCCCGTTCCTTGCGCATTCTCCGATGGAGCCAGAAAACTTCTTTGCCCACGTTCAAGGTGATAAGGCAGAGTTGATAGGGCCAACACAAACACCGGATAGAGCAAGACAAGAAACGGCAACACTTTTGGGAATACCTCCTGAAAATGTCACAGTCGAAATTACCCGATTGGGTGGTGGATTTGGAAGAAGACTTCGAGCAGATTACGTAGTCGAGGCAGTTGAAGTGTCAAGAGCGATGAATGCTCCTGTGAAAGTAACTTGGAGCAGAGAAGATGAATTAACTGGAGGAGCTTACAGGCCGGCAGTTCGATATCGATTTGAAGCAGCTTTGGATGAAACTGGAAATATGGTTGGCTACAAACTTCGTGGAGTTGGAATGAATGCAGGAAACTGTACTCGCGAAAACAACTTCCCAGCCGGAGCAGTGGAAAACGTCCTGATTGAATCCATCGAACATAAATCTACCATTACCACAAATGCTTGGAGAGCCCCGATTACCAATTTCCTTGCCTATGCGGAGCAATCCTTCCTGGATGAAGTGGCGTTGGCTGCGAAAAAAGATCCTGTACAATTCAGACTTGAATTACTTCAAAAAGCTAAATCTTCGCCTGTAGGTGGAGAGTTGGGATACGATGTGGATCGAATGATTGGCGTTGTAAAAACAGCCGCAGAGAAGTCTAACTGGGGTAAAAATCCGGATGTAAAGCAAGGCTTCAGCGTTTATTTCTCACATAGATCTTATGTAGCCCAAGTAGCAGACATCGCGATGGAAAGCGGATCACCAGTTTTGAAAAAGGTAACTGCGGTGACCGATTGCGGAATGGTGGTCAATCCAACAGGAGCAAATCATCAGGTGCGAGGCGGAATCGTGGACGGTATGGGACATGCGATGTATGGTAATCTTACCTTCGAAAATGGAGTTCCAAAACAGAAAAACTTCGACTCCTATCGCTTGATCCGAATGAAAGAAGTTCCTGAGATCGATGTTCACTACGTTGACAGCGGATTTGATCCAACTGGATTAGGAGAGCCTGCCTTACCACCAACCGGAGGAGCGATTGCAAATGCGATCTTCGCTGCTACCGGCAGAAGGCTAAGAAGTCAGCCGTTTATCGAGCAGAAGGAGTTTTCTGATATCAAACTAGAGATCAGAAGAGGTTAGAGATAGTAGTATCAAGAAGCTAGACTTAAGACAATAGAGTCAAAAGTTCAATCACAAGAATAAAGCAATGAAACCTTCCAGAAATTCTGGGAGGTTTTTTTGTTGATTAATTCACAGATATAAAAAGTTAAATCCTGTATTATTTCTAGAAAACAGGGTTTTTGATTCTATGATCTAACTACTGATGTCTAATGTCTAGATACTAAAGTTCAAATCTCATCCATTCCCCGCTCAGGCCAATAGGGCCCGGTAAGCTTCAGGTTTTTAAAGTCTGAATCAAATTCAAAACTGATATCTATAAGATCGCGCTTTTGCTCATTGATCGCGAGACAGGCATTGAAATGAACCAAATCGAATTCAAGTTTGAACTTGCCGGTATGATCTGTAAAAAAAGTAATCTCAGAACCTAGGTTCACTTTTTCGGCGATTGCGCCTTCTCTTTTGAAATAATAGGAAAGAAAAATGCCCAAATCTTTCTCTTCCGTTTGAATCAATTCTTTGATTGATTTCTCGGAGGTAGATACATTGGATTGGTCAACTTCAAAATTCCATATTTCTTGCATGGACGAAATTAGGCAAAAATTAAGGGGAATAGAAAGGTTTAGAATAGTGTTCAAAACTTCGATTTGTATCAGTCAATCCTCTTTATAGTTTCTAGATTGTTAATAAACACATAATTTGGCTTCATGAATTACCCGATTTACCTGGATTATAATGCTACCACGCCTTGCGCTCCCGAAGCAATCGAAGCGATGCTGCCATATTTTGGAATTCACTTTGGCAACGCTGCAAGCAAAAGTCATCCTTTTGGTTGGGTAGCTGAAAATGCAGTTGAAACGGCGCGCGAGCAGATTGCACAGCTGATTGGTGCCCAATCTAAGGAAATCATTTTTACCTCGGGAGCGACTGAAGCCCTCAATCTGGCGATCAAGGGAATATTTGACTTGAAAAAAGGAGAGAAACAACATTTTATCACTTGCCAAACTGAGCATAAAGCCGTATTGGATACCTTCAAATCCATCGAATCCGAAGGGGCAGAAGTAACCTATTTGCCGGTTGATCAAGAGGGGAGAATCGATCTTGATCTACTGAGAACCTCCATTTTGCCTCATACCAAAATGATTGCATTGATGTGGGCGAACAATGAAACTGGAGTGATTCATCCGATGGAAGAAATCAAAAAAATAGCTGAAGAATTCGACATTATCCTTCTTACGGATGCCGTTCAGGCTGCGGGGAAAATCCCGGTTTCTGTCAATGGAATTCACATGATGGCAATTTCAGCACACAAACTCTATGGACCAAAAGGAGTCGGAGTTTTATTCATTCGGCATAATCACCACCTTCCAAAGCCACTTGTTCAAATTGATGGCGGGGGGCATGAGAAGGGGTTTCGAAGCGGAACACTCAACGTTCCTGCAATTGTCGGGTTGGGAATGGCAGCTGAATTAAGATTGAATGAATTGGAGCTGGAAGGAAATAGACTCAAAATTCTCCGAGATAAACTTGAATGGAAGCTCTTGGAGTTTCCAAACACATTTTTGAATGGAAGTCAGTCTGACCGTTTGCCTCACGTTTTAAATATTGCCTTTGCAGATGTGGAAGGAGTGGAGTTGCTTCGAAAAATCAATCTGAAAGTTGCGGTCAGTTCTGGTTCAGCCTGTACGTCTATTTCCCCCAAACCCAGTCATGTACTTCAGGCGATGGGTTTGGATTCTGATTTGGGAAGAGCCTCGGTTCGGTTTTCTTTAGGGAAAGAAACTACCGAGTCAGATATTGATTTCACCATTCAATGGGTGAAAAAGGTGATGGAGGAATTGAGACAAGCCTTATAAAAACCCCCATATCTTTTGTTGAAGATGGGTTCTGCCCAATTAGAATTCAGAGCTTAGATCAAAACCGACATCTTCAACTTTTACATTTCTCACAAACGAACTTCTACTTCTTCTTTTTCGAGTTATTTGCCAGCAATTGTTCATATTCCTCATAGGTATCAATATC
>JBKJKX010000172.1:0-5937 GCA_046597285.1 Algoriphagus sp. | reverse complement strand
GGTGATTGGGGTTTATTTGAAGCAATAGCAGAGAGCAGGATGAACCTGCCTTTAGATTTATTAAGTTAAACAATAATTTAAGTCCTAAAAATGGGGATATTTATTTCTGCGCTATAGTAATTTGGACGGAACAAACTTAGATTTTAAAATCCGATGTGTCGGGTAAAACTGATTAGCACGATTTAAACTTCCCTTTCTGGCGCCTTCTTTTCCTACTTAAAACTGATAGACCCATGATAATCAGATCGACACTTTCTTTCATTTTTGCAATAGCTTCTTTTTCTGCATTTGCTCAATCGGAAATCACCAAACTGAACCCGGTGAGCTTCTCTGAGGTGATGATCACTGATAATTTTTGGAAACCCAAGCTCGAAAAAATTTCTTCCTCAGCTGTTCCGGTTATGATCTATCAGACTGAGGTTGCTACAGGTCGTATCCGGAATTATGAAAAGGTTGCCCGTCATCAAAATGAAAAGCATGAAGGTATCTATTATGATGATAGTGATGTTTACAAAGCATTGGAAGCAATTGCATATTCTCTGAAAAATCACTCGGATAAATCACTTGAGCAAAAGTCAGATGAATGGATAGATAAAATCGCGGCAGCACAAGAAGAAGACGGTTACATCAATACATTTTATTCCCTGTCCGGATTGGAAAATCGGTGGAGCGATATGGAGAAACATGAAGACTATTGTGCAGGACATTTGATGGAAGCCGGAGTGGCTTATTATCAAACCACGGGAAAGCGAAAATTACTCGATGTGGCGATCAAAATGGCGGATCATATTGACGAGACTTTCCGCAAACCCAATCGACCATGGGTAGCTGGACACGAGGAAATAGAACTTGCTTTGGTCAAAATGTACAAGGTCACCGGAGATGAAAAATACCTTGAATTATCCGATTGGTTTTTGGATCAGCGGGGTCATGGCCACGGCAAAGGTGGGATCTGGGACAATCCAACATGGGGCCCCAAGTATGCCCAGGATGATGTACCGGTAAAAGAACAAAAAGAAATTACGGGCCATGCGGTCAGAGCGATGTACCTCTATACCGGCGCTGCGGATGTAGCTGCCGCAAAAAACGACACCGGCTACATGAATGCAATGAAGACGGTTTGGGAAGATGTGGTTTATAGAAATATGTACATCACAGGTGGAATTGGATCCTCGGGAAGCAACGAAGGATTTTCGGTGGATTATGATCTGCCCAACGAAAATGCCTACAGCGAGACTTGTGCATCTGTGGGAATGGTATTCTGGAATCAGCGGATGAATGCGCTGGAGGGAGATTCCAAATACATTGATGTGTTGGAAAGGAGCCTGTACAATGCCGCTTTGGATGGACTGAGTTTGGAAGGAAATCGGTTTTTTTATGGAAACCCATTGGCCTCTTCTGGTCAGCATAGTCGGAGAGAGTGGTTTGGGACGGCTTGTTGCCCATCTAATATTTCGAGATTGGTAGCATCGGTCGGCGATTACATTTATGCAAAATCCGAGAATGCGATTTGGGTGAATCTGTTCATCGGAAGCAAGACCAACTTCCAAATGGGCAATACGGAAGTTCCCATAGAAATGACCACCAACTATCCGCTTGACGGGGTAATTAACCTAACCCTAAATCCTGACCAAAAAACCCAATTTGCACTGAAGATGAGGTTGCCGGGCTGGGCAAAGGATGAACCGGTTCCGGGTGGACTTTACAGGTTTACGGGGAAGAGCAAGGAAAATTTCACTCTTTTGCTGAATGGAAAACCTGTCCCGTACACCGAGGAAAATGGCTATCTGACTATCGAACGAGCGTGGGAAAAGGGAGATAAAATCCAGTATTCTTTGCCAATGGAAGTAAGGAAGCTTGTTTCCCGGGAAGAGGTTACTGCCAATGCGGACCGGATCGCTATTCAAAGAGGCCCTTTGGTTTATTGTGTGGAGGGTGCGGATAATAACGGAAAAGCATGGAATATCCTGATCCCTGAAAATGCCGCTTTCAAGGTGGTTGAATTCCAGGTTTTGGATGAGAAAGTAATGGCTGTTCAGGTAGATATGACCGTCATGACAGGTTCTGAAGACGGAACGAATCTGCGCTCGGAAATCAAAAAAATCACTGCTATTCCTTACTACACCTGGGCAAACAGGGGACAAAATGAGATGCAGGTTTGGCTGCCAACAAAAATCCAGGAAGTGAAAATCATTAACTAAGACAGGCAAATAATTTCAACAATGATGAAGCTTTTTCAATTTCTGATTTTTTTTAGTTTCGTTACTTGCTGTTCCGAAAAAGAGAGTCCGGTTGACAAAATTCCGGTTGTTATTGCGCCTGTAGAGCAGTTATCGGATAGTGATTTGCTTGACCTGGTTCAAAAGCAAACGTTCAAATACTTTTGGGATTTTGCCCATCCGGTAAGCGGAATGGCTAGAGAAAGATCTCAAGCTACTGCCTATGGAGGAAATAGTCCTGAAATCGTCACAACCGGGGGAACCGGATTTGGAGTGATGGGGATGTTGGCAGGAGTGGAGAGAAAATTCATCACACGCTCTCAAGGGGTAGAACGTCTGCTTAAAATCACCAAGTTTCTCCTGAATGGGGATCGATTTCATGGGGCCTTTCCTCATTGGTATAACGGGACGACAGGAAAAGTTTATCCGTTTTCTCCTCAGGATAACGGAGGTGATTTGATAGAAACTTCTTTCATGATTCAGGGATTATTGGCAGCCCGGCAATATTTTGATCAGGAAGATTCTGCTGAAATCCAGCTCAGAGCCAATATCAACAAAATTTGGAAAGAGGTGGAATGGAGCTGGTTTACGGATGGTGGCAGAACTCTTCTTTGGCATTGGTCTCCTACTTTCGGATTTGCCATCAATCTTGAAATAAGAGGCTGGAATGAAAGTTTGGTAGCCTATGTCCTTGCCACTTCGTCTCCCACTTTTCCGATTGCTCCGCAATTGTATCATGCTATTTGGGCAAAGGGGGGAGATTTCAAAAATGATCGAACCTATTACTCAAAATACAAACTGGCACTTGGTCCCGACTATGGAGGCCCTTTGTTTTTTTCGCATTATTCTTTTTTGGGAATTGATCCGAGATCATTGAAAGATCAATATGCTGACTATTGGGAGCAGAATAAAAATCATACGCTGATTAATCGTGCCTATTGCATTGCAAACCCGAAAGGATTTGCAGGATACAGTGAAAAAAGCTGGGGTCTCACAGCAAGTGACAATCATCTGGGATATAGCGCCCATTCACCGACCAATGACTTGGGAGTAATCTCACCGACTGCTGCGATATCTTCTATTCCTTATACGCCGACAGAATCTATGGTGGCAATCAGGCATTTTTATTATGAACAGGATGGGAAGTTATGGGGTGATTATGGATTTTTTGATGCGTTTAATCCTACCAGAAATTGGGTCTCGGATGGATACCTCGCCATCGATCAAGGACCTATAGTAGTCATGATTGAAAATCATAGAAGCGGGTTACTTTGGGATCGATTTATGAGTAATCCGGAGATTAAAGGAGGAATGAAAAAACTTGGTTTTCAAAGCCCCAAACTCTGAAAGAATTCAGAACAATCTTTGAAAAAATAGAGACAAAAAAACCTCAGCCGATTTTGACTGAGGTTTTTCAATTCCATTTAAATACTTTCTATTGTTGAAGTCTAGCCTGGATCTCCTGGATCAAGCCTTCGTATTTCTTCAGGATTCGAGCCCAGTCCAGAAATTTCTCATCGTCTTTGACGGTTATTTGAGTTTTTCCGTCAAGGAATGCTTCTTGACTTACCAGCTTCACTGCATAAGCCAATTGATCAGAATTTCCTCCGCTGCTCACGATCACCCGCGTGCGAATGATGCTGGATTGGAAGTTTTGAACCTGCCAAGAAGTAGTCAAATAGCCAGTATTATAATCAACTGTTTCCAGAATATCGAAATAGCGAGTAACGATGGAGCTTAGGATTTTCCAAGAATCTTCAGGTGCAATTCCGGCTTTCACAGGCACTGTAATTCTCACATTTGCCAAGTCAGAAGAAACGGAGGATGTATAAGCTTCGTCCACGGTCATCTCAATCAGGTCAGTAGTGGCTACTTCCTGCATATTTGGCTGATTGCAATAGTTTTTCACATATCGGATGAAGCCATCTTTAGTGATTCTCACTTCCACGCAAGCGTTCTTTGGAACTTTCAGATCGTAATTGCCATTTCCTACCCGCTTTCCGCCAATTTCGATAGAGGCATCGATTGGATTGGTTGTAATCTTCACAAGTCTGTCTTCTAGGATAGCCTTATCTCTTACCGGAGGCTCAGCATCGCCTTCTTTATTGCAAAATACTTTGGTGTATTCTACAAAACCTTCTTTGTTCACAGTTACGGTGACACAATCTCCATTGATGATTTTTATATCCTGATTCCCTCTACCCATGGAAATTCCATTTGAAGAAACGGTAGCGTCAGCAGGCATTACTTCGAGCCGAACTTGTCTGTCCTTCAGCTCAAAATGATCCTTCAAGGGAGGGGTTTCTTTATCCGGAGAGTTGTAATAAACTTTTGATGAAGTAACAAAGCCAGGCTTTCTGACATCGACAGTTAAGAATCTGTCTTTGCCTATTACCATGTAGATTGCCTTTGTGCCGATATTTTTTCCATCTACAAAGATTTCAGCATCGTAAGGTTCAGCGCTGATTTCAACTCTGCGTTCTTCAATCGTCACTTTCTGATCCTTGTCCCACTTCAGATCTTTGTTGTATTCTTTGATGACCGATTCGTAACCGGGTTTTGTTACTTTGATTCGATTTCTCGAATCTTTTTCCAGCTTAAGCTCGATTGTTCCTGCTCCTAATTCTTGTTTTTCGGAATCATCGTAGTCATTCAGAAGGAAAAATTTAGCGTCTGATTGATTCGCAGATATTATGAGTTTTTGAGAAAAGGAGGAGAAAGCGGTAAGAAGGAAGAATCCAAATACGAGTAAATATCTTTTTCTCATAGTATTAAGGTTGTGGAGTTAATCTTTGCAAATAATTCAATTAGAATTATTAAAGCAAGCTTGATAAATCAGAATAATTCAAAAAATCCAAAATTAATCCCATGCTTTTCTCAAAAAGTTCAACCAATTTTCTCCCATTACTTTATTTATGTCGTGCTCTGAGTAGCATCTTTTTCGAAGAAGGTCAGGAATTTTTTGCAAATCTGCGATTGTTTCAAGATCAGCCGGGGACTGCTCAGTCCCGAAAGCCCCGTCGAGGTCGGAACCGATTCCGATGTGATTGGCATTTCCTGCTATCTGGCAAATATGATCCATATGATCGAGTACGGAGTCGATGGTTACATTTCGTTCTTTTGGAGTTGACGTTCCTCTGATCCAACCCGGACTCAGCATCCAGGCATCAAAAGCTCCTCCGATCACAGCATCCCGATCGACCAAAGCTTTGATCATCTCATCTGAGAACTGACGATTGTGATCCACCAGCGCTCGAACATTATTATGGCTTGCCCACACAGGTCCCTGGTAAATCTCCAGAGCATCCCAAAAGGCCAGATCACAGAGATGCGTCGCATCCAGGATGATTTCCAGTTCGTCCATTTTCCTGACCAAAGCTTTTCCCTGTTCATTCAACGGTGCAGAAGAATCTGTCCCAAAGGCATAGCGACCCAGTCCGTAATGCGCCGGACCAAGTGCACGAAGCCCGCTTTCGTAGGCTTTTTCCAGGTAATCCAGATTCACGATAGAATCGGCCCCTTCCAGAGAAAGAATGAATCCGACAGGTTTGGACGAATTGTTCTCCCCATTTTCCCATTGTGCCAAATGAGATTCCAGTTGCTCCAGATTCCGGATTTGAGACATTTCACCTTTTTCTACCATCGCCTGATACCAGGCCAATTGACCCTGAGTCTGAGCCCAAGCCTGCTCAGGAGAATGCCAACCCGGAAGCGGATT
>JBKJKX010000110.1:0-2781 GCA_046597285.1 Algoriphagus sp. | reverse complement strand
AGAAAAGGATGGATGTCAAATTTGATGATGGCGGTCAGAATCAGCGCTAACGCGATGAGGATAATTAGAAATGTAATCATGTCGGGTTATTGGGTTGAGTTCAAAAATTTGGTTTTGGGTATTGACCAAAGCTTTACCTAAAAATTAGAGAAAAAAGAGGAATAACAAAGGCCATTCCTCAAAAACAGGATAAACCTTTGATAATTCCGGAAAGAGGCTTCTGATTAAAGATCTAACCCAAAAGATTTTGCCGTTCTATCGGCAGAAAAAAAAAGCTAAAACTGAGTTTTTGGGTCCTGAATTTCAAAAAAGTGATAGTTCCTAATTGGTGGAGATTATGCTGGCCAAACCATATCGACCAGGAATAAACTGGCAAACTAACTAGTAGAAGTATTTCTGGTAAAGGTGTTTTCAGGATATTTTGGATGATTCCCGGGTCGATTTACTGGCGTTCGATGTACATAACAGCAGAATCCTCGATGTATTTGGCTGGATTGTAAGATGCGTAAAACTTGTTTTTAAGGGATTTTAGGGAATTGTTCAGTCCGTTGATTTGGGTGGTGAATTCAGCAGGGAAACGAGTGCTATCTGAATAGACAGATATGATGTTTTCGTACTGTTCCATATTAACCAGCATCCTCGATGTGAGTTGCCCAAAGCGAAGACGTAGAGACTGCACTTTGTACATGTAGGTTTCCACCTGACCCAGCCATTTTCCTTTTGTATTTTGAGAGCTTTCCTGTAGCATTATTTTCTCCGAAATGGCTTTCCTGCATTCATTTTTGAATGTTTCTCGGTCTATGTCAAGTGTGGCATTCAAATATTTTCTTTTGTAATCCAGCATGCTGATACCATAGTAATTCATCTGATCCTCCAGAAGGGCTGCATTTTCTTTTTGAAGTTGTTCGAGTTCCTTGTTGATCTGTGCCCATTCATGGTCGATGATTGCTTTTTGATTTTCAAACTGACTGGTGACATTTAGCAGCTTGAGCATGGCCGGAGTTTTTTCGCTCAAGTCTTTCTCCCTTTTACCAATAGCTGTCACCAAAGCAGTGATTCCTGAAGAAGCTGTGGCGACCATTGTGCCGTACAAGGGAACATTGCTTCCCACAGCGCTGATCAGATTCAAGGAACTGTTAATAACTTCCATCATCTGGTCATCTTTTCCTTGCCTGTTGTACCAATTATCGTAATCTTTTTTCCAAGAAGTGAAGGTGCTATAGTTCTGGATTTTGCCGATGTTGCCCAGCTGCGTATAAAAAGTCTGGGAAGAAACGAACAAGTCAAGAGGTTGAATATCTCTTTGGATGCTCAGTAACTCGGTAAATGCAAGCTGTCCGTTTAGATTGATTTTGGTTTTAGGTCCTTCTTCCAGGAACTTAAGCCTGCTGTCCAAGGCAATCTGGAGTTTCTCGAGGTCGTTGATTTTTTCCTTATCCGATGAATTTCTGTTATCAGCCGCATTTAGTTTGTCTGTAAGCCGATTTACTTCTTCCTCATTTCGTTTGAGCTTTTCATTGAGGTCTTTCAACTGGTTGTCCCGTTCAGTTTTAATCTGTTCAGAGATGGAAGTGGTATCTGCCACCTGGCTGAATACTGGAAAAGAACAGATCAAAATGGAAATCAGAAGAAAGGAAAATGCCTTTGTTTTCATATCGAGGTATGCAAGAGAAACCTTGGGTTTTGACTGGAGTGATATTGCGCATCCCTTTTGCAATTTCTATGCGAGTTTTTAATTCTTGGGGAAAAGTCGGATTTTCCATTAATTTCAATCATTTTCCAGACGATTTGGTTTGTAAACGTTTTCCATATCTAATTCAATAAACCCACCCTATGCGTTTCCTTCAACTTTCAGCTCTTTTACTTTTGCTATTATCCATTGGTTCATGTGAGCCAAAGCCAACATCGGAAGCTCAATTTGTGGTTCTACCGAGCCCTTCTTCCTTTGAAATCACTGCAACTTCAGACCTGAAAGGGGAAGATTTGAGGGGTGCTTTCGATCAAGCGAAAACTCAATTCATCGCAGGAAAACCTTTGGTAGAATTGCAAAATGAAGGAATTAGCTTTTCACTGGAGCCTGAAATGGAAGTCAAACCAGAAGGATACACGCTTCAGATTTCCGAAGATAAAGTTGATATAAAAGCTTCGACTGAGCAGGGACTTTGGTATGGGTTGATGACACTTGGGCAACTCATGGAAGATTCACGGGATCAGGGAGTCGCTCTTCCGGTTTGTGCGATTCGGGATGAGCCGGCTTTGGCCTATCGGGCGATACATTTGGACGTGAAGCATCACCTGGAGAAAAAAGAATATTACTATGAGTTGATGGACAGGCTGGCTGGAATGAAAATTAATGCCATCATTCTTGAAATTGAAGATAAACTCGGCTACCAGCTTCAGCCAAAAGTCGCTTCTTCGGATGCCTTTTCGATTGAAGAATGGAAGGAAATCAGTGAATATGCGATGGCTAGAAATATTCGGATTAGTCCACTGGTGCAAGGTCTGGGACACGCTTCTTTCATTTTGAAGCACGAGCAATATATCCCGCTGAGAGATGATCCCGAAAGTGACTGGGCTTTTAATCCGCTGAATGAAGAAACGTACAAAGTCCAGTTTGACCTGTATGAAGATGCATTGAAGGCTTTTCCTTTTGCAAATTACCTACATGTGGGGGGCGATGAAGTCCATACGACCGGAAGAAACAGCGGGAAATCTCCGCTGGAATTGCAATTGACTTGGTTGAATAGAGTAAGTCAATACGCCGCTGAAAAAAATCTGACA
>JBKJKX010000046.1:0-17385 GCA_046597285.1 Algoriphagus sp. | reverse complement strand
CGCTTTCCTGTCTTGGCATCCAAAGCCAACAATGAATTGGCAAACAAGTTGTCTCCGGGACGATAACCGCCCCAAAAGTCATAGGTCGCGGACCCGGTTGGCACAAAGACAATTCCCCGCTCCTGATCAACCGTCATTCCAGCCCAGTTATTCGCCCCGCCGATTTGTTTGATATGATCTTTGTCCCAAGTTTCGTAGCCGAACTCTCCTTCCTGCGGAATAGTATGAAAGATCCACTCCCGCTTTCCGGTTCGGATATTATACGCCCTGATATTCCCCGGCGCTGCATCCAGACCTTCGGAAAGTCGCATTCCAAGAATCAGAAAATCCCCGTAAACCACACCTGGCGCATTTGCCACAATCAGAAAATCTTTCCTCTCTGTATCGAGGTCTTTTCGTAGATCCACTTTTCCCTGATCTCCAAAGTCCTTGATGGGTTCGCCCGTCAAAGCATTCACTGCCATCAGCCAGTTGCCCGCTCCAAAGAGGATTCGTTTATCTTCCCCATCTTCCCAGTAACTGACGCCACGGTTGGTTCCGGCCCAGCTGTTTTCCCCTCCCAAAACTTGAAACGGATCAAATCTCCAGACTTCAACTCCGGTGGCGGCATCCAGGGCAAAGACATTCAATTGGGGTGTAGTGGCATACAAAAATCCATTGACCACAATCGGCTGACACTGAATTTGGCTTCTTTCGCCAGCATCCCCGGTGTTGTAAGTCCAGGCTACTTCAAGTTTGGCGACATTTTCGGTGGTAATTTCGTCAAGAGATGAATAGCGGGCAGCATCCTCCGAACCTCCATAATGTGCCCATCCTGAGTAATCGATTTGAGGAGGTTTTTCACTGCAGGCAGAAAAAAGAAAACTGCTCGCAAGGGAACAGTTGAATAGAATTCGGAGGGAAGACTTCATGAATGAGAGGCAGGTTTGGGCGAATTGGCAAATAAAATATCGGGCTTTTTATCGGGTAGGCAAAAAAGAATTTTCAGCAGTGTAACCGTACGTATAAAAAGACAAAAAATCTACCGCATCTTCAACTCACACTCATCCTTCTAAATTTTTCATTTTCAATTCCTTTCCAGTGACTTGCTGGTATTTCGCATCGTAGTCTTTGCGAAGAGTCCCAAACATTCGGTCCCAAATCAAAGTGTACAAGCCATAATTACCATGGAAAAACTGATGATGCTGATTATGCGCAGTTCCGGTATTGATCCATCTTCCAATCCAGGTTTTGTTAAACCGGGCCGGGAAAAGTTCATAGCCTAAGTGGCCATACACATTGTAGAAGAATTGGAAAAGCAGAAATAATGCGAAGGCAGAAATATTGACAGGAAGCGTAAAAACTATCACCGGAATAATCCCTGCTTCGATGATCGCTTCCAAGGGATGAAAAGTGTAAGCAGTCCAAGGCGATGGATTGGTCTAAAGATGATGAACGCGATGGATGGTTCGGAAGAGTTTGGGCTGATGCATCAATCGGTGCATCCAATAGAAATACGCATCATGGATAAGCAACATGAGCGGAAAAGTCAGGAAATAGTACACTTCTCCGAATTTGTCCCATGGATTGAAAAGATTGGTGTAATCCTTCAAGACAGTAAAGACCAATGCGGCCATGGTCGCAAAAATCAAAATGGTGAAAAGGGAGAAAAGGGAGAAAAGAATATCCCTTGAATAATGCTTCAATCCAGGGAATTTATCTTGCATCTTACGTCTGGCAAGGACGTTTTTCAGCAGGAAATAAAAGACGAAAAATGCCAATCCTGCGATCAAAAAGTACCGAAATGTCGTAATCTCAGCCACTCTAATCCAACGCTGACCAAATCCTTCCCAGTTCATCTCAATTTCAAATTGTCACAAAAGCTAAGGTCAAAAATTGAATTGACAACTCGGGGAAACCAGATATTTATTGGTCAATTTTTCATCTCTCGTATTTAAAATCCAATGGATCAGAAAACTCAAAATGGAACCCGGTTTCAAGAATTTTCTTCCCTGAAATCAGGCGATCTTCTCCAGAATTTGGTTTCTGATAACTTGCAGGTAATTGAAACCTCAGATCCTGATGATTTCGCTCGTAGATATCTCTTCGAAGAGAATGAATCGGAGCAACTCCATTATAAATTTCATTCCAAAGATCTTTTTCAATGATCCATGCCAATATTCCAACGGCGTCATTTCGATGAATGAAATTTACCCGGGTATGTCCTGCTACATTTTCTTTGCCTGCAAAATATTTTCCCGGAATTCTGTCTCCGCCCATTAAACCACCAAACCGGACAATGGTGAGATCAAAATCCCGGTCTTTTTCCATCATCTGCTCGGCTTTTAATAGGGTTTGATTTCCACAGTTTTCAGGCGAAAATGGAAAATCCTCTGTGTATTCATCTTCTCTGGAAATTTCCGGATAGATTCCAGTGCTTGATACAAAAATCACCTTTTTGATAGCTGATTGATCTATCATGCTTCGCAAAAACTTCAGTTGTTCCAGGTAAAAGTCTGACCCCTGAGTTCGGGAGCGAGGTGGAATATTTACGACCAAAATATCGGTTTTGAAAAGTACTTGAAAGCCTTTTCCCTGGGGGAA
Organism: Algoriphagus sp.; assembly: GCA_046597285.1. Lineage (GTDB taxonomy): Bacteria > Bacteroidota > Bacteroidia > Cytophagales > Cyclobacteriaceae > Algoriphagus. The sequence goes on along the minus strand of JBKJKX010000046.1, from coordinate 14,802 downwards.
AGGAATCAATTCGAATTGGATGGACGGAATTCCTTCGGACTGGATTCGGCTCAGTTTGTCTGAAGAGGTTGTACTCCCGACCACCTCAATTCCCCTCAATTTTAAATAATGCGCCAGTGGTAAACCAATCCACCCGAGTCCGATTATCGAAACATTTTTCATTTGTTGATTTTACAAAAAAACCTCCTGGTTTAGGAGGTTTGATATTTTTTAAACCTTCTTTGGCATGGTGCCAAAGATGATATCCCAAAGCGGAGTAGAGACTCCGAAAGCAATATCCGGATCTTTATAGTGGTGAATCGCATGATTTACCCACAGCACTTTCAAGAAATTTTTGGGAGGGTTATAAGCATGAACAATGAAATGAACTCCCAGATAACTTGAATAGCCAACCAAAAATCCAGGCAGGAAATAAAGCGCATAATCACCCAAAATTAGGGTGAAAAGCAAATAGGAAATAGCAGCATACGCAGCACTCACAAATGGAGGCATAGCCAATCTGTCTTTATCTTTTGGATAATCGTGGTGGACTCCGTGAGCACTGTATTGAAGCTTATCTTTGATCGGAGTATTCGGTTCCATGTGGAAGAAATGCTTGTGCATCATATATTCCACAAAAGTGAAAAATATGTACCCAGCAAAAAAAACCAAAAGTCCTATCCCAAGCGAAATGCTTGTATCCGTGTAAGCGTAAAAAAACGAGATTAAAGCAAACACCAAAAACATAGTAATCGGAATCGAAATGTGTGTTCGGGAAATCCGCTCCATAATCGGGTTATCGAACAAGATGACCGTTCCAAAGTTGTCCGGCTTGTCGAGTCTTCCAATCTTTCTCATAGGTATTTTATTTTAATAAGTTGAAAATATGCACTACCAAAATTTGAAATAATTATTTAAAGGTAACTGATTCAGAGATTTAAATGGCTAGAAAAACATTAGGATAAATTAGCATTTAAATTTTAGCCAAAGAATTTTCTAATGTTTTCTGATAATAATCCACATAAAGTGGGAGTATCACCGCAATGTCAAATTCCTTAGCTCTCGCCAACGCATTTGCTTTGAAGGTAGGCAGGTTTGCAACGTCTAAAATGTAAAGCGCTTTTGCTTTCATGTCGGCAATGTCGCCCACCTTACAAACAAATCCTGTGACACCGTTCACATTCAACTCGGGAATTCCACCGGCATCAGATGTCAAAATTGGAACCTCACAAGCCATGGCTTCAAGTGCAGCTAACCCAAAACTCTCCTTTTCGGAAGGCATCACAAACAAATCCGCCACTGAGAGAACTTCTTCTACGTATTCCAGCTTTCCCAAAAAACGAATATCATCGCAGGTGCCAAGCTCACGGCAAAGTCTTTCCATCTTGTCACGCTCAGGACCATCACCTACCAGAAGTAATTTGACAGGGATTTCCTTTCTTACTTCGAAAAACACCCTTATCACATCTTCAACCCGCTTCACTTTTCGGAAGTTGGAAGTGTGAACCATCAACTTTTCACCATTCGGACAAATCGCTAATTTGAAATGTTCCTTTTTCTGTCTCTTAAACCGGTCCAAATCGATGAAATTATAGATCACTTCAATCTCTCGCTTGATGTCAAAATATTCGTAAGTCTCCCTTTTCAAATCTTCAGAAACAGCCGTAACTCCATCAGATTGATTGATGCTGAATGTCACCACAGGTTCGTAACTCGGATCTTTGCCTACCAGGGTAATATCCGTTCCGTGCAAAGTAGTCACCACCGGAATATGAATTCCCTGAGCTTTCAGTATTTGCTTGGCCATGTAAGCCGCTGACGCATGTGGAATCGCATAATGGACATGAAGAAGATCAAGTTTTTCGTATTTCACCACACTCACCATCTTACTAGCCAAGGCAAGTTCATAAGGAGGAAAGTCGAATAAGGGATAGTTTTTGATGTCAACCTCATGGTAATAAAGGTTTTCGCTGAAAAAGTCTAATCTGGTGGGTTGACGATAAGTGATGAAATGGACTTCGTGACCTATTTTGGCAAGACCTTTTCCAAGTTCTGTTGCGACTACCCCACTTCCCCCAAAAGTTGGATAACATACGATTCCTATTTTCATGATTAAGTTAGTGCTGAGTGGGTGATTTGACTGTAAACACGCATAAGGATCATTTTTGTTCAAAATTAAAATAATTTATATGAACACTTTATTAGCAGGAAAATCTTATTAATAATTCCGCATCTCACACACAAAAGTTATTCTTTCATTTTGATAATTCATCCTTTGATCAAATAATCGAGGCGTTTTTCCATTTTAAATTATCTTAGTTGCAACCAACCAACTTTGGATTTAAATGAAAAATATCCTTCCCGCTCTTTTCATGACTGCTTTTTTATTCCAAGCATGCGACTCACCCCAGCCTGAAACAAAACTAGTAAAGCTTCCCCTTTGGAATGACAATCCCTGGCCGGAAATCCGAAAGCAGCGGATAGCCGAACTTCTACCCGAAGCGATGAAAGCAGCTAATGTTGATGCGTGGCTGATTCTTTGCCGGGAAAATCACAACGATCCTATCGCTACCCACGTCGGCGGTGAAAATGCGAGCGGCACGGCAAGCTTCCTTTTTTATCAGGATGAATCCGGTTTCCACTCGCTGGTTTTTTCTCCTGAAGGGGAAGCAACCGCACTCGATGAACTTGACATCCATGAAACAGTAGTCAAAGTCCAGCAAGGGGCTTCCACCTTGGAGAAAGCTGTGGAATTCTTGAAAGAAAAAAACTTCAAATCCATCGCGATCAATACCTCACCTACCAATGCACTTGCGGATGGCTTGTCACATTCCCAACAAGTTGAACTTGAAAAACTACTAGGTTCAGATGCTTCAAAATTGATTTCTTCCACGGAATTGGTCTATGAATGGCTCTCTATCAAGCTTCCTGAAGAAGTGGAAATCATGAAGAAAGCTGCTCAGCTGGCTTCAGATTTTCAGGTTGAAGCGTACGAAATGATTGTTCCGGGAAAAACAACCGATGCCGATGTGGCGAAATTTCTTAAAGCAAAAATGGCCGAATACGGAGTGAAAGACGCTTGGCATCCTGATCAAAATCCAAACGTAAATTCCGGCCCGGATCGTGGACATTCTCACGCTACAGAGAAAGTGATTATGCCAGGAGATGTGATTCAGATTGATTTTGGAGTGAAACTCTACGATATCTGGGTGAGTGATATACAGCGTTTCGCCTATGTCTTGAAAGAAGATGAAACCACTGCTCCTGAAGATATCCAGAAGTACTGGGAAAATGGAAAAGCAGGTAGTCGTGCCGCTTTGGCAGCAATGAAGCCGGGAATAAAAGGCATCGATGTGGATCGTGCTCAGCGCGATTTGATGACAAAAGCTGGTTCAGAATTCGTAATGTGGAGTACCGGCCACCCTGTAGGATATGTGGCTCACGATGTAGGTCCAAATTTAGGAGGCTCCCAAAGTCCTACTTCAAGACCCGCTGCTCAAAAAGAATTGAAAAAAGGGATGACTTTCGCTTTTGATGGATTTCATTGCTGGAAACAACCTGACGGAACTACCAAGACAATCTCTGTAGAAGAGATGGCTGTAGTGACTGAATCAGGAGCAGAATACCTCATCTCCCCTCAAGAGGAATTGATTTTGGTAGGGGAAAAGTAAAAGTTACCGAACTCACAAGAAGTAAAAAGATCTTTGAGCAGGCTCAAAGATCTTTTTTGTTTTGATTCGGTATCATAGGAAAAGAAGTTTCAAATTTTACTTTTTCGCCATCGCCTGGTAGATGATGTCATGAATTTTGGTTCTGATTCCCTCATCCAAAAGCTTATTGTTTTCTGCATCCGGGTAAACCCTGTTGGAAAGGAAAACATAAATCAGGTCGTTTTCAGGATCTGCCCAGACGCATGTTCCAGTGAATCCTGTGTGTCCAAAGGTGCTCTTTGGCGCAAGTTTTCCGGCGGATCCTCCTTTACCTTGTTCAGGTTCGGGCTTATCCCATCCCCAACCACGTCTACTTTGGGTGGATTGTCTGTCGGTGAATTTGGCAATAGTTTCGGGTCTGATCAATTCCACATCTCCGTAAACACCCTCGTTGAGCATCATTTGCATCATCACGGCGAGATCATTTGCCGTTCCAAAAAGTCCTGCATGTCCAGCTACTCCCCCAAACATTGCAGCTCCCGGATCATGAACAAATCCCTGAACTTGTCTTTTCCGAAAGGCGACATCATTCTCTGTAGGAGCGATATTGGTGAGGGCAAATTTTGAGTGGGGATTAAAAGTCAACGTATGAAGTCCAAGAGGCGAGTAAAAATTTTGTTCCAGGAATTCATCCAAAGGCTGATTGACGATCCTCTCCACTACAGCCTGCATGAAATACATAGTTAGGTCTGAGTAAACATATTTTGGCTTAGTTCCGGAAGCCATAGGAATCAAAGCTGATTTCACTGTCCAATTCCAAATACTATCACGTAGCCCATCGATCGCAAACATTTCGTTGGATACCGGCTTGGTAAAACCTGGTGCAGAAGCAGTTTTATAATAATTACTATTCCAGCTTCCACTTTGGACAGTCTTTACATAATGAGGAATAAATGCAACAAGTCCAGCTTCGTGGGCCATCACATCCTTCAAAACCAAGTTGCCTTTATTTGTTCTTTTCAACTCGGGCAAGTAATCGCCGAGCGATTTATTCATGTCAATCTCTCCCCTACTGTCGAGAAACATGACTGCCTGAGTCGTCGCTAAAACTTTGGTGATAGAAGCCAAATCATAAAGTGTTTCTGAGTTTACTGCAGGAGAACTTTTGTATTCAAGCTTTCCATAAGAGCCTTCAAATACAACTTTCCCATTTTTTACAACCAGAACATTAGCTCCGGGAGTGGCTTGAATCAAAATTGCCCGATTTGCGATCTCATCTATTTTATCAAGCATCTTACTGTCCAAACCTACACTTTCGGGTGTACCGTAGGAAAGTCGGTTCATTGAACCCATATATCCTCCAACTCCCTGAGTATACTGTGGACTAACTGAGACCGGCAAAATTCCATTTCCAGTTCTTCCTCCAAATAGAATTTGTGGGGCTATTTGCTGCGTCAGCTCATTATTTTCATAAGCCAAAACCACATTTCCCAGGCCTTCCAAAAACTGAGAAGCGTATGAGTTTCCAAAAAGGACTGTGACTACTTTTTGTCTTTTACTCAAAAGCCGAAGCAACTCAACGTCTCCCGGAGCAATCCCAAATGCCCGCTTGGGGCTATTCGTCACCCCCATCAACCCAACAACAACCACGTCGAAGTCTTCGAGTTGCTTCATAAGATTGTAATGTGATGTCTGGTTGCCAGCTTTTTCGAGGTTGAAATGTTCGAACAAAGCATATTTGCTCAGATATTTCTGAAAGTCTTTTCCTTCACCACCAATACTCACACTCGCAAACTTCTTCAAATCCAACTGTGTAAATGGCAGCAAATCATCCTTGTTTGAAGCAACAGTAATGGCTTCAGCATAAAGCTTTTCACGGATTTCAGCTGTTTTGGGGGTATTCAATCGCTCCACTAGGCCAAACGTATTGATAGGTCTGTAGTGATTAAGTCCAGCCCAATATTTTGCCCTCAATACTTTTTTTACTCTTCGATCAATTTCTTTCTCGGAAATTATCCCATCCTCAACGGCATTTTTGATGAGTGCTTTTGCTTTTGGCACATTCTGAGAATAAACCAAAACGTCATTTCCTGCAAGTAGAGCCTTCAAATCCACCTCTCCCGGAGCATTCAAATTGGCAACTCCCTGCATATTTAGCGCATCTGTAAAAACCAACCCCTGGAAATTCATCCTTTTTTGAAGGAGGTCAGTTACCACTTTTTTGGAAAGGCTTGTGGGTATATTTGCCGCGTTATCCAAGCTTGGAATATTCAGGTGGGCCACCATCACCGACATCAGATCCTCTTTGAAAAGCTCCTGATAAGGATAAAGATCCACGTCCCAGATTCTTTTCTCGGCATGCTTGATCACAGGAAGAGAATAATGACTATCAGCTTCTGTGTCTCCATGTCCCGGAAAATGCTTTGCGTTAGCAATCACTCCATTATCCTGCAAACCTTTCATGTATGCGATTGCTCGTTTGGCGACTATTTCCCTGCTTTCTCCAAAAGCTCTGTAACCTATGACCGGATTTTCGGGATTGGAATTCACATCAACCACCGGCGCAAAATTGATATGCATCCCTAGCTCCTTGAATTGGCGGGCCATTTCTGAACCCATTTCATGAATCAAATTAAGGTCTTGAATAGCTCCCAGTGTCATAGCCTTCGGAAAATCGGGCACAGAATCCAATCGCATGCTGATTCCCCATTCGGCATCCATTGCGATGAAAAGTGGAGTTTTGGCCTGGGCCTGATAATAATTGGTCAATCGAGCTTGCCGATCAGGTCCTCCCTGAAAAAAAATCAAGCCACCAAGGTTTTCAGTTTTAACCAGATTGCTAATCTCATCGACATGCTTTTGATCTTTGTTGGAATAGGCTGCGACCATAAAAAGCTGGCCCAGTCTTTCTTCAAATGTCAAAGTCTGGAAGACGCTATCCACCCAATTAAGTTGACCTATCGGGTCAATACTGATGAGTGGATCTTCAACTAATAGCGATTCATCCAATTTTCCGGAGGAGAAGAAAATTGATATGCAGACGATGCTGAAAACCTTCCAAAGCTTGTGGATCATTCCAGAGTAAATTTTTTATCCTTGATTATTGAAATAAATTTGCAAGCGGCCTGTCTGAAAAATCCCAAACCAAATCGGAATTCCACCTCTTGAGCCGGAGCCGCTCAAATTTCTGGGAAATTGGGACAAGAGATATTTGAATATAGGAAAGTTCAGACAACAATGATCAGTTTTTAGGGTTAAAATTGGTATAAATTTGATGTCTGGTTTTCTCGCCGGAACTAAATTCCTAAATATGCTTTTGAGCAACGAAGCTTTCACCCAAAAAATACAGTCTTATGAAAATCCCTTCTCTCTTCAGTTCAAAAAGTCCGAATCGATTTGAAATCAAACCTAGATATTGGGATCCTGTCAAAGAAGAAATTGCGCAGCGAACTGCCTTCATTAAACGGGAACTGGAAGCTCAGGGGAAATTGACTCCCGAGGAAATTGACTTGAAAGCAAAATACGAAACCGGAATCAGAGGTGCCTTTTCACAAAACCGCAAAACCAAATCTTTCGATTCGGGATCCGGTGGTTCTACTGCTTTAATCAGATCTTTTATATTTTTTATCCTCTTGGGAGGTGGGGCTGGGTACATTTACCTTGGCCCAGTTGTCTTCCAATACATGCTCATATTTGCTGCGTTGGGTGGAGTGATTTATTTTATTTCCAGGAAGAAACCCAAGCGAAAAGATGAATGACATCATCCAACTCTTACCTGATGCCATAGCAAATCAAATCGCCGCCGGTGAGGTGGTTCAGCGGCCAGCTTCTGCTTTGAAAGAACTTCTTGAAAATGCAGTAGACGCGGGTGCGACTCAAGTGCAGGTAATTGTAAAAGAAGGCGGTAAGCAACTTATTCAGGTCATTGACAATGGACGAGGAATGACTCCGACTGATGCCCGGATGAGCTTTGAGCGTCATGCTACTTCCAAAATCAGAACAAGCAATGATCTATTTACGATTCGGACGTTCGGTTTCAGAGGGGAAGCTTTAGCCTCAATCGCTGCGGTTGCACAGGTAGAATTAAAAACCCGAAAGTCTGAATCAGAACTCGGAACATTGATTCAGATCGAAGGTTCTGAAGTGAAAAAGCAGGAGCCAATTGCAAGTCCCACAGGAACTTCTGTGGCCATGAAAAATCTTTTTTTCAATGTGCCAGCCCGCAGAAACTTTCTTAAATCCAATCCCGTGGAAATGCGTCATATCGTTGATGAGTTTCAACGTGTGGCATTATCTTATCCGGAAATTGCCTTTAGCCTCTATCAACAGGATCTTGAAGTTTTAACACTTACACCCGGAAAATTGAGCAACCGAATTGTGGGGATTTTTGGAAAAAGCTATCAGGGACAGCTTGTTGCTTGCGAAGAGCTTACTCCTCATCTCAATGTGAAAGGATATATCGGCAAACCTGAAAATGCTAAAAAAACCAGGGGAGAGCAGTTTTTCTTTGTCAACAACAGATACATCAAGAGTAGTTATTTACACTATGCTGTCACTTCAGCTTTCGAAGGGCTTCTTCAAAGCGATCAACACCCATTCTATGTTTTGTTTATAGAAATCGATCCTTCACATATTGATATCAACGTCCATCCCACCAAAACTGAAATCAAGTTTGATGATGAGCGGACAGTTTATGCAGTGATTCGCGCTGCAGTAAAGCAGGCTTTAGGCGCTCATCATGTGGTTCCTTCACTGGATTTTAACTATGATGTGAATTTTACAGAAAACTGGGATAAAGATCCTAACAAAAAGGAGCAAGTTGACCGAGAATACAGCTACAAGAGTTATAATACTCCAGAATTCAAAAAAGCTAGTACTTCGGGTTGGGAGCGACTTTTTGAAGGGAATTCGCATTCAGCCCAGCCGGGAAGTCGATTTGACCAGCAAGACACAGAAGTTCTGACTTTTCCAAGCCGGGCAATTCCTGAAGGAAATTCTGATTTCTTTCCAAAACCCCCTGAAGAAGCTACAGGGACTACTTTTCAGGTTGAACTCAGCTATGTTGTGGCCCAATTGTCAACCGGATTATTAATCCTGGATCAGCAAGCTTCCCACGAACGGGTATTGTATGAGCGATATTTGAAGCAACTCAAGCTTGCTCAGGGCCCTTCTCAACAATGCCTCTTTCCGCCAACTGTCAATCTAAGCGCTTCTGATTTTGCACTCGTAATCGACATTCTCCCAGAACTTCATAGTCTGGGTTTTATGGTTTCTGAATTTGGAAAAGACACCGTTTTAATCCAAGGTGTACCTGCAGACATTCAGGTTAAAAATGAAAAAGAACTCTTCGAAGGTTTAATCGAACAGTTTAAAAACTTCAAAAGCGAGCTTTCTCTTGACAATCGTGAAAATCTTGCAAGATCTCTAGCCCGTAAATCCGCTTTGAAGAAGGGGCAAAAACTCAATTCACAAGAAATGGAAACGTTGGTGGGGCAGCTTTTTACTTGTCAAAATCCAAACTATGGGCTATCCGGGAACAAAACCTTTGTGAAATTGGATTTAACTAGCATTCACTCCTTCTTTGGTAAATAGTATGTTTAGAAACCTTACACCGGTAGTACAAAATCTCCTGCTTTTGAACGTGGTTCTGTTCATTGTGAGCGCCTTTTTGTTTCCTCAATTAAGCGAGTGGTTTGCCTTGTATTATATTCACAGCCCTTATTTCAAGCCATTTCAGTTTTTGACTTACATGTTTATGCATGCCGACTTCTGGCATTTATTCAGCAACATGTTTGGTCTTTTGATTTTCGGCCCTTTACTCGAGCAGTTTTTGGGGCCTAAGAAATTATTCATTCTTTGGATGGTGTGCGGCGTAGGTTCCGGTTTACTTTATTCCGGCTATTCTGCCTATCGAATGAATGCACTTCAGGACAAAGTTGAAGCTTTTCAAAGTAATCCTGATCCGGAGTTTTTCAACAGATTGGTTTTGGAAAACAGAGGGTATTTTGAAAAGTCTGTGTTTGAGTTTGTGGATGATTACAGCCGAAATCCATCTGATCCGATGAAAATCAGTAGAGCAAATCAGACCCTTGAGGCTATTATGACAATCAAGGGGAATGTGCCCATGGTGGGTGCTTCGGGTGCTCTTTTCGGGATTTTGATCGCTTTTGCGATGTTGTTTCCAAACACCCAACTCTTTTTATTGTTTCCTCCTATGCCGGTCAAGGCGAAATATCTGGTTCTGTTTTATGGACTTTACACGGTCTACAACGTACTGGTAAATAATCCAACAGACAATGTGGCACACTTTGCCCACTTGAGTGGTTTGGTGATCGGTGGCATCTTAGTCTATCGATGGAAAAAAGACAGAAATAGCTTCTATTAATCATGTACGGAAATTTTTGGGATAATCTGAAAAATGCCTTTCGGCACAGCGACAACAGCCTTTATAAGCTAATTGCAATCAATATTTTAGTGTTTTTTGCCGTGCTGATTTCGCGAGTATTGATGACCATCACTGGATTTGGCGATTGGTATTCAACTGGCATTTCGTATCTGATGATGCCGGCTTCCTTACCGAGACTGATCATACAGCCTTGGAGTATTTTTAGCTATATGTTTTTGCACGAAGGGATTTTTCATATCCTCTTCAATATGCTTTTTTTGTATTGGTTTGGTCTTTTGATTCACCAAAATCTAGGAAGCAGAAAGCTGGCAAACCTTTACATTCTGGGTGGATTATTCGGAGCTTTATTTTATGTAGTCATCTACAATCTTGCTCCTTATTTCAGCAATTCGGTTGATTCCTCTTTGATGCTTGGAGCAAGTGCCGGGGTATTTGCAGTGGTGGTTGGTGCAGCTACGCTCACTCCCAACACAACTTTTTTCTTGATCCTTTTAGGTCCGGTAAGAATCAAATACATCGCTATTTTCTATGTCATTCTCTCTTTTGCCAATTCAATCGGAGCGAATGCTGGTGGAGAATTGGCCCACTTGGGCGGAGCGCTCTTAGGTTTCATGTACATCACTCAGCTTCGCAAAGGAGTCGATTTAGGGCTACCTGTTCAAAAAGTTGGAATTTTCTTTGAAAACCTCTTTTCCGCAAAACGAAGTAATGTGAAAGTATCCTATCGGAAAGAAAAAACCACCGGGGGCGGATTTGGATCATTTGGTTCTTCATCCTCTAAATCAACCGCCGCGTCTGTCAAATCAGACGAAGCTACTCAAGAAGACATCGACAAAATTCTGGATAAGATTGCTGACCGTGGCTACGAAGCTCTGAACAAAGAAGAGAAGCGGAAACTGTTTGAGTTTTCGAAAAGGTAAGGGCGAGGGATGACCGATGCTAGATGAAGACCTCTTTGATCATTTCAGCTTGATCTAAAACCCTTTCTGAAAGCCTCAAAATCCATAATCAGAGCGGAAAGGCAAGCCCTATTCTAAATCCAACTTCTTGGGGATTCTGGCTCTGAAATTTCAACTCGGTACTTAATCCAACCCAATCCGTCATCCTGAGATAAGCGCCCACACCCATATTGGCACCTACAAAATTGTTGGTAGTCCCAGCCCCATCCGGCTGGTTATTTTGCCAGTTTTGACTGTATCCCGCCATAAAGTATAATTGGGAAGTTTCACTCGAAACGTAATAGCGAAGGTCAAAACTGAAATTACTGCCTTTCCCTACCTCCGGAAAAAGCCTGGTATAACTTGGCATTAGGGCAAATTTCTCCGCAAAAAAATATTCGAATCCTACACCTGCCCCAAAATCCTCATAGCGCAATCCAAAAGTCCCTAAAGCATGAATCCTGACATTGCCTTGCGATTGGCTCTGTCCCAAAGCAGAGAGGGAAAACAGAAAACCCATAAGAAAAATCACCAAAGCCTTTTTCATTCTGATCAGATTAACATTCGAGAGAAATTAGGAGGCTTTGGTGAAGAATGCAAATTCTTACTCTAAAATGCGAACTAAACGGCCCAATCGACCTTCAGCATCCATCCCTTCCAGAATCAATAAGTGTCTTTTGGCAATGTCCGTATTGAAGTAATCCAAACTTACTGTACCATTTGCATCTGTTTTCACAAGAGGATTCCAGTAAATAGTAGCTCGCATGTCAGTAGCTGCTGTTGCGATATTTTTTGTGTTGTATTTCGGCTGATAGAATTCTCGCGGAACAGAATATCCACCGTATCGGGTGACAAGAGATCCACCAACACTTACTGAAACACCTGCTCCAGTTTTGGTGTAAACGGCAATCACCCCATTTGCCCCTTGCGCTCCGAAAATGGCTGTCTTAGCCGGATCTTTAAATACATCCACATTTGCCACATCCCTCGGATTAACCTGCAATAAAGTACTTGCATCCACAGGCATGTTATCGAGCAAATACAACGGCTGAGTTCCGGAAGTTAAGGACCCAACTCCCCGGATGGTCACACTGGCATTTAACCCGTTGACAACTACCTGAACACCTGAGACTCTGCCCTGAATCAATTGGAAAACGTTAGTAAAGCCCACAGAACCGGGTATTTTCTCCGGGTATATTGTCACGTCACCGGCACCATAGATCTTTTTGATTTCTTCTTCTTCCTTCTCGATTGTCTGAGCTTCAACTGTCACTCCTTCCAAATCCATTACATCCTGTTCATTATTGAGGTGTTGCATAAAAGTTCGCTCCTTGTAGGTAGCAATCAGACTTTCCGGCCAAGAGATTTGAGTTGGGTACTTTCCATAGAGACTTTTGAAAACAACTTTTGGCGACTCTACCTCAACATTTATAAAGTTTTTTAATCGGGTATCTTCGGCAGTGATGGTAACTTGCGCGGAATCCAGATAGTCCATATCCCGGAAAATAAATCTCCCGTTTGGACCGTATTCGGAACTCACGATTTCTACTCCCTCTCCAACCAAGGCAGTAATTTTCCCTCCACCAAGTCCTTTCTTAGTATCTTCCTGGTCAGTTACCTGACCTTCAATATTGATCCCGCGCTCAATGAAATGTTCAATCTTTGGTAATTCCCCTTCCAAAACCTGATTCCATTCAAATCTTCTCCAGCCATGCGTCAACATCACTAGGTCAAGCTCATCGAATGTGCTTTTTTCTAGATCTTTGAAATAATGACCCGGCCGATAGATGGATCCAATCAGGTCTGAAGTCAGCAGAAGACTTGAAATAATATCTCCGCCCAAATATTCATCTCCAACCTGATCCGCATCGATTATCGAAATAGAAAAACTTCCGGGCATTGCCTGACCGGCAAATGAGCTTTTCAATTTGAGATTAAGTTTTTCACGAACAGAAATATCTCCAGTTTGGAAAAGGTCGAGATTCAAACGATCCACTTTTTGGAAGAAAAACAAACGCTCCAAAAGTGGTAGCCCTTCTCCAGTGAAAATCGTTATTTGGTTGATCCCCGAGAGGAGGTTTTCCTTCGGAATTCTTACTCCCCAAACTCCGTTGGCCAAAGCCCCCTGAATCATGTAATTGATAATGCCTCTTGTCTGCGAGACCAGCAACAGAGAATTTGGCTCATAATTTCCCTGCACAAATGCGGTGATATAACTGGCTGCAGGATTATTGACAACTTGCAGGACTAATCCATCTACTTCAGCCTTTGGAAGATCAATTGTTATTTCCTGACCTGTTTCGATTATTTTGATTTTAGCTTGATAATCGGCCTTTTCAGGGGTGATTTCAAATTTTCCCAATCCTCCAAAATTACTCTGAAAGCTGATTCCTGATCCGCCCATGATTTCACCCTGAATTTCGGCAGGCATTCCATCCGGATAAACTGCACGAAACCCGATCTGAGATTTTTTGCCAACCACCCAATGGCCACCTTCCGGCAGAAACTGAATATCAGCTAGGCTCAAACTATAAGGCAAACGGACTTTCTGAACGACAGAATAGTTCTCATTTTCCATATAAGTCAGTTCCAGACTTTGGCTGGGATAAGCTTTTTCAGCAATAGAAAAAGTAAAACTCACCCGTCCCTGATCGTTCAAGGCTAAGTCTTGAGAATGCAATTCTTCCTCACCGCCTTTGGCTTTGAGTTCGAGATTTTTGATGGCAAGCGGAATTCCCTCACTATTAATGGCTAGTAATTCCGCCCGATAGATAGTTTTTCCTTCGGAGGAACTGATTTCATTGAATTTAATTTCCGGCAGGAAAGACCCACCTGCACCATCGACTACCGAAATGTCTTTAGTGAAAAAGTATTCCTCCCCAAAATTCCGCATCCAGGCGGTATAAGCCTTGATCCGATACGTACCAGATTTCCCAAAAGCAGGTAGTTTAAAGTCACCCTGACCCCGGCCGGTCTCAAGCCGAACGATCTTTTGTTCCAGCAGCAATCCGTCCCCATCAAACAAATCGACATACAAAGTCATGCTCAAAGGAGAGGGAATTTGCACACTGCCGGCGGTAAGATAAGCACTAAACCACACGTCTTCGCCCATCGTGTACGTATGCTTATCAAGATGGAGATAGGCTTTTTCTACTGGGTATTCTTTCTGGTAGGTATCAAAATAAGTCTGGATTTTGGCTGGTAACTCATTTTGCGCAAAAGCGAAATATGAAAAAAAGAGTCCTGCTGACGCAAAGGCCAGTTTCAAAAGTGATTTTTTCATAAATAAATAGCTGGCTTGACACTAAAAACATGGCCAATAAAACTAATTACTTATTGAAGTGCAAATAAAAATTTGTTAAATCTCGCTTAGTTTTGCCACTTCGTTTTTATTGGCAAGCTGACCGCAAGCGGCATCGATGTCCTGTCCTCGTGATCTCCTTACTTTTGCGACGATCCCCTGGTTCTCCAAGATGCGGACATACATCTCAACTGCTTCCGGTTTTGCCTGACGGAATTCTCCCTCGTCGATTGGGTTATATTGGATGATATTGACTTTGGAAGGAATGATTTTACAGAATTTGGCAAGGGCACGGGCATGTCGCTCGTCGTCGTTAATTCCATCCCAGATCACGTATTCGTAAGTGACTGGACGTTTGGTCTTTTCGTACCAATATTTCAAAGATTCCCCAAGTTCCTCCACCGGATTGGTGTCGTTGATGGGCATCAAGCGTGAGCGTGTCTCATTGATAGCCGAGTGCAAAGAAACGGCAAGGTTAAACTTCACGCCGTCATCCGCCATTTTTCGGATCATTTTCGTGATCCCAAC
>JBKJKX010000104.1:0-33353 GCA_046597285.1 Algoriphagus sp. | reverse complement strand
ATGCTTTGGTCTTTGACTAGGTGAAAAGGCGAGTCGAGCGGAAACTCCAAAATGTCGATCTGATCTACGATTTCCTGGCGAATGTCGATTTCTTCGAGTTCGGGAACAGTGGGTTGGGTCCTCGTGCTTTGGCGAAACAGGTCATTGGGAGCCGGAACGGTCTTCCGCTTGTTCAGGATGAAATGGGCCTCCCAGAGTAATTCCTGCCGGGTTTTCCCTGTAAACCGAAAGCATCCGATCCGGATCAGAATCAGCAATTGCTCCAGGCTGATATCCATCCGGGCAGCAAAGTCCGCCAAACCCAGAAAACTTCCATGCTCTCTTCGTTCGTTCAGGACTTTGTCTATGCTGTTCTTTTCCAGATACTTCAGATGGATAAAACCCAGATAAACGGTCTTTCCAGTGATTCGGGTGAGGTATTCGCTTTCGTTGATGTGTGGAGCCTGAATGTCCGCACCGTTCATTCGCAGTTCGTGGATGTAGAACTCGGTATGGTAAAAACCTCCGAAATTATTGATCACACCCACCATGAATTCAAGCGGAAAGTAAGCTTTCAGGTAGAGACTTTGGTAGCTCTCCACCGCGAAGGAAGCAGAGTGTCCCTTGGCAAAAGAATATCCGGCAAAGCTTTCAATCTGGTACCAGACTTCGGTGGCGACTTTGTCTTCCCTTCCCATTTCTTTACAGTTGCTGAAAAACTTTTCCCGGATTCGCTGAAACTCATCTTTGGAACGGGATTTTCCGCTCATGCCTCTTCGCAGCACATCCGCTTCGCCCAGACTCAGCCCGGCAAAGTAATGCGCCACTTTGATCACATCTTCCTGGTAAACCATGATCCCGTAGGTCTCGGGCATAATGTCGGCGAGGACCGGATGGGCTAGTTTCCTTCGCTCCGGATCCACGTGGCGAAGAATATATTCCCGCATCATCCCAGATCGTGCGACTCCGGGGCGGATGATGGAGCTGGCAGCAACGAGCTCCAAGTATTCATCGGCTTTCATCTTAGCGAGAAGCATCCGCATCGCGGGCGATTCTACGTAGAAAGCCCCGATCGTGTGCCCGTCTCTCAGATGTTCTTTGACTTTTGGGTCTTTCTTGAATTGCTCCACTTGGCGGATATCGACTTTGATTCCCTGATTCTCGTAGATTGTCTCGATGGCACTTTTGATATGGCCAAGCCCGCGCTGACTCAGAATATCAAACTTATACAGGCCAATATCCTCGGCTACGTGCATATCGAAGTGAGAGACGGGAAAGCCTTTCGGAGGTACTTCTGTCGCGGTGTAATAGTGGATTGGTTTGTGGGAGATCAGTATTCCGCAGGCATGAATGGTCAGATTCGAGGGCATATCCTTGAGCACATTACTGTATTTCAGGATGAGTTTGCCATACTGATCCGGTACGTAGTCGGGCTTGTCGGCGTAGTGGATCAGCGATTCAATATCCGATTTGGGAAGGCCAAATACTTTTCCAAGTTCGCGCAGGACGGAGTTGTACTGAAAGGTGTTGTGCGCGCCGAGGAGGCAGACATGCTCTTGCTTGCCCTGATTGTACTTGCGAAAGATGTAATCGGTGACCTCATCCCGATCTTTCCAGGAGAAATCAATGTCGAAATCCGGAGGGTTTTCCCGGTACAAATTGATAAATCGCTCGAAGTAAAGGTCAAGCTCGATCGGATCCACATCCGTGATTCCAAGACAATAAGCCACGATGCTGTTTGCGCCGGAGCCACGGCCGACGTGATAGAAGTTCTGCTGCTGCGCAAAGCTCACGATGTCGTAATTGATCAGAAAGTACGAAGTGAAGGACTTTTGCTGGATGAGTTCGAGTTCTTTTTCGATCCGAGTTGAGATCTCCGAAGTGAGTGAAGGATAGCGCATAATCGCTCTTTTGAAAGTTTCCTGTCTCAGGTAATCGTAGTCTTCCCAGTCCGAACCCAAGATATCGCGACGGTTTTTGACTGCCTGAAAGTAGAAGGAAAACTGACATTGCTCGAGGAGTTTTTGGGCATTGGCGAGGAGATAGCTATGGTTTTCGCAGCGACCGACCATGTCTGCATAGCTGTAAAACTGATCTTCTGCGCTACCCTGAGCGTCAATCTGAAGCTTACTCAGGATGGTATTCAGATCGATGCTGCGCAAAAGCCGATGAGCGTTGAACTGGGTTTTGGAAGCGAAACTTGCTGATTGGAGCAGCACGAGTTTGTCCTTGTAGCGAAACCAGGGGGAAGAGATCAGGCGATTGAGTTGGAAGGGATGCACGCCGATGAATTCATTTTCCCGCAGGGCAAAATGCTTATCAGGCAAGGGGTAGATCACGAAGCTGTCTGCAAACGCGGGAGCTTTGGCAGCAAAATCCTTCTTCTGAGTCAAGTGCTCCGAAAGGTGGAGGTTTAGTTCGTAGAAGCCTTCCTGGTTTTTAGCCAGACCGATATATCGCTGAGTTGTGCCATTTCGAAAGTCAATGCCGATCACGGGATGGATGCCGGCTTTTTGTGCAGCACGGATAAATGGAAAAACCCCCGCGGTGCAGTTGATATCCGTGAGAGCGAAGGCGTTGAGCTTTTTGCATTTCGCCTCAGCGATCAGCGCTTCCACAGACATCGTCCCGTATTTGAAGCTGAAGTGGGAATGACAGTTGAGGAACATTTTTGAGTAATTAGGCTTTGTGAAATAGGCTTTTCGAAATACATTTCGCTTCGCTTCGTGAGAAGGCTGACGCGAGATAGGCTTCGCGAAATACCCTTCGCTTCAGGAAATAGGCTTCGCGAAATACCCTTCGCGAGATAAGCTTCGCGATGAAATGACCCTTAGACGAATTAGAATGGGTTGTCCGTAGTATTTCTTCTGCCGAAGGCGGATGTGTTTCTATCGTATTTTCATTGTTATTTCTGGGGAATTACACTTCTAAATTCAACCTATTTCACCAATCAGCCCAATTAAAATGTCAATTATATTAACATTTTAATGTTTATAATGTAATCAAAAAGTAAAGAAGGAAGCAAGAGAAAATGGATTTTTGAAAAATCTCTGACGGTCACCTTCAGGAAAGATATAGTCAAAAGGCAGGTTAAAAGTTTTGATCCGATAGATAAAGAATTGTATCAAGCTCAGTAATCTCTCACCCCACTTTAATTCCATACTTCTCCAGTAATCCAGGCAATCCATCCAAGTCAAATCGCGCTCCTTTGATACGATTGAGTTCGGGGTCGAGACGGAGATTGCTGGCATTTCTGAAGTCAGCTTTTGCCAAAGTGGTCTGACTAAAAACTGCTCCGCTGAGATTGGAACCTTCAAAATTGGCTTCGGTGAAATTTGCCTGAGAAAAATCCACTTCTAAAAGCCGGCAAGAAAGGAAGGCTGTTTTTTTCAGCTGAAGATTGAAAAAATTACAATAATCGAGCTGGCAGTTTTGGAAATGAAATTCCAGCAAGAATGGATTGCTCCGGTTAAAATGTATGCCCAGCATTTTGCATCCTTCAAACTTGATATTGCGAAAGGCTACACCGGGAACCTTCAGATTGCTCAGGTCAGAGTTTTTGAAAGTGCAGTTTTCAAAACTGAAGCCGGTTAAATCCAGGCCAGAAAACTTGCATTGATGAAATTGACAATTCTCATATTCTCCTGAGGCAAGTGGAGAATTGGTGAAATCCTGGTTTTGAAAGATTTGATCAGATAAATAGGTCATTTCAGAGTTCTAATGCCTTAGGAAATAGAGTATTGAAAATATTGAATGCCGAATTACGAAGGTTTGGAAAAATCATATATCAAACATCCGAAATCATAAATCATAATCCCGCCAAATCCCATTTTCGAATGGTCTCTTTGATTAGCCCCGCGACTTTAGCATTTACTTTTTTGAAATATTCATCCGCCTGAGCTTGATTGAAATTTGGGTAACCTTGCCCTTCCTGGTAAAGTCCGATGGAGGAAGGAAAAGGAACTGCAGACCAAGTTCCGTTCTTTGGATAGGCCGTGGCCATATCGGCATTGTATTTCTCCTTATGAACCAAAGTAGGATCGATAGCCTGGATATAAGCTGTCTCATTCAATCCGGCATGTCCGCCATCTTCTTTGAAAACCTCCAAGGTCACATCCGAAGCGTAAGACCACCAATTGATCACCAGCGTGCGAACGCCCAATTCATTTGCGATTTCCGCGGCTACGGCCTGAAGTATAGCAGTTTGTCCGCCTCCGTGCCCGTTGAGGATAATAATATTTTTGAAACCAGTTTTGGCAAGGCCCTTCAGAATATCCCGAATAAAAGGTCGATAGGCTTCTTCCGAGATTTGAAAAGCTCCGGGGAAAGCAGCCATGCTTCCGGTGATCCCATAATTCAACGTAGGGGCAATCATTGCATTCAATTCGTCAGCGATCGCTTTTGCCATAGCGGCAGGAGCAGTATTGTCGGCGCCGTTATTGACTACGCCATGAGGCTCAAGCGTGCCTGTTGGGAGGAGGACCGTATTGATTTTCCCAGGGACAAACTCCGCAAACTCCATCCAATTCACCCGATCCATCTCGCGGGTGGAGATAGATTGCTGTGCAAAACAAAAATGAGCCAAAAGGCCAAGAAAAAAAGTAAAGAGTGGCTTTTTCATGAAAGATGTTTATTTGAAAAATAGGATTTTTTAGGAGATGAAACCTAATAAAATCCATGATTGGTTGGATAGATTTCATGAAAAACTAGAATTCAGATTATTGGGCGTTCAGTCCTATCGTGTGGAAATCAAAAAGAGAGTGTGATTACGATGTATCCCACTCTCTTTTTAATAATGTTACTTAATTTTAATTGCAGTGCACGTTGGGATTGAATTTAGTAAATATACCCGATGGATTGTTTTTCCATACCCAGACATGAAGTTGGTAGTTATCGAATGGAAGTGGAAGGGGAGCTGCTACTTCGTCAAACTCCTGAATCCCAAAATAAGGAGGTGCCACATTGTTGAGATCCCAAGCAGCTTTCACGATGACAAATTCGACTCCAACCAATTTCATTTTACCATTCTTGTCCATTTCGTACAGTAAGACCTCGGGCATAGCAGGATCAAGAGATCCATCCATTTCTGCTACTCTTGCATAATGAAAACCCATGGCTCCGGCAGGAGAAGATACACATCCTGATGCCTGTACAAATCCATCCTCCATAGCTACTTCGATTTTATGGTATTTTGCAGTAGCGGCTCGGAGTTCTGCCAGCATCTTAAGAGTACCTGGGTCCATTCGTAGGTTTTCTAATGGAAAGCCAGCAGGATCCTCGGGAGCTTCTTCAACACCCATTTCGGGATCTAAAGGTTGATTGAGATCGCTGTCTTCAGAAATACAGCCTGTTTGGAATAGCATTACAATAAAAATCAGTAATAGCCCTCCAATCGAATTTGGAATGTAATTTTTCATAGTTTTTTTGGTTAAGTTTTTGAAAAGTGTTAATAAATAAAAGCAGCAAAACCCTTTGCGGGTACCTGTAACAAAAACACTGATGATCAGTTTGTTATATCTTTAATTTATAGAAAAAATTGAATTTTACCAAAATAGATTTAATGTAATTTTTAAATCTAAAAGTCTTAAAAGCCTACAGATAATCCAGTACCAATTTTTCCGAAGTGGGATTCGACTTATTGAGTGATGGTTCCTTTGACTTTGACCCGTCATGTAACTGGTGAAGAAAAAGTGCTGGGAGGATAAAAATGGCTATAATAATGGAAGAGATTGGAGCGTGTAATCACAGCCTTTCCTTTAAAAGGCAATGAACATGAAAGAGGCATATCTTTGAAGGGTAGCCTAAAGTCCAGATTTTGTTTTATCCCAATTTGGCATCATTTCCATGAATAGTAAAACACTCCGCACCTATGCCATGCGCAAATAGGCCATGATGAAAATATAACTAATAATCTAAAATTAGGAGCAATTTAGACCACAGGTTGAGAAACATATTACTGATTCTCCCCGCTTCAAAAAATACCCGCTGGGTTGGATGATTTTTACTGCTAAATATATTCCTGTCTCTTTTCCGCTTTTGGATACCCCGAATTACGGTGACTTCGTTGCCCTTGCAATTGGCCAAATTGAAATCCTGCAACTTCAATAATCTTTTCCTGCCGCTTTTGTCAGTGAGGAAAAGCTGATCATAGATCATAGTAGTTAAAGTGATAAAAATCTGTTCCCTACCTCCTGTTCCTCGATAGGTTGCATCACCTGCATCGCTTACCAGGGTTTCTGTGTTTTAACGCTTTCTACTTCTATTACTGAGCAATTAGGAAGGTCAAAGGCTTGATGCATAGCTGGTACAAATGTTTTTATATCAGATCATATCACCATCATAATCTTGTCCCCAACCCATTCACAAGAAACTTTAAAATGGTAATTGATGGAAATTTTAAATAACCAATGGGTAGAATTCATTCTTTTCCGAAAGCTAAATTCTATGCTTGAATATATTTTTTTTTTAAAAATCTTCACCCGCTCAATCCAATCCTCCATAAGACCTCGTAATTCAATTCAAATCAAGAAAGGCAAGTGTGGCACCTGCTTTGATTTTTTCTTCCTAAAACTAAACTGAATTATTAACCTAAAGACACCAAAATGAAAAATGAATTAATCAAGCCAAGCGGACTGGTCAAAAGTGCAGATCGCCGGCTTTTTCTAAAGAGAGGAACGATGTCAGTAGCAGCAGCAGGTTTGCTGATGATCGGATGTAACGACGATGAGCAGATTCCAGTGAATCCAGCTGTAAGTCTGGGTTCCGGAGACACAGGAATTCTGAACTACGCCTATGCGCTCGAGCAATTGGAAGCTGCATTTTATGCTGCTGTGATTACAGGAGGTTATTATGCAAGTGCAAGTGCTGAAGAAAAACAAATCATGGCTGATATCGAAAAGCACGAGCGAGCTCACCGTCAGTTTTTCAAAGCTGCTTTAGGAGCTGCTGCTATTGAGGACTTGGAAGTAAACTTCAGCAGCATTGATTTTGGAAGCAGAAATTCCGTGTTGGGAGCTGCTAAAACATTCGAAGATCTTGGAGTTGCAGCCTACAACGGAGCCGGCAAGTTCTTGGTAAGTGCAGATTTGTTGTTGATTGCGGGCAAGATCGTATCTGTAGAGGCAAGACATGCCGCAGCAATAAGAGACTTGATCAATCCTGGTTCTGCTGATTTTGCAGGAGATGACCTGATCGATGCTAATGGACTGGAGCGAACACTCAGTTTTTCTCAGGTGCTTACTGCTGCTAGTGCATATGTCATTACGCCGCTGGATTTCAGTCAGTTGCCTAGTTAATTTTCACCACAAAAAGAATCAGATATGAACTTGATAAAATTGCTCGATACACTTTGCCCGGACACGAATAGTGCGGAAGAAAAAGATATGTTTTTCTCCAGAAGAGAATCCTTTAGGAAGTTTGGAGACTTCGGTAAAAAAGTTGCTTTGGCAGCGGTGCCTTTGGCTATGCTAACTTCTATTCCACGGATTGCAAAGGCAGATACTGCCAGCCTAATCGGGGTATTGAATTTTGCTTTGACCTTGGAGCATTTAGAATACAGATATTACCAGACTGCCATCGATTCAGGTGTAATCAATGCAGCTGATCGTACCATCTTTAACAAAATCAGAGACCATGAATTGGCTCACGTGAAATTTCTTCAGGAAGTAATCGGAAATGTATTGAAAGGTACTCCTGTTGCAGAGCCTAAATTTGATTTCACTGCAAAAGGAAATTTCTCTCCATTCACAGATTATCCTACATTCTTAGCTCTATCTCAGGCATTTGAAGATACGGGTGTCCGTGCTTATAAAGGCCAGGCGGGAGCTGTAATGGAAAATGATGTGGTCTTGACCGCTGCACTTTCGATCCACTCAGTGGAGGCAAGACATGCTTCAGTGGTAAGAAGACTTCGAACCAAAAAAGGACAGGATACTATTAAAGGTTGGGTCACAAATGCATCAAGGGGAACCTTGCCTGCAGCTACACAGGCGATCTATGCAGGCGAAGATAACGTCATGCACGCTGGAGTCAATGTGGTGAGTCTTACAGGGATCGAAGCAGCTTCAGTTTCTGAAGCATGGGATGAGCCGCTAAGCAAAGAGCAGGTTTTGGGAATTGCTTCCCTATTCCTCGCCTAATAACAATTTATAGTTGGGTTTGGGTTTTAGATGTCACTTCCGGTTGGAGGTGGCATCTTTTTTTTAACCCAAATAGATGCGGTAGAGACTGAGTGTGGAGATGTCGGGATGCTCTGTGAGTTCGGGATGCTCGAAGTCCTGCCAGTATTTCATTCCGATTTTTTGCATGACTCGGAGCGAGGCAAGATTTTCGAGTGAAGCCATCGAAAGGACTTCTGGGATTCCTTTTTCTTTTGCAAAATCCAGGCATGCCTGAGCTCCCTCGCTGGTGAGACCTTGACTCCAAAACTCTTTTCGGATTCTCCAGCCGATATCGACGCAAGGAGTGAAGCTAGCTTCAAAAGTCTTCCAACCCAGTCCGATCATACCCACGAGTTCGCCTGTTCGGAGCAGATCCACTGCGAAATAACAATAGCCTTTATCCCTAAAAAGTGTGTCCATCCGTTCCATCATCGCTTTTGATTCTGCCTCATTCAGCGGTTTTTGAAAAAAGTGCATGACTTCTGTGTCAGAATTCATCGCTGCGAAAGCCGGTAAATCTGCTTCGGTCCAGGTTCTAAATCCTAGTCGGGGAGTGGTGAAGAGGTGGGTTGCAGAATTCAAGGTAAAATAGAATGTAAACTTAATATCGAATTCAAATTCGAATATTCAAAGAGCTGGATTGATTGAAAGAGTGAAATGGGAAGCTTTTCGGATTCGAAGCCAAATGGAATCCTGAGCGAGAAGCCAATTTTGGGATTAATTTTAAGTGACTCTTCCTGAACACTACTTTATTTAAGTCGTCAGAAAGAAAATAGATTCTCTCGATCGTAACCAAAAATAAACATGTGAATTTTCGATTAGCTCATTTTAAACTCTTCAATTCTCTATTTTAAATTCTATACCGTCGTCCCGTTAAACGGATTAAATCGCCTTCTTCCCACGCTCATCCCCACTGCCCGACAGACGGTTTTGTCTCCGAACTTGGTGTTGATCTTATCCAGTGCCTGGTAAAGATTGATCTGCTCCTGCGTGTCTTCGAAAAGATTAATCTGATAGTTGCCATAGACAAGCGAACTGAATCTCACCCCGATCAGACGGATGAGTAAGCGACGGTTGTAAAGCTTGCGGAAAAGCTCCTTTACAATCGGGATCAGTGTATGATCAGCCGAAGTATAAGGAATCCGATGCTGTACCGTATGGGTGTCGAAGTCCGAGTAGCGGATCTTCACACTCGCGCACGCGCTGAGTTGGCGGTTTTGGCGAAGCTTGGTGGTGAGTTGCTCCGTCATGGCGATCAGCGTGGCTTCCAGCATTCGCACGTCAATGGTATCTTGCTCGAAGGTGTTTTCGGTGGAGATCGACTTGGCTTCTGAATAAGGTGTCACCGGGGACCGATCGATTCCGTTGGCCTTTTCCCAGATCATATTTCCGTTTTTTCCGAAAGTAGCTTCCAGAAGTTCGGCAGGCATCTGCTGGAGCGTATGGACTTTTTTCACGCCCATGTTATAAAGCATATGGGCCGTCTTCTCGCCGATCATGGGGATTTTGCGCACCGAGAGAGGAGCGAGGAAAGGCTTTTCTTCTCCGAAAGGAATCTGCTTCTCGTTATTGGGTTTGGCCTCTCCGGTCGCGACTTTGGATACAGTTTTGTTTTCCGACAGGCCCAGGGAAATAGGCAGACCGGTTTCTTTGATGATTCGTCGGCGGATCTGCTGCGAAAGCTTGAAGCATCCGAAAAACCGATCCATCCCTGTGAGGTCAATGTAAAACTCGTCGATGGACGCCTTCTCAAAAAGCGGGACTTCCTCCCGGATGATCTCGGTGATTTCGTGGGATTTTTGACTGTATTTCTCAAAATCTCCCCGGATGATCAGCGCCTCGGGACAAAGTTGCCGCGCCGTCCGCATGGGCATAGCAGAGTGCACGCCAAACTTCCGCGCTTCGTAGCTGCAGGAAGCGACAACTCCCCGGTCGCCCGATCCCCCGATCAGGATAGGCTTGCCATTCAGCCTGCTGTCAAAAAGCCGCTCCACTGACACGAAATAGGAATCCAGATCCATGTGCACGATACTTCTTCTCCCCTCCATAGCTTTTTGTTAATTTAATTGACAATTAATTGTTTATAATTTAATCATATCTTTTATATTTGGGAGAGGAAAGTGGGGAAGTGACGATAGTTGACAGTTAAAAAGATATGCTTCGCGAGATAGGAGATAGTACTATTCTGGCCGGTGTAAGCGAGATTTCCCGTCTATCTGGTCTTTTCCTGCCTTAAAAACTACCTTTCGAAGGCTATCTTAAAATTATCTTCTGAAATATGACCTATCATTTACCATCAAATCTCAAATTCCTCCGAAAGAAAAAAGGCCTGACTCAGGAGGTGATGGCTGATGCATTGGGGATTTCCCGATCCAAACTCGCCGGCTACGAATTGAATATTAATCCTCCTCTGGAAAGTCTGATTCGGATCTCAGACTATCTTGCCGTTTCGGTGGATGTCTTGCTGAAAGAGGATTTGGTTTCGTATACGGAATACAAACTTCGTGAACTCCTCGAGACGGATCAGTTTCTTCGAGGGCGAAAACTTCGGATCCTGGCTACCACCGTCGATGATCAGGGGAGAGAATTGATTGAAGTGGTTTCGCAGCGGGCCAAGGCGAGTTATCTGGCAGGATTTTCAGACCCTGAATTTATTGCGGAGTTGCCACGATTTGCCTTGCCTTTTCTCCCAATGGACAAGAAGCATCGGGTTTTTCAGGTGGATGGAGATTCCATGTTGCCGATTCCCGACGGAGCCTGGATTGTCTGCGAATACGCGGATGACTGGCTGACTATCAAAGACGGCGAGCGCTACGTGATTGTGACCGAGCAGGATGGAGTGACTTTCAAAATCGCCTACAACCGCATCAAAGAGAAACAGAAGCTATTGCTATGCTCTGCAAACCCGATTTATGTTCCTTTTGAAGTTGAAATCGAGCAAGTCCGTGAAGTGTGGAGGTATCGATTGGCAATGGCTTAGGGAATTATATTCAGTCTCAGTGATCAGTCAGACTGTAGGGACTCCAATAACTCTTTAACCCAATATCTCAATTACCAATAACCAAGTATACAATGCCTATCATCCCATCAACTCTTGGAAATATTCTGATCAACTCGCAAGAGGGCTGTCTCTCCGAACTCCGGTTTACGGATGAGTCAGTTACCGATGAACTTCTGGATGAGGTAGAATCGGAAACCAAAAGGCAGTTAGACGAGTACTTTGCCGGAAACCGAAAAATCTTTGATATCCCCATAGGGCTGGGAGGAACAGATTTTCAGCGCAAAGTATGGATGGCAGTAAATGAAATTCCTTTCGGGCAGACGACTACCTATAGGAAGATTTCGCAGAAACTCGGAAATCCTGCTGCCATCCGCGCAGTGGGAGCGGCTATCGGTGCAAATCCCATTTTGATCGTCTTGCCATGCCATCGAATCATCGGGACAAACGGACAACTAACTGGCTACGCCGGGGGACTCGACCGAAAGCGATCCTTGCTAGATCTGGAAGGACATGCTTCTCAGGGAAGTTTGTTTTAGTGTCTAGGTTACAGTCTCAGTGATCAGCACTTCTGGAAACTGCGACTGAATATTGATCACTAGTCCTCCAATTCTACAATCACCTCGATTTCCACAGCCATATTGTTAGGAAGTGACCCCATGCCGACAGCAGATCGGGCATGCTTTCCTTTTTCTCCAAATACTTCCACCATCAAATCCGAGAAACCGTTGATCACTTTCGGGTGAGCGGTGAAATCCGGAGCGGAATTGACCATTCCCAGCACTTTTACAAACTGTTTGATTCTGCTCAAATCGCCGGTTGCAGCTTTCAAAACTGCAATGACTTCCAGCCCGGTTTCTCTGGCAGCCTGATAGCCTTCTTCCACGGTCAAGTCAGCGCCGACTTTTCCATAGATCTTTGGGCCCCCGCCAGAGAGATACAGGAGGTTACCTACTTGCTTCCATTTAACATAGTTTGCGATAGGCAAGCTTACTTCGGGGATTTCAAGTCCCATTGCTTTTAGCTTTTCCTCAGGCGTTTGAGCATTTGCAAAAAAGGGAATGAAACAGGTAAGCGAGAGTGTGAGGATCAGGTTTTTAACTTTCATGTGTTTTTGCGATAGATTTTCTATTTCTAAGCTAATCGTTTCTTTTTACTTTTGGCAGCGCATTCACCAATTATCTGCTTCAAAATGGATCAAATCCAGATTCTTCCTTATTCCCCCGAATTCAATCCTTATTTCAAATCCATCAATTCGGCTTGGGTGGAGGCGTTGTTTTCGCTTGAGCCATTTGACATCGCTCAGTTTGAGGATCCGGAGGGAGTGATAGTGAAACCTGGGGGTACGATCATTTTTGCAAGGTTGGGAGAGGAAATAGTCGGAACTGTAGCACTTTACAAAACTTCCGAAGATACTTTTGAAATGATCAAAATGGGTGTTTCTCCTGTTGCTCAGGGAAAAGGCGTAGGGATGATTTTGGGTAAAGCAATTCTGGAGAAAGCTAAAGAAATGGGAGCAAGAAAAGTTGTTTTATATAGCAATAAGAAGCTTAAACCAGCACTTCATATTTATCAGAAATTAGGATTTACCTCTGTTATTCCTGAATCAGGTAAGTATTGCCGCTGTGATGTGAAAATGGAAATTGAATTATAAGTTCAGATCATTATCATTTTGAAAGCTGATTTCTATCAGGTTTTTTTTAAATGAGATTGTTGAAATTGGTGATCAAATAAAAAAATAAGAAAGCCATGAAAACGATCGTCGTTCCTTTTGATTTCTCTTCATATTCGGTTGCAGCTCTCAAAACTGCTCAGAAAATCAGCGCTAAGTCTGGAGCCAAAATCATCTGTATCACTGTTATTCCTTCAGAAATTGATTGGGATTTGCTTTCTGATGAAGCCAAGAAAAAGCATCCTGAACTATTGGAGGAGAGACAAGAAGCTATAGACGTACTTCCGGAATATATTTCGGCTATAGCACCTGCCAAAGCTCCTATCGAAACTCTATTTAGAATTGGTGTTCCGAATGAATTGATCCTTAGAGTAATTGATCAGTCCCAGGCCGATTTGGTTGTTTTGGGGGCTTACGGAAAAGGTCATGTGGAAGGCAGATTTATCGGCTCTACCCTTCAGAAAGTTCTTCGAAAAGCAAAATGTCCGGTGTTGGCCGTGAAACATGCCTTGGATGGAAATGATTTTAGAAAGCTGGCCTTTGCTTCGCTTTTTGATGGTGACGCCAAACTGGCATTTGATAAAGTGAAGCCTTTGTTGAAGTTATTCAAACCAAGTATTCATCTGCTTTTTGTAAATACCCCTTCAAACTTTATTCAGTCAAAACTTGCCGAAGATGGACTTGTGAGATTTAAAAAAGGAAATGAGGAAATCAATTTTCACCAAGAGATATATAACCATGATGACGTTGAAACTGGGATTATTGAGTTTGCCAATTCGCAAAAAATCAATTGGGTAGCACTGGTGTCAGGTCATCATGAAAAAAGCCCTGCTTACCAAATCGGTACTACTGAGACAGTATTATTTAAAAGCGAATTAGCAGTATTGAGTGTAAAAGTTTGATTACCAGAACCTGAATGACTTTTCGTAAATACGGTTTCTGAAAATCCAGTTATCAAATATATCTCTGGAAAAATGTATTTCTAAACCGAGGTTTACAGTCATATAGCCATCATATCGGTGGGTGAGTCCGGATCCTCTTCGTACTCGCCCGCCGTTTCGCAAGATTTTAGCAACGTCAGGTTCTCCCGCATCATTTACAAAACTTGGATTTCGGATAGCTAGCCTGAGTCTGTCCGGATTTGGGCCATCTCCGTTTATCCCATAGTCCTCAACTAAATCAAGGTAAAATTCACTGACATTGTATGCTGAAATATCATCCATATAATCCGTCAGCGTAAATCTGTAATTCCCCTCTAGCGTCAAATCAGCGTAGACGCTTAGCTTGTATTTTAAGCCCAATCCCATGGGAAAAGTCATGATATACCGCTCATATGGATTGTTTTCGAGTTGAAGGGGACGCAAATCCACCCATTCATCCCGGAGTATAGTCTCCGGATTATTAGTGGACATACCCAACCCAAAAAAGATATAAGGATTCCAGAGAGGACGGTGGATGTTTGGCACTTTAACCGGAAACCAATAATACTCGACAATTCCAGTCACTTCCCAGTTTCGCGCGCGAAAATTTAGATTTCTCGGTGGCCTATTGCTCCTTGGATCAGCAGGCGGATCAGATCCTGACATTTGGATATAAGAAAAATCTCCCCTGGCTCGCAAGTGAGTCCCAAATGTGTAATGGAAAGCAGCATTGGCATTCCAATCTGGCTGAACTCCCTCATTATATTTCCAAAAGGAATAAAGCTCTCCAAAGTATTGAGTCGCACCTATACTGGCTGAAAAGGACCAAGGCTCTTCAAATCGGTAGCGATAAAAACTCTGCGATTGAGCAGACCAGCTGATTAAAAAAAAGAAAATGAATGCAAGCTTTTTCATGGATAGACAACGGCACTTTTGCAACAAATTACATTTAAACGAAAAATAGGCTATTTTCCCAGATTTTCAAATCCTGATCGCAAGTGAATATCTCTCTGAGGAAAGGGGATTTCCACCTCTTCCTCACTGAACCTCCTGAAGATTTCGTAGTACAGCTGGCTTTTGAGCACTTTTGGCTTGTTGATATATTCCGATGTCCATACTCTCAGATTGAAATTAATACTGCTATCTCCATAATCTTCAAATAAAATATCCGGTTCAGGTGTTTTGAGAACGCCTTGATTTGCTAAAGCAACTTCCAAAAGTATACGCTTGATTTTTTCGGGATCTTCCTGATAAGAAACTCCGACTGGAAAATTAAATCGAATGTATCGACCACTGTGAGACCAGTTTATGACTTGGCTGTCAATAAATTGACTGTTTGGTACGATGATGCTGATGTTGTCATTGGTAACAATAGTTGTAGATCGGGCCGAAATTTTGATGACATCTCCGCTTACATCTCCTACTTCAATTCGATCGCCGATTTTAATTGGTTGCTCGAACAGGATGATCAAGCCGCTGATGAAATTGTTTGTTACGTTCTGAAGGCCAAATCCGATACCCACTCCAATCGCACCAGCTAGTATTCCAAATGCGCTGAGATCGACTCCACTTGTTTGAAGGATTGAAAAAACACCGGCTAAAATCAGGATATATTTTACAATCGTGCCAATGGATTGGCGGGTTCCCGATTCTATTTGGTAGCGATTCAGAACCTTGTGAACGAGAATCCTTCTGATCCACTCAGTCACTACAAACAATACAACAAATGAAATCGATAAGGTTAGGATTAATCCAATAGTCAATTTAGATTCCCCAAGTGAAACCAAACTCAGATTCATGATTTTTTCAAGCCACTCAACCAAGCCCTCAGCTTTATCTTTTACCACCTCATTTATTTCTTCTTTCATATAAATCCACTCTACTTTATCGAGATTTCAAACCTAAATTTCTTGATGATAAAAGTAAAACTATTCTATTTTCAATAGGAATCTTTATTCGAAATAAAATTCTGTTTCGCTTCTAGGAGATTGTAAGATTTAAAATAGTTGATTGAATTTGGTTAATTTTGAGCTATGAGTAAGCAAAGAGAAGAACTAGAACACAGGCTGAGACTACGGAATATCAAGCTATCTGATTATGAAGATATTCGGGAAATCATGGTTGCTATATATAAGAATCAGGGTGGAGCCTGGACCAAAGAAGAACTGAAAAATCAGCTTAAAGCATTTCCTGAAGGACAAATTTGCATTGAGGATAATGGTAAAGTGGTTGCTGCAGCCCTGAGCTTGGTAGTGGATTATGCTAGGTTTGGAGATAATCACACCTACGATCAAATTACTGGTTTCGGGAAGTTTGACACCCATGATGATGAAGGGGATACCTTATATGGTACAGATGTCTTTGTTCACTCCGATTACAGAGGAATGCGAATCGGACGTCGTCTATATGATGCGCGGAAAGAACTTTGCGAAAACCTGAACCTTCGTTCGATCATCGCCGGCGGGAGGATCCCTGGCTATTCTAAATATGCCGATAATATGACTCCCCGGAAATACATTGATCTTGTCAAAAACAAGGAGATTTTTGATCCGGTACTTTCCTTTCAGTTGGCAAATGAATTTCACGTTCGGAAAGTGATCACCAAGTATTTGCCTCAAGATACCGATTCCAGAGCCTATGCTACTTTGCTCGAATGGATCAATATCTATTATGAAAAAGATGAAAAACTAATTGGTAATAAGAAGTCGATTGTTCGTCTTGGATTGGTACAATGGAAAATGCGTCGTTTCTCGAATGTCGATGATTTGATGCAGCAGGTTGAATTTTTTGTGGACACGATTTCCGGCTATAAATCGGATTTTTGTTTGCTTCCTGAGTTTTTCAATGCTCCTTTACTGGCTGAGTTCAACGATATGGATGCCTCCGAGGCAATCCGTAACCTTGCTGATTACACGGATGAGATTGTAAGCCGAATGAGTGATCTCGCAGTTTCTTATAACGTCAACATTATTGCCGGATCCATGCCAGAATATGACGGCAAAAAACTTCGAAATGTAAGTTACCTCTGTCGCCGCGATGGTACGCATGGCAAACAATACAAGCTCCATATTACACCTGATGAGGCTTCCTATTGGGGACTGCAGGGAGGAAATGGAATTAACGTGTTTGAGACCGATGCGGGCCGAATTGGAATCTTGATTTGCTATGATGTGGAATTTCCGGAACTGGGAAGAA
The DNA here is from genome assembly GCA_046597285.1 of Algoriphagus sp. Classification (GTDB taxonomy): domain Bacteria; phylum Bacteroidota; class Bacteroidia; order Cytophagales; family Cyclobacteriaceae; genus Algoriphagus. The sequence goes on along the minus strand of JBKJKX010000104.1, from coordinate 16,430 downwards.
TTCTCGCAGAGCAAGAGATGGATATCCTTTTTGTGCCATTCTGGACAGATACCAAAAACGCCTTCCTCCGTGTAAACACCTGTGCCAAATCCCGGGCAATCGAGAATGAGTGTTATGTGGCCATTACAGGTTCGGTAGGTAATCTGCCAAAAGTAGAAAACATGGACATTCAATATTCGCAGGCAGCGATTTTCTCGCCTTCAGATTTCTCTTTTCCCCATGATGCCGTGGTCGCGCAAGCCTCCGAAAACGAGGAAACCATCATCGTAGCAGACGTGGATTTGGATTTGTTGACCAAGCAGCGCAAGGCTGGTAGTGTCAGAAACCTGGAGCAAAGAAGACTCGACCTTTATTCGATTCAATGGAAACAGAAAAAATAATTCAGGACTATTTCAGCTCAGTTTCTGAAGAAAATTGGCAACGCGCCAGGAATATTAAACTTCTCATTACAGACATCGATGGAGTCTTTACCGACGGCGGTATAATCTATGACGATCTCGGTACTGAGTATAAAAAGTTCAATGTGAAGGATGGTTACATTGTGCAATTCCTTCGTAAGAGCAAGATCATGGTTGGAGCAATCACGGGAAGAGCTTCACAGGTTGTAGAAAATCGATGTGAAGAATTGAAGTTTGATTTCCACTATCATGGAGTGAAAGACAAGGGAAGAAAGTTTAAGGAAGTTTTGGAAACTTTGGAAATCGGTCTTGAAGAAGTTGCATTTATTGGCGATGATCTGATCGACTTGCCGATTTTGTCCAAAGTAGGTTTTTCCATAGCGCCTTCTGATGCGCTGGAATACGTCAAGCCCTATGTACACTTCATTTCTTCTTTCGCCGGAGGCAAAGGAGTTTTTCGGGAAGTCGCAGATTTAATTCTTCATTCCAAAGGTTTATTAATTCCCATTATAGAAAATCTATCCAAAAAGGAATCATGATTAGAAATACTCAACCCATGAAAATCACCGATGAGGTGATTTTGGGATTAGACAAACCAGTTCTTTTTTCAGGTCCATGCGCAGTGGAGAGTTATGATATTTGCCTGGAGATCGGAACCAAAGTCAAATACTGGGCAGATGAAAATGGTTTTTCCTACGTGTTCAAAGCTTCTTTTGATAAAGCAAACAGAACCTCTTCTGGCTCCTTTCGAAGCATTGGAATGAACAAATCCCTGGAAGTTTTGCAGCGGGTAGGAAAAGCTCTGAACGTTCCTTTGGTTACGGATATCCATGAAAGTTACCAAGCAGCAGAAGTAGCAGCAGTGGTTGATGTGCTTCAGATCCCAGCATTTCTTTGTCGACAGACCGATTTGCTTTTGGCCGCAGGCCAAACAGGCAAAGCAGTAAAGATCAAACGAGGCCAATTCATGGCTCCTGAAGACATGCAATATGCGGTCACCAAAGTGCGCTCCACAGGAAATGAGAATGTCTGCCTGACTGAGCGGGGATTTTCGCTCGGCTATCACAATTTGGTGGTAGATATGCGTGGCTTGCCAATTATGAGACAGTTTGCTCCAGTTGTTTTTGACATCACACATTCCGTGCAGCAACCAGGAGGACAGGGTGGAAGCAGCGGAGGACAGAGAGAATTTGCCCCAATTCTGGCAAGAGCTGCCGCATCTACGGGAATTGATGGGTTTTTTATAGAGACGCATCCTGAGCCTTCAAAGGCACTGAGTGATGGTCCAAACTTAATTCCTCTTCATAGAATGGGGGATTTTCTCAGCATGCTAAAAGAAGCATGGGTTTTGGGAAGGAAGTTTCAAGACTTCCAAGTGGAGTGAAATCATTAAACCATTTATGAAAAAAGTAATTGCAATTGCCTTAATAGTATGTTTGATTTTGGGTATTCTTTGGATTACCCTTTTTAATAGGAAGTCAGATTTAACGGATGAATTACAAACCAGATTGGAAAGCGAATCTTCCGAAGTGCCAATAAAAATAGGAGAGAGGTTACTTGGGGCGAGTGAGGAGCTTCGGTTTTTTTATGTTGAAAGAGACTTTGCTGAGGCCTGGTCTAAAAACGGAAAATTGACCAAGCTTGGAGAAGAACTCAAATTTGAAATTGGAGAATCCAAGTTTGATGGACTAAACCCTGAAGACTATCATGCTGCTGATATTGAATTGTTATTTAAGGAGATATCTGATAAGAAAGGAAAGCTTAAAGCAAAACCTTTTGCTGATTTGGCAGATTTGGATCTGATGCTTACGGATGCATTTTTTCAGCTTGCCAAGGATCTTGAAATTGGAAAAATTGATCCAAGCTCTCTAAAATCTGAATGGGATTTAGGGGTAAATACGCCTAGTGTCAATTACAACGAACTTTTGAATGAATCAATCCGGAAAGGTTCCATCAAAGATGGTTTGGAAAGCCTTTATCCTGAGTTTGAAATTTACCAAAAGGGGAGGGAAGTCATCCGGGATTTGGATGAAAAACGGAAAATAGACACGCTAGTTTGGAAAACAGTCAATTTGGAAAAGTCTTTGAAGGCTGGTGATGCCAATGCCTCTATTCCGGGCTTGCGTGACAGATTGATTTTTTGGGGATTTCTTAAACCTTATGACTTGAAGGATGAGCGGATTTTTGATCCGGAGATGGAGGAAGGATTGAAAAGATACCAGAAGAATAATGGAATGGAACCTGATGGGACTATCGGGAATTTGACAGCAGAGAGTCTGAATAATTCTCCTTCCAACTTGATGGACATTGCATCGGTCAATATGGAAAGGTTACGTTGGCTGCCCGACACCCTGAGAGACTCAGAATTGATCCTAGTCAACGTAGCAAATTATCAATTGGACTACCTCAATAAACTTGATACGATCCTGACTGCCAAAGTCATCGTGGGAAAGGAATTTAATGCATCTCCGATTTTCACTGCACCCATGTCTTATATCGCTTTCAGTCCTTATTGGAATATTCCTGAGTCGATCACAAATGATGAAATCATTCCCGCTGTTCGGAAAAACTCAAAATATCTGGAGCAAAAGAACATGGAGGTTGTCACGGGTTCGGGTGAAGCAGTCAATCCAAAATCTATTGATTGGTCAGCTGATCCATTTCCTTACCTGGTTCGTCAGAAGCCTGGAGGATCCAATTCCCTTGGGCTGGTGAAGTTTATGTTTCCAAACGAACACAGCATTTACATCCACGATACTCCTGCGAGAAGTTTGTTTGAATTGGAAAACAGAGCTTTAAGTCATGGTTGTATCCGAATTCAGGATCCTGCAAAATTTGCAGCGCTTCTATTAGAAGATGATCCTTCCTGGACTCCTGAGAAAATCAATGAAGCTATGAATCAGGAAAAAGAGCAGATAGTAGACCTAAAGAAACATATTCCTGTGGTCATATTTTATTTGACGTTCTGGGCGGATTCCAATGGCAGTCCTCATTTCAGATCTGACATTTACAATCGCGATCCGGAAGTATTATCTGCATTGAAAAAGTAGCAGGGTCAAATAAATCTTTGCAATATGACAGAAAATAGGAGTGGTTTTTTGAAGGGATAAATCTAGTTTTGAAGTATCTCACTGTATGCTTATTTATGCTTCGAAAAATCACTCTCACTCTTTTTATAGGAATTTGGCCCATGTTGCTTTGGGCAAATGGCGTTGTTTCTCAGTCCGTTGTTCAAGATCAAATACGTCTCAAATTAGAGAATATTCAACCTGGAGAAGGACTTATTATCCGAAATCAAAATCTGAATACTTCGGATCAAACTTATGCTTTCTATGCCAATCGTGAATTCAAAGAGGCGTGGTCATCCGATGGGATTTTGACTGAGATCGCTTATGAATTAAGATTTGAAATCAAACAAGCTGAATTCGATGGGTTAAATCCGGCTAATTATAATCTGTCTTTGATCGAATCTTTTTTTAAATCATTCGAAGAAAACAAAAAAAGTAATTCCGAGAACAATGCCGTTGATCTTGCTGATTTAGATTTGCTTTTGAGTGATTCCTATTTTTATTTATCCTCCCATTTGGAACGTGGAAAAGTAGATCCCACAAAAATTGAGTCAAAATGGGAAATCACTCGAAAATCGCGAAAGGTAAATCATCTTGAGCTTTTGGAAGCTGCTTTGCAAAGTGGCTCTATCCGAAAAAGTCTTGAATCACTTTATCCAAGTTTCGATATGTATCGGAAAGGCCGGGAGGTAATTCGTGCCCTGAATGAGCGGAAAAAATCAGATAGTATTGATTGGAAAACGGTCAAAATCGATAAAACACTTAAGTTGGGCGATGCAAATAGTGGGATTCCTGCTTTGAGACAAAGGTTGGTTTTTTGGAACTACCTGGAGAGTTATGAATCCGAAGATCCAAGATTATACGACTCTGCGATGTTTGCGGCCGTTAAGGAATTCCAAAAGCGTAATGGAATGGAACCTGACGGAGCCTTAGGTAAGCTTACTGTAAATGCACTCAATCAATCACCTCGCTACTTGATGGATATCGCGGCGGTAAATATGGAGCGACTTCGCTGGCTGCCGGATACGCTTCGGGATTCTGAATTGATAGTGGTCAATATCGCAAATTATCAATTGGATTACTTGAGTAAAGGCGATACGATGTTTACCGGAAAGGTGATCGTGGGCAAGCAGTATCATGCGTCACCGATTTTCAGTGCCCCGATGAAATACATCGTATTTAGTCCCTATTGGAATGTTCCAAACTCGATTGCCAGGAATGAACTTATCCCTAGTATTCGCAAGAATCCTAGTTATCTGAGTAATAAAAACATGGAAGTGGTTACTCATTCAGGAAAACTTATAGATCCTTCTGCTGTCAACTGGTCTTCTAAATCATTTCCGTATATGATCAGGCAAAAGCCGGGAGGGGATAATGCCTTGGGGTTAGTGAAGTTTATGTTCCCAAATAAATACAGTGTTTATCTTCACGATACCCCATCAAAAAGCCTTTTTGAAAGAGAAGATCGAGCACTGAGCCATGGTTGTATCAGACTTCAGCATCCGGAACAATTGGCCAAACTGCTTCTCAGCGATATACCGGGCTGGACAGACGAAAAAATTCAAACCTCCATGCATCAGACAAAAGAGCAAATTGTTAATCTAAATCGGGAGATTCCGGTGATCCTCATTTATCTCACTTTTTGGGCTGACTCAAAAGGTCAGGGACATTTCCGACCTGATATTTATGATCGGGATAAAGAAATTCTTGTTGCTTTGCGGAAATAATCAGGGCTGAAGAAGATAAGATTCCTGCAAGTATTTCATGTCATTCCCATAAATAAAAAGAAGTGAACCATCCTTAATGAGGTCAATTACTTTGGCTGAAAGTGCTGGTGGCAAAGCAGGGCATCCCAGGCTTCTTCCCAATCTCCCTGTAGTTTTTGCAAATTGCTCGTTTGCATAATCAGCTCCGTGAATTACGATGGCTCTGTTTCTTGCCTGATCGTTGAATCCTTTTTCCAAACCGTCTAATCTCAGCGAGTAGCCATGTTTGCCTTGATAGGTTTCGGCAGTTTTATAAAAACCCAGACTGCTTTGAAAAGACTCTGGTTGGTTTGAAAAAGTCTTGGCAAGTAATTCTCCGGAGTTTCTGCCATGTGCGACTACGGAGTGGTGTAAAATCAAGCCTTTTGCAGGATCAATGACCCAAAGCCTCTTTACTGTCGATGGAAGACTGAAATCTATTACCGTTAAAATCGGTGATTTCAAATCATCTTCCAGTTTCCCCCATCCTTCCATTGCCAATTCTAAAACCTCTTTTGAAGGCAAATCCGAAGAATTTTCTGAAAGGGAATTGTAAAGGATTTCTACTTCATTTATCTCTGGGGCGGTGCTTACAACTACACCTGAATTCAGTTCAGTCAAGTTGATCATCCATAAGAAAGGGATGAGTATGTTGGGTGTAATCATAGTTGGCGGTTTATGTTACAAAATGATCTCCTAATTCAAAGGAAATCAAAACTATTGATTGACAGAAGTTTAAGATCTTCATCAAAACTTTCTGATTACAAGTTAGGAACCAATTTTAAGGGTTTTTTCGTTCCAAATCTGCAATAGTAATCTAATAATCTTTAGGCAAAGATTATTCCATAATTTTGCAGTTCTTTATTTAAAAGTAATTCACTGAACAATAGGGCTTTGAAATTTTTGTTTAAAGAAAAATAATAAAAATTAAACAAAAAGGAAAAGTCTATAGTTCAACACATCAAATGAAACTATCAGTCTATAGAAAAGAGCATTTTAATTCAGCCCACAGATTGAATAATCCGGAGTGGTCAGATGAGCAGAATCAGGCCATTTTTGGTAAATGCAATAATCCTCATTTTCACGGACACAATTACGAATTAATCGTAGTAGTGAAGGGTGAGATTGACCCGGAAACTGGGTACGTATATGATATGAAATTGCTGAGTGACCTCATCAAGGAGCATGTCCTAAATAAATTTGATCACAAAAACCTGAACTTGGATACCGATGAATTTCGCAATCTTAATCCATCCGCTGAGAATATTGCAGTGGTTATTTGGAATATTTTGAGAGAAAAAATTGATCGGAAATCCGAATTAACGATTCGGCTTTATGAAACAGAAAGAAATTATGTTGAATACGATGGGAATTGAACTATCCCGGGCTTCATTCGAAGAAATAGGAGAAGAACATACCGGAACATCCCTTAAAACTCCCTTGAGGGAGGACGCTTTTGAGATTGATGATGACTTAAAAGTGGAATTGATCGAGAAGCACTTCAGAGAAATCATGCACATCATGGGTCTTGACTTGACAGACGATAGTTTGAAAGGTACTCCTCATCGCGTTGCTAAGATGTATGTAAAAGAAGTTTTCAGCGGGTTGAATCCAAAGAATAAGCCAGTAGCTAAACTTTTTGAAAACAAATACAAGTACAATCAAATGCTTGTTGAGAAAGACATCTCCTTTTTCTCACATTGCGAGCACCACTTTGTGCCGATCTATGGAAAAGCTCATGTAGCTTATATCTCAAATGGTGATGTAATTGGCCTTTCTAAAATCAATAGAATCGTTCAATATTATTCCAAAAGACCACAGGTACAAGAAAGACTTACCATGCAGATCGGCAACGAACTCAAGGAAGCTTTGGGCACAGAAGACGTAGCAGTGATCATGGATGCTTACCATATGTGTGTAAGTTCCCGAGGAGTAAATGATACAAACAGCTCGACTGTTACTTCATTTTTCTCAGGAAAATTTGAAAGAGACGAACAATCAAGAAACGAGTTTTTGAAGTTTATAAGTTTGAAAAAATAATTTCTACGGATAGATTAAACCAACTTAAAACCGGGGAACAAACCCGGTTTTTTTGCTTTCAAATTCAAACAAAAGGCTTGGGAACTGACTTAAAGAACAGAATCTAACATACCATGAAAGGAAAGAATATTGTAATCGTAGGGGGAAATTCCGGAATAGGTCAAGCAACAGCCCAGATTTTAAAAGAACAGGGAGCAAACTTGTTTTTGTATTCCAAAAGTGGGGAAGGAACGGAAGCGTTGGATACATCCAAGGATTTTGAAGCCATCCCAAATCTTCCGGAAGTAATTGATGGAGTAGTTTATTGTCCAGGAACGATCAATCTTAAGCCTTTTCACAGAATTTCCATCGCTGATTTTCAGCAAGAACTGGAAGTAAATTTCCTTGGCGCTGTGAGAATATTGCAGGCTTGCATGAAAGGATTGAAAAAATCGGGAAATGGATCTGTTGTTCTTTATAGCACCGTCGCTGTGCAGACCGGTATGGGTTTCCATTCGGGGATTTCATCAGCCAAAGGAGCAATTGAAGGATTGACAAGATCCTTGGCGGCAGAGTGGGCGCCTTCACACATTCGAGTGAATGCTATTGCGCCATCGCTTACTGATACCCCGCTTGCTTCATCACTGCTTTCCACAGAAGAGAAAAAGGAGGCTTCAAACAAGCGTCACCCGCTTGGCAGAATTGGTACACCTGAAGATATAGCTGCATCCACGGTATTCCTGCTTTCAAAAGATTCTTCGTGGATGACTGGTCAAATCCTTCATTTGGATGGTGGAATGTCGTCACTCAAATAATTTTTTTTAAACATTTTTGAATAATTAGTGTCAAGTAAATGGGTATAGTCCCGAGATGAAAGAGCTGTGATTATGAAGACACCACCTGAATCATTCCATTTGTTTAAGGAAGAATTGAGGAAGGCCCACCTTGAAAAGGAAAGGCTTACAAAACAATACGAAGAAAAATTGGTCGATGTCAACAGAGAATTGTCGAGGTTGAAGGAGCAGATTCAATCACAGCAAGACATGATGAGGACTACCCTTGAGTATGCCTATAATCTGGAATTGGGTTTGGAGCAATTCAAGAAAGAAATGGCCATTTCCCAAATTCAGCAAAAAAATTCTGTTTATTAATTCTTCACTGCCATGAATGAAACCCTATTTCTTTCCGAAACCCGAGATTTTGAATTGGTCTTTGAGGAAAAATATACACGAGTATTGGTAAATGTTGAACTGAAAATTGTCATTTGCGAATTGCTTGCTGACTATATTCCGATCGAAGATTTCAAAGAAGCATTTTCACAGATTGGTGAAATTGTTAAAGCCGGCAATTATGAAAAATTTATTTTCGACAAGCGCTCGTTGAGAGCTTTTCATCAACCGACGATGGAGTGGTATTTCATCCATTGGAAAAAAGACATGCTGGCCTATGGCCTGAAAACGCATCGTAAAATCCTCCCTGCGGAAAAGTGGTTTGAGAAAATGGTACAAATTGCCAAAGCCCAAATTATCCAAAATTATCCGGACAATATCATCGATCAGCTCGACATCAAATATTGTGATACCATTGAAGAGGCAATCAGAAAATGATTCGTCATTTTGACAAGGAAGCTATTTTGGAATCAGAGTCTTTTTACCGGAGGAACTTGATCAATTGCCTCTCCGGCTATAAAAGCCTGAATTTGATTGGGTCCAAGAACAAGGATGGCCTGACAAACTTGGCTACTTTTTCCCAAGTCTTCCATATCGGTGCCAACCCTCCAATGGTTGGGATTCTTTTCAGACCTGATACCGTAGTGGGGCATACTTTAAGTAATATTTTGGAGATGCAATTTTTTACCCTCAATCAAGTGACTTCTGAGTTTTACAAAGAAGGGCATTGGACCTCGGCTAGATGGGAAGGTTCGGAGTTTGAGAAAACTGGGATTGAATCGGAATACCTAGATGATTTTTATGCCCCTTTTGTTAAAAAAAGTCCACTGAAACTTGCCTGCAAGCTAATCGAAACGCAAACTCTTCAAGTCAATCAAACAATCCTGATGATTGCTAGTATCGAACACATTTACGTGGATGAGAAAGGTCTCAGAAGTGATGGGTCTCTTGATTTGAATATCCTCGATTCGGTGACTGTCTCTGGCTTGGATGAATATCATGTTGGCAAAAAACTTGCACGGTTGAGCTATGCAAAGCCCGACAAAGAAGTGGAGGAAATCCTGGAATAATGCCTGCAGATATGCTAGGTATTCTTGAATAATCGCTTGATCGTGATAGAAATCCTCATAAAACTTCAGAGATTGAGTCATAGTTCTTTTCCGTTAAAGCAATCATCACTGATCTGAAAACCAAATTATTTTGATTCTCCTTGAGCTCACCGATTCTGGTCTCTATTGCCCTCCTGCCGGAATCTTCATAGATCCCTGGAAGCCTGTTGATCGGGCAGTTATTACACACGCGCATTCGGATCATTCGCGATGGGGGATGAAGCATTATCTTGCTCACCATCATTCTGGCGAAGTGATGAAACTCAGATTGGGATCGGAAATTAATCTCGAAACAGTTGAATATGGGCAATTTCTAGACTTAAACGGCGTCAAACTTTCTCTCCATCCTGCAGGCCATATTCCGGGTTCGGCTCAGGTCAGACTTGAATACAAAGGAAAAGTGGCTGTGGTCAGCGGAGATTATAAAGTTGAAATTGACGGACTTTCCAATCCCTTCGAAGCTGTGAAATGCCATGAATTTGTATCTGAATGCACTTTTGGATTGCCTATTTATAAGTGGGAAACCCAGGCGGAGATTTTCACTCAAATCAATTCCTGGTGGAAAAGTAATGCTGCAGAAGGCAGAAACTCAGTTCTTTTCGCTTATTCATTGGGCAAGGCCCAGCGAATTCTTCAAAACCTGGAAAGGGGAATTGGGGAAGTTTTTGTTCACGGAGCAGTTTGGAATACCAACCAAGCTTTGATTGCAAGCGGGATTAATATTTGGGATGTTCCTAAAGTCACAGCTGAAATGCCAAAATCCAGTTTCAAAGGGTCTTTGATTATTGCTCCGCCTTCCGCAATGGGATCGCCCTGGATGCGTAGATTCTCACCCTATCGAACAGGGATTTGCTCAGGCTGGATGGCTGTGCGAGGAACACGAAGGAGAAGAGCTGCAGACCGGGGTTTCGTCCTCTCGGATCATGCAGACTGGGAAGGTTTGGTATCTGCAATTACGGCTACCGAAGCTGAGAAGGTTTATCTTACCCATGGTAGTACAGCTTCATTTGGGAAGTTCCTTCAAGAGGAAAAAGGCATTGATGCGGTGGAGCTGAAGACGGTTTTTGGGGTAGAAGAGGAGAATTGAAGTTTGAAAAAACTCTTCTGCTTACTTTTCAGTTTTCTTATAATTTTATTGTCTCCTTTTGTGTTCAGCTTATTTCATTTTTTAGGACTCAATAGCGTTCGTTCTACAGCTACAGAATCTATTTTTTGGCGTGAAAAATAAACAGGGAAGTATTGATCTTTGACCCACGGCTCGAATAAATTTCTGTAAAAAGGGCTTTCAGGATTCCCAGACTGTCCGGGACCATTTGTACTTACGGCGTCATCCCAGTCTCCTGTATTTACAATCATCCTAAATGAAGCACCTGAACTTTGTCTGTTGTTTCCACCGGTTGACCCGGGTGTGTTTGCATTGCCTCCTCTCGGCAATGGACCAAGATCTAATTTGGATTTTATGTCGTCGTTCACAAATTTCCCCAGAGCATGTGCCATATAGGTGTGTTTGAATTTCTCCTGACCGTATTGCCACTTGCTCATATCCTCGCCTAGCGTTTTTTCGAGGTACTCAACTCCCTGATTAAAAGCATCGACTAGAAATTCATCTCTGCCCTGACTCGGATTTGGTCCAAACCTGCTGTCAGGTGTGCTGATCCAATCCATGACCTTCTTCAGTTGAATCCTGCCGATTAGATTTCTTCCAGATTCAGGAATAAATCTTGAACTGGCAAGGGAGCTTATCTTATTTTCAAAGGCTACATAAATCGATGCTTCAATGGAATTTGGTCCCAAAGTAAAATCCCATCCACGGAGTCTGTCCCTCGCTTCAGCAAATTTGCCTGTAAGGGGAAGGTCCAGTAGCAAAGGCACAAGAACTCTTGCAGGAATTGAATGATAATCAACTTGTAGGGCTTTCATATCATCCATATTTAATTTTTTACCTGAGCCAAGTACTTCCTTGAGCCGATCTCCACGAAATGGATCCGCCCAAGAATATCCAATCGCATCCCAATGCTCATAATCGGCGGGTATTACGTTTTGATTGGCCGAAGCGAAGTAACCTAGTGGAGGATTTAAGGTATTTGGCTTTTGAATTATCGGCAAAAAGCCATCCCATTCATATCTACCATCTCCTGGGACTGGGACAAGTCCACTGAAATTTCTGCGGATAGGCGCAATTCCAACAGATTGCCAACCAATATTTCCTTTTTTGTCTGCCCAAATCATGTTTTCACCGGGAATATGACTGTAGCTACAGGCTTCACGGAACTCCTCCCATGTTTTTGCCTGATCCATGCGCAAAGAGGCCAAATACGGTGATCCTCCAGGTTCGAGCCAAGCAGCACGAATGGCATAAGCCTTATTGTGCACCGAATCCACATAGGTGACTGGGCCATGACGGGTATAGAATAGTTCTACATTTACATCAGCTTGATCCTTTACTTTGATCGTCTCGGTAATGACATTCATGTCTTCCCAAGCTCCATTGTATAAGTACTGATTGTTATTCTCTGGATTCAAATCGTATACATACAAGTCTTCACTATCTGTATTGAAGACTGTCAGCCCCCATGCACCATATTCATTGTGACCGATGGAAATTCCCGGAATTTCTGGCTCACCACCACCAATCACATTCCATCCCGGAGCCACTAGATGGACCATATACCGAAGCGAAGGGACGGCAATAGTTCGATGCGGATCATTGGCCATATAGGTATTGCCATCGGCTGTCAGTGCTCCGCCTATCACCCAGTTATTACTACCGATAGCAAGAGGATCTTCCTTTTGTTGAGTTACTTTACCGAGCGCATTTTTGGTTACTTCACTTCTATATTCTGGTAGTATATCACTTTGCTCGAACTCAATGGGATCTCGAAAGGCGTTATATATTTCTAAAATATCATCAAATAAAAGTGCCTGATTTATACTTGGATCAAGGGTTATCACTGGGTCTTTTGGGTGAAACCAATATAAGTCCTTGACTTTCTCTTCCCCTAATTTTACCACGGCACGTGCTATAGTTAATTCCAGCTCAATATTGCTCAATAGACCCTGGTGGCGTGATATGACCACATCAGGTGTCCATTTTTCAGGGACTATATTGAGCAGTTTGAATTCTATTGGAAGCTGATCAGGAGTAGCCAAGATTTCGTCGATATAGGCATTTACACCTTGGGCATAAGCAGTAATGATGACTTCCCCGTCGGCATGATAATGATTCATTTCTTCCGTCATATCACCACGATATTTAAAGAGCCTAGTGCCAATATCTCTCTTTACTTCATTTTCGCCTAAAATCTCAGCTACAGTGCCAGTGGCTTGCCGTCTCCAAATTTCGAATTGAAAAAGCCGGTCTTTAGCTGCTGCATAGCCTTGCGCAAAAAACAAATCGTGCTGATTTTTGGCATAAATATGATTGACACCCCATTCATCTCTAATTATTTCGACAGGTTCCTGGAGACCTACAATAAATAATCGGTCATCAGTTTTAGACCCACAGCCAAAAAGGCTCAGTCCAAGTAAAATTGAAAGAAGAATTTTCATTGATTTTTGGGTGATCTAGGTTATTAGTCTTAGGATTGAGGTGATAAAATATAGCTGCAATTGCAGTCATATCTGTACTTCCAAAAGGGAATAGAATTCGATTTAGCTCTCAACTCCTAGATCGCTTAAGGTAATTTGAAATTGCTTTTTAAAAAAGTGAAAAGATGTCGATTACTAGGAGCAATTATTTGGATCTAGTGAAGGAGCCTAAAATTCTCCCCAAGTGTCATGGGCTTCTGAAAAAATAAGAAGGTGAAGTTGTAGGAATACTTGAGGGAAGATTGAATGCGGAATTACTTCCGACGACATTCAGGGATTCCAAAAGATAGTAGGTTTGGATTGATCCTGACAATTACACGGGATTTCACCTAGTTGAAGAGCTTGATTGCGGCTAAATGTGTAGCACATTTTCAAATAACCAGGAAAATATCCTGATCTATGGACCTCATTTGATTTATAGCTACTATTAGGTGAATCTTTTTATAAAGCTCTAGTTCTTCTTCCTACGGTGTTAGTCAAAGCGGGTATCCAAGTCAAGAAAATTTCCCCACAAATTAATGGTACAAATGAAAAGAAGTATTCATTGACGGTCCTACTAAATGTAGGGTCGTCTAATTGTCCAAATAGAAAATCTAATGGAATAACTCCTCCAATTCTCACAGCTACAAAGGAAAGTACACAGATGTAACTTCTAACCATAAATTGTTGATGCGCTTTGATATTGTTGTTTTTCACTGTCCACCAAGCTGCAAAAGTTGTGAAAAGTACTAGGATGGCTAAGATCAGCAATGAAATCCTGCAACTAACGCATGTACTTATTAACGAAAGTCGAAGAGCAGATAATCCTGCTATAAAAGCTCCAACGATGTATATTTTTCCTGATAGTCTGTGAATGGTCAAATGGTTATTTCTAAGCCATTTAAAAAACTGAAATGGCCCAAATAATAGGGCTATGGACCCACCTATTAGATGTGAGCTTACCCAAAACGGACTACTTATGAATGTTTCACTTCTGAATCCAGTCAAATACACACCTACATTTTCAATGAAGAAATAGATCGAAAACCCAACAATGATTGTCCACGAAAGAATTACTAATAGTTGTTGGAGTATTTTCATTTTAAGTTTTATTTCAAATTGGGTTCTACTTAGTGACACTAAGAGTTAGGGACAAGTGTCATTCGGTATTACGAAGTGTTTTTCGATTTAATTTAACATGAATTTTTACTATCCACTAAACTTCTAAAAACCATAAAATCCGATTGATCTTACTTTTTAGCAGGTTGATGATCCCATTCTAATCCTACAGTTGTGCGTGCCTTAAAGCCCGGCCATTCATTCTTTTCCGTATTTTCTTTGACATGTAAATAGGCTTTGTAGTCTTGATTACCCTTAAGATAATAGCCGAGAAATGCAGTCACAAAATGTTGGTTAACATTGTTGATCCTCCGCATATCCCAAACAGAATCGCCATATCTCAGGTATTCGTCTATGCTCAAGCCATCGGTATAAGATTCAGCTGGGGCAGGATTAGGAGCTGTATTATGTCGGGCATCGATATAGGTGAGCAGGTATCTCTCAGAGTTAACCGCACCTTCATAGATTGCTTTGGTCCCATTTTCATAGCCAGAGATATCGTCCAAACTCCCGGCAATAAAAAAGGAAGGGATTTTGATGCCTGCCAAACCTTCGGCATTCCAAACACCACGCTGCATTCCCCAAGGAGCAAAAGCTACAATAACCTTGATTCGAGGATCGATGGATGCTTCAAATTCCGGATTTCCCATGGTTCGCTTGAGCAATGCTTTACTTCCGCCGGCCATCGTTCCAAATAATTGAGCAGCCTGAGGACTGTATCCTGCGCCTGCTACATTGACCGCGCCATAGCCTCCCATTGAGTAACCAATTAATGCGGTATTGTCGGAATCAACTAAGCCGTTTAAAAAGGAATCATCCTGCTTGCCCATTCTTGCTATTTCATTTAGGACAAAAAGATCATCAAGTGAGCGGTTGAGAAGGGTGCTTTGAAAGCCGGCAGCGTCTCTAAAAGTTGCCTCTGTATGATCAATTGACACGACGACATAGCCTTTGGAAGCAAGATTTTCTGTCAGATAAGTCATCAAATACCGCGAACCGGTGTATCCGTGCGATACGATTACCAAAGGATATAAATCATCAGCGTAAGCAGGTTTTGCATTTCGAGTTGCTCTTCCCAGAAAAGTAAAGGGAATAATAGGTCTGTTTGGAGAACCATTTTGTCCCATTACTTCATCATAAGAAATCAAGTCACTAGCTCCATTTGCAGCAATTGTTGGATACCAAACCTCGATCTTCAGCGGTCTATTATAAAGCGAGTCCGTGCCTTTGCCATAATTTAGGATGTCAAGCTGATTCTTGTTAATTAAATCTAATGTTTGCACACCAACAGCATACTTGCCTCGTGACGCCAATTCTGGTGCATCCGGCAAAAGATCTCCATATACAAAAGGTTTGGCCGGGGACTGGGCAAAGAGGAGTGATAAGGAGGTTATAAAAAGGAAAGCAGTTAGGAGTGAAGCGAGTAGGTGGTTTTTGATCATTTTAGGTTTAGTTTAGATTTGATAGTTCAAGGTAGCAAATCCTTCCGGTCCATGTTTTTCAGATGGAATTTACTGGGGGTTTTGTCCCGCCTGAACAAAGGGCTGAGTCCGAAACAACTAAGTGATAAGTGTAGATTTCAGACTTTGCTGGTATAAATCGAGCAATGGGTTTATATTCACGCTTATTGTCGGGACTCGAAGAGCTAGGATTTATCGAAGAAGAGTGTAACTAATTTCAAAATTCCATTTTCTTTCCCATTTCCAATATATTGAAAGAAGAAACTCCGTTTCTCAATGCTCAAAACCCTGCTATCCCTTCTCGTTTCCGCATTACTCGTTTCTTGCAGTCAGCCGAAAGCAGAAGAAATCCAAGCTTATTTTAATTCTGTTTCGGGAGCTCATCCCATTGATTCCATGGGTTTGACCCTGATTCATGAGCATCTACTGGTGGACTTCATCGGTGCGGATTCGGTGTCTACTGATCGTTATGATCGAGATTCGGTGATTACTAAAGTTCTCCCTTACCTTCTTGAGGTGAGAAGATTCGGAGTTAAAACGATACTGGATTGTACGCCTTCTTTTCTTGGAAAAGATCCCGAACTCTTGAGACTTCTAAGTGAGAAATCTGGGATTCAGCTAGTTACCAACACCGGTTTCTATGGTGCAGTCGATGGGAAGTATCTTCCTCCTCATGCATTCACTGAGTCTGCTGAGCAAGTATCAGATCGATGGATTGAAGAGTTTGAGAAAGGAATAGAAGGAACTGGAATCAAACCGGGCTTTATCAAAATCTC
>JBKJKX010000014.1:0-20927 GCA_046597285.1 Algoriphagus sp. | reverse complement strand
CACCACAACAAGGACTGCCACGATCAGCACAACCGAAATAGCAAACTGACCAACAACAAGCACGGACCTAAAATTCTCGTGTCCTTTTCCAGCTTTGAATGCGCCTTTCAATACTTTCGAAGGAGAAAAACCGGAAAGGAAAAGCGCCGGATAACTTCCGGAGACTATTCCTACTATCAGCACCAAACCTCCTAGTCCAAGTAAATATTCTGGGTTCTTGAAGAAATTCAAGCTGAGTTGCTTATCGGTAAAATCTGAAAAAGTTGGTAAAAAGGTGAACACAATCAGCAAAGCCAAAGCGAGCGAAATAAACGTCATCACGAATGACTCTCCCATAAACTGACGTACCAAAAGAACCTTGTCTGCTCCCATGACTTTGCGAAGCCCCACTTCCATGGATCGCAAAGAAGATCTAGCCGTGGAGAGATTCATGAAGTTGATACAAGCGATCAGCAGGATGAAAAGGGCGACTGCGAGGTAAATGTAAACGTAATCGATGTTGCCATTGGGCTCAATTTCAGAATCAAGATTGGAAAGCAAATGAATATCGGTCAGGGGCCAAAGCGTGAGTTTTGTGCCTTTGGAAGCAGCGATTCCTGCCTGATTTTCGGGCATATGCCGATCGATCATTTCGGGAAGTTTGGCTTCCAGAGATTTCGCATCCACTCCTTCTTTGAGCAAGAGATACGTTGAAAAATTATTAGAGCCATAATTGCTCATAAATGCTTCCTGACCTCCGTAAAAAGCTACTACAGGGACCATCGAAGCCAGAAAATCCGCGTGAAAATGGGAATTATCCGGCATGTCTTCCATCACCCCTCTTACCTGAAATGATGCTGGTTGACCTGCTAAGACCATTTCCAATTCTTTTCCGACAGGATTCTCATTTCCAAAATATTTCCTCGCCGTGGTTTCGGAAACCACAATCGCATCGGCATCCTTCAGAATAGTTTTGGGATCTCCCTGCAAAAGCTTGAATGAAAACACATCAAAAACCTCCGGATCAGCAAAGAAAAAGCGCTCTTCTTCAAAAGCATTTTCTCCGTATTTGACCAAAGGATTGAAGTTGAAAATATGGACTGCAAGCTCGACATCGTCTCCAAAATCAGACTGAATCAACGGACCAAAAGGCGGTGCGGCATGACCTAAGTGCAAACTTACTTCGCCATCCTGATTGGACCAGGAGCGCGAAACTCTAAAAATACGATCAGCTTTTTCGTGGTAGCGATCGTAGCTGAGCTCATGCTGGACAAATAAGAAAATCAAAATACTGACAGCCATCCCCACAGCAAGCCCAAAAATATTGATCAAAACATAAAGAGGATTCTTCCGGGCATTCCGAAATACGATCTTGAAGTAGTTTTTGAACATGATGATTTGGTGTTATGTGTTGTAAAATCTTATCTAGGATCTAGTTTCTATTATAAAGTATCGAGCATCAAGTATCTAGTATCAAGACGCAAGAGACAAGAATCAACTTCCCAACATCCGACCTCATTTAATTTGAGCAGTATTCCAAAGAATGAGATGTCTCGCTCAGTCGACATGACTGCGAACCTCCCACTTCCTAACCTCCCTACTTCTTAATGACTTTACTGGAGCCCGAGCTTGAAATACTTTTTTTCTCAGGATCACCTTTGAAGTAGACATCACCGGAGCCTGAAGAGCTTACGGTCAAGCTTTGAGTCACTCCGATGGAAGTATTTCCGGAACCCGACTTTCCTACTTTAACCGATTCGCCTTCCAACTCCAGCGCATTAAGATTTCCAGAACCTGATTGACCAATGGAAATTTCATCTGCAGATCCGCCTTTTATAGAAATATTACCCGATCCGCTCATTCCAATGTTGATTTCTTCGGCAAGAACGTTTTCCATTTCAATATTACCGGATCCAG
Source organism: Algoriphagus sp. (assembly GCA_046597285.1). GTDB lineage: Bacteria > Bacteroidota > Bacteroidia > Cytophagales > Cyclobacteriaceae > Algoriphagus. The sequence goes on along the minus strand of JBKJKX010000014.1, from coordinate 19,031 downwards.
AAAGTCCGATACTGAACTCATCCGCACCAAAATCTGATTCAACAGTCATGTTTCCGGAACCTGAAGTTCCGATGCCATCTAGATTTCGGACGGTCACGTAGACAGTCAATCCTACTCTTTCGTAAGTGCCTTTTTCAAGAGAAATCTTGAGTTTGTCACCCTCCAATTTTGTGATGACTTTATCTAGAGAAATATTGGTCGAAACGAGTTTTACTTCGTCTTTGCTTCCCTTTTTGATAAACACATCCCAGCTTCCGCCAGACTCAACATGAGTAAATGAGCCTGGAGTTCGAGTTTCAGTTCCTTGCGCCTGAACCGTTGTTCCAAGTAAGAAAAGGAGAAAGATGACCGCTGTTGTTTTTGCAAAGTTCATGGTGTTGTCTGTATAAGTTGGATACTAGTAGATTTTCATAGATTGTGCCAAGGCCAAAAAGTGCCCCAATTCAATTTTAAGGTCTTTTTGAATCAAAAGATTGTCCGTGCAGATTCGTTTTTGACCGTCAGCGAACAAAGAATATTTCCAGTTTTTAGTCTCAGTTTTCAGTTTCTCAACCAAACCATGTGAATTTATACTTCGACTAGTCCCTGATCACTGGGCTGAATGATTTTATGTATCACTCATTTTTCAAATAGTCCACTGGGTTACTCGCTGCAGTTTTGAAGCTTTGATAGCTCACTTTGAGCCATGCAATCACTTCCGACATCACACCGGCTCGCAGAACCAAAAACTGCTCTATTTCCGGACCGAAGTATTTCTGGATGAAGCTATCCAAAGCAACTTTGACTTTTTGAGGATCTGACTCAGAATGTATTCGGTAATAGGTGAAGAGGTTGTTGGAGGACCATTGAAGATCCTTCATATAATCCCAGCTTATTGATGATAGGATCATTTCAAAATCCAGGTGGGAGTTGTGAGGAGGATCTGCCACCACTCCGGTGACTTCAGTGGCAAGCTTTTCAGACCCTCTCAGTATGATTTGACCGATTGGATCAGCATTGCCAAAATACTTTTTTGAAGTAGTCTCAATCAATACAATTCTGTCAGGACCGATTAGAGCGGTTTTGGGATCACCTTTTAGTAATTCAAAACCAAAGAAATCAAAGAAATGAGGCTCTGCCACAAGCATGATCGGTTCTGTAAATGTTTTTTCCTCAAATCGAAAAGGCATGGTCCGAAAAGCACCTAATAGAATCGCGTCTGCCACCTCAGGCACCTCGTCTTTCAGCGCTTGCGCCAAAGGTACGGGAGTAAAAGTCATTTTAAATTCATTGCCGTTCATTTTCCCTTGCATACCTACCCTGTAAATGAGTTCTCCCTGAGGGTGAAATTTGTCATAACTCAACTCATCCACAATGTAGATGATGATCAAAATACTGGCTGCCATTCCTAGGCTGAGCCCTAGAATGTTGATTCCCGAGTAAACCTTATTTTTGATGAGGTTTCTGAAAGTGATTTTTAGATAGCCTTTTTAGCATACGGAGGAGGAGGTGGAAAAGTAGTGGCTTAGGATTCTATTAATTGGATGCAGACTTTCTTCGAAAGGTTGCATGGAGAAACCTCAGGAAACTCAAATAAAGGAAAATGGCCTTAGAATCGATTCTAAGGCCATTTTTAAATAAATTTTAATTTAAAAAATTAGAAAGGTTAGAGGTAGGTTTTTGGAAAATGTTTTCCGTTTTGGTTACTCATTTTTAATGGATTCAACAGGATTGGCCCAAGCTGCTTTGATCGCCTGAGAACCTACCGTAACGAGCGCGACCAAGAACGTAACTACTCCTGCAAAACCAAAAGTCCAAACCGAAAGTCCGGCTTTGTAAGGGAAATCTGCCTGCCAAGAATCCATCGCATACCAAGCCAGCGGAAATGCAAATACCATTGCGACAGCCACAAGGATTACAAAGTCCTTGCTGATCAAACTCAAGAGACTTTGCGTGCTTGCTCCCATTACTTTTCGAATACCGATCTCTTTGGTTCGCTGCTGTACTGCATAGGCTGCCAAACCAAATAATCCCAAGCAGGAGATCAAAATCGCTAAAATCCCGGCAATAGAAAAGGCCAAACTCAATTGAGATTCTTGCTCGTATTGCGCAGCAAAAGACTCATCCAGAAAGGAATAGCTGAAAGGATTTCCCAGAAACACCGATTCGTAGGTCTTTTGAGTTGCTGCAATTGCTTCTTTCACCTGTGAAGGATCAACAACTAGGGTGAAAAATCCATCTGCCTGCGAAGCCAAGAAAATCATCGGTTTAATCTCCTCACGAAGCGACATGTGATGATAGTCTTTTGTCACACCGACTACTTCGAAGGGCTTTCCCCAAAGGATATTTTGACCAACCGCTCCTGCAGGAGTTTCAAAGCCAAGTTGATCAGCTGCTGATTCATTGAGCATGACTTTATTAAGGTTATTCCAATTTTGCTCAGCTTCAGCAGGTGTAAAATTTCTCCCAGCCAAAATTTCTATTTCATAAATGGGAATAAATTGATCATCGATGATGAACATGGAATAGTTGTATTCCTTGTCCTCAGGCCTAGCAACCAAGGGGGAAATTCCACCGGCGGAAAAATTATATCCCTGACCCGGGAGATTATTCGAACCTGCAATTTCCTTTACGAATGCTTGTGATTTGAGCGACTGCTTAAAAGCATTCATCTTTGAAGATCGGTTTTCACCGACATCATTTGGTCCTGTGACGACTAGTTTTTGATCCACATTCATTCCCAAACTTTGGGACTGCATAAAAGAAAGTTGATCCCGAATCACTAGGGTACAAACAATGATTCCGATGGAAATCACAAACTGAAAAACTACCAGAGATTTGCGAAGCAAGTGACTTTCCGGCTTGAATTTCAATTGTGAGCGTTGCTCAAATTTTCCTGAAAGCACCACTACATAAAATCCTGATATCAAAGCACAAAAACCAATAATGGCAGAAACAATCAAGATGGTTTGTGGCGTTTCCAATGATCCAAACCAAATTTCTTTTCCAAAAATACTTGAGGCAAATGGAGCGAGCAGATATAATAAAATACTAGAAATCAAGAGCGAGGTGATAAGAAGCAATAGCGTTTCCATCATAAACTGCTGCGCCAATTGCCAAGAATGCGCACCCAGAATTTTACGCATTTTGATCTCTTTGATCCGGGTCAGAATATTGGCGGAGGAGAGATTCAGATAATTGACATAGGCAATGCCCAAGATTAAAATCGCTATGGCTAGAAACACCAAAACCGAACCCATGCTTGTAACTGTTGGCAAGGGATCAGAAATCGAATTTCCCAAATGAAGGCTAGGTAAGTCTTGGAGTAAAATTGTAGTCGTCTCAGAATTAGGAGTTTTCCGGATAAAATTGGTCAATTGATCCGCCAGCGCTTTGGAATCCACTCCTTCCTTTGTCATCACAAATAAATTGACAAACCCTGATTCAAAACCATTTGGATCCGCCCAATCATTACCCGGTCGATTAGCGGGATTTTCTAGGGTATGGATGGATAGAAAAATTTCTCCATTGATATCTGAGCGAAAAGGAATAGTCTCTAAAACCCCGGTGACAGAAAATTCTTGTTTCCCAAATTGATTACTGAGCATAAAAGTCTTCCCCAGTGGATCTATGGTGCCAAAAAACTTATCAGCTATCGCTTGAGTAATCACAGCCGTATTCGCACTAGTTAAGTCTGCGGAACCTCTCGCTATCGGAAAAGAAAAGGTCTGGAAAAAGTCTCCTTCGACAAAGCTGATTGCATTTTCCTTAAATGAAAGATCAGTTTCCGGAATAGCTACCAATCCACCGGCAATGAATCCTGCGATTCGAGCGGAAGATTCAATATCCTGAAAATTAGTCTCCAAAACTCCAGCATAACCCGGAGGTAGATAGGTCTCGAAAGAGCCATTTCCTTCACTGACGACCACTCTATAAATCCGATTCTTATTGGCATGAAAATCATTGTAACTCCACTCGGTGGCGACATATGCAAAAAGTCCCAAGAAAGTCACCAAGCCTAAAACAAGTCCAAGCAAATTGACAGAGGTAAATAGCCTACGCTTGATTAGGCTTCGAAATGCAATTTTGAGATAGTTAGTCAGCATGGTTTGAAAATTCAAAAATTTTAAAATTTTAAAATTGAAAGCATGTGATCCGTGGACTGTGTCCTCATAGACCACTTACAACACTTAATATTTCGTTATGTGGAGACCCAGACCGAGGCAAATAACCTCGATTCTTAAATCTTATGTATTATATCTTATATCTAGATACTTGATACTTTACTCATGGAGATTGCCACGCCTCGTTCCTCGTCTCGCAATGACGTATTACTCGCTTTTCAATGAATTAACAGGATTCGAAGATGCGGCTTTGAACGCCTGAAATCCCACCGTCACGATTGCAATCAATATCAAAACCAGCCCAGACCCGGCGAATATCCACCAACTCAGTTCAGTCTGGAAAGCATACGTCTCAAGCCAAGAATTGGCGAGATACCAGCCTAAAGGCACAGAAATCAACACAGATATCCCAACCAGCTGGACAAAATCCCGGGTGATCAAAGTGAGAATTCCACTCATCGAGGCACCGAGAACTTTACGAACTCCGATTTCTTTTTTGCGGCTTTCGGCAGTAAATGCCGCCAATCCAAACAGACCTAGGCAAGACAGGAAAATGGCAATCAAACCGAAATATTCGGAAAGGACAGACACACGCTGCTCTTGCACATAAAGTGTCTGATAAGCTTCATCCATAAAACTTACTTCAGGTTTTTGTCCCAAGGTGGATTCAAAAACTTCCGAGATTCCAGCCATAGTTTCCTGCTGATTTTCAGAATCAATCCTGACCATGATGTTTTGGGCAAATCCCTGATCGTATTTAAAAAAAGCAGGTTTAACCTTCTCTTTGAGTGATTCAAAATGGAAGTCTTTGACCACTCCGATCACTTCCATATCGTTGCCCCAGAGATTTACTATCTGACCAACGGGATCCTGAAATCCAATGGTACTAATAGCCGCTTCATTCAAAATGATTTTGGTATTCTCTTCTCCAAATTCTTCTGAAAATGTCCTTCCAGCCACCATTTCGAAACCCATCGTTTCAATCAATCCCATGTTGACGGTGATATTCTCAAACTTGACGTCCTCCTCAGGATTTTTTCCTTCCCAACTAAGTCCGATCGTGGAACTTTCCAATCCGACCAGTGGATGGCTAATACTGGAAGCATTATCCACGCCTGCCACTCCTTTGATTTGGTCCAAAACTGTCGTCATTTGGGTTTCGGGAACTGATTCCGAAGGGATTTTAAGTAAATGAGATTGATTGTAACCCAGATTTTGGTTTTGGATATAATTCATCTGCTTTCCGATCACCACCACTCCGATGATCAGCAACATGGATATTCCAAACTGAAATACCACCAATCCTTTTCTGGCCAAAAGCTCACCAAAACTCCCTTTCAAATTGCTTTTCATAATCTGAACCGGTTTGAATCGGGATAAATAAAGTGAAGGATAAATTCCAGCCAACAGACCGGTTACCAGCCAGATACCAAATAGAATAAGGACAATGTCAAGCTTCAAATCCAAACTTAGCTCTTTGAGAGTAACCTCATTGAATATCGACTGAAGTGAGTAAACCCCAACAAGGGCAAGCACCATTGCCAAAAATGTCAACAGCAACGACTCAACCAAAAACTGTCCAAAAATCCCAGCTCTCGTCGCTCCCATGGATTTTTTCACACCGATTTCTTTGGATCGGGCCATTGCTCTGGCAGTGGTCAGGTTCATGAAATTGATACAGGCAATCAGTAAAATAAAGAGAGCAATCGCTGAAAAAATCCAGACATAATTGATTCTGCCACCAGTCGCAATTCCACCTTCATACGTCCCGTGCAAGTAAGTATCAGCATAAAGCTGGACAAAAGGCGTGACGTTGGATCCTTCTGCCTTCTTCTTGATAAAGTCTGCAATCTGAAGATTGAATGCATTATTATCTGTCCCTTCGCGAAGCAGCAGATAAGTTGATGCGTTGAAATTATCCCAATGAGCTCCGTCTCCAAGCATTAGTTTGAAATAGGGAAACGCCATTAAAAACTCTGGCTTTTCTACATCCCTAGAGTCAAAATCCCTATAGACCCCCGTGACTTCGACTTCATTTCCGAAATTAAAGACTTGCCATTTCAGCGATTTCCCGATTGCATTTTCGGGTGTACCAAACAGCTTAACAGCCATTGATTCTGACACAGCCACCGAATTGATTCCGGTAAGAGCTTTGGATTTATTTCCGGCGACAAGCTCATGGCTAAACATATCCAAGTAGGCCTGATCGACGAATAAACCATCTTGGGACAGCTTGTCATTCCCCGAATCAAACACAACTCCCGAAATGAAAGGAGAAGCTGCCGAGGCCAGTTCCACTTGTGGAACTTCCGATTTCATGGCTTCCGCCATCTCTGCCGGAGTGATTTGCCAAGTTACAATTCCGCCTGAGTTGTCATGATTGGTGAAGACCGCATAAATACGATCTGAATTCTCATGATACCGATTGATGCTTAGTTCATCTTTGACCCACATCGAAATCAAAATCACTGAGATCAAACCTAAAGTGAGCCCCAAAAGATTGATGATGAAAATTGATTTGAACTTCTTGAAATTCCGGATTGCGAGTAGGAAGTAGTGGCGGAGCATGAGGCGGGAAGTTTGGAGGTTGGAGGTTTGGAGGTTGGAGGTTGGAGGTTGGAAGTGGGAGGTTAGAAGTGGGAGGTTAGAAGTTGGGGGTTGGGGGCTATTTCAATGTATTTCGGAAAGCAGCGATGCTATTCATGAGTTCGAAGGCTTGTGTATAGACTTCATCAAAAGCTTTGGCTTCGACATAACCGCGAAGTTTGGCTTTATGCAAACAGGTCACAACTTCAGAAATGGATCTCAAAGAGTAGCCAACAAATTTTCTGAATTCTAGCTGAGAATTTCCCGTTGATCCTTCGGCAATGTTCAAAGCAATGGAGTCCACAGCCCTTCGAATTTGTGAAGTGAGACTATACAATTCTTCCTTTGGGAAATTCTTAGAAAGCTTAAAAACAACATCTCCAAAAGTCATGGAGGCCTGCCAAATGCGAAGTTTTTCAAATTTAAAGTCCATAGAATTTTATTGTTTAGACCGATTAAACTCGAGACAAAAGACGATCAAACTTGCTTTTCATAGTCTCAGCTTCCAACTTCCCGACCTCCTACTTCCTGCTAAACATGAAACTGCTCCCGGATATTCTCCGTCACCACTTTACCATCAAATAGATTGATGATGCGGTGGGCATAACCTGCGTCGTGCGGAGAGTGAGTTACCATTACGATGGTCGTTCCTTCGTTATTGAGTTCTTCCAAAAGTCGCATCACTTCTTCTCCATTGGTAGAGTCCAAGTTACCTGTTGGTTCATCGGCGAGGATTACGGAAGGCTTGGCGACGATGGCACGAGCAATCGCCACACGCTGCTGTTGACCTCCGGAAAGCTGCTGGGGAAAGTGATTTCTTCGGTGCATGATGTTCATGCGAGTCAAGACTTCTTCCACTTTTTTCTTACGCTCATCAGCTGGGATTTTCAGGTAAAGAAGCGGAAGCTCCACGTTTTCGAACACAGTCAGTTCGTCAATCAAGTTGAATGACTGAAACACAAACCCGATGTTTCCCTTTCGGAGGGCAGATCGCTGACGCTCAGAGAACTTGGCAACTTCCTTGTCCAGGAAATAATATTCTCCTCCATCCGGATTGTCCAAAAGCCCGATGATATTCAGCAAGGTGGATTTGCCACAGCCTGAAGGGCCCATGATGGCGACAAACTCGCCTTTTTTGATCTCGATCTGGATGCTGTCCAGCGCGGTAGTTTCTACTTCCTCGGTAGCGTAAAGCTTACGGAGATTGACGGTTTTGATTACGTTTTGCATGGTGTTGTAAGATGTCTGATGACCGATGACCGATGTTTGGTGACCGATGTCAGTATAGATTTAAATGTTAAGTATATAGTTTTAAAGTTTTCAGTTGATTTTTGATTTAAATGATATCATCATATTTATCATGTGAAATGCCTCGAAATAAAACTTTTCGAATTGACCTTGATCTATGTGATTTCTTCTTTTTGATTTGTGCAAACAGGTCACAACTTCAGCCAAAGAACGGATTGAATACCCTAGAAACTTCTTGAATTCAGGGTTTGATTGAGCAATTGAACCTTCTGAAATATTTAATGCTATTGAATCTGAGGCTCTGCGAATTTGTGAAATGAGATTGAACATTTCTTCTTTTGGGAAGGAAGAACTTATTTTGAAAATATCCTCACCAAAGTCCATGGCTTTCTGCCAGATTTGGAGTTTTTCAAACTTGAATTCAGGTTCATATTTTCCTTCCATATGCGATTTATATACCTGTTGCTGTTTTTCCAATATCCTAAATTCCTCATCCACAAATGAGACTCCTCGTTCCTCGGAGTGACGTTTCTACATCGGTCATCCGACATCCCACATCCGTCATCCCACATCCGTCATTACTTCAACTCCAACACCTCATTCGTTCCAAAGTTCTCATAGCCTGAAACAATTACCTTTTCCCCTTCGACTAGTCCTTCAAGAACCTCGTAGAATTCTGGATTTTTACGACCTAGGCGAATAATTCTCTTCTCCGCCATTCCGGTTGTCGGATTCAGAACAAATACCCAGTTTCCTCCGGTGTCTTTGAAGAATCCTCCGGTTGGAAGCAATAAGCTTTGCTCGCTATCTCCCAATTCAAGGCGAATTCGCACACTTTGGCCACGACGAATTCCTTGGGGACTTGGTCCAGTAAACTTCATATCCACTTCAAATCGACCGTTGGTGATCGTCGGATAGATTTTTATAATTTCGAGTTCGTGCTCCATTCCGCTCAGGGTGAATTTTCCTTTCAGGCCCTGTCCTATTCTTGGCAGATACAATTCGTCGATTGGTACCCGAACTTTAAACTCATCCAGAATATCTATCTGACCGTATCGCTGTCCCGGATTGATCGCCTGACCGATTTCAAGTTGCTGGGGAGTAGCCAATTGACCTGCGATGGGTGCAGTGATGACGAGGTTATTAAGAATATTTCCCACACCGTTTAGGGATGCATTCATTCTGCCTTCAGACTGGCGAAGTTGCGTTAGCTGAAAAGATCTCGCCATAGAATCACTTTTATATGACTTATAGGTCAATTCCTTTCTTTTCAGATTGTATTCATATTGCTCCTTCACTTCTTCGAACTCTCGGTCAGAGACAAGCTTTTTCGTATGGAGCTCTTTAAATCTTTTATACTGTGGCTCTAGCAAACTAATCTGATAATCAATCTCCGCCAGCTGTCCTAATTGAACCAAATCATTTTGATCCAAGAAAAGACGTGTCTGACGCAGGTTATTAATTTGTTCGTAGAGCATCGTCTCCCGCTGCATCACATCGAGTTGAAGATTGGAGTTGTTCAAAACCAAAATAGTATCTCCCTTTTTGAGCAATGCTCCGGATTCTCGGACGACCTGATTGACCATTCCTCCTTCGATCGCATCTAAAAAAACAGTCCTGGCAGGCTCAATCTGTCCTGAGACCAATATATAATCGGTAAACTCACCCGTAGAAACTGTCGCGATGCTCAGTCTGTCTTGCTCCACATTCATTGTCGAGCGGTGGTCTGCAAAAGCTATTTGGTAGATAATTCCTACCAGTACGATCGCTCCGCCTCCAATCATGGCAATTGTTTTTGGCGTCCAAAATTTCTTGTCTATTTTCCTATCCATTGTGTGCAAATGCCCATTGGGGGCTGTCTCCTTTATGCCAAATGGTATGCCATGCAAAAAATTGGCTTCACAGGCTCAGTTCGAAGATTTAAAGAAATTGAAAAAGATTCTACGCGAACAATTTTGTCCGCCACCGACCAAAAATCGATCAGAGACTCTTTTTTTTACTTACCTTAAAACCTCGAACACAAAATCTAAAAGCGGTCAAAACTGTCCGAAAATGGCACTTTCCCTGAAAATTCGATGCTTAGTTTTTTTCGGTATGCTTTTAGAATAACTGATGAACGGAAGTTGAGCGAGAGTTCGATTTCAAAACCAAAAAAACTTTTCAACATGAACGAGCAAAAAACCGGAAAAATCCTCATCATCGATGACAACGAAGATCTGCTGAAAGCTGCAAGAATTTTTCTGAAAAGACATTTTGCACAAGTGGATACCGAGACCAATCCGGACTTGCTTCCGATCCTCGTTCACAACGAACAATACGATGTAATCCTGCTCGACATGAACTTCACCAAAGATGTGAGTTCGGGTCAGGAAGGGTTCTATTGGCTAGACCGGATATTAGAACTTGACCCTTCTGCGGTGGTGGTCCTGATCACAGCATACGGCGACGTGAATCTCGCAGTGAGAGCGATCAAAGAAGGTGCAACGGATTTTGTGTTAAAGCCCTGGGAAAATGAACGCTTGCTGGCAACCTTGAATTCCGCTCTTCAGCTTCGCCAAAAGAAATTGGAAGTGGTGCTGCTCAAAGACCAGAAGCAAACGCTTCAGCAAGACATGGACAGCAAGTTTAAGGACATCATCGGGCTAAGCCCCTCCATGCAAAAGATCTTTGAAACCATCGAACGGGTAGCAGTGACCGATGCAAACGTCTTGATTTTAGGAGAAAACGGAACCGGAAAAGAGTTGATCGCCAGGGCAATTCACAGACATTCCAAAAGAAGTCGAGAAGCATTTGTAGGCGTAGATTTGGGTTCTATCACGCAATCACTTTTTGAATCTGAGCTCTTTGGCCACAAAAAAGGATCCTTCACGGACGCCAAAGAAGATCGGGCAGGCAGGTTTGAGCAAGCTCACAAGGGCACACTTTTCCTGGACGAAATTGGCAATTTACCCATGTCTCTGCAGTCAAAATTATTGGCTGTTTTGCAAAATCGGCAAGTAACAAGAGTCGGTGCCAATCGCCCGGTGGATGTAAATATTCGCCTGATTTCAGCCACCAACATGCCGATTCACAACATGGTTTATGACAATGGCTTTCGTCAGGATTTACTTTATCGAATCAATACGATCGAGATTCAGCTTCCTCCCTTACGCGAAAGATTGGAAGATATCCCCTTGCTCACCGATCACTTCATCAGCTACTATTCGAAAAAGTACAATAAAGACATTCGCAAGGCTTCGGAACCCCTGATCAAGCGAATGCTGAAATATCACTGGCCGGGTAATATCCGGGAGCTTCAGCATAGCATCGAACGAGCGGTGATCATGACCAATCACAACGTGCTTCAACCTGAAGATCTCTTCCTTCAGAAAATGCAGCAGCCGGAACGACAGGAAGAATCGGTGAGTTTGGAGCATTTGAACATTGAAGATGTGGAGCGAATCCTGATCAGAAAAGCCCTCCAAAAACACAACGGACATATCACACGAGCTGCTGATGAACTCGGACTGACTCGATCATCCCTCTACCGACGATTGGAAAAATATGGTCTATAGGAGGTTTTTTGTAGGAATTACGATCCGGGTAATTTTGATCACAATGGTCCTTTTGGGAGGGGTTTGGCTTTACTACAATCAAAACCTGTTGCTTGCTCCGTTTATTTTGGGTTTGGTGGTGATCTTCCAAATGGTCGAAATGATTAACTATGTAAACTCCATCAATAACAAGCTCGCCCGATTTCTGGATTCAATTCGGTTTACTGATTTTTCAAGCACTTTCATTTCCGATAGCAAAATGGGAGGTTCTTTCAAGGAAGTGAATAAAGCTTTCAACGAGGTGATGAATGTCTTCAAGCAGACCCGTGCCGAAAAGGAAGAACAAATGCTTTTCCTTCAGGTGATCATTCAGCACATCAATACCGGCATAGTTTCTTTCAATTCCGCAGGGCAAATCGGAGTGATCAATAATGCTGCGAAACATCTGCTTCAAATCCCGCAGTTTCGGTTGATCTCGGATTTGGGAAAGCTTTCTCCCAAACTTTTGCAAGAAGTACAGGAAATGAAGCCGGGGCAACGGATTTCTTTTAAAGTCAATCCCAACCTCCACCTAATCGTTCAATCCACTTCCCTGAAAATGGGTGGACAAAGCTGGACCTTGCTTTCCCTTCAAAACATCAACGCCGAACTTCAATCAAATGAACTTGAAGCCTGGCAAAATCTGACCAAAGTTCTTCGCCACGAAATCATGAACTCGATCACTCCGATTTCGAGTTTGGTCGAGTCCCTTCGGACGATTTTGGACGAAGATAGCTATGTGCAACAAGAGGGATTTCTGATTAAAAAAGATGGTTTTCAGGATATTCAAGAAGGTTTGGACACGATTGCCAACCGAAGCAAAGGCTTGGTAAGCTTTGTCAATGCTTATCGGGATTACACCAATATCCCTGAACCCAAAAAGGAACTCATCCCGGTCAAAACACTATTTGAAAACGTCCTGATCCTGATGAAAGAAGATCTTCGAGCCTCTCAGGTGCAGGTAAATATTGACGTCATTCCGGATGATCTGATTATACTTTGTGATCCGGATCAGATCACCATGATCCTGATCAATCTGGTGAAAAATGCGTCTGAATCTCTTCAATCGCTGGCTGACCGCACAATATGTTTGAAGGGTTTTAGTCAGGGAGATTCTGGCATCTTTTTACAGGTGGAAGATCATGGTCCAGGAATTATTCCGGAAGCACTTGAGCGAATTTTCGTTCCTTTCTACACAACCAAAAAGACCGGTTCGGGGATTGGACTTGCGATCTCCCGACAGATCATGAACCTCCACAGAGGCAGCTTGCAGGTAACGTCAACTCCCAATGAAAAAACGGTTTTTACGTTGAGTTTTAGGTGAGGCTGGAAGTGGGAAGTTGGAGGTTGGAAGTTTTGTGAGTTCAGTTGGCAGTTGTCGGTTGTCGGTTATCGGTTATCGGTTATCGGTTGTCTGGAAAGTCTTCCGTCTTCACCCCCTAGCCCCCTAAAGGGGGAACTGCTTCCGTCTTCCGTCCTCCGTCTTCACCCCCTAGCCCCCTAAAGGGGGAACAACTTCGGTCTCCGGTCTCCGGTCTTCCGTCATCCAACATCCAACATCCAAAAATATTTTGTAAATTTTTAAAAAAATCCCTCATGAACAACCCAACTATTTTTGAGATCAGGAAAGCTGCTTTTCAATTGGCAGGTTTGATCTACGGCATTTCCCTCGATGGAGTGGTCGGTCAAAATGAATTACACGCCTTGAAAAGTTGGTGCGGTGAATTTGAACCTCTTTGCGAATTGAATGCTTTTCAAAAGCTTCACAGCCAAATCAAACCAATCATAGACGATGGAAGGGTGAATTCGGAGGAAATTCAGGAATTGAAGGAGATCATAAATAATTTTCTGGAGGAGACCGGTGCAAAGCTTGAAGTTGAGCCAAACCTGTATTTTCTAAATGGAATCTTCAAAGGCATTTTAGCGAGTGGAGATATAAATACCTATGAGATCTACAAACTCAATCAATGGTTGGAGAAAAACGATCACCTGAAAAATTCCGCTCCGTTTGACGAGCTTTTTGAAATGATTACTGATGTTTTGGAAGACAAAAAAGTGGATGATGAGGAGTCCGTCAGGCTAAAAGCATTTTTCACAAAAATGATAGAATAGACTAATGAGGAAATAATAGATATGATTAATCGAATTGATGCCACTTAGCAGCCAAGGGACCGAAGACCGAAGCAGTTCCCCCTTTAGGGGGCTAGGGGGTGAAGACCGGAAACGGAAGTTATTCCCCCTTCAGGGGGCTAGGGGGTAATGAATATGATTATCCGGATTGATGCCACTTAGCTGCAAAAGGACGGAAGACCGAAGGACACGTCACTCCGAGGAACGAGAAGTCTCATTCTTTGGATCGGAAAATCGATGCTTCGACTTGGTTCGACCTAGCCCATCAGCCATCTCCTATTCTTTTCTTCGTTCTTTTGGCTTGAACCAAAAGAACCAAAAGTTCAAGATTTGCCAAAGCTCCCACCGCACGAGGCCGAACGCTGGCCCGCTGGCAAATCCTCCCCCCGCGCCTATCAGAATTATATTTTGTACTAAAAAAAACAGCCTTAGGTGTATTACTTTGCAACTTTATCACCTTGCAACTTTACCAACTTCCAACTAGACCAACGAATCCAGCACTCCCATCAATTGATCGATATCGCGCTGCTCGTTAAAAACATTGATCGATACTCGAAGTGAGGTGCCACGAACAGATACTAAAATTTTTTCTTTCTCCAACAGACTTTTCACCTGATTCAGATCCTGACCCTTCGGCAGAGGAAGCGAAAACAAATGATTAGCGGTGTATTCGTTCATTTCAAGTGGCAAATTTCTACTGGCCTGAAAACTTACCAGCGAGTTTTTTAGACTTCCTGCATATTCTTGAATGCGTGCTGGATTCCATTCCTGAAGTTGCAACAGAGCTTGCACTAGTATTGGCAGCAGGATAAAATAACTGGTCTCCCCTACACTGTATCGATTTGCTCCGGGAAGGAATTGAGGCTGATAGTTTGTCAGATCTGAAAAATTCTGAGAATTGGCTCGGTTCATCCAGGATTCTTCCAGCGGTTTGCCAGTATCAAATCGCTCGCTGAAATACGCCAACCCCATCGAATAGGGACCCAACAGCCATTTATAACTTGCACAAATCAGCGCATCGATCTGACAATCCTGCACATCAATCGGCATGGCGCCAACCGATTGGGTGCCATCCACGATAAAACAAGCGCCTACTTCTCGGCATCGCTCTCCTATTTTCTTCAGGTCAAACTTCACCCCGTTCATCCAATGAACGCTGGAAATCAGGACCACTCCCGTATGCTGATCTATTTCCTCCAGGATTCTTTCATTCCAACCCTTCCCTATTTCACCCGCCTGATTTGGCGGACCGACGGAAACCAAGGGTGAATCGTGCTCATCCGCCCACCGCTTCAGGGAGAAATAACCGCTTGGAAACTCATCTGTCACCGTGATTGCTTTTTTCCCCTTGCCGGGATTCCAGTTGTTCAGTGCCGCAGCAAAACCATAAGACGTGGACGGGATCAACGCTACCTGCGAAGGTGCACATTTGACTAAGTTAGAAAAGAGCGACTTCACCCGTTCCACTCCGGCAAAGAAGTCTTCAGGCTTAAGCAGATGAGGACTTCTCATTTTGATCAGGTCCAGCATTGCTGCGTCTTCGGAAGACTTCAGCATCGGGCCCCGATAGGCATTGTTCAAATAAATGACCTCGGGATCGAGAGAGAACAGGTGTTTCTGAGAAGTAAGCATCGAAAAGGATCAGGTTTTAAGACTTGCTAAAATTGTGAAAAAGAAGAGAGAATCTTGTTTTCCCGCAGTAGACTTTTGAAATTATATTTTTCAGGATGTTGCTACTCAACATTTGGAAGGAGGAAAAGATTTACGTTTATTCAAGGGCTTTTAGGTCACGCAAGACAAAGACAAGTGAATGCTAGGCGCAACTTGAAACATTATAACTTATGGCAAAAAAGAAAAACAGTCAAGCAGAATTTGTTCGGTGGTTTGGACCACTTCTCGATTCATTGAGACAATTAGGTGGTTCCGCAAAACCTAGAGAAGCGGCTGATATAATTGCCCAAAATCTTGACTTGCACGATGACAAATTGAATGAATTACTCAATTCCGGACAATCAAGATATTATAATCAAGTGGCGTGGGCTAGACAATATCTTGCTTGGGAAGGACTTTTAGATACTTCTCAACATGGAATTTGGGCATTATCTGCAAAAGGAGAGAATACAACTCTGACAGACGAACAAGCACGAGCAATATTTTTAAAATGGGTTGACCTTCATCGAAAAGCGAAGTTAGATAAATCCGAAAAGGAAATTATTGAAGAGCAAGAAGAAAGCGAACCAGACGATATTCAGCCAACGAACAAGACTGATTTATTGCAAGTTCTGCAAAATCTGACACCTGAAGGATTTGAAAGAATATGCCAAAGACTATTAAGAGAATCTGGATTTGAAAAAGTTGTGGTTACTGGTCAATCTCACGATGGCGGAATTGATGGATATGGTACTCTTGAAATGAATCCTTTTGTAAGTTTCAAAGTTTTGTTTCAATGTAAAAGATACAAAGGAACTGTCTCAAGAGCACAAGTTGGCGATTTTAGAAACGCTATGATTGGCAGGGCAGAAAAAGGAATTATAATGACAACAGGAACTTTTTCATCTGACGCAATCAAAGAAGTAAATAGAGATGGCGCTCCTCAAGTTGAGCTTGTTGATGGTGAAAAATTAGTAGAAATGTTTAAACGTGTTGAACTTGGAGTTAAACCTAAAACTGTTTACGAAGTTGACTTGCCATTCTTTGAACCATATATGATTAAAAGCAAGGACAAATAAAGCACATGCTGGCAACAGAAAGCTACCCGTCAAGCAGGGCTTCGTCGACAGTTTTGCGCTTACAGGAAGTTTAGTTTTTCATCCCGCACGTACGGGATTGTGGTAAAAGTCCCGCACTTCGCCAAGCCACGAAACGTAGGCAAAATGCTAAAAGAGCCAACATACATTCAAGTACATTTGGTTTTTGCCGACAGAAAGGCAAACGCTAAAAAACCAAAAGAGCTTGAATTTTTGCCAAAGCTCGACAGAAAGTGAAAGAGAAACGAAAAAACTGAAATAAAAGAAAACCAATGTTTGAACAAACCTTTAAAAATATAGACGATATACTGCACAAAGACGCAGGTTGCGGTAGTGAACTGGACTATGTAGAGCAGACCTCTTGGGTGTTGTTCCTAAAATATTTGGACGACTTGGAGAAAGACCGTGCCACATCTGCCGAACTCATAGGCAAGTCTTATACGCCTATCATTGACAAGGATTACCCCCGCTGAGAGTAAAATTAACTAAATCCTGAAAAAGCGCTGGACTGAGCGTAATCCGTACAGCAGTCGGATGGAATTACGCTCGATTATCCAAAAAGAATTTGTAATTATATTTTCTTGAATTGGGTGGATAATTTGGCTTTAGCCAATTACAACCATCCTCCTGCTGAATTTTTGAGCACCACAAAAAATTAAACGCCACAGGGAATATAAAATCAAACCCGGATTATGCATTAGGTTTCGTTATGAGGTCTGAAAATGCAAGAAAATCAGGCTGTTTGGAGACCGAGGCATAGCACCGCTATGGTGAAGTCGAAAACAGTAGCAAAGTGACTGATTTTAAAGCAATTTCAGGCCGCAATAGAATTGCTAATGCATATTTCGGGTTAAACCTCCCTACTCATTCCCAACCCCTTTCCTAGCTTTCGGCACTTCCCTTGCAGCGGGATCAGCTTCCCTAATATTTGATAGTGCAAAAAGAAACAGCATGAAAGCTTTCTTCAAATCAACCCAATTAACCTTTGCCTTATTTGCCACATACCTGATTGCACTCTATTGGATTATTGTGCTCAAGTTTAATATCAGTGCTTACCATGCCGGGGTAAAGCGGAGCTTCAATTGGATTCCATTCCGTGAAGCCTTATGGTATGGCAAAATGGATTTACCTGAAATCATTTTGAATATCATCATTTTTGTACCGTTTGGGCTTTATGCGGGAGTTGTAATGGAGAGGTGGAGTTTTGGCAAGAAAGTGATCCTGTTTTTCTCTATCAGTTTCTTCTTTGAAGTTTCCCAATATATTTTAAGAGTTGGAGCCTTTGATGTCACAGACCTGATCAACAATACACTAGGCGGAATTATCGGGCTTATGATCTACTATGGACTTGAAAAAGCATTCAAGAGCAGGTTTAAGGCACAAAAAATTATCAATATCCTGGCCTTAATCGGAACGATCACAATTTTTTCTTTTCTTCTTTTTCTGAAGGTGAACAACCTTTGGATATTCAGGATGCAACTTCTTCAACAGTAGACAAGGCGTAGCAGATTGTAATTCTTGATAGTTTTCCGCCCTTGTTTATGCCTGTCCGCTGTGGCGGGTCTTCACAAACCGAATTCTTAATAATGACCTTCCGCCCCGGTTTGTGTCTTCACAAACCGGAATTCACCATTTCCGCCCCGATGATCTCTGTCTGTCCGGAGCTATTGTAGCGTATTGGCCTACCAAAACCCAACAAGTGGCAAAATTAAATATCCCATTTTGGGATATTTAATTTTAATTTTTGTATCATTGCATCATGAGAATCATTGCATTCAGAACGCTAAGAGATTTTTTTGAAAAATCAGGATACGCTGATTCTGAAGTCTCATTGAGAGCTTGGTACCATGAAGCCAAAACAGCCGATTGGAAAAATTCAAATGCCGTGAAAGTCCTCTATAAAAATGCAAGTGTTGTCGGAGACGGTAGAGTGGTTTTTAATATTAAGGGCAATACCTACAGATTAGTAGTTGCGATTGATTGTGAATATCAGGTGATTTTCATAAGGTTTATTGGAACTCATAAACAATACGACAAAATAGATGCTAAAACAATTTGAAAATGGAAATACGACCTATTAAAACAGAACAAGATTACACCACTGCCATCAGCAGGATTGAAACATTGTGGGGAGCAAAAAAAGACACTTCCGAAGGTGATGAAATGGATTTATTAGTGACCTTGGTTGAAGCCTATGAATTGAAAAATTATCCCATAGCACCACCCGACCCGATTGATGCAATTAAATTTCGCATGGAACAAATGGGAATGACTAGTGCCGATATGGTAAAATACCTTGGCAGTCAAAGTCGCGTAAGTGAGATTCTAAACAGAAAGAGAAGTCTGACTTTGGGTATGATAAAATCACTTTACAAAGGATTAAAGATACCCGCAGAGATTTTGTTAGCCTGATTGACTGGAAAATCAAAGGCAGTCCCCTACTGATGGTAGAATTGGCGCTTGCCTAGGCCTAATTTAAATTTACGCCTTTCTATTCCTACCAATTTGTTTTTAGCTTCTCAAATCCAGGGAAAGCCTACTTGAGAAATTTCTGAACTCCTTTTTTCTTTATTACCCACCGAAAATCGGTTTTTTGTAAATCAAATCAGCTCTACACTTTCTCCAACTCAAGTCCTTAACCCAAG